>CAWGAV010000001.1:0-100970 GCA_963820625.1 uncultured delta proteobacterium
TTCAATTGTGAGCCAAGCAAATAAAGATGAAGACATTATGTATATCGTTATCCATGATGCACAGGGAAACCTTGTGACCTCTCAATATGCCAGTATTAACTATCGGTCACCGAGACTAAAGGTTATACTTGCAGGGCTGTCAAAAAAGAGTGAGGTTGAAGAAATTATAGCAGCCATCAGGAATAAAGAGGCTATTACAGAACTTTCTATTCCAATCCTCACAGGCACCTATACCATCGGCAAAGTTACTATTTGCATGTCGCGGTACAATATTCATCAACAAATTGTGAAAACTGTACTGTTTGTACTTGTTCTGAATGTAATGGTAGCGATTGTGCTTGCTGCAGTAGTGTTTATTGTCTCAAGACAGATAATATTTTATCCGATTACTGAGCTTGCCCATGCCATAGCCCGGCTTGCTAAAGGCGACCTCTCGACCAGGATTGCCGTTAAGGCTACGGGAGAGGTTCAGATGTTGCTTGAAGGTTTTAATCAGATGGCTGAAGACCTGGACAAGACGACCGTTTCAAAGGATTACGTGGATAACATCATCAAGAGCATGATTAACTCGTTAATCGTTGTTTCGCCGGACAATAAAATCATAAGAACAAACACAGCTACCTGTGTGCTTCTAGGCTACGAAGAGAAGGAACTTGTCGGACGGCCGGTTGAAACGATTTTCGGAGGGAGCGGGTCAGGCAAAGATCCATGGATGAAGACCATGTTGAAAGACAACCACGTCAGTAATATTGAAGAAACATACCTGACAAAAAATGGTCGGGAAATACCCGTTCTGCTTTCAGCCTCGGTCATGTATGACGCCAACAAGGTAATTCGAGGAATAGTGTATGTGGCTCAAGATATCACCGAACGCAAGCGAGCTGAAGAAGCCTTGAGGGAGAGCGAAAACAAATATAGGAAAATATTCGAAAATGTTCAAGATATATTCTATCAAACTGATAATGAGGGGAACATTATTGACATAAGTCCATCCATAGAAAGATATTCAGGATTTCCTCGTGAAGAGTTGATTGGCAAATATGTTGGAGAGGTCTATTTTAATCCGGAAGATAGAATAAGACTTTCGAAAGCAATCCGAGAAAAGGGAGAGGTCGTTGATTATGAACTTCGGTTGAAATCGAAAGACAATCGTCTGATCTATACTTCTGCCAATGCACACATCCTTTTTGATTTGGCTGGAAAGCCAATCGGCGTTGAGGGCACGCTAAGAGACGTCACTGAACGAAAGCGCGCGGAGGAGGAACTGCAGAAACTGGCAGCGGTGGTTCGGTACTCCAGCGAACTCGTCAACCTGACCACCCTCGACGGAAAGATGGTCTTCCTCAACGAGGCCGGCGCCAAGATGCTGGGTATATCTCCCGCAGAGATTGAACAAACCAATATCATGCAGATTATACCTGATCACCTAAAGGAGAAGGTTCAAAATGAACTCCTGCCAGCACTGATGAACAATGGTACATGGGAGGGTGACCTGCAATACCTAAACCTCAAGACCGGGCAGTTGACCGACGTGCACACAATGAGCTTCATGATCAAAGACGCGGTTACTGGAGCGCCGCTTTTTCTGGCCAACGTCTCACTCGATATCACTGAACAGAAGGAGTTGGAGGCCGCCCTGCACAAGGCTAAAGAGGAAGCCGAGCGCGCCAACCGTTCTAAGAGCACCTTCCTTGCCAACATGTCACACGAAATCCGCACTCCGATGAATGCTATCCTTGGCTTTTCGCAATTGATGCAGCGCGACCCGACGGTCACGCCGCGGCAGCGACAGCAGCTTGACATCATCAACCGGAGCGGAGAGCACCTTTTGGCGCTGATCAACGAAATTTTGGAGATATCGAAGATCGAGGCCGGTCGAGTGACCCTGAACCCGACTGCCTTCGATCTCCACGCACTGCTCAACGATCTGGAGATGATGTTCCGGCTGCGCACCGATGCGAAGAATCTCCAGTTCTCAGTGGAGCGCATAGGCGAGGTGCCACGCTTTGTTATGTCCGATGAGGGCAAACTACGAGAGGTGCTCATCAACCTCCTCGGGAATGCCGTAAAGTTCACCAAGAAAGGTGGGATCATTTTGCGCGTTCGTGCCCTGCATGAGGAGACGAAAGAACTTCGTCTGCTGGCCGAAGTCGAGGACACCGGCCCGGGTATAGCAGCAGAAGACATAGGTCGGCTGTTCCATCACTTCGAGCAGACGCAGGCCGGGCGCGAGGCGGGAACCGGCACAGGGTTAGGTCTGGCTATCAGTCGTGAGTTCGTACGGCTGATGGGCGGGGACATCACGGTCAGCAGTCAGGTGGGCAGGGGCAGCCTTTTCAGGTTCAATATCGCGTTGAAAGAAGCGGACCCGGCGGCCGTGGTCGTGAAGGCGGAATCACGCTGCGTGACAGGGCTCCAGCCCGGACAGCCGCAGTACCGGGTGCTGGTTGCCGACGACAAAGAAGACAACCGCGAGCTCCTTTCCCAGATGCTTGGCCCTGTTGGGTTTCAGATTCGGCAAGTGGCCGACGGGGAAGAGGCGGTTAAAGAGTTCGAAATGTGGAATCCCAGCCTGATCCTCATGGATTTGCGTATGCCTGTGGTGGACGGCTACGAGGCCATTCGGCGCATCCGCGCCAGTGTCGGCGGCAAGGATGCCAGGATCATTGCCGTGACCGCCAGCGCCTTTGAGGATACGCGGCAGGAGGTGCTTGCCACCGGCGCCGACGACTTCGTCTCGAAACCGTTCCGGGAGACCGAGTTGCTCGAGAAAATCGGGCGGTTGCTGGGCGTGAAGTACGTTTATGCGGAGGAGTCTGTATCAGTGGCCGCCAAGCCGGAGGCATTGGAAGCACTGACGTCGGAGTCATTGACCGGTCTCCCGGGTGAACTAGTCCGTCAGATCCGCGAATCCACCATCAATGCGGACTTGGATCGTGTGCTGGAGTTGATTCAGCAGGCCGCGACTCACGATGCTCGCGCTGCCAATGGGCTGCGGAGCCTGGCGGAGCGATTCGACTACCAGAAACTGCTCGACCTACTACCAACCGGAGGGACGACTAATGGAACAACGAACGAGTCGTGAGGACGTACCGAATGTTATCGTCGTCGATGACACACCGGCGAATCTTCAATTGCTGACTGGGATGCTTAAGGAACGGGGATATAAGGTCCGGCCGGTGCCAAGCGGAAAACTCGCCCTGCAGGCGGCGAAAAACGACCCGCCTGACCTTATCCTTCTCGATATCATGATGCCGGAAATGGATGGCTATGAGGTGTGCGAGCGGCTGAAGGCTGACGAAAAACTGAGAGAGATCTCGGTCATTTTCATCAGCGCTCTGAACGAGACGATGGACAAGGTCAAGGCCTTCGGCGTTGGTGGCGTGGACTACGTGACCAAGCCGTTCCAGTTTGAAGAGGTGGGTGCCCGGGTCAGTACTCATCTGGAACTCCAGCGTCAGCGGCGCAAATTGAAGGAGAACTATGAGCAACTGCGCAGGCTTGAAGAGCTGCGGGACAACCTGGTGCATATGATCGTGCATGATCTGCGCAATCCGCTGACTGGGATCTCCGGTTTCTTGGACTTGGCGTTAGCGCTCGAAAAGGAAACACTCACGGAAGATGGCCTCGAGTATCTCCAAACAGCGAAGCGCTCAACAAAAGCAGTGATTGACATGGTCAGCGCTGTGCTGGATGTGAGCAAGATGGAGGCAGGGGAAATGAAACTCCATCTTGTGGAGTGTGATCTGGTCCGTATTGCCGCCGACCTCATGTCTGGCATGGAGTCACTCAAAGAAGCACGGGAGATGAGTCTGGATGCGCCTCCTGTACCCGTGACCGTGGTTGTCGATAAGGATCTCATTTTCCGTGTGATCCAGAACCTTCTGGGAAACGCGCTGAAGTTCACCCCCTCCGACGGTTGGATCCGGTTGGGTATCGAGCCGGATGAGAATCGTGTATGCGTGAGGGTGCGGGACAACGGTCCTGGGATCCCGGCGGAATACCAGGAGCGGATTTTTGAGAAGTTCGGACAGGTTGAGGCACGCGCCAATCGACAGAAGCACTCGACGGGGCTCGGGCTCACATTCTGCAAGTTGGCCGTGGAGGCCCACGGTGGCTCCGTTGGCGTGGAGAGCGAAGTCGACAAAGGAAGTACGTTCTGGTTCGTCTTGCCGAAAGACGGACCCGCCCGCGAGGCCAAAAGAACAGGAACTTGACCACGAATACCCATGTTGGGGAGGATAATGCCGATGCCCATTTGAAACGGCAGGTAATGGGAAGAGAAGTCGTTGTTGCGGTCACAGAAGGGAGGCTCGATTTCGGCCCGTGGGAACAGATTTTTTATGGAGAGTTTGACGGCAGGCGAAGAAAAAGGGTGCTTGTCAAGATCATCGGGGAATGATATTAATTAAGCTTCTTTTCGAACGGAGATATTTATTTTAGGTTTACCCATCCCATAGCTGTCCGGTACGTTCTACCCATAGCCCGTCACAATGTAGTGCTTAGCCTACCTTCAGTTCAGTTTTGTAGCGTTGTCGTCTTGAAATCCCTCCGTTAATAAAACTTAGCTTTTGAACTGGAAAAGGTTTCTCGATTGACCTATATTGACTTCTATCGTGTTAATTGGTATTGAAGGGTTGTATTAATTGAGCTTTGATAGTTAGAACTACTGCAAGGAAGGAGTGAAATAATGGAACCTTTTAGATGGACGTGTCCGTTTTGTGACCATAAGGTCATTATCTCAAAAGAAAATTTTCATACTGGCAGTACTGATCTTATGATTGAAAATGCCGAAGGGTTCAAACGGGCGGTTGTTCAATTTCTTGTCTGTCCGAATCCCCATTGTAAAAAAGTTACATTCACCGTCTCTCTCTATAAGTTATCTCAAAACCAATATAACAATTGGGTACTAAGCGATACTATCAATGGGTGGAGACTTATCCCACCATCTCAGGCTAAAGTCTATCCAGAATATATTCCAAAGCCCATTCGTGATGATTATTTGGAGGCCTGCTTGATTAGAGACCTTAGCCCCAAAGCTTCGGCTACTTTATCAAGACGTTGCCTTCAGGGAATGATTAGAGATTTTTGGGGAGTTACGAAGGCCAGCCTTAAAGAAGAAATTGAAGCAATAGAGGGAAAGGTTGATCCCCTGACATGGAAGGCTATTGATGCTGTTAGGAAAGTAGGGAATATCGGGGCCCATATGGAAAAGGATATTAATCTGATCGTTGATGTAGACCCAGACGAAGCATCCCAATTAATTAATCTTATCGAAATACTGATTAAGGACTGGTATATCACTCGATATGAACGTGGAAAAAGGTTGGAAAGCATTGTTGAGGTGGGAAAGAAAAAAGACTCTGAAAAGAAAGGAAAATAGAATTCTCCCAATGTGAAATACCAGGAGAAGTTTTTGAATGCTTATAGGGAAGCAAGGGAGAATAAGATAGGGTTGTGGAGGTCCCAATGAGTTGGGTCAAGAAATGTGTTTGGGAAATGTGGAAGGGGATACTTAATCATTTTGGAAGTCTCATCTTAATATTTGTTCTTTCTGGTGGTTACATTTATGCGATAAATACAATTAAAAAGTTCCAGGGGTGGGTTCGTAGTATACCCACAGACTATATACTTACACCATTTGTCATTTTAACTATACTCTTGGTGGCTGTTTTACGAATTGTTTTCAAACAACGCAAACAGCTTAACCTTGTTGCCCAACCACCTGGTAACAAGGGAGAAAGCCGTTTCGTCACCCACTTTGGAGTCTGGTGGAAAATCTATCCAGAATCTGATTATATTGAAGATTTCCCGTATTGTCCTTGTTGCGACCCCAAGCAGAAGCTCATTATGAAAGAGTGGGTTCCAGAGGAAATATATAAATGTCCGAAAACTGGAACAGAGGTTAAGTTGTTTGATATCGCTGTATGGAATAAAGAAGAGGCCCTGAAGAGTCTTTATAGAACATATTCCAGTAACAGCGAGTTGGAGACCTTTATTTTTAGTGAATGCAGAAGGATCAAGCAGCTTGATCCTAACAAAAATGACCACGAGATTCTGAGTGAACTTTTTGCAGAGGAGTCTCTAAATCGTATACCTCACGATCAAATTGAAGCGATTCTAAGAAGATTTGCATCAATCCCCGAAGTTGCTCATTTTATGTTGGCCAATTATAGGAGTTACCGAAAATACCTTCTTGTATAGAGGAGAAATCTGTCGCCATTCGTCTTCAGCAAGAATAGATCGTCCCCTACGAAGAACTCCTAATGTCCCAGGTGATCTACAGGAAATCCTAACCAGGTTACTTGCGGAGAAAGGGGTATTCGTTAAAGAGGAGTTTTGGGAGATGGTGAGGGATAGGGAGATGAAAAGGAATAGACGATGACTGCCCACTACGAACAAATTATGGAATTATGGAAAGCAGGAAAGTTTTTCGATGCCATTAGATATTTCTGTCAGGGGATGCCGGAGGGCTTTTCCTGCTGGAAGTCTACTGTGAATCTGACAGAAGCCATAACACTATTTACACTCTTCCTTACCATAATAGCCTTAGCGGTTGTTGCCTATCAAACATATTTAACCAGAGAGTCATTAAAGAGGGCTCAGTCAAGTATAGAATTATCAACAAAAACCATGCAAATTGAGATGTTGCCAAAAGCTGGGTGGGCAATTGAAGTGCGAGTTAAACTGGAAGGGTGGATAAATAACTTGAAACAAGTTGTTGAACTAAGTAATTCGGCGTTGGAAACGCAAAATTCCAGCCTTATGAAACGTCTATCTGAAGGGGGGATGAAATCTCCTAAAGGTTTAGTTAGAAAATTTGTCTATGAACATGCCCCTAATTGGTTGTCGATTATTTTGATAAGCGGAGCACAGTATTATTATGATGCCAAGGCTCCGCAATTGTACCTTTGGGACAGTACTAACGGTCTGCCAAAATATGACTCTGTCTCGTCTTTTCTTGAAAGATGTGAAGATTCGCTAAGTGGCCTTAACAAATTATTGAAACTTATTGACGACATTGTCCCAGAAGTGTATCTGAACTGCCCCGCAAGTCTAAATGAAAGCGATTTCTTCGATGAATAAATGTTAAATGAGGAAGTAGTAAAATAGGGTACGCTAACCTCATGACCATTCCTCCGAATGTGAAATACCAGGAGAGGTTTTTGAAAGCTTACAGGGAAGCCAGGGAGAATAGAAAGGGGTTGTGGAGATGATTATATTTTACGTTGTCTTGGACAATGAGAAATTCTATCAAGGAAAGTGTTAAGAATGGAATGGTTGAGGTCATAAATCATTAGAGAGGGCTATCTTATGGGAAAAATAAGTGCTTGGTTAGCAAATAATCCTTGGGTTAATGTTTTGAGCATTCTTCTCGCTTTTTTAGGAATCATATTAGCAATACTATTCTACGTTAAAAGTAAAAAGGATAAAAAGCCAAAATATACTTTAGGGAGTTCGAAACTGATACACAATTTCGTAAGTAAAATAGAAGGATTGGAGATAAAATACGGCGGAGAACCGATACCAAATCTAACATCGACCAGAGTGGGATTTTGGAATGGCGGTAAACAAACCATCAAAAGAACTGATATCGCTAATACAGATCCTCTTTTGATAAAGGTGAAGGAAGGTTTTAAAATCCTTGACGCGGGCTTGCTTTACCAAACTCATCAAGCAAATCATATAGTAATAAATGTGTCAGAAGATAAATCAGCTGTCGGAATTGATTTTGAGTACTTAGATTACCTGGAAGGAGGGGTCGTACAACTCTATCATACTGGAACATCATCCGAGGACGTTGCACTCACTGGGACTGTTCAAGGTGGCGGAAATTTCCAGCGGAATAAAATTCCAGAAATAATCCAGGACATGATCATTTTGGAGGGGAAAAAATTTAGGATTTTTGCGTTCCTATTTTTATTTCTACTCCCGCCATTAATAGGATTAATTGCATGGTTAACCGACCCAAAACTAATGGTAACAAGTCTAAATTTTTTGGGATTAATTATATTTATTTTGCTTTTCTGGGCGCTTGGATATTATGTTTTTAAGCGTAGAGTCCCTAAAATCTTCGATATACTTACTATTGAAGCATCGTAATCTTTCTGGTAGAAACTGAATAGGAAAGGCAGAGGTTCAACTTCAAACCTTCTTCCTTATGTCTTAACTTTTAGTCAAAAGTTAGGATTCCATTCTCTCCAAATCCTCCAGCATTCTGCGATCATTGCGGCCAAACCAGTATTGCCTGGTGCATCGTGAAAAATTACATAGATTATGTTAGAAAAATGCAATATTATGGAAATGATAGGAGTTGAAATATGCCAAAAGATTTAAAACGAACAGCGCTCTATTCATGGCATAAGGAGCACGGCGGGCAGATGATTGAGTTTGCTGGCTGGGAGATGCCTGTCGCCTATGAACGGGGAATTCTTGAGGAGCACTTAGGCACGAGGAAATTTGGAGGTCTCTTTGATATCTCCCACATGGGACGATTTTTGATTCGCGGAATGGAAGCCATTCCTTTTATGCAACATGTTTTAACGAACAATGTGATGGCCCTTGATCCTGGTGTGGCCCAGTACACTTTGATCCAGAATGAGGGAGGAGGTGCGATGGATGATGCCTACCTCTATCGATTGGAAGAAGGGGATCCCTCTCTGGAAACAAATTATCTCCTTGTTGTGAATGCGGCGAATAAAGAGAAAGTTTGGAATTGGTTCTTCGATCATAAAAGACGGTTCAAGAATATGGTGATTGAGGATAAGACCGATGAGATCGGTATGATCGCATTACAAGGTCCTCACACCAAGAGGGTTTTGGAAAAGATTCTTTTAGAGGATTATACCAAACTTCCTGATCCATGGAGAAACCGTTTAAAGGTTTGTGAGTTAGAGGGAGAGCACGTCCAGGTAACGATCTCAAGAACGGGATATACAGGTGAACCCATCTGTTTCGAATTATTTTTACCCGCTGAGAAGCTGAGGCTCATCTGGGAAAGGATCCTTGCCGTTGGAGAGGAAGAGGGGATTGTTCCGGTAGGCTTAGGAGCGAGGGACACCCTAAGACTGGAAGCGGGACTTCCTCTTTACGGTCACGAATTGGGGTTCGACCCACAGGGAATAGAAATCCCCATTTATGCAGTGCCTTCGGCAGCAAGATTGGCAATGAGTTTTTCTCGTTTAAAAGGGGAATTCATCGGAAAGGATATCTTGAAAAGGCAATTCGAAGAAGTGACAGCAAGAGAGAGTGGGAAACCTTTGCCTCCTAAAGAGAGGCAGTTGGTGCCCAAAAGGATGTTCCCGATCACCATCACCGGGCAGGGGATTGCCAGACAGGGCTATGAGGTTTTTGTAAAGGAAGAACTGGTAGGTCACGTTACGAGCGGAACAATGGTTCCCCATTGGGTTTTCTCGGATCGGGGAATCCTTTCAGAACCTACAGATGAAAAAAGAATGAGGTCCATTGCACTTGCATATATCGGTTCGGATTTGAAGGAAGGGCATAGAATAGAAATTCTTCATCGGGGAAAGAAATTTGAAGGTGTGATCGTGGAAAGGCATCTTTCCAGTGAAGCTCCGCCTTATGCCCATCCTATTCTGATAGAGGAACCGAAGAAAAAACCTGTGGTGGCAGGAAATTTAAAGGAGTTAACTGAGAATCTGGTCAATCGTGTTGTTGAGAACACCCGTTGGAGGCAGAGAGAGACCTTCAATCTTATCCCTTCCGAAACGACTCCCTCTCTTCTCGTCAGGCTTCTTACCATCGCAGATCCTTCCTGCCGATACGCTGAACACAGGTTGATGAAAGCCTTCAGGGAGAGCGATGTCTTTTATTATCAAGGGACCAAATTGATCGGAGAAGTTGAGGTCCTTGTCGCAGATGAGCTTCGGCGCTTCATAGGGTGTTCAGAGGTTGAAGCGAGGGTGATCAGCGGTCAGATGGCCAATACCGCTGTCTTCAGCGGGATTGTGGATTACCTCAACCGTTTGGACCGGAGAAGCGAGCCTCGCAGGATCAGAAAGGTGATGAACCATCATATCGGGAGGGGAGGTCATCTGAGCGCCCAGCCCATGGGGGCTTTGAGAGACTTTGTTGCTCATGATCCGATGACCGAGAAGCCGGCGGCCATTCCTTTTCCAGTGGTAAAAGAAGATCCCTATCGGATTGATCTTAAGAAGACAAAAGAACTTTTGGAAGAACACAAACCTGAATTAATCGTTCTGGGCAAGAGCATGGTGATCTATAAAGAGCCTTTGAGAGAGATTGCTGAAATGACCGCAAACATGAATCCAAAACCGGTCCTCCTTTATGATATGGCTCATGTCCTGGGATTGATCGGACCTTATTTTCAGGAGCCCTTTAAAGAAGGCGCGGATATTGTCACGGGTTCTACTCACAAGACTTTCTTCGGGCCTCAGAGAGGGCTCATTTCAAGTAACATGTCAGAGGGGACGGAATATGAGGAGCTCTGGGAGGCGATTATTCGCAGGGTTTTTCCCGGAAGCGTGAGCAACCATCATTTGGGAACACTGGTAGGCCTTTTGCTTGCCGCCTATGAAATGAATGCTTACAAATCCGATTATCAGAAAGCGGTGATCGCAAATGCTAAGGCCTTTGCTCGATTCTTAAAAGAAAGAGGATTAACGGTAGAAGGAGACTCCAAAATTGGATATACGGAAACGCATCAGGTCATTGTCAGGGTTGGTTACGGGAAAGGGCCGATGATGGCCGAAAGACTGGAGGAGAACAACATCATTGTCAATTATCAGGGTGCACCGGATGACGAGGCCTTTACCACTGCCAGTTGCCTGAGGATGGGAGTTCAAGAAATGACCCGCTTCGGGATGAAAGAAGATGATTTTGCTCCGTTAGCAGAGTATATGGCGGAGGTTATCCTGAAGAACCGGCCCATGGCTAAAGAAGTTTCTCAATTCAGGAAAAAGTTCACAGAAATGAAATATTGTCTGCCTAAAGCAGAAGCTGCTTCAATGGTGGAAGGATTGTTGGAGGCAATAGTTTAAGGTAAGGGGTCAAGGGGCCTAGGGTTCTAGATCTTTGTAGCGCCCTCATTTACTGGGGGCGGGGAAATCCGTCAGCAATAAATGCCGACGCTACACCCTTTACTCCTGGAATCCTCGAACCCTCAAGCTAATGAAAGGGGGGAGATTGAAATGTCTAATCAAATGAAAGTTAATCTTCCGGGGTTAATGATTCTCATGTGTTTGATTGCCGTTTCGGGTTGCGCAAGTCCGCCGAAAACTCTTGATCCTTCTGTTTCCGGACCACAACTGATTGTGAATCCTGAATGCATTCGTCTTGGAGTGGTTAAAATGAGGGATACTAATATCGTTTTTGAGGGATCTGGGTTTCAAACAAAACCTGGGGATTCTGTATTAATCACTCTTACAGGACCAAATGAGACAAAGGTGATAGCGGCTGAGGCCCCGATTCAACAGAATGGAACTTTCAAGGCAACAGTACCACCCTTAACAAAGATTATGGAGTTTTTGAGGGCTGATGTGACTTTTAATGAAAAATTTCAGAATGTGGTTGTGATCAGCCAACCCCCCATTCCAAAGGGTGTCTATACGGCGAAGGTAGAGAGCATGATTTCAAAACAAACCGCAGAAACCAAGCTGACCGTGAAAGGGAAAACCGTTATCGATAGTTTCAAGGATTGGATTGGGAAGTTAAAAGGAAAGATCCAGCACAAAAAAGAAAATAAATAAATCCAATTGGGGACGGGGTCAAATTCCAGACTGTCAAAAGAGATTTGGAATTTGAATCCGTCCCCAATTTGCCTATTTTGTGTCCAGATTTAAAACTATCAACCCCACGCTTGCTGAAACTGTTGCCATGGTCGAAGAGGCACAGTAAGTGATATCAAAAGGTTGCTGCGCTTCAGCAAACCGATTTCATGCCTTGAGCTCAATAACCCACTCACAAACCGAATCGCCTAAAGGCTTGGCTTTAACAAGTGTTGAAGTTAATTTTGGATTTATAGCTTTGGCAAAACCCTCCCAATAGTAATGTGAATGAGCAGAACAAAGATCGTCAGTAATTTTTTGGGCTTGCATAGCATTCCAGAATGCACATTCAAGGCATTTCACCCTTGCTTTTTCCGCAGTAGCTTCCTCAATTTCATATTTTTGTGTAGGACCATAGAAAATAGTGATTGCGGCTGGGATAATAGCGGCCACTGATTTGGCGTCAGTGCCAGTAAAACCAAAGCGGTCTCCAAGTCCCTTACCCCGAGCCCCTATTATTGGGGAGTTTTTTTTCGTATACTCGAGAAATTTCTCCCGTCCTTCTTTATCAAAAATTATCTTTGACAAATTCATTTGGAAACGCGCGTGTCCGCCAGCAGCAATACTCCAACGGGCTTCCATTGGAACTTTTTCCAAATTGCCTTGTATAGATTGCCCTATGGCCTCTTTTGGATGGATCAACAAAGAACCAATGGCATACCCACCTGCCCCAATTGCCAAACCTTTAAGAAATCCCCTTCGGCTTGGAGAATAAATCTTGGTATTCATCGGCATCCTCCTTTCTTTTCTATGTAAGTTTCTTGCCAAATTGAAGTGTTTCTTATTTTTAGGGGATGAGACCAAATGGCTCCAAAGAGATTTTAGGTCCCCTTAGAGCCATCGTATGGGCATCTTCTGAAAATCTCCCTTCATAACTTCCCCCTAAGATTAGTTTTACTGCTTAATAAAGTTGGGTTTTCTCTCTTTATTTATGAGTCTTATTTTTTTCGAGGAACCGATAATCTCCCAAAGTTCATCGCAATCTGTAAAAGCCTTTCTTCCCTTTACCCCAACTTGTTCTACGACTCCTAAAAGACCTCGGGGTTTACCCTTTTTTGAACGATAAATGCGGACGATATAGGTGGCTAAATGCATAATCGAAAAAAATGCAAAATAACAAATTCTTGGGCAACACTCATATCATGAAGGAGATTACAGATTAGGTACAGATTCGATGGAATGAGAAAAAAGTTCGGAGTTAGGAGATCGGAGTTCGGAGAAAAGGAAAAATAAGAAAAGGGGAAGAATAATAAAGAGATGGGGAGAAAGGGAGATGGCGGGAACGTTTCACCGATTCTCAGTAAATATTTTTTGATAGAGGGCTTCGATTTTAGCGGATGGTTCAAGCCCGAGGGGAGAGACTGTTTTTCGATATCGTTGATAAACCGCCCGTGCATCGGCTATTCGGCCAAGGCGGTGGTAACAATTTACGAGACCTTGATAGAATTCCTCTGCGAGGTCATCCACTTCCAACCCCTTGAGATAACAATCTAAAGCCTTTTCCCATTGATCACCTTCCTGCCAGTACTGACCTAACTTTTCGATGCTTCTTAGGAATTTGCTTCGGAGGAGTTCACTCAGAGATATTTTCCAGGTTTTCTCGATCTCTTGAGCCAGGAAAGGTCCTTTGTAGATCTCAATTGCTTTCTCCATGAGCGAAACGGCGTCATCTATTCTTCCTTCTTTCCACTGAGCGTCTGCTCGTTCGAGGATGCTACTGAATGCCCAAACGTCCACCCAGCAGTATCGATCGTCCAGTGTCAGTTTTCTTTCTTGACGTTGTATGGCTTTTTCATATCCAAGCAACTGGCGGAGGCGGTGCAGGTTGGTTGCAAAAGATTGATGTGCCATATCGCCATCTGCTTCAGGCCAGAGGGCATCCATGATCTGGTCTTCCCTTACATCTTTGCCCCCAAATGCAATCAGGGCTTTAAGCATGGACAAAGGCTTTTGCTTAACTTTTCTGTTGAATTGGATAGGTTGTCCGTCTTTTAAAATTGTAAAATACCCTAAAGCATATATTTTCAAAGGCCAGGGCCAGTTTTCTAAATGGAATAGCGGTCTCTCTGCAATCAGGTTTCGCTTTTGAATAAAATCTTGAACATATTCTACTTCAATGCCAGCTTCGAGTGCTTTGGCACAGAGCATGGCCATAGTTGAGGGGTGATCAATAAAGGTTTCAACATATCCCCCCTCCCTTCCCAGAGCAAAGGCTTCCTGGAGGGATAAAAGGCCTGATGAATCATTTCCTTCTTCGAAGGTAAATCTTGCTTTAGCCAATAGAATTAAGAATTTCATATAATTATTCGATGTCTGGGAAACGATACTGTAAGCATGGGAAAGATGATCTTCAGCCTCTTTATGTTTTCCGAGTTCGTGCATCACATGGGCTCTGGCCACATCTAAAAAAACGATACTAAGAGTAGATTTCACATTGGTAATTAACTCAGAGGCCATATCTACATGAAAAGAGGCTTGCTTTGTATCTCTTCGAGACAAGGCTTCCCTGGTTCGAATGAGATGATAAGTCGATTTGTTCCACACCGTGAAGCTGGTTACGGACGAATCTATTTTCGCGATAAACTCTCTAACCGCTTTCCAATCCTGAACATTCACGGCGCTCGTTAGGGCATATATTAAGAACCAATAATCAAAGCCATGAACACCTGTCTCCTGTGATAATTCCAGCCCCTCAGATACGGATTGCAAACACTCCTCATGCATTCCAGCATACCTGTAGTATAGTACTTCCATAACCCTGGCCATGATAAGGGTCAGAGGTGGAGCATTTGGAGTTCGAGACAATTGCCTTAATAAATCAATAGCGACCATGGCCTTTTTTAGTTCACCGAAGAAGATTCTGTAGAAGGCTACCCGGAATAAAGCATTCATCCTATCAAAGATATTGGGACATACTCCAGCAAGTGAAAGAGCCATTTCTGCCCATATCTCAAGTTTCGGGTGCCAGAGTTGTCTGGTAACTATAATCAACAACATATTTGAAGCCACCCGAAGTCCGATCTCTTCAGAGGGGAATGCCTTGGCATCGCACATTAAGTCCTCAAGCACGAGAATCCAGCGATCAAGGAGTGAAAAGTCCTTTGACTCCATCCATATAGAGAAAACGAGTTCCGGCCAGACCAGAAACATTCCAGCCGTATCTTTTTGATCCTTAAACTTTTCAAAGGCTTTTTCAAAAAGGGCTTTGCTATGTGAAGGGTTAAATGGCAGGTGGCATTCCCCCAACCAGTAAAGAAGCCAGGGGTTACTCTTTAGGATTTCGATGGGAAGGCTGTTCAACCAATCTTCAAGAGGACGATGCCTCCCTTGGGCCAGCATGTGTGGAGCATGCTTGGTGATTAAATGAACCATTTCATTCCAGTCGCTCACATCACGGAGAAGCGAAACGGCACTCTCTGTCTGCCCTGCTTCTTCAAGAAGTTTGGCTGCGCGGGTACATAAAACAGACAAGCTCTCGGTCGAGAATGATTCTTTCACACGGGAAAGCAAAAATTCCCTGAAGAGTGGATGATACTGATATATGGGTTCATTATGGAATCGTTTCTCCGTGAAGTAATTATTCCGGTTCAACGTAGAGAGAATGCTATTAGCGGAGGAAAGATCGGTCAGTTCTTCAGCCATTTTAGCGGTCATTTTCGGTAGGAAAGCGGTCTCGAGGAAAAACTTCTGGATTTCTTTATCCGTCTTATCAAAGAGTTCATTTGCGAAATAGTCAAAGATTTCTTCCGGGGCCAGCTTTCCGAGCTTCTGAGGTTTGATTCCTCTCTTCATGCTCTCCAACATCAGCACTAATCCAGCTGCCCATCCCTCCGTTGTATTGTGTAAATGTTGGATTGTCTCTTTGGGTAGTTTTTGCGACGTTCTTAACTTAATGATCGCACTCGACTCCTCTAAAGTTAAACAGAGTTCATCCCATCCAATGACATTCATCAGATTATTAGCACGTAATCGGATTAAAACTGAAGGAGGCTCGCGTCGGCTGAGCAGTATGACATTTATTTTTTCAGGAACCCTGGATAACCCATTTAAAATCACTTCATGAAATGGGGAATTCGCTGAGACCTCTTGATAGTTATCAAAAACAAGGACAGAGGGGATCTTTAATCGACTATACAGATTTTCAAAATACCTTTGAGTAAATGTAGTGATACCCTGGAGATATTCTGGGGTAAGAAGAGGAAGGGGCCTTCGCTTTCGTGGGGAAGCTCTCTTTGCAGCCTGCCCCATGTAATAGAAAAAGGTTGCAGGATCAGCATCTCCATCGTCTACCTGGTACCAAAGACAGGGAATCTTGCGGGCTTTGAGATAGCTGTTAACGAGGGTGGTTTTCCCGCTACCAGGAGGTCCTGAGACCCAGATCATTGGCTGTTTCCGCATGCGGTCCAGGAGGCCAAACAGCCGCTTCCTGGGGAAAACGCTTGTCAGAGTGGGACGGGTTATCTTGCTCATAACCAAAAAAAGTGAGCTAAGGTGATTAAAGTGAGCTAAAGTGACTAAATTTGTCTAAAAAAACATTCCTTTGATATAACAGCACTCTATAAAACCTGTATGGAGGAGTCAACAGATATTAAAGAGGAAATATTTTTTAAGAAAGAGCAGGACCCGTTACCTTTTTCAGAACAACCTTCCTCTTATTTCAAAAGACCTATAGAAAAAGCCAACAAGAATTGCCCGGCATAATATAATGGCAAGCCGAGGAGCCGATTTCGGTATTCCTCTTTTATGAATTTGTCCCGGGCGACAAACAGGTCTGAGAAGTAAAAACAGAAAGATCCGGCTAAGATGAATGCCCTTCCGGAAATTTGGAAGGGGGATTTCCAAAAAACCGCCCAGGCTCCAGATGCCATTATGGTTATCACCAGGATATAAAGCAAAACGGGAATCAGCATGGACCTTAAATGAGGACGCAGCCAGAAAAAAATAAAAGCACTCATACCAAATATGATTAACAGCCCCGTTGAAATCCAATAGGAGATTTGGATGAGAGATAAAAAACTAAAGATGTAAAAAACATGCCCAACCAAAAAAGCGACCAGCCCTCCCATAAACGCTTTTTCCTGGGGCAGAGCCAGACACACATCGCCGATTAGACAAAAAATCAAACCAATAAAGAGATAATGATAATAGGCTGGAACCGAATGAGGCTGCAGTAGCGCGGTTATGACGAAGAGCAATGAAAGAATGAACTTTACGATTAATAAAGGCATTCTGTCTTTCTTTTTCTCATAATAAAGCAACCCAAGCAGTAAAATGATACCCAAAATGATTATAAAAACATTCATCATGCTCAATCCTATTTAGCTGGTTTGAAGGGGAATAATGAAGGCCCCTATAGGAGTGTAGTCTATAAAACTATTAGATAGGAGTCAACAGGAGTTGAAGAGGAAATTTTTTTAATGAAAAGTTGAGTGGAAATTCACAAATCTAAAGTCAAGGATTGGCTTGGAAAGCTGACAGGGAAGATTCAGCACAAGAAAGCAAAATAGAAAGGTAAAAGGGACACTCCTGTTGAAATAGAGGAGTGTCCCTCTATTTTATTCCCTTATTTCTTGGGCAGTTCAAATGTTCCAGTTGATCTGAGGCAACCTTGCCTGGTCCCGGGGGCTATTGGTTTAGGACGGATGACAACTGTTGTTTTGCCGCTACCCTTGATTCCTTTCCATTTGCCCGTCCCATACAGAAATTTCCAAGTTCCCTCTGTGGCATCGGGGGAACGGAGGTTCTCTTGGACGACAAAGTCCCCATCAGAATCCATGTATCTGGAATAGCCGAAATTGGTTACCTTGTCTGCCATCTGGAGTGAAACACCCAAGAGATGATAACTGCAGTTATCGAAGGCCTTGTTTTCGGGGTTACTTCGGACAGGTCCTTTGCCCTCGAAGGTGGTGATTGTCAATTCCTTGCTCTCTAAGACTGTCTGTGTGGTCGTGGTAGAACCACAGAACGTGATGTCGAAAGGCTCTGCTTGTGCAATTGAAATGCACATGACCACACCAAAAACAATAACTATTGCCTCCATCATCCATCTTTTGTTGGAAATCATATTACACCTCCTTTTTTCCTAAAACCCAAAGGCCCTGCCTACAGTAAGCAGGTAAAGACCCTTGCATAAAGGGTATTTGGACGTAATTTCTCCTTCACCTTACCCATAGCCCTAAGTTAGAGAGCAAAGGTGAGGGGAGAATGCTTTGGCCTTCGAATGCCTATTTCTTCGGCAATTCAAATGTTCCTGTGTGTCGGTAGCAAACTTGATTTGTATCAGGGGTAATCCGCTTCCCTCGGGTGATCACATTGATTCTCCCTTCGCCCTTGATCCCTTTCCACTTGCCAGTGCCTGATAGAAACTTCATGATGACTTCCCCCTCGACTGTCTTTCCTTCCATGAAGAAAAAGTCCCCATCAGGGTCCAAGTATTTAAAATAACCATGAGCCTCCGCCTTGCCATCTGTTATACGGCGAATGCCCGCACAGTGGAGGGTGAAGTTATCAAAGATTTTGTTCTCGACATTGCTCCGGACGATACCTTTTCCATCGAAGCCTACGATTGTTAGATCTGGAACTTCTGACAATGTTGTATGGCCAGTAAAGGAATAGCACTCAGTGATGTCGTAAGATTGCTGGGCTTGCCCAACTGGAATGAACACCACCAGACTTAACAGAATGATAACTGCCATTTTCCATGCATTCTTAAAATACATGATACACCTCCTTGTTTTTAATAAAAACGCATAGGGCAAAGAGCGTAGTATATAGCCCCCTCACCCCCACCCTCTCCCACTGTGGGGAGAGGGGGAAACTTTTTGTCCTCTTCTTTATTTCACCTCCTTTCTCTTTTGTTTCTGCTTCTGGCTAATTCTTTTCGAAGAGATAACGATCTCCCAGAGTTCGTCAAAATTGGTAAAAGCTTTCTTTCCCTTCACCCCTATCTCTTCCATAACGCCAACCAGATGATGGGGGTTTTTCTTGTCAAAACGGTATATACGAACGATGTAGTCGACAGAAAAGACTGGTGTGGACAAGCTTCGCTCCCTTTAATGGGAGTGGATATCACAAAAAGACTCACAAATAACTCACAGATTCATATAAAAAATGAAAAGGAGAAATAAAAAATCAGAAAAGGGGGATCGGAGGAGACGGGGATAGGGGAAAACGGTTCACCGTTTCTGAGTAAATATTGTTCTATAGATCGTTTCTGTTTCGGAGGAGGGTTCAATGCCAAGGGATGCAGAAAGAGTTCGTTTACATCTATTATAAACTGACAAGGCCTCAGCCTGGCGACCCAGGTGGTGATAGCACATCATGAGGTGTCGATATAGTTCTTCTGCAAGATCATCTACTTCAAGCCCCCGCTCATAACATTCAACTGCCTTTTCCCAATTCTCGCTCTGCTCCCAGTAATTGGCTAACCAGCTTACATTCCTTAGAAACTTACGCCTAAGACGTTCACGAATAGATACCATCCAGCTCTTTTCTACCTCACCAGCGAGAAAAGGCCCCCTGTATAATTTGATAGCTTTTTGGGTGGACAAAACAGCAGTCTCAATCAATCCTTCTCTCTGCTTGCCATCAACTCCTCCGAGGATACGCTCGAAGGCCCAAACATCCACCCAACAATATCCTGGATCAAGGGTTACCCTACCTTCCCGGTACTGTATCGCATTCTCATGTCCGATTAACTTCCGGAGGCGATGCAAGGTCATTTCAAAAGAGTGATGAGCAATATCTCCATCAGCGTCAGGCCAGAAGGCGTCTCCTAATTTGGTCCTCTCTTACCTCTTTACCTCCGAAGGCAATCAATGCTTTCAGCACAGAAAGGGGTTTTTGTTGAGCCTTTCTGGAGAATTGGATTGGCTTTCCGTCTTTAAACAATTCGAACTTTCCCAGGGTGTATATTTTTACAGGCCATGGCCAGTTCTCTAAATGGAGAGGTGGCTTCTCGGGAGTCAGGTGGCGCTTGCGAATAAGATCTTGCACATACTCCACTTCTATGCCAGCCTCGAGTGCCTTTTCGCAGAGCCTTACCATGGTAGAGGATTGATAAATGAATGTGTTTAGATAGCCGCCTTCTCTACCGAAACCTAAGGCTTCCCGTAGTGATGTCAAGGCAGGAGCTTCCTCCCCTTGATCGAGAGCAAACAGTGACTTAGCCAGTAAGACCCAAAATTGGAAGATCTTGCTTTTTATCTGCCGTGCAATATTTACGGCGGCTGTAAGATGTTTTGTCGCTTCTTTTTCCTTTCTGAGGTGATTCATCACATGTGCTTTCACCAGATGGCAGTAAAGCGAACTGAGAGGAGATCCCACATCGATACTCAGTTTCAAAGACATTTCGGCATGAAGAGAGGCTTCCTCCGGGTTTTCCCGGAGCAAAGCTTCTTGCGTTCTCAAGAGATGGTAAAAGCATTTCATCCAGGGTTTTTGTTCTCTCAAGTGTGAAGCCATTTCCTCCAGTAACTTTCCGGCTATTGTAGGATCATTCGCCATCAGGGCGCTTGATACCCCTGCCCCTAACAATGCGAAGTCTGACACATGCATACCCGTAGTTCGGGATAGTTCGAGTCCGTCGAATACAGATTTTAGAGACTTTTCATGCAATCTTATTTGGCTATAATATGTAGCCTCTACGTATTTGGCCAGTATCAGAGCGACTGGAGGGGCATCCCTCGATTGGGCCAATTGCTGTGAAGAGTTCATCACGAGCATCGTTTTTCGGAAATCACCCATGAACATGAGATACTGCGCCAGACGGTTTAAGGTGCGAAGTTTTTCCCCTATGTCTGAAGAGGCTTCTGCAAGGGAAAGAGCTTTCTCTGTCCATGCCTCGATCTCAGAATGCTGAGGTTGTCTGTATAACAATGCCATAAACATATTGGTTGTCACCCGAAGCGCGATCTCTTCGGAAGGGAATCCTTTGAAGCGTTGCATCAATTCCTTAAACACGGAAATCCATTGATCGAGTGGTTTAAAGTCTTCGAAACCAGATGTTATGGATTCAACAATACCTGACCACGCGAGAAATACCCCTGCTGCATTTTCTTCAACCCTAAATCTTTGGAAGGCCTTCTCGAAGTAGGGTTGGCTTAGCGAAGGATGAAAGGGGAGGCGGCATGTACCCATCCAGTACAGAAGCCATGGATTATTTTCGATGATATCCTCCGGAACTTTTTCCAGCCATTCTTCCAGGGGAGGGTATCTTCCTTGATTGATCATCAATGGGGCATGTTTCAGGATTAAATGGATAATCGTTTCCCAGTCAGCGGCTTCACGGAGAAGGGAAATGGCAGCTTCTGTCTGACCAGCTTCCTCAAGAAGCAGGGCGGCATGGCGTTGTAACATGGAAAGGTTTTCTGAGGGGAATATTTCCCTTGCGCGATTCAGCAAAAAATCCCTGAATAACGGGTGATACTGATAGATAGGCTCATTTTGAAAACGCTTCTCTGTAAAGTAATTATTCCGGTTCAACGTAGAGAGGATGCTACTCGCAGAGGAAAGATTGGTCAGTTCTTCAGCCATTTTAGCGGTCATTTTCGGTAGGAAAGCAGTCTCGAGGAAAAACTTCTGGATTTCTTTATCCGTCTTATCAAAGAGTTCATTTGCGAAATAGTCAAAGATTTCTTCCGGGGCCAACTTTCCGAGCCTCTGAGGTTCGATTCCTTTCTTCATACTCTCCAACATCAGAACTATTGACTTTCGCATAAGTAATGGAACTGTTCATCGAGTCCATGGGAGATCAGAAGCGTAAATGCACGACCAAAGAAGTTTCTGCGATCTCTCCAGTTTTCGTTTCGAGTTTCGAAGCATCTTTTTAAGTTCGCCCAAACTCTCCGGTGCGCTGTTGGCCAATGCACGGTCAGTCTGATTCCAGACATATTCGGCCGGATTAAGCTCGGGAGCATAGGCCGGGAAGTACTCCTCATGTACTCTTGGATGTTCAAAAAGAAACCGTTTTACCTCCTTGCGCCGATGGATCGGTCCCCGATCCCACAACAAGAACACAGGTCCTCTCAGATGTTTGAGCAAATCCTTCAAAAAACAGCGCACATCCAACCCATTGAGATTTCGACTCCGAAACCGAAGATAAAGGGCCAACCGTTTTCTCTTCGGGGAAACCGACAAGGCGCTGAAGGCCGAGATGCGATCCTGTTTGTAAAGATGATAGAACAGTGGTGTTTGCCCTTTGGGCGCCCAAGTCCGGGCAATGTTTGGAATGAGCAGGAAACCGGATTCATCAAGAAAGACCAGATGGGCCCCATGTTTTTTGGCGTTTTTTTATATGCGGCCAGCGATACCGCTTCCAATGTTCAATCTCCTCTTCGTTCCTTTGTAACGCGCGACGCTCTGGCTTCTGGCAACTCCACCCCATCCCTAAAAGCAATCTCCAAACATGGTTGGGGTGATACTGAATGCCAAACTGTTTCTGGATCACCTGGGCAATCCGTTTCAGGGTCCAAAGATCGGTCCGATATCCGGCCACCAAGGGACCTTTCAACAACTGTTGCTCCAGTTTCGTTTTTTGAACCGCCGACAGCTTCGGAGGACGTCCAGGAATCTCCTTGGACCGGAGAGCCTTGGAGCCGTCCTTCTGATACGCTTGGTACCATCGGGAGACTGAACTTTTCGATGCTCCCACCCAACGCGCCACCGCCGATAAACTTGCTTTGCCTTGCTTCAGCAATTCGATGGCTTGTCGCCGGCGCTTTTCCAGTTCGGCTTGGGTTCCATGGGGTCTCATGACCCTTATTATAGCAGAAAATGAAAAATCGTTCCATTATTTATGCGAAGCTCAATAATTCTAATCTTAAACATTCCCGGGACAGGAAATTGACAATCTTTCGTTATATATGTTAATTTATTTTCGAACCAAGTGGGGCTGTAGCTCAGCTGGGAGAGCGCCTGAATGGCATTCAGGAGGCCGACGGTTCGATCCCGTTCAGCTCCACCAATTTACTAAAATAAGCCCGGAGAGCGGTCGGATCGACAGGCCGACGGTTCGATCCCGTTCAGCTCCACCAATTTACTAAAATAAGCCCGGAGAGCGGTCGGATCGACAGGCCGACGGTTCGATCCCGTTCAGCTCCACCAATTTACTAAAATAAGCCCGGAGAGCGGTCGGATCGACAGGCCGACGGTTCGATCTCGTTCAGCTCCACCAATTTAACCTTTCTCATTTCTCATGCCTTATTTTATATATGTCCTCAAGAGTGGATCGACTGGTTCTTCTTATGTAGGTCATACTTCCAATCTTGAGAAAAGAGTTGTTGAACATAACAATGGTAAAAGCTTATCAACGAAAGGTAAGAGACCTTGGAGGCTTGTTTATAAGGAAAAATATGCGACACGATCCGAGGCTACTTCAAGGGAAAGGTATTTCAAATCTGTTAAAGGAAGGTTAGAGCTGAAAGCAAAAGGGATTTTGTAGCTCTTTCAGTCTACAACCCAAAAGGGAGAGCGGTCGCATCGACAGGCCGACGGTTCGATCCCGTTCAGCTCCACCAGTGAAGATAAGAGGTTAGGTAACCCCATGTTACTTAACCTCTTCTTTTTTGATCTTCTCTTGCCCAGGATCCACGGGAAGAACTCCCCTTCGGACTTCAGGAATGATTTCCAATATCATAATGGCAGGCGGATTATTCCGCATTTCGGCATATTCCTTATAAAGCCTATTGATCTCCTCTCTTAAGTGAGACAAATCCATCCCGGCCAATTCATTGAGAACGGAATAAACAGATGCCCATCCCACATTAGAGAGTTGGAGCCCATCGTAGGGGCCTCTGAGATAGGAAACTTGAAGAAGTTCCCGTTCGATGTCAGAAATGGGTCTTCCTTCCATTAACCAAATTTCTGATGGAAGGAGTTGAAGTTTATCAAACTCCCCGTAGATCATCGGCTGGATAACTCCTCTTTCTTGTGCAAAGAGAATCTGGGGGAACAAAACCAGCGATAAGATGAACACGCCTCCCAATATTTTCTTCTGAACCATAAGCCCTCTCCTTCCTGGGTCATATCATTCTGCCCCTTATTTTGCCACTTATTCATTGAAAATGGAACAAAATTAAATTATGATTGTCTCAATTATAAAAGAGAGGAAATGATGCAAGAGGAGATAGACCAAATAACAGTGATCGACCCTTTCCATTGGGATAAACTTTCCCAACTTCACCCAACAGATGTTTGCAATCGAACAGAGGCCATCTATCATCCTGGCCGAGAAGGCTTCTTGCTTCCGGTCTACAATCTGCGGTACCTGATCCTTCCAAAAGAAAAAAGGATTCTGAGGATGGAATGGAATGATAAACCCGTTGAGGAAGAGCTCCATCCTTACTTCTATCTGATGGTCCTCGTGTACTTGAATGAAGCCAAAGACGTCAAACCCACACACACCTGGGTCAGCGAGAGAGATCTTAAGGGAGGATCTACATTTTTTCGGGGCCCTCATAGCCTTCAGGTGGAAGAGTTGATCCACCTTTTCGGAAAGGATCCAGAGGCCTTTCTTAAGATAGGTAAGAAGCTGGGGGGGAGTGAAATCCTTTACGGAGATAAGGGATTTGCCTTAGAAGTTTTTCCAAAAGTTCCTCTTGCTTATATTCTATGGAAAGGGGATGCGGAATTTCCTCCCAAAATCAGTGTTCTATTCGATTCCACGATCGAGTCCCACCTTCCTTTAGACATCATATGGTGCATGGTGGCTGAAACGACCCGCCGTCTGACCCAACATGCCTCGCCCAAGTGAAGACACAAAGGACTAAGACAAACAGTTCGGAGTTATGAGTTCGGTGTTCGGAGTCTAAAATTTTTAAACTAAAAACTCCCTGCCTGCGGCAGGCAGGCAAACTAATTACTCCGAACTAATAATTTCAAGGGGTATTGATTCCTTCCTCGATTCATGATAATGAAAAATACCTAAAATCCAATGAGGAGTGGGTTTCTTGATGAGAGAAGGGAACGGCCTGCCGAAGAGACAATTGGGAAAGACCGGGGTAGAGGTGACGATCCTTGGACTGGGTGGAGAAGGTATATTGAGAACCTTTGGCCAGGAGAAGGAAGCAGTGCCACTCATTGAGCGAGCCATTGATTTAGGCATTACCTATTTTGAATCGGCTCAAGCTTACTCTGGCAGCGAATCCTATTATGGAATGGCCCTGAAGGAAAGACGCAGGGAGATCTTCCTTGCCAGCAAGTCGCATGAACGGACAGGAGATGGTGCACTGAAACATCTGGAAACCACCCTCCGTATAATGAAAACTGACTATCTCGACCTCTGGATGATTCATGATGTCAGGGCTCCCAAAGATCTTGACGTGATCTTTGGGCCGAAAGGGGCGATCAAGGCGTTTGAAGCGGCCAAACGCAATAAACTGGCTCGATTCATCGGAATTTCCGGGCACAGGAACCCAACGATCCTCTCCAGAGCCCTTGATCTTTTTCCCTTTGACACGGTGCTCATGCCCGTCAATCCAGCGGAACCTCACTATTGGTCCTTCTTCAGCGAAGTCTTACCCAAAGCCCAAGGCAAAGGAATGGGAATTCTCGGAATGAAGACCCTTTCCAGGGGGGTCTGTATCAAAATCTTTGGAGTCGAATCTGTAGAAAACTTCATCCGATTCGCCATGACCCAACCGATCTCCACAGCCGTGGTCGGTTGTGAGACCATCGAACAATTGGAGATGAATGTCCGGATTGCCCAATCCTTTCAACCGATGCCCAAAAAAGATCAGGATATTCTCCTCAACAGAGTGAAGTCCTATGCCCGCGAATTGATGTATTATAAACTGTAGTCCGAATCCCTCCATGGACTTCACCTTCGAAATAGACCTCCTTTCATTTGAAATTGTCTGGATGTTTGGGTTATGATTAGCTATAAATTTTTGGAGGAAAATCATGAAACCCATCCAACTGGAAATTGTCACGAAAGTGGTCACCTTTTTTGATCACTGCCGCCGTTGTAAAATCCTCTTCGATCAGGCAGGACTTGATAAAAAGGTTTATCAAAAAGAGATGGAAGAGTATCCTCCGGATTTAAAAGAGGAGTATACAAAGCTCTCAGATTGGATCCAGGAATTAAATCATCTCTATAAACACCGTGTCCTCATTAAGCTGATTGATGTTCAATCTCCTCTCGGAATCTATAAATCCCTGCGTTATTGGATCCGGACCTACCCGACTTTCATTGTGGAAGGGAAAGAGACCTATACGGGATGGGATAAAAGTCAGCTCGAGAGCCTTCTGGATAAGTATATTAAGAACTCTCTTCCATCAAAACGTCGAAACCTTCAGCCTTCCCTTTCTTAGGGGATGATTCAGATTGATTGCGGGAACTTCATTGACTGGAGGCCACTCCGCATTTTCCGTCGGCAGTACCTGCCTACCGGCAGGCAGGAATCCCGACGCTACATTTTTGTGACCGACACGGATCACGCCTGCCTGCGGTAGGCAGGGCCACGTGTCACGATTTCTTTAGAAAGATGGGAAGAGGGGGACGATTCGGTAAACCCCGTTAGAAAGGGCACGGTTTTGACCCCGCCCTCCATAAGGAGCTGAAAATATCTAATTCATCATCCTGTCATAAATGGCAGGGCTTTCTTACGGGGTAAATATGGAGAGCAAAAAAGGTTCGAACGACTGCGTCAAAAACGGCGTGGTATCCTTCCTCTAAAACCTCTTAAAAAATTTCCTGAAAAAAAATCTTCCAAGACTTAAAGGAGGTGGAATGCTAAAGGATTGGAAGATAGTGAGTGTGAGGCTATAAGGTTTTGAGCATCTCTTCCGCAAAATCTCTTAGATCGCTGTCACTGGCGGTCATGGCTAAAATGTCCACCTTGGCTTTGAAGCCCTGCTTCTCAACCGGACTTCTGGTTTCATAGCGATCTTTCATCGCAGCAAGGGCCTGTAAAACCTTCTCCGAATCTGAATAATCCAATAAAAGGGAGAGTGTGCTCCAGTCATCCGGCAGACCGTATTGATCTAAATAGGTCTTGACCGCTGTTTCGAACTGTTCTGTCCCGTGATAACGATCGATGTCGTTATGCGCCTTTTGATGTTTCTTGGTTCCTTTCTTCCCCATGAAAAGTTTATCGGCCTCCTTTCGATATTTTTTCATCACCCATTCGGAACGACGAGATCTTACTTGTTCCTTTGGAGTTTCTTTGGGAGCGTATGGACTGCGATCTTTTCTTCGATCAATCTCTCTCCAAGAAATCCTCTCCCTTTCATCTTCGTCGCGATTCCGAACCATGTTCTTCTCTTTCCTCGTTGGAACTTTCATTCCTTTATATCACCCTTTTAAAAAAAGTCAACCCTTCAGAGAGCTTGAAAAACTACTTTACGCTCTCTTGATTAGTTAGAAAAACATTCATGCCCCTAACGAGCCGCCAACAACCATGAAAATTGATTTATTAATTCGTAGGGGCGGCCCTCTATGGCCGCCTTTTTGAGGAGCCCCCAGAGAGGCTCCCCTACATTTTTTTTGGATTGAAGATTTTATTTTCTAACCAAATAACCCCGATTATCCCCCTCTCCCCTGGTGGGAGAGGGCGGGGGTGAGGGGGAGCATGCCATGTCCACCCCCACCTCAATCCTCCCCCATCAAGCCTGCCTGCGGTAGGCAGGTATGTAATCAGCGATTTCTGGGGTTTTTCAAAAATCTCTTTCAACTCTTTGACTTGAAGTCTCAGGCGCCGTCGAACAAGTCGAAAGTTTTGAATTATGAGTTATGAATTATGAGTTTATTCTGAATTCTCAACTCTCAACTCACAATTCTCAATTCTTCGTTCTTGACTCTAAATTCTCACTTTGAATCAGATTGCTATTTTTAAAATGAGGGAGTATGATTTTATTGATTTTAATCGGCTATCAAATCATTGGCTGGAGGTTTCCCCAATGGAAGGAGAGAAATATTTTAAAAAGGTGGGGGAAGTGACCAATCGTTCTCCCTTTTACCGACTTCTGGGAATGAAAGTTTTAGAGATCCAAGATGGAAAATCTAGAATCCAAATGCCCTTTAGCAAAAAACTGACTCATCCTTATGGGATTGTTCACGGAGGAGCCATTGCCTCTCTTGCTGATTCTGCAGTAGCCATGGCTTTGATCAGCTTGGTAAAACCAAGTGATCGAATTACCACGATTGAATTCAAGATCAATTTTTTTACTCCCATCAGCCAAGGGAAACTAACGGCACAAGCTGAGATCATTTACAAGGGTTCCAAGACAGCCGTCGGGGATGTGGCGATCATCAATGAGGGTGGCAAATTGGTGGCCAAAGTGATTGCCACCTACAATATTCAGAGTGGTGAAACCCATAAATCTAAATTTAAAAACCTAAATATCAAATTTTGAACTTTGAGCTTTTATAGCCTATTAAAAAAATCGATCATGACATCACTCCCGCCCTTGCTTCCACAGGGGTAAACTTGTCCCCGCGAAAGCGGGGGGCGAGAGTCCGTAAGGTGTTAAAAAAACTGGATTCCCACTTCTGTGGGAATGACAGAAAGGAAATCAAGAAGATTTTTTCAACAGGCTGTTGAAATTTGACATTCTACTTTTTATGGGGATTTTGGTTTTTCTGGACGTTTCACCTCCACCCCTTGGGGGGTGAAGGTGAGAGTGAGAACCTCCCCTGACTTTCCAAACCTCCCCAATGGCTTTCCATTCAGGATCAGGTCGAGGCCCCCCGCATTTCCAAGGATCATGCGAATCCGATTCGATGCCTGAACGGAAATACCTTCTCCTGGTTTGAAGGTCATCTCCCTCTCAGGCTGATCGTCCACCTGTAGGCTCGCCCATGTTTCTTCGACCGCTTTAAGCTGGAGGGAGAAAGGTTTTTTTTCTGGAACGGAAGTGGTTGCGGTAACGGGAGGAGCAGAAGTGAGGGGTTGTTTCACTTCGGCAACAGGTTTTTCTTCTGGAGCAAGGGGGGGCGCAATGACAGAGGGGGAAGGAACGAGGGGAGGTTTTTCTCCGCCGATAAGTTTTTCAGGGATGGGTTCAACGGGGGGTTTAGAAGAGTAAGGGGAGAAGAAATAAAAAACGATGAGACTTGCCACGATCACCCCTCCAACCGCCCAAATCTGTTTTGTATTCCATAAAATCTTACGTTTGGGTTTCGGGGGTTGAGTAGGTGAAATCTTCTGTTTGGGTTTTGGGGGTTGGGTGGGTGGATGGGTGACAGGCTCCCCTTTTAAGGTTCTTTCGTAACGGAGAAGGACATCATTAGGATCGAGCCTGAGATATTTTGCATAGGCTAAAAGAAACCCTTTCACGTAGGTGACAGGAGGGAGAAGGTCATGTTGATCCTCTTCGATGGCCCTGAGGATGTGTTCCCTCACCCTTGTATTTTTTGCCACCTCTCTTATTGAGATTTTTTTGGATTCCCTCTGATTCTTAAGATAGCTTCCTAAGGTTTCTCTCTCATCCACAGGTGAATCCCCTCAATGGGAATGGCCTAAGGTCGATGGATATCCCAACCGATTCAGGGCACGGGGGTCTTGGGTCCAATTTTTCTCTACATTCACCCACAACTCTAAAAAGACCCTTGTCCCCAAAAGGGGTTCTACTTCTTTCCTGGCAGTCTCTCCAATCTTTTTCAATTTCTGTCCCCCTTTTCCGATGAGGATCCTTTTTTGAGAATCTCTTTCGACGTGGATTGTAGCCTTAATGACCACGAGGTTTTTTTCAGGATGCTCTTTAAACTCTTCGATGGTGACAGCTGTTGAATAAGGGATCTCTTGATAGGATTGGTGGATCACCTTCTCTCGAATGATTTCGGAGACCAAAAAGCGTTCGGTCTGGTCAGTGACCATATCTTCCGGATAATAGGGCGGGGATTCGGGAAGGACTTTCAGAATTTCATCTAATAGAATATTTATCCCCTCTCCGGTAATCGCCGAAACGGGAAGTATCTCTTTAAAGGGATGAAGTTTTTGATATTGATCCATGATGGGGAGGAGGTTTTTTCTTTTCACCAAATCAATTTTATTGATGACCAGAAAGGGAACACCACCGCTTCCTTTAAGGGATTCTATCATCTGCTGGTCCTTTTCTACATGCGGAGCCGTCGCTTCGATGAGAAAGAGGAGGACATCTGCATCCCGACCTGAAACAATGGCTGTTCGGACCATCCGTTGGTTCAGTTCAGATCGTCCTTGGTGAATCCCTGGGGTATCCAGGAAGATGAGCTGACCTCCTTCCACATTTTTGATGCCAAGGATTCTGTTCCGCGTGGTCTGAGGCTTTTCGGCGACGATCGCAATTTTATCACCGAGGAGACGATTGAAAAGGGTCGACTTTCCGACGTTTGGCCTTCCCAGGATGGAGATAAAACCAGATTTGAAGGGTGCCATGCCCAAGTGATGAGTTCGGAGTTCGAAGTTCTGAGTTTTAAACCAAAATCTCCGAACTCCGAACTCATCACTCCGAACTATTAATCCCTATGAAGGTAAGGTCAGATCTAATACCTCTTGGATATGTTCGACTAAGATGAAGTTCATCTCTTTTTTGATATAGTCTGGAATATCATCGAGATTCTTCTCATTCTTTTTAGGCAGGATCACGGTCTTCACTCCAGCCCGACGGGCAGCTAGGATCTTTTCCTTAATCCCTCCCACGGGAAGCACTCTTCCGCTCAAGGTCAACTCGCCGGTCATCGCCATCTCATGAGGGACGGGCTTTCCCTTTAAAAGAGAGAAGACCGCTGTGGCAATGGTGATCCCAGCAGAAGGTCCGTCTTTGGGAGTCGCTCCAGCCGGGATATGGATATGAATATCGCATTCCTGATAAAAATTCTCAGGGATTTGGAGCGCGGGGGCATTCGTTCGAATATAAGAGAGGGCAGCTTGAGCCGATTCCTTCATGACCTCTCCCAGAGATCCCGTCAAAATGAGTCCTTTATCCCCTCTCATTTTAGACGTCTCGATAAAGATAATGTCTCCTCCATTTTCTGTCCAGGCTAGTCCTGTGGCCACACCGATTCGGTCTCTCTCTTGGGCGACCTCGCGGAAAAATTTTCGTGGACCCAGAAGCTCCTCGATGGCCGCCTCATCGATGATTTCTCTTGGAGTATTTCCCATGGCCACTTCTTTGGCAATTTTTCGACAGATGTTAGCAATCTCCCTTTCTAAATTTCGAACCCCTGCCTCCCGGGTATATTCACAAATGATCTTGTAAACCGCTTCTGGAGTGAAAGAGAGAGGAGTGTCTTTCAACCCATTTTCTTCTTTCTGGTGAGGGATCAAAAATTGAAAGGCAATCTTCTCCTTCTCCTCCTCGGTATATCCTGCCAGATGGATCACTTCCATTCGATCCAATAACGCAGGAGGAATAGGCGATAGGGTATTGGCCGTCGTGATGAACAAGACATGGGAGAGGTCAAAAGGAACATCTAAGTAATGATCGGTGAATGAAAAATTCTGCTCCGGATCAAGGGTTTCAAGAAGGGCTGCAGCGGGATCTCCCCGGACATCCTGACCGATCTTATCCACCTCATCGAGCATAAAAACTGGATTGGAGGCCTCGGCCCTTCGGATCTCTTGAATAATCCGGCCTGGAAGAGCTCCCACATAAGTTCGGCGATGTCCCCGAATCTCTGCTTCATCCCTTACCCCTCCTAAGGAGATACGAATAAATTTCCTCTCCAGGGCACGGGCAATGGAGCGTCCCAAAGATGTCTTACCCACTCCAGGGGGACCCACAAAACAGAGAATGGGTCCCTTCATGGGATCCTTCAACTTTTTAACGGCTAAAAACTCTAAGATACGTTCCTTCACTTTCTCAAGGTCATAATGGTCTTCATTGAGGATGACCTGAGCCCGGCTGAGGTCAAGGTTGTCCACTGTCTTCTTATCCCATGGCATCGTGATGAGGTAATCGAGATAGGTTCTGGAGACAGTGTATTCTGCAGAAATTGGATTCATCCGTTCCAGTCGGTTGATCTCCTTATAAGCGATCTCTTCAACTTTTTGGGGCATCCCGGCATTTCGGACTTTCTCCCTGAGTTCGTGGATTTCAGCCAGATAAGGATCCTCTTCAAGCGCCTCCCTCTGTCCTCTTAGGGGAGGACGAAAGGAATGATCTTTCTGAAATTTCCCTGCTTCTTTTCCAGCATTGAGTAAGGGATGAGGTCGGGTCGGGGAGGATTGAATCTCTCGATTGAAGTGATGGAAGACTTTTTTCAATCGCTCCAGGGGATCGACGGTCTCAAAAATTTCCTGCTGTTCCTTCAATCCCAAATGGAGGGTAATGGCGATCAGGTCAGCGAGTCTCCCCGGGTGGTCAATCTTATCGAGGGTCTTCAATATCTCTTCAGGCAGGGGTTTCCCTACGGACAGGGAAATTTTAAAAAGGGTCCCAATGCTCTGAACAAGGGTTTCAGAAAGGATGGTCCTTTCTTGATGCTCGTTGATCTCACTGACATCGGCCTTGAAATAAGGGGTTTCCCGGGTAATGTTTTGGAGAAAAACTCTTGAAAGTCCCTCCACCAGAATCTTCATCCCTCTATTCGGCAACTTAATCAATTGGAGAATCTTACAGACCGTTCCAACGGAAAGGAGATCCTTGGGTTGAGGATCTTTGACAGAAGGGTCACGGAGGCCGACACATCCGATAAGACTATTTTCCAATAATACCTTATTTAAGATGGCTAAGGCTTCATCAGACTGAAAAAAAAGGGGGGCGATGACGTAAGGGAAAATGATCGTCTCTCTCAGGGGGATGAAGAGAAGTCTTTGCGGGATGGAAATGCTTTCCGACTTATAAAGATATCTCACGAGAAGCTCCAGCTCCAAATTGAAAAACAGGGATTATTATACGAAAATGATGGCATTTGTCAACGAAGACCGAATAGTTCTTTCATGCAGGACCAAGCTTCTGCTGAACTCCAATCCCTTTGTCCTACAATCTTCCCAACCAACATCCCTTCTTGATCAATGAGGAATGTCTGAGGAACCCAGCCCCTTACTCCATATTGGTCCATAACCTTCTCCTTCAAAAGTAAGAGAACAGGAAGGGTAACCTTATTTTCGTTGACAATCTTTTGAACTGCTCTCTTTCTTTCTCCATCGATGGCAATTAAAAGGAGTGCTAACTGATCCTTCTTTCCGACGAAGAGTTTTTCCATTAACGGGATTTCCTCTTTACACGAAGTGCACCAGGTGGCCCAAAAAGTGATCAGGACGGGCTTCCCTCTGAAGTCGTTCAGGGCGATTTGTTTCCCATCCAAACTCTTGAGGGAAAAAGCAGGGGCTTCTTTCTTTTCCTGAAATCTTTGAATACCGAAGGAGTTACAGGAAGGACATTCCGGTTGAGATGAAGAAGCAGCCCTCCCAACCTGAAGGAAAGGAATAAGCAAGGTGGCTATTCCGGTCATGATCGACAACAAAAGAACGATTCTTTTTTTCATTTCCATCTCCAGATAAGAGAGTTAATCAAAGACTAAAATATATTTTAAACCACGTCAATCCTTCGGCTTCTCCGACCTAAAGGCCCGAGTCCGCCTTCGGCACGAGCGTTCGATTGAACGGCTCGACTGAGCTCGCCGAAGTCTCACGCCGAGGTTTCAAGCCGAGGCCTCAGCCTGCCTGCCGCAGGCAGGGGTTGACCCTGAGCGAGCTTTTTCCCATGTTCTAAAAAACATGGCATGGGGGCAGTCGAAGGGTCAATATCTTCTTGAAAAGAGGGGCTAGAAATGATAAGGTGACATATCGTCAAACTAAGACCCTATACCACAAGAGTTAAGACGTCTGCCTGCGGATAGACAGACATGTTGGGAGATCAACTCCAATCTATTCATACTCGGGCATGAACCACGCTAAGTTCATGTCAAGGTGTGAACCCTACTAGGTTTACACGAAGGAGGAAGATTTTATGGCAGGAGTAAACAAAGTCATCCTCATTGGGAATCTGGGTGCAAACCCAGAGGTCAAGTATTTAAGTAACGGCACAACGGTCGCAAATTTTCGGATGGCGACGACCGAAAATCGGGTGAATCGGTCAGGGGAGAAGACCGCCATTACGGAATGGCATCGGATTGTGGCTTTCGGCCGATTAGCTGAGATATGTGGAGAATATTTGAATAAGGGAAAACAGGTCTATATTGAAGGCCGGCTCCGAACCCGAACATGGGAAGACAAGGATGGAAACAAAAGGTCGACGACTGAAATTGTGGCAACCCGAATGCAAATGTTAGGAGCGGCCGGAGCCCCTGCTGAAGCCGCCGATGTTGAGAAGGATTCTGAGATGAGCCAAGAAGCCCCCCCCGGACCAGATGATGATGTACCGTTCTAAAGACGTCTTTGCGTCGTAGTGTCATTATGTCCTGAAGACGCAACGACTCAATGACCCAATGACTTAATGACGAAGTGACTTTCAGAAGAGATACCGCCTCATGCTGACATTCAGGAGAAGACCAACTCCAATCAGAGTGGAGATGATAAAAGACCCGCCATAACTGAGAAGGGGAAGAGGAATTCCTACCACCGGCATCATCCCCAGCACCATTCCGATGTTAATGAAGACATGCCAGAAGAGCATCGCCACCACACCGAAAGCGAGGATGGCACTAAAGCGATCCTTTGCTTGGACGGCGATGCGAAGCCCCCACAGAATCAGCGCCAAATAGAGCCCTATGACGAAAAGAGATCCGATCAAACCCCACTCCTCTCCCAGAGCTGAGAAGATGAAGTCCGTCTGTTGTTCAGGGAGAAAGCCCAATTTCGATTGCGTCCCTTTCATAAAGCCTTTTCCAATGATCCCCCCTGATCCCACGGCAATCTTTGATTGAATGAGATGGTAACCGGCACCCAGTGGATCTAAGTCCGGGTTAAAGAAGGTAAGTATTCGCTTCTTCTGATATTCTTTAAGAAAATTCCAAAGGAGCGGCACGGCGGCTGCTCCGGCCAATCCAATGGTCAGCAAGGAGGACCATCGAATCTTAACAAAGATCAGGGTCGAGAAAAAAACTAAGAGAAGGATGATGGCTGTCCCCAAGTCAGGTTGTTTAAGAATTAAAATCATCGGAAGAAAAAGAAGGAAAAACGGTAACGGAAGCTGTTTCAACGAATACCCCTTTCGATGGGGAGGTCGATGGAAAAACTTTGCCATCGCCAAGATGAGTGAGATCTTGACAAACTCCGAAGGTTGAAAGGAGAGGGAACCAATTTTGACCCACCGCTGGGCACCTGAGGTGATGATGCCGTACCCCAATACGACGATTAAAAGAAACAAGGCAATAGAATAAATGATATAAGCAAAATCCGAATAAAAACGGTATTCGATGAAAGCGATCACCACCATCACCACCAGTCCGATCAGCAGCCAAAATATTTGTTTGAGGTAGAGCGGGGTCCCGAGCATCTCTATCTTTGCCGTGGCGCTATAGAGGTTAAGAATGCCGATCGAGGCAATGGCGAGAATAATTCCCAACAAAGTCCAATCGAAATGAATGAAGAGGCGTCGATCAATCTGCATAATCCGAATCGCTTTCCTTTTCCGCCGTCTTCAAGGGAGGTGAATGATCAAGGTTGAGATATTTTTCGATCACTTTTTTGGCAATAGGGGCGGCAGCGGAAGCCCCAAATCCTCCGTGTTCAACAAGGACAGCTATCGCGATCTTGGGGTCTTCAAAAGGGGCATAAGCGACAAACCAAGCATGATCCCGAAATTTTAGAGGCATCCGATTCATATCTCCCTTCTTAAAGTTCTCGGGCATTCTGACGACTTGGGCTGTACCGGTTTTTCCCGCCACTTTGACATCCTTCAACGCACAAGTCCAACCTGTTCCATGAGGATCGTTGACCGCTCCCCGAAGGGCTTCCTGGACAATCTGAAGGGTTTTCTCTGAAACATTGGCTCTTCTCAATTCCACAGGTGGATACCCTTTTAATTTGTTCCCATAGATATTTTCTACCCTTTCCACCACCTGGGGGAGGTAGAGTTTTCCTCCATTGGCTACGCCTGAAATGAGCATCAAGAGTTGAAGAGGGGTCACATTCAGATATCCCTGACCTACGGAAAAGGAAAGGGTCTCGCCGCTATACCATGGAACTCCAAATCGTTTCTTTTTCCAGGAGCTGGAGGGAACGGTCCCCGGCTTTTCGTGAGGGAGAGGGATTCCAGTCACCCTTCCTAAACCAAATTCATTGGCATAATGAGCAATGAGATCAACCCCTACCTTCAATCCGACTTGATAGAAGTAGAAATCACAGGATTCAACGATGGCCCGATGGAGGCTGATCGCTCCATGGCCACCCTCTTTCCAGCATCGAAAATCCCGATTTCCATAATGGAAGGCCCCTGTGCAGGTGAACTGTGTGCTCGGAGTAATCATCCCCGATTCCAGACCCGCAATGGCGGTGATGATTTTGAAGACCGACCCAGCAGGGTATTGCCCTTGAATTCCTTTATTTTGAAGAGGGTGATAAGGATTCTCGACAAGAGATTTCCATTCTTCTGGTAAAATGTTTCTTGCAAAGATGTCCGGTCCGAAAGAAGGCTTGCTCACCATGGCTAAGATGCGTCCCGTTTTCGGATCCATAGCAACGAGAGCTCCGTTCTTATCTTGATAGGCTTCCTCGGCGGTTTTCTGGAGGTCTAAATCGATGGTGAGGAAGAGGTTGTTCCCTGGAAAGGGTTCAACGATCCCGAGAGGTCTGATCTCCCTTCCCAGGGCGTCCACTTCGATCTGCCGGCCTCCATCCACTCCTCTGAGATCATTTTCCCATCGAGACTCCACTCCATATTTCCCGATCAGGGCACCCATTCGATAGGGAGTCTCCTTGGCCTGTTTAAATTCATTTTCATCAACCTCTCCAAGATAACCGATGAGATGAGAAGCCAGATCCCCATAATCATAGGCTCTCCTCGGTCTGACATCCACGATCAGTCCTGGGAGATGAACCCGATTCGATTCGAGGAGGGCCAGCTCATTCCAATCGATATTGGATTTTATCTTCACCGGTTTGAAGGGCGCACGTCGTTTTTGGGCTTTTATTTTCTCCTCAATCTCGTCCTGAGTCATATTTAACATTTCTCCAACTTTGATAAGGACCTCTGGATTAGCTTTCAGGTCTTCAGGAACAAGATAAACTTCAAAGGAGGGACGATTATGAGCCAAAATACGCCCTTTTCGATCTAAGAGCATTCCTCGATCAGCAGGATTCTCACGGAGTCGAATGCAGTTATTTTCAGACAAACGCCGGAGTTCACTTCCTTTGATCACTTGAAGGGACCACAGACGGATAAAAATCAAGAAAAAAGCGAAGCCGACAAAGACCACAAGGTATTTATAAATTCCTTTGAAGTCTTCCATCCTCTGGGTGTTTAATTCCATCATGACCTAAACCCTCTCCTTCATTTCCTTCTCAGGCTGACGAAACAATAACGATGACCCCTTTTGAAAAAACCAGAAGAGGAGGGGGGTGGCAAGACCCGTAAAAAATGATTGGGGAAGGAGAAAAGTGAAAAACAGGGGAACAAAATTTCCAAGAGAGAGGGGTTGAAGGGCGTTCATAAGAATGAAGATGAGAATCCCCTCTAACATACCAAAGACGAAGGCAAAAAGGAATTGGAAGGAAAATCCCTCCAGATAAAATCTTTCTTTGAAGAATTGTGCAACAAAAAAAACAAGGGGCCTGGAGAAGGTGTAAAAGCCTAATGCGTTTCCAGAAAATAAATCCATGAGATACCCCATCAAGAATGCCAAGAGTCCACCGAAGATCGGCGGAAATAAAAAGGCCAGGTAGAGGGTAAAGATGAGAAGAAGGTCCGGCCTGATCCGATGAATAGGAAAGGAGGGTAACCATGCCGTCTGGAGGATGAGAAAAAGAATGCCTGCTAAAAGAGGTAGAAGGATCCGTCTCATTTTTTGGTTTTCTTCCCTTTCTTTCCCTTTTCTTCTTGGGGCTGGGAAGATGGAAGGGGTTCCATGATGACGAAGACCTCCTCCAATTGTGTCAAATCCACACTGGGTACCAATTCGGCATATTGAAAAACGCCGTGCCCCTTCTTATCCACCTTTTTGATCTCACCTATCATCAATCCCTTTGGAAAATTTCCACCCAATCCCGAGGTCACGACGATATCTCCGACTGCCGCCTCTTCGGCTCGAAGAAGGTATTTCAGTTGGCATCGGTTCTCTCCTTTTCCTTCGACGATGGCCTTCGCACGGGTTCTCTGGACAATGGAATCGATGGCGCTGTTGTAATCGGTGACCAGAAGAACGGTTGCATAATGGGGAGCGGTTTTAAGGATCTGGCCGATCACCCCTGTCGGTGAGATCACCGCCATTCCCTTTTTCACCCCATCCTTTTCCCCTTTATCAATGGTCACACTCTTGAACCAAGAAGAAGGATCTTGACCAATCACTTCAGCCCCGATCATGGAAGGGGAGTTTTTCTCCCGAAATTGAAGAAGTTGCCTCAGGCGTTCATTGGCTAACTTCATCTCCTTCATCCGATGGTTCTCTTCTTGAAGCTCAGCGATTTTCTGCTTGAGCACCCTGTTCTCTTTCTCAAGGTTGACCAAAAAAACATAGTGTTGGAAGGTTCCCTGAACAGTCTTGATGATAAGAGTAGAAGCTTTTTGGAAAGGAGAACTAATCTCCATCAGAAGGGCATCGAAAAATTCCACTCCTTCTTTCTGTTTAGCCCTCAACGACATCAGGACAAGGGCAAACAACAAAAGGAGGATGATAAAAATAAGAAGGCTATATCTTCGGAAGAGGAAAAAACCACGTATCCTCATCAATCTCAATATTGGACCGTGACCGTATGGAGCAATTTTTCGTTATCTAATACCATTCCTGCACCTAAAACAATGGACGAGAGGGGATCATCTACGATCGTAATGGGAAGGCTGGTCACCTCCCGGAGCAAAACATCGAGGTTCTTCAAAAGAGCTCCCCCGCCCACCAGAACAATCCCTTTGTCCACAATATCTGCCGCCAATTCTGGAGGAGTGCCTTCCAGAGTAATCCGGACGGTATCGATGATGGTATTGATCGATTCAGCCAAGGCCTCCCGGACTTCCTCACTATTGATCTCAAGGGTTTTGGGGATGCCTGTCACCAAGTCTCTTCCCTTCACCTCTATGGTTTGAGGATTCTCTTCGGGATAGGCGGTCCCAATATTAATCTTGATCAATTCAGCTGTCCGCTCGCCGATGAGAAGGTTGTATTTTCTTTTAACGTACTGGACAATGGCTTCATCCATTTTATCACCGGCCACCCGGATGGATTGGCTGGTCACAATCCCCGACAGGGAAATGACCGCCACTTCCGTGGTCCCTCCTCCGATGTCAACCACCATATTCCCAGAGGCTTCGGTGATCGGAAGTCCAGCCCCAATGGCAGCGGCCATCGGCTCCTCGATCAGATAAATCTCTCTTGCCCCGGCAGACTGGGCCGATTCCCGAACGGCACGTTTTTCTACAGGTGTGATGCCAGAGGGGACAGAGATGACCACTCGTGGCCGAAGCAGCGTTTTTCGATTGTGAACTTTGGCAATGAAATAACGGAGCATCTCACCGGTGATTTCAAAATCGGCGATCACCCCATCCTTCATCGGCCGGATAGCGAAAATGTTTCCTGGGGTTCGACCCAACATCTCCTTGGCCTCACGACCAACAGCCAGGACGTGCTTTTCTCCTCTCGAATCCCTTTGAATGGCCACCACGGAGGGCTCGGAAGAGACGATTCCCTTCCCCTTCACATAAACGAGGGTATTAGCCGTTCCTAAATCAATGGCCAGATCCGTTGAAAATAGGCCCCATAATGAATTAAATACCATCCCTTTCTCTCCTTCCGTTTCTTTAAACGACATCATATTAACAAATACTTCAATTTGATTCAAGAAAATTCATCCCGGGAAATTCTCATCTTCCTTTATTAAAGCAAGATTCATGCCACATTTAGACCTACCGTAGGCGAGCCTGTCCGCTGGAAGTAAGTCTCACTCCCGCAGGCGGGCTTGCCTGCCGAAGGTGGGCGTTGACCCTTCCCCATGGAATGGGTTAAATAGGAGGCATGAAGATCCTTTTGATTTCACCTGAGCGGAAGCGAAAAAAGGAAGAAGCCTTTCTCTTCAGGCTGAGTTTCTTAAACCTCCCCTATATCGCAGCGGTCACACCACCTGAAGTGGATGTGAAGATCGTGGATGAAGCCTTCGAGAAAATCAATTTCGAAGAGAAGGTGGATCTGGTAGGAATTACTGCCCAGACACCTGTCGCCCTCCGGGCTTACCAGATCTCAGAAGAATTTAAAAAGAGAGGGGTCCCTGTGGTGATGGGAGGTGTCCATGCCAGCATGCTCCCTCAGGAGGCGCTTCAACATGTCGATGCCGTGGTAATGGGAGAAGCAGAAGAGGTCTGGCCAGATCTGATCGAGGATCTGAGAAGAGGTCAGATGAAGCGGATTTATGTCGGGAGTGAATTTATTAACCCCTCTAACCTTCCCTTCCCCAGAAGAGGTCTTCTCAATGAAAAATTTTACTTTCCGTTGAAGTTACTCGAAACCACACGGGGGTGTCCTCACCACTGCGATTTCTGCGGTGTCTCAAAATTTTTTGGATTTCGATACCGCAATCGCCCCATCAGCGAAATCGAGCGGGAACTCAAAACCCTCTTCCCAAAGAGGCCGGTGATGAACCCTGTTTTAAAAAAGACCCTCTCCCTGTTTAGCAAGGACCTTCCCTACTTTCTCAAAAGAAGACTTCTTTACGTCATCGATTCCAATGTCGCAGGGGATAAGCGGTTTTGCCTTGAACTTCTCTCCCTACTTAAAGAATTCGATCTCCTCTGGTATGGCCATGCCCCTGTTTCCATCGCCTTTGATGAGAAACTCCTGGAAGGATTTGCACAAAGTGGCTGCATCGCTATCAATATCGGTTTTGAGTCCTTCTCAACAAAGAACCTGAATGCCATGGGGAAGGGATTCAACCAGCCCTCCCGGTATGCCGAGGCGGTCAAACGGATCCATGATCAGGGAATCGGTATCATGGGAACCTTCATCGTAGGGCTGGATGACGATGAACCCGGAGTCTTCCAAAGAATCTTTGACTTCTGCATTGATTCGAAACTCGACTGGGCCCTCACCTTTATTATGGCCCCTTATCCTGGGACCGATTCATTTCTCCGATTGGAAAAAGAAGGAAGGATCTTTTGCAGGGATTGGGAGAAATACGATTCCCTCAACGTTGTCTATCAGCCTTTACGGATGTCTGCAGAAGAATTAGAAAAAGGGATGAGGAGAATCTGGAAGGAGGTTTTCTCAACTTCCTCGATCTATCAGAGGATTCTGAAAAGGCCCTGGATTCATCCCCTCTTCTACTTGGCGATGAATTGGCAGTTTCACAAATTGACAAGAAAATGGTAAAATATAAAAATTGAAATGATTGGGTCAAAATTAAGTATTTGTGTCATTGCGTTCTTTGTGTCTTTGGGTCCAGGACACAATGACCCTAAGACCCTAAGACGTTTTATGACGCTGAGACGCAAAGACGTTTTTATAAAAATAAACCTTCAAATTATTTTAGTGACCTCTTTATGAATATCCATTTTTTTAAATTTGCCTCCTTTCTTTATCTATTTGGGACGTTGGCCTATTTAGCCTATATTATTTTTCTTAAAGAGGCCCTCTCCAAATTAGCTGTGGCCGTTGTCTCCGTCGGTTTCGCCTCCCATACCCTGGCCATTCTCACGAGATATGTCGAAGCAGGTCATACCCCCGTGACCAATCTTTACGAATCCCTCTCCTTTTTTGCATGGATGATCATCGGCATACTCCTGATCGCCAATCTCAAATATAAGGTCAAGGTCTTGGGTTCCTTTCTCACTCCCATTGCTCTCATCCTTATGTTCTTTGCTTTTGCCCTTCCCAAAGAAATCTTTCCCCTGGCCCCGGTTCTAAAGAGCTTCTGGCATCCATTCCATGTGATCTTTGCTTTTCTGGGCAATGCCATCTTCACCCTTACCTTCTGTTGTGGAGTGATGTATCTGATTCAGGAACACCAACTCAAATCAAAAAGAATGGGAGCCATCGCCAAGAGACTTCCTCCTTTAAATGTCTTGGATGAATTGAACTACCAGTCCCTCAAGTTTGGCTTTCCACTGTTGACCTTGGGGATCATCACAGGGGCTGTCTGGGCAGAATATGCTTGGGGACGATATTGGAATTGGGATCCCAAAGAAACATGGTCCTTGATCACCTGGCTTCTCTATGCGGCACTGCTTCACCAGCGTCTGACCGTTGGATTGAGGGGCCGAAAGGCAGCCATTATGTCCATTGTGGGATTTCTGGCTGTCCTATTCACATTTTTAGGTGTGAACCTCCTTCTCTCTGGACTTCATACTTATTCGAATTGGTAGGAAACAAAAATATGAGGTTGAGGTAGAGGTTTAGTAAAGATGGAATATAACTCATTTGAAGATATGCCGGTTTGGTTCACCCTGTGAAATACAGGAATTTCGGTGCTTATCGCATAACCCTGTGGTGTAAATGAAGCTGTGAGGGGAAGAAAGTCGGAAAATAGGTTATTTCACGGGGTAAAGAAAGCTATGGAAAATTTTATTACAATGCAAGAGGCTCATTAGCAGAAACCAATAGTCATCTGATTTACGGGCACAAGGTGGGGTATTTTACTGCAACAGAATTAAAGGAATATTCGAACCTCATCAAAGAGATATGGAAGGAATTAAACTCTTTAATCAATTCCTTATCGAAAAAGCTTTAATTAAAATCTGTTGTATTAGGTGGTTTACTTCAACCTTAACCTCAACCTTTATTTATATTATTTAGGCCTATGGAACTCCTTGTTGTTGGATTAAATCATAATACAGCACCTATTGAGATTCGCGAATGCTTGGCCTTTCCAGAAGATAAAATGGAAGACGCTTTATATAAGGTTCATGGCCTGCCTTCTGTGAAGGAAAATATGGTCGTCTCTACCTGCAATCGAGTAGAGGTTTATGCGGCCACACGAGAGACAGAAAAAGCCATTCACGACTTGAAGGACTTCCTCTCTCAATATCATGGAATCTCTTTGAAAGAATTTGAAAAAAGTCTCTATACGCATGTTGGAGAAGAAGCGGTGAGGCATATTTTTCGAGTCGCCTCTAGCCTCGATTCAATGGTCGTGGGGGAACCTCAAATTCTGGGCCAGATTAAGAGCGCTTACGATATCTCCCAACAGGCTAAAACTTCAGGTCTCATTCTCCATCGACTTCTCCACCGAGCCTTTCATGTGGCAAAAAGGGTGAGAACCGAGACGAAGATCGCCATCAGTGCGGTATCGGTCAGTTCTGTTGCGATCGAGTTAGCTGAAAAAATTTTTGGGACCCTCGAAAAGAAAACCATCTTGCTCATCGGAGCAGGCGAGATGTGTGAACTGGCCGCCCGATACCTTGTCTCCGGAGGGGCAGAAAAAATTCTGGTGACCAACCGCACTTATGAGCGGGCTGTATCACTGGCTCAGGAATTTAGAGGAGAAGCCATCCCTTTTGAAGAAATGGGGCTGGGTTTGAAGAAGACCGACATCGTAATCAGTGCTACCAATTCGCCCCGGTATCTCATTGGACATGACCAGATCACTAAGGTGATGAAGGACCGAAAACAGAAACCCATCTTCTTTATTGATATCGCTGATCCTCGAGATATTGAACCTAAAGTGGGGGATATTGAGAACGTCTACCTCTACAATATCGATGACCTTCAGAAAGTGGCCAACGAAAACATCAAAGATCGCGAAAAGGAGGCACAGAGAGCGGAGGCGATTGTCCAAGACGAGGTAGTTAAATTCGTCAACTGGTATCGATCTCTCGATGTCACCCCCACCATTGTTGCCTTGAGAAAAAAGTTTGAAGAAATCAGAGATAAGGAGTTGGAAAAAACCCTTTCCCTCCACCCCGATCTATCAGACAAGGAGAAGAAATCCTTGGAGGCCCTCACCTCTGCCATCATCAATAAGATTCTTCACACGCCTATCACCCTCCTCAAGCAAACCAATGAAGAGGCGATGGCCGACCTTTACCTCGATGCCCTCCATGCTTTATTTGGACTGCCGGAAAAATCTTTAGAAACATTCTTAGAAAAATTCGAGCAAGAGAATGAGAAGGAGGAAAGCAAACTCGAAGATGCCTTATGAACTTAGAATCGGGACCCGTGGAAGTCAACTCGCTCTTTTTCAAGCCAATTGGGTGAAGGATCAACTGGTCCAGACTCACCCTGATCTCAAAGTCACGCTCATCAAAATCAAAACCACAGGAGATAAGATTCAGGATGCTCCGCTGGCAAAGATCGGAGGAAAAGGTCTTTTCGTCAAAGAAATTGAGGAAGCACTCCTACAAAAAAGAATCGACCTCGCCGTTCATAGCATCAAAGATGTCCCCACCGAATTTCCAAGGGGTCTTCATCTTTCTGTGATCACCCAAAGAGAGGACCCACGAGATGTCTTGATCTCAAAGGATGAGAGGTCATTGAAGGAGCTCCCTCAAAAAGCAAAGATTGGCACAAGCAGCCTGAGGCGACAGGCCCAGTTGCTCCATTTCAGAAGCGATTTTGAATTGGTTCCTTTGAGGGGAAATTTAGATACACGACTCAAGAAGTTAAAAACGATGGACTTAGATGCAATTGTCCTAGCCCTTGCGGGCGTTAAAAGATTGGGTCTTGAAGAGCGGATCACAGAAATTATTCCACCGGAGATCTCTCTCCCTGCCATCGGGCAAGGGGCATTGGGAATCGAGACAAGAATGGATGACAGGGAGGTCGAAGAACAGATCCGATTCCTGAATGATAAAGATTCATGGATCGCTGTTTCAGCAGAGAGGGTCTTTCTCAAGAAACTGGAAGGAGGTTGTCAAGTCCCCATCGCTGCCTTTGCCCGGACAGTCGGGATCACCCTTCAAATTGATGGATTGGTGGGAACGATAGACGGGAAGAGACTTGTCAGACATCATGTGGAGGGGCCCATCGAGGAAGCCGAATCTTTGGGAATCAAGTTGGCCGAGGTCCTTTTGAGCCAAGGGGCAAAAGAGATCCTCGATGAGGTCTACCAGAGATCCAGCCCATCCATCTCTATTGAAGAACAGAATAATGGATAAACAACCTCTTAATGGGAAGAGAATTCTGATCACCCGAGCCCGTGAGCAGTCGGGTGAATTTGCGACCAGACTAAAAAAATTGGGAGCAGAAGCTATTGAATTCCCCACCATTGAAATTGTCCAACCCCTTCGTTGGAAAGAACTTGACCAGGCCATTGACCAGTTGAAATCTTATGACTGGATCATCTTCACCAGCGCGAACGGAGTCAACTTCTTCTGTCAAAGATTAAGAGAGAAAGGTAAGTATCGTCTCCCCTCTTCCCTTAAACTATGCGCCATCGGACCCGCTACGGCCAATCAATTAAAGGAAAAGAAAATCTCCGTTGACTATATGCCGAAAGAGTTTATCGCTGAGGCCATCCTTAAAGGATTTGAAAAGATGGCGATCAGGGGGAAACGGATCCTTCTGGCCCGGGCTAAAAAGGCACGGGATGTCCTACCAAAGGGTTTGAGGAAAATGGGCGTAGAAATAGATGTGGTGGAGGCATACCGAACGGTCAAACCAAAGGGAGGGTCGAAGCGATTGAAGAAGTTCCTGACAGAAGGAGGCATCGATGTCATCACCTTCACCTCTTCTTCGACCGTCAATCATTTTGCCGAACTCCTTAAAAAAGAAGACCTTAAAAAGCTTTTAAAAGGCATCGCCATTGCTTGCATTGGACCGGTGACTGCCAGAACGGCAAAGGAATGGGGAATGAAGGCCCGGATTCAGCCAAAACAATATACCATCCCCGGCCTGACCCGGGCCATCGCTGAGTATTTTAATCTCCCCAACCCCATTTCATAAATATGTAGCGTCGGCATTTATTGCCGACGATTTCTATTCGCCCCCAATAAATAGGGGCGCTACAGTTTTTGGTTAAACCCGTGGGAAAAATGGCTCAGCCTCCCATTGAAGTTTTCCTGTTTGACTTAGGCAATGTGATTCTTCCTTTCAACCATTTCCAGATCGCAGAAAAACTTTCCCCGTTCGTTCAAAGAAGAGAATTTCAAGATCCCCAAAGAATATTTTCATCCCTCTTCGATATTGAAAAAGGATTAATTAATAATTTTGATGTTGGAAAAGTCTCCCCTCAGGAATTTTTTCAATCTGTAAATCAAAATCTTGACCTCTCTATTTCTTTTGATGAGTTTATCCCCATCTGGAACGACATCTTTGTAGAAGATCAAGAGGTCTCGAAGATCATTCTCTCCTTAAAAGAAAGAGTGAGACTCGGCCTTCTCTCTAACACGGATCCCCTTCACTTTAATTATATCCTTTCGAAATTCCCTATTATGATGGCTTTTGATAAATGGATTTTATCCTATGAGGTGGGATTTAAGAAACCGGCCATCGAGATCTTTCAAAAAGCAATTGAATGGGCTTCCGTTGAACCCCAAAAGATCCTTTTTATCGATGACATGAAAAAACATGTCGACGTGGCAGTTTCTTTAGGGATGCAGGGTATCCATTTTATTTCTGCTTCCCAACTAAAAAAAGGATTACACAAAAAACTACAGGTAGATGATAAGGGAGAAATAAAAAGGGATGTATCCCTAATTTAAGTTCACTGATAGAAAGGCGCAGTAATTTGTATTATATATAAATTGAGGAGTGCAGATGGAGAAAGTCAGACTGGGCAGGACAAATCTAATAGTGACAAAACTGGGGTGGGGTGGAATTCCTATACAACGTGTTGGCGAACGCGAAGCAGTTTCCGTCATACGGGCTGTGATTGAAATGGGGGTAGACCTCCTGGATACCGCCCGTGCTTATACGAACAGCGAGCACCGGATTGGATTGGCACTCCAAAAAATAGATAGACCTGTTATTCTTTCCTCAAAATCTCTCGTAAAAACAGCGAAGATTTATAATGAAGTGCAGGAGAGCCTCAAACAGATGAAGGTGGAAAAAGTCGATATCTACCATCTTCACAGTGTCTCCAACTTCGAAGATTACGAGAAGGTCATGGCTCCTGGAGGAGCCTATGAAGGGTTAATACATGCACGAGACGAAGGATTAATCGATCATATCGGCATTACAAGCCACAACCTCAATGTATTGGAGAGGGCGGTCAAGGACGGGCATTTTGAAGTCATCATGGCCTGCTATAGCTTCTTAGAACCCGATGCAGCCCAGAAAGTGTTCCCCTTGGCCAAGGAAAAAGATATCGGTGTATTGGCCATGAAACCATTCTCGGGCGGAGTGATTGAAGAGGGTGGTCCCGCCTTGAGGTCTGTGCTCTCAACGGCGAACATCGTGCCCATCCCGGGGTCAGAGACTCTGGAAAAGGCTTGTGAGAATTGGAAGATTTTTACCGAAGGCTATTCCCTAACTGAGAAAGATAAAGAGCGAATTGAAGTCATCAAGAAGGAATTCGACCGACAATTCTGTAGACGCTGCGACTACTGTCAGCCCTGCACGGAAAAGATCAATATTCAGTTTGCGGTCGGGCTAAAATCCATCATCAAGCGATTTGGCCCTAATGCTCAAGAGATTGGGTGGATGAAAGATTTAATAGAGAAGGCTCGAAACTGCTCGGAATGTGGAGATTGCCTACCGCGCTGTCCTTACCAGTTACCCATCCCCGACATGATTAAAGAGAATCTGATTTGGTTTGACAGTCTGAGGAATCAATAGGAGAAGAAGAGATTTCGCGTCACCCTCGTCTTTATCCTTTTTAACCGAAAACTCATCACAGTTTGTTATACCAGGCCTTCAAAAAGTTTTCCCATTCCCTCTTGATTTCCAGATGAAAGTTAGAAAAGAGGTTGTTTGTTTCACCTACTAATGTTCACTCTAAGATAGCTCTGGATGTTAAGAATTACTATTTGAAATATGCAATAAAAAAGGCAGGGCCATAATAACCCTACCTCTAATCTTTGACAATTGAATATTGATTTACTTTTTTGAGGACTACACATACAATGAGTGACAATTAGCACGTGTAATAGCTATTGATATGTGTGGAAAGGAGAGGATAACGATAAATCCAAGGAGCATGCGAACGTAAGTGTCAGTTTTGTCAGGCACTCTCTTTTTATCAATTCATTCCATCAGAAATTACCGTATAAACAATTTTTTCGTTTGTGGCTTCATGAATTTCTATAGATGTGTCTTTAAAGCGAATGCGCCTCTTACTGGATTCGTAAACGAGATTTACATAAAAAGGAGTCCGTGCCATGTCATTAAAAGTGTATTCACGGTATTTAACAATAAGAGATTTTCCGTCTGTTCCACCGTAGATTAACTCATAATTCACATAGCCAGCGCTTTTATTAATTATCTCTTCTTTTAACAGAGTAAATTTCAAGTCAGGCGGTGAAACAGTAAAGGAGTAAACCATGATACCTTCTCCGTTGAGAACCTTGTTATGAACAGTTCCATCTTTTCGTATCAACGCTCCCAATCTTGGACGATTCCCAGGAAGATTCAATACAGTATATGTCTCACTGTTTATAGTAATTTCTCCTCGTATCGGGTAGCTCGTATTTTGGTTTCCCTCCATAATCACAGGGCCCCCTGAGATGACAAAATTCTCAGAGGCCAGCATATGGTTTAAACTGTATCGTTCAACCTGATAATCCTTTACTCTTACTATCGGCTGACCTACATAAGCTGCTTGCATTTGACCGATTTTATAGTTTCTTTGTAATATTCTTTCTGTGCCAAGATGGGTTCTCATCGCAGGGCTTACATGTTGAATACAGCCTGACAAGACTACCAACGCTGAAGTGGCTAGAAACATCCAAAGCCATTTCCTGGACATAACGTACCTCTTCTGCTAATAAAAGTCTCCTAACGAATTGAAGGTAAAATCATATTCTCCAAACAATTTTTAAACTTTTATGAAGTAAGGATTTCAGGAAGTAACATACAAAAAAGGCAGAACCATCTCTGGCCCTGCCTTTGCTCTTTGAAAATTGAATATGATTTATTAGTTAAACTGCCCAGGGTGATTATAAAGAAGTATTGGGATGAATGATTCAACCCGTGTCCCTATCAATCGTCACCTGGGTGAAAAATAGCTCCTTTGAATCTATGCCTTTCCCTATAATCTTCTTCCCCCATTTCCTTATAGAATCTTTATTTATCCTCTTTGGATCCTTCCTTCTCTCCGGGAGTATTTCTACAAACTTATATCCTTTTAGTGGATCGCGGAAGTAGAATTCGTAGGCTACAATCTTCAAATTTCCCCTTTCTACAACATCTTTCTATCGCTTACCTCTAAACTTCTTCCTCCCATATCCTGCAAGGCCGATCAACCCAGAACCGACAAGGAGCATGGTGGAGGGTTCGGAGACGGGGTCAGTTCCATTGACATAGTCATTGGCGCATGTGGCCGATGCCCAATGAAGTCCAATTTCACCGCCAAAACCCGACAATAAACTTTGATCAAGTTTAATATCGATGTGATAATCTGGGCCCCCAGGCCCATTAAACCAACTAAAAGAAGTTGCACTATCGACAAACGTACCAGCCTGAATCGTTACTATTTGGTCGTGATTATAACTATAGCCAGATGATGGTGCATAATGGTTAGATGTGTACCATTGAGACACGTCGTATAAACTGCCCGCTGTAAATCCGTCATGATCTGTTAAAGCAATCCCATATTTATAATTGGTGCCACCAGTTGGATCAATCGCCAAATCCCCTGCAAATGTCGCCCACGATCCAACAGTATAACCAGCTTTTGGATAATTAGTATATAGACTAAAATTGAAGCTGTTACCACTTAAGGTGACATCGATACCATAGATTTCGAATCTCCAATCACCTATCCGATCAGGAACGGGATCATCTATGGTGTAACCAGAAGTAATTTGGCTTGATAAGAGAATTACTAGAAAGAAGATACTTGTGAACAAAATCATTTTTTTCATTTAGCTTTGTCCTTTAAAATTAATTTCATTATTAAAAAGGCAAAACTCATGCCAAATGGAGTCAATTCATCCATTCCTTTCAATTGTTGTAAACAGATGATAACTGATGACAATTCAAACAAATTTTTTCAAATTCCCATTATTATTTAATGAAAGCCAAAGATGGAATGAATTTTCACAATAGTCCCAAATTACTTCCGTTAAAAGGGAAAAATGTTTCCCACTCGTTATTGATTACTATTTGAAATATTGCATTGAGGGAAGAGATTTGAAAATCACTCTTTCAGGAAGGAAGCGTTGCGAGAGGAAGATAATCGTTGGCAAATTTGAGGCAAGTGACTTACTCCACGATCTCCACTTTGATGAGGTTGGTAGTCCCTGGAATACTGATCGGGACTCCGGCGATGACGACAATCTTCTCTCCTTTTGAGGCCATTCCCAGCTCTTTTGGCATCCTCTTCGACCTCTCTAACATCTCATCCGTATCCTTCCAGTCGGAGACCAGAACAGGATAGACTCCCCAGCAGAGATTGAGCCTCCTGATAGTTGAAAGGTGTTGGCTCAAGGCGAGGATGGGCTGGCGAGGCCGAAGCTTCGACACCCAGCGTGCCGTACTTCCTGATTCGGTTGGGGTAATGATAACCTTCGCTCCCACTTCCTCAGCAAGCAGAGAGGCAGCGTAGGTGATCGCCTGTTGGAGATTCATCCCCTCCTCTGTTTCCCTCCTTAAAAATAGAGGGTGAGGAAATTCTTCTTCTGCTGACTGAGCAATCTTCGCCATCATCTGGAAAGCTTCGACAGGAAATTGGCCAGTGGCTGTCTCCTCCGAAAGCATGACCGCATCCGTCCCGTCATAAATAGCATTGACCACATCGGTGACCTCTGCCCGGGTGGGTTGGGTATGGTCAACCATTGAACGAAGCATTTGTGTGGCAGTGATCACAGGTTTCCCTAAAGCATTGGCCTTCTGGATCAGTTTTTTCTGAACATTCGGAATCTTTTCAATGGGAGTCTCCATGCCCAAATCTCCACGGGCCACCATGATCCCATCTGAAACCAGAATAATTTCATCAATCTTTTCTAAAGCTTCTTTCCTTTCAATTTTTGCAATGAGAGGAATATCGGCTGACTCCTGTTTTAGAATTTTCTTAACCCCTTCGATGTCAGCCGCCTCTTTGACATAAGAGAGAGCAATGAAATCTATTCCATGTTTGATGCCGAAGAGAAGATTCTCATGATCCTTCTCCGTAAAGGCTGAAGCTTGAATCGTTCCTGTTGGGAAATTCATTCCCTTATGAGAGGTTAAAAGGCCTCCTACAATAACCTCACATCGGATATTCTTCCCATCACTTTCTAAGGTTTGAAGTTCAATCGTTCCGTCGGCAAGAAGAATTCTATCCCCTGCCTTCACCTCCCTGGGAAGGTTTGGGTATGTCATGGACGCTTTTTTCTCATCGCCCACGAGCACCTCATTGGTTAGACAAAATTCCTTCCCCCTTTTTAACTCTACCCCACCCTCTTTCATCACACCGATCCGAATTTTTGGACCGGCAAGATCTTGAAGGATGGCAACGGTCTGTTTCAACCGGTCAGAAATTTGACGAATGGTTTTGATCTTCCTCAAATGCTCTTCGTGAGACCCATGAGAAAAATTGAGCCGCGCCACATTCATCCCGGCCTGAATCAGGGCTTCCAGGACCTGGGGCGATTCGCTCGCCGGACCAATGGTACAGACAATCTTCGTCTTCCGTTGTTTTTTTTTAATCATTTGTACCCCTTCTCCCTTTTTCCAATAAAAAGGCGACCTCCCCTCCCAGGATGAGGATGACTGAGGAGTAGTAAATCCAGAGAAAGAAGATGGCCAGAGCGCTTAAAGAGCCATAGATGATAGAGAACTTTCCGAGGTGGAGGACATACCACCCAAACAAATGTTTTGCCACCTCCCAGAACAAACCGGTGAAGATGGCCGCTTGAAGAGCTGTTCTGAAATGGATTTTCTTATTGGGAATGATTTTGTAAATCAAAAAACACATCCAAAAAGTGAAAAAGTAGGGGATGAGGTATTTCAGGATGAATCGAATAATCGGGACCATATTCAGAAAGGGGCTAAAACGGTAACCTTGGACAAAGGTGACCACGGAGGTGAGCACCATACTGAGGAGGAGAAAGGTCCCTGCCAAAAGGATCATGAGAAGATCGACTCCTTTCCCGCGAAGGACGCCTCGACCCTCTTCGACTTGAAAGACGATGTTCAGCACTATCCTCAAGGAGCTGAATACCCATGTGGAGGTCCACACCAACCCCCCGATACCCAATACACCAACAATTTTCCGGTCCCGTATGATTCTCAGGATGTTGTTCATAATCCTCGGGTCGAGGGAGGGAAAGGCATTCTCCAAATAACGTCGTATATGGTTTAACACTTCCCGATAACTATAAAGGTAGGCGCCCAGCAAGGCTAAAAATAATAAGATGATAGGGATCAAGCAGATGAGGAGGTTGAAGGTAATTCCAGAGGAGAGAAAAAAACCATGATCGTTATCAAACTTTTTTAGGGCACCCCAGAGAATATGGAATCTCTTTTTGAACCCCTTCCCCCAATTCATCGATTTAACTTCTACCCTTTCCTGTGGAGCCCTATGGCTAAAGCCGCGACCCCTCCACCGCTAGCGGCGGGCGGAACCCGCCGAAGCTAACCCTCCTTCGCTAAAGCTACGGAGGGTAACCCGCTTGATACGCATTCATCCACGGGCAAGCCCGTGCCTGCACGCCGAAGTGCCTGCCTTCGCCCGCCTGGTGGCCGAAGCCTTCGGCGGAGGACCCGAAACGCTTCGTGCAGTCAGGCGTTACGGCACGCAGGCGTGGTCTTCTGCGGAGGCGGGTAATTTTGTAATCACTCCGTCAGATCGGTCTTGATTTCGAGGAGACTGAGAATATCTTTTCGGGTAACCATCCCCACTACCTTTCCATCTTTGACCACGGGAAGTCGTCCCTCTCCGGTCCGAATCATTTTTTGGAGTGCATCCACCGCCTCACCGTCTGGATCGAGCATGATCTCTTCCCGGATGGGCATCATGACCTCTCTCACCGTTTTCTCCACCCATTGATCTCGTGGAACCTCTTTGACCTGTTTCAGGGTAACAATTCCAATGATTTTTTCGTCCTTGACGACAGGATAGGTGATGTGTTTGTGTGTCAGGTAAAAATCTTCCACCAATCGGTTAATGTGAAGGGAGGGCTCAACCGAGATGATCCCATGGCTCATCAATTCCCTCACTTTCACCCCTTCCAGGGCTCCCTTCATCACTACTTGTTGCAATCCCCCTTCTGCAGCGGACCGCAAAAAGATTCCGATGATGACAAACCAGAATCCACCGATGAGGTTTCCCGTCAGGATCCAGAAAAGACCCAGTAGAATGATTCCTACTCCGATCCACTTTCCAGTCTCCGAAGCGATACGTGTTGCCTTCTTCAGACTACCGGTCTTTCTCCAGTAGAGGGCGCGAAGGACTCTGCCTCCATCGAGCGGAAATCCGGGGATCAGATTAAAGATGGCCAAGGACAAATTAATAAAAGCCAGATACCCCAGGAGACCGGTGAAGAGAATGAGGTGAGGCAACTGGAGGGTGGTTTTGAACAGGATCCAGAAGATCAAGGCGAGGACAAGACTGGAGAGGGGCCCTCCGATCGCCACTTTCAATTCCTTCTTCGAATCCTCTGGTTCTTTGGTCAATTGGGAGACACCACCAAAGATGAAAAGGATGATCTCCTTAACCTCTATCCCTTCCCTTTTGGCAATGTAAGAATGGGTCAATTCGTGAACCAGGACGCTGAGGAAAAGAAAGAAAGCCCCGAAAAATCCCATGACCCAATAGGCGGACCGACTCAGGTCAGGATAATAGGAAGGGAAGTAGCCACTGGCCAAACTCCAGGCAATCAGGCCAAAGACGATGAACCAAGTATAATTTAAAGAAATCTGTATCCCCAGTACCCGAAAAAGCTTTACCCCTTTCATCATTATCATCCCTTTCCTTTCCTCACCCGAAAGCTATTATGAACTCGAATGGATCTCTTTATTGAGTCCCTTTTTCCGGATGGAGGCTCCGATAACCCTTTGAATCCAGAAAAGAAGAGCAAGAAGGATTCCCAAGACGATTGACCCCAAGATAGTATAGACGAGGGAAGTTTCAAATTTCCATACGAGAAATTTTATCTCAATAAGAGAAGCGGCTGAATTTTGAACAGCGAAAATAGCTACAGCGATGAGTATTAAAAAAGCTATCCATGAAAAGACCTTCATGATTTTTACCTCCTCTTGGAATACTCAATAGGGATTGGAAAAGAAGGCATCGAAAACATCGGTCAGAATTTGGTTGATCGTGGCTTCAACTTTTTCAGGTGTCAACCTGGCCACGGTCATCTCCTTCTCGACCTCAACATTTCTTGTAAACACTTTACCTTCCTTCTTCACCCCCAAATGGATGACAAGTTGAACCACGGTTTTAACATCTGTTTTGAATAAAGATGCCTTTCCCTCGGTCCAGAATCTCTTAATTTCGATCATCAGTACAGAATCGGTCTCCAAATTTTTCAAAGATTCAGGTTTCCCATCCCAACTGGAAATGGGAATGGGTTTCACCCCGTAACGGGAGAGGCCATCCGATAATGACTCCTTGATTGCCCTCTCTAATGGAAAGGGATTGCTTTTAAAATAATCGGAATCTCCTTGTAAGTTGGTGTGGCGACCAATATATAAGGTGTCCGGCCTTTCATCTTTAAAAGGAGCCAAAGCAAGGGTAGCGCCAATCTTCTGTTGAAGAGATGAAAGTTCCTTCACGGACTGATATTGAAGGTAGAGAGAATGCGTTCCCGTCTTGGCACAACCCAGCACAAAGAACCCTAAAGAAAGAATAAATAACCAACGAATTGATTTCATAGCTCACCCTCCTGTTCTATTGACTTTCACGTAAATAATGGAACGAAGATTACCATCACATTAGACCCCTCCCCTCTCCCCCGTAGTCGGGGGAGAGGGGAGGGTGAGGGGGATGTAATAAAATGGATAATTTTGCATTACTTTTGCGAAGCTCAATAAGTCTTAAATCATCTTATCACACTTCTAAAATATCTTCTCCCCACTAATCCATGTGGATCGGACCACCAGTTCCCTTTGATAGGTGAACAGCACTAAATCGGCAGAATAGCCTGGAATAATTTCTCCTCTCACTTCTGGAAATAGTTTTTGGCCATTTTTTGCTGCCATTTGAATTGCTGAAGCGAGATCAATCCCTGCAAACCGAATGACATTGGTAATGGCACAATCCATGGTCAGGGTAGAACCTGCGAGACGAGAAGTGCCCACACACCGGGCTGCCCGGTCAGAACCCACTTCCACTTCTAAGTCTCCCAATGTGTATTTTCCCGGAGAGGCTCCTGCTCCGGCCATGCCATCGGTGGCCAGGACGATTCGATCTAACCCTTTTGCCTGAACATAGTTCTTCACCACGTCATGAGGAAGGTGAATCCCATCGGTAATGATACTTACCATCAATTGATCCATGACCAACTGTTTTTGAATTGGGTTCTGATGGTGGAGGGAAGGTTTTGGGGTTGTGTTTCCAAGGTGACAGGAGAGACGGGCCCCAGCCAGAACAGCTTCTTCAATGATCTCTTCAGAGGCATTGGTATGTCCGATCCCAATGACCATTCCATGGGCCACAGCTTCCTTGATGAAAGGAATCGCTCCCTTCACCTCCGGAGCTAAAGTCACACACTTGATCCAGCCTTCACACACCTCCTGGAACCTCTCCAATTCTTCCCATTGGGGGAGCCGGACAAACTCGCGAAGATGAACTCCTCTGGGTCCATCCTCAGGAGAAATATAGGGTCCTTCGAGGTGAATCCCGAGACACATTTTCTGAAGAAGAGGATCGCTCCTTAAAGCTTCCGCAATAATTTTTAACTGACGAACCATTCTCTCGTGGGAGGAGGTGATAAGAGTGGGAAGAAAGCGAGTGACACCAGTGGAAGCCAAGGAGAGGGCTGCCTGATGAAGCCCCTCAGGGGTAAGACGAGGACTATTGAAATCCATACCAGCAAACCCATTCACTTGGGGATCAAAAAAACCTGGACACAGGTATAGATCAGTCCCACCGAAATCACAGGAAGATCCTTTTCGATAAGGGCCAACCTCGATGATCTTTCCTTTCTCAACGATGATGTTCACCAGAGACCCTGATTCTGGTATTTTCCCTTGAATGATCATGATGGTTTCTCAATAAAATTGGTTAGAAAATAAAAGTCTTTGGTTCATGGGTTGGGGTTAAGATGCCAGTTTCGTTAAGGGGTTATGTTATTAGTCATCTCTACTTTATCTTTCGACTCTAGACCAAACTGGCTTCCTAACCTTTACCCATAAACAACAAACAATTTTCATCGTTCATGCCTGCACGCCGGAGTGCCCTCCTTCGCCGAAGCTTTAGCACAAGCAGGCTTCGTGCAGGCAGGCGTGGGAGGCCAACCGGCCATCACCAATTATATAGGATATTCGGTGGTTTTAAAATATTTAAGTTCACTTCATTTATAGACAATTACCTTAAAATATTGTAGAAAATAGGGAAAGACAAATTTATAAGGAGGCCAAATGAAGTTTCCCCAATATAGACCGAGAAGATTGCGAAAAGACGAGAGTTTTCGAAGAATGATCCGGGAAACCCACCTCAGGCCGGATGACCTGATCCTTCCTCTTTTCGTCCGTCCTGGAAAGGGATTGAAACAGCCCATCTCTTCCATGCCCGGACACTTCCAGTTCTCTATTGATCTCTTGATCAAAGAGGTGAAGGAGGCCAAATCCTTGGGGATTCTGGGTATCATCCTTTTTGGCATCCCCGAAAAGAAGGACGAATTGGGATCAGAGGCCTATGCAGAAAATGGGATCATTCAGAGGTCGGTGAGGCAGCTTAAAGAAAAAGTGGAAGACATTCTCATTATCACGGATGTCTGCCTCTGCGAATATACCAGCCACGGGCACTGCGGTGTGGTGGAGGGAGGGAGAATTTTGAATGATGAAACGCTTGATCTTCTTGCCCGTCAATCCCTCTCCCACGCCAGGGCAGGAGCAGATATCGTGGCCCCTTCAGATATGATGGATGGAAGGGTGGGAGCCATCCGGAAGATCCTCGACGAAAATCAATTCGAGGACATTCCCATCATGGCCTATTCTGCAAAATATGCTTCCAGTTTTTATGGACCCTTCCGGGTGGCTGCAGAATCGAAACCCCAGTTCGGTGACCGAAAATCCTACCAGATGGATCCCTCCAATGGAGATGAGGCCTTGAGAGAGGTTCGGCTTGACCTCGAAGAAGGTGCGGATATCGTCATGATCAAACCCGCCCTTCCCTATTTGGATATCATCTATCGAGTGAAGCAAACTTTTAATATACCGGTGGCGGCTTACAACGTCAGTGGTGAATTTGCTTTAGTCAAGGCTGCTTCGCAACTCGGATGGGTGGATGGGGAACAGGTGATGATGGAATCGCTTACCTCCATTAAGAGGGCGGGTGCTGATCTGATCCTCACCTACTTTGCCAAAGAGGCAGCCCGAAAACTGGAAAGTGGAAAGTAGAGAGTAATTAAGAATTATGAGTGATGAGTTAAGAGTTATGAGTCACGATTCAAAAACCGCGAGTCACGAATCACCAGTCACCAATCCCCCATTGAGGATGATTGCATGGGAGTTGACCCGAAGCTGCAATCTCGCCTGCGTTCACTGTCGCGCTTCTGCGGAGTACGGTCCATACGAAGGAGAACTTTCAGCCCAGGAGGTCTTCAGGGTGATGGATGAAATCGCCTCCTTCAGCAAACCCGTCATCATCCTGACCGGGGGAGAACCCCTGCTCCGGCCGGATATCTTCGATCTGGCATCGTATGGATCGGCAAAAGGGTTCAGAATGGTGATGGCCACGAATGGGACATTGTTCACTGAAGAAATCGTCCAAAAGATGAAGGCTTCTGGGATTCAACGGATCAGCATCAGCATCGATGGCCCTACTGCGGAAACACACGATGCCTTCAGAAAAGTTAAGGGTTCCTTTGAAGGCTCTCTTCGAGGAATCGAGATGGCCAAGAAAGGAGGCATCGAATTCCAGATCAATACCACCATTACGCAAGTCAATCTCCATCTTATCCCTGACATCCTCCGTCTGGCTGTTGATCTGGGTGCGGTGGCTCTCCACATCTTTCTTTTGGTTCCGACGGGAAGGGGAAAGGAACTGAAAGATCAGGAAATATCTGCCCTGGATTATGAAAAAACCCTCCACTGGTTTTATGAACAGATTGATAAAGTCCCCCTCCAACTTAAAGCAACCTGTGCGCCTCACTATTATCGCATCCTAAGACAGCGGGCGAAAAAGGAGGGAAAGAAGATCACTCCTAAAACACACGGATTGGATGCCATGACCCGTGGATGTCTGGGAGGCATCTCCTTCTGTTTCATCTCCCATGTTGGCCAGGTTCAACCCTGCGGCTATCTCGAATTGAATTGCGGAAATGTGAGAGAAAAATCCTTTCGGGAGATCTGGGCGAATTCCGAAGTCTTCAAGAATCTTCGGAATACTGACGGCTATCAAGGAAAATGCGGGAGGTGCGAGTTCCTAAAGGTCTGCGGGGGTTGTCGGGCGAGGGCCTATGAAATCTCCGGGGAGTACATGGCCGAAGAACCCTATTGCATCTATGAGCCGCTTTAAGCAATTGTCTATGACGGATACGATACCCACAACCGATGAATAGGAGATATACGATTAATTCGTTGTCATTCGTTCTATTCGCTGAGAATATCTATCATTGAGTATGAAGCAATTTTCTAAACACTTTTTTCGTTTTCGAATCAGTCTGACCTTCAAATTCATCATCGCCATGTTCTTTTTGGTCTTGATGAGTGCAGCGGCATTCGGATATTTCTCTGTCGCAAGAGAGATGACTCTTTTTCGAAGCCATTGGGAGATTTATGGAAGATCCATAGCCAATTCTTATAGCCTTCTCATCGAACAAGGGATGGGCCTATCGGATCAGCCCTTTCTACAAAATGTCGCAGCGAGAATCGTTGAGAATGAAGATGTCGTTTCATGTTCACTTTCTGACAATTTCGGTAAGAGGTTGGCTCATGCAGTGAAGAAAGGAAGGCTCCATGATCCTCAATTGACCTATCAAATTGGTCACCCCCTCTATGACAAAGAGGGTCAGATGATCGGAAAGCTCCAAATCAGTCTTTCTCTTTTTAAAATGGACAGCCAGATCAATGGATTGAAAAGAGATATTCTTCTTGTCACCTTAGGGGTGATCGGTATGGGGATTTTGTTCACCCTCATCCTGACCCGGGTTCTCCTCCGGCCGATCGAAAAGTTGGCAGAGGCCACCGAGAGAGTAGCCAGGGGAGAATTGGCACAAACCGTCGATATTCGGTCCAAAGATGAAATTGGAGATTTGGCCAGGGACTTCAACCAAATGACCCTTCAGCTGAAAGAATCCAGAAGTGATCTCGAGAAAAAAGTGGAGGAACGAACCCACCAGTTGGAAGAGAACATTGCGGAACTGAGCCGGGCCAGGACTTCCACCCTGAAGATGCTTGAGGAATTCCAATCGGCCAAGCGGGAATTAGAGATGGTCAACCGTGAGTTAAAGGAGATGGACGAGGCTAAAATGAAATTCATTGGCATCGCCTCCCATGAATTGAAAACTCCTCTCACGGCCATCAAGGCCAATATTGATTTCATCCTTTCCGAGAAAGAAGGAAAGGTTCCGGAGCATCTGAAATCCTATCTCCTCACGATCCAGAGGAATACCAATCGAATTCAGATGAGAATGGATCAAATGTTGGACCTGAGCCGGATTAAATCTGATCGTCTCCTCTTCAATCGAGAGCCGATCTTGCTCTCTGAGGTAATGGGAGGATATATCAGTGAAGTTATGCCGGTGGATAAGAACCTCTCCATCCAGATTGACATTCCACCGAACCTCCATATTTACGCCGATAGAAATGCGCTTCATGATATCTTCATTAACCTTCTCTCCAATGCATTCAAATTTACTGGCGATGGAGGTCAGGTCTCCATCATCGCCACCCAAAAGGATCAATCTATCCTTCTTAAAATTCATGATACCGGGATGGGTATCCCAGAAGATAAATTCCATATGATCTTCGATGAATTTTACCAGGTCGAAGGTGGCAAACACGGTGGAACGGGCCTGGGGCTTGCCATTGCTAAACGGTTGGTTGAAGAACAAGGCGGGAGTATCTGGGTGGAGTCCCAATTGGGAAAGGGTTCCACCTTTTATTTTACCCTTCCTCTCTCTGTGGAGAACGAAGATGGAAGACTCAACGGTTCATAGAGAATTAAAGGGAAAAGTTCTGATCGTTGATGATGCGCCGGATACCTTAGAAATTATCCAGAAACTCCTCCATTACGAGGGATATGAGGTCACGATTGCCTCGACCGGTGAAGAAGGAGTGAAGAAGGTCCAAGAAGAAAAACCCGAAGTGGTCTTGATGGATATTAACCTTCCGGGAATTGATGGCACCGAGGCCTTGAGGAGAATTCGAATGATCAATCCTCTTCAATGCGTCATCATGCTGACAGCCTTTGCCACAGTGGATAATGCCATCCACGCCCTCAAAGAAGGCGCCTCTGACTTCGTCAAGAAACCCTTCGAGAATGAGCATTTGATCCACATCGTCAACCAGTCTTTGGAAAAGTACAGGACCTTGAAGGAGAAAGAAAAATTGGAGGATGAGGTGAGAAGGCTTTCCATCACCGATGATTTAACCGGCCTTTACAACCACCGCCATTTCTTCAAGACCTTAGAGGCTGAACTGGTTCGTATGAAACGTCAAAAAACTTCTCTCTCGCTCTTGATGTTCGATCTCGACAATTTCAAAAGATATAATGACCTCTATGGCCATTTGGAAGGGGATAATGTCTTGAAAAGCATCGGCGAGATCGTCAAACATTCCATCCGACACAATGTCGACTCTGGCTATCGTTATGGAGGGGATGAATTTGCCGTCCTTCTCATTGGTGCCTCTGTGGATCAAGCCCTCACTATTGCGGAACGCATCCGTTTTTCTATCGAACATACCGAATTTCAAAACATCACGGTCAGCATCGGCCTATCCGAGTACAGGGACGACTTCAACCTGGAGAGGTTTGTCAAATCCGCGGATGATGCGATGTATATCGCCAAGCATTCAGGCGGGAATCGAGTTCATACGAATATCCCCTGGCCCTCTGATTTGTTGTAGCGAAAGATCAAAAAGGGAATTACCCGAATGATTTATTTCAAATTCCAAATTCTAAATCCCAAATTACAAATAATTACCAAATTCCAATTTCTAAATAAAAAAACGATTCATTTTTGAATTTTGAATTTATTTGTTATTTGATGTTTGGAATTTGGTGCTTCTAATAATTATGTCTGATCGTCCTAAACTCTTTTTAATCGATGGCTCCTCTTATATCTACCGTGCATTTTATGCCATCGGTCATCTCTCCAATTCCAAAGGTCTCCCGACCAATGCGACTTTTGGCTTCACCCAGATGCTTCTTAAAGTGCTCAAGGAACATCGGCCGGATTTTCTCGCCGTGATCTTCGATTTAAAGGCTCCCACCTTCCGAAGTGAGGTCTATAAAGAATACAAGGCCAACCGACCTGCCATGCCAGAAGGACTCACTCCCCAGATCCCCTATATCAAGAAGATCATCGAGGGATATCGAATTGCCCTCATGGAGATGGAAGGATACGAGGCGGATGATCTCATCGGAACGGTGGCCAAGAGACTGGAGTCAGAAGTCGATGTCGTGATCATCACCGGTGACAAAGACATCCTCCAACTGGTCAGTGATCGGATTCAAGTCTATGATACCATGAAGGAGAAAAGGTTTGGGATAGAAGAAGTCATCCAGCGGTTTGGCGTTCGTCCTGAACAGGTGGTGGAAGTGATGGGCCTGTCCGGAGATGCCATTGATAACATCCCAGGTGTTCCCGGGATTGGGGAGAAGACGGCCATCCAATTGATCAAGACTTATGGATCGATCGAAAATCTTCTGGCCCATGTGGAAGAAATTCCTCAGAAGAAATTGAAAGAAAATTTAAAGACCCATGGAGATCTGGCTCGTCTCAGCCGGCAGTTGGCAACGATCCATATGGATGTGCCTGTCAGTTACCAGTTGAAAGATTTTTCTCTCTCCCGCCCTGACCTGAAAAACCTTAAGGAGATCTTCAAGGAGTTGGAGTTCAACAAACTTCTTAAAGAACTCCTTGAAGAAAAGGCTTTTAACGATAAGGCCTCTCTCTCGGCAGGCAGAGACTATCGTTTGATCACGGATCGAAATGAATTCCTCGCTTTATTAGAAGACCTGAGAAAGGCCACCATCCTTTTCCATCGATCTGGAGACGACCTCCCCCTATCCGATGTGGGCTGATCTCGTCGGGATCAGTCTGTCCTACACTCCACATCAAGCCTTCTATATTCCCCTGGCCCACCGGCATCCAGAGGCAACGAGGCAACTTCCTCTTCCTTGGGGATTGGAACAGTTGAAACCTATTTTGGAAGATAAGGAAGTGAAGAAGGTAGGTCAGAACATCAAATATGAATGGATTGTTCTGAAACGATATGGAATTCACCTGCAAGGGATTCACGGTGATACGATGATCGCCTCCTACCTCCTCAACCCCACCAAACATAATCACAACCTGAGTGAAATTGCCCAGGAATATTTGGATCGTTCTGTCACCAGCTACAAGGAGGTTGTAGGGAGTGGAATGAAGGCAGTGACTTTCGACCAAATCGAACTTGAAAAGGCAAAGGATTATAGTTGTGAAGATGCGGATGTCACTCTCCAGCTCTCTCACCTCCTTTTTCCAAAATTGAAGGAGGGGGGATTTAAAGACCTCTTTGACCAGGTGGAGATGCCGCTCGTCATGGTCTTGGCAAAAACAGAGCTGAATGGAGTGAAAATCGATCTGGACCTTCTCCAAGGATATTCGAAAGAGATCGAAACCCAACTCCAACAGAAGATGGGGCAAATCTATAGGATTAGCTGGAGAGGTCTTCAATATCAACTCGTCCCAGCAACTGGGGAAAATCCTTTTTGATAAACTGAAACTGCCTGTGGTCAAGAAGACCAAAACGGGTTACTCCACGGACGTGGAGGTGCTGACCAAACTCTCTCTCCAGCATGACCTCCCCCTCGAGATTCTCGGTTATCGCAACCTGACCAAACTCAAATCGACTTACATCGATGCCCTTCCTAAATTGATCCACCCGAAAACCGGACGCGTCCACACCTCCTATAATCAAACCGTGACTGCCACAGGACGACTCTCCTCAAGTGATCCCAACCTCCAGAACATTCCTGTCCGCGCGGAGGAGGGAAATCGTATTCGCCAGGCTTTCATTCCAGAGGAGGGATGGTCCATTGTCTCTGCAGACTATTCTCAGATCGAATTGAGAATTCTGGCCCACCTTTCCCAAGATGAAACCCTTATCAAAGCCTTTCAAAATGATGAAGACATCCATGCCCGAACCGCCTCAGAGATCTTCGAGGTTCCGATGGAAAAGGTGACACCTCCGATGAGGAGGGAGGCCAAGGTGATCAACTTCGGCATCATTTACGGAATGAGCGCCTATGGTCTTTCCCAACAATTGGGGGCAGACCCTAAGGTCGCCCAGACCTACATTGATGAATATTTTAAAAAATATGTTGGCGTTCAAAGCTACATCGAAAAGAGTTTGGAAGAGGCCAGGCGGCAGGGATATGTGATGACCCTTTTGCATCGTCGCCGCTATCTACCGGACATCCACTCCCCAACCGTAGCCATCCGACAGGCTACAGAGAGGATGGCTATCAATACTCCTCTCCAAGGGACGGCAGCGGATATCATCAAGGTTGCGATGATCCACATCCAGGATCAGATTGAAGAACTCGGTCTCTCCACCAAAATGATCATGCAGGTTCACGACGAATTGGTCTTCGAGGTTCCCGAAGAGGAACTTCAAAAAGCCATTCCCATGATTCAGAATAAAATGGAGACCGTGATGAATCTTTCTGTCCCGCTCAGGGTCTCCATCCATTCAGGGAAGAATTGGGCTGAAGTCCATTAACTGATAGTTCGGAGGAATTAGTTCGCCTGCCTGCCGCAGGCAGGGAGTTCGGAAGATTTTAGTTTTAAATTTCTACTCCGAACCCCTAATTACGAACTCCGAACTTTTAAATGGAGGACGGTAATGAAAAGAATAGGCTTCATAATCTTAATAGGATTGGCCCTCTCCTTTTCTCTCACTTTGGGTCAAGAGGTTTACCGATGGGTGGATGAGAAGGGGACGGTTCACTTTACAGACGGCCTGGGTCAGGTTCCAGAAAAATATCGAGAACAGATTCAAAAGAAGATGCCTCCGCAGGAAACCACTCCTTCTCAACCCACGCCTCCCCCGTCCGTCGAATCACCTAAAAGTGTGGAGTCTGAGAAAGAGGCAGCGTCAGTCCCTGGGCCCGGGCATAAAGATGCCTTAGGCCGTGGAGAAGAATGGTGGAGGGCACGGGCAATCGAGTGGAATGAAAAGTACAAGACCGCCCAGAGAAATTATGAAAACGCCTATAGTGAATGGAAGTCAAAAGAGCAAGAATTGGAAACCTCGAAATTCAAACCCGATAGCATAAAAAGAAAGTTGAAGGCTGAGATCAAAGCCCTCGAAGAAAAAGCAAAGGATTTGGAGAAACAGATGGAAGAGGCGAAGAACATGTTCGAAAATGTTCTTCCACAACAAGCTCGAGATTATCGGGCAAATCCTGATTGGCTCAAAATCCAAGAAAAAAATAATTACTTGAGAGTCTTAGCGTCTTAGAGTCGTTGAGTCTTTGCGTCTCAAAGACTCAATGACCCAATGACTCAATGACTAGAAGGTAGTCCACTTCCTTTTTAATGAATGAAGAGGGAATCGATCGATGTAAGGAACAAAGGCTAAACTCACTTCGCCGTGATTCAAGATTGCCGTTAAAATTTCCTCTATCTCTTTCTGTGGGGCGAGTTCATAACCGACCGCCTCGTTACTCTTCCAATCCAGAATCCAAACTTTCATCAGCACTTGGGTGGGATCTCCCACTGCTTTGACTGCCTTCTGGGTAGTCTCAGCCATCAAGCTTATGGCTTCCTTCACTTCTATGTTCCGATTTTTCATGGCCTGACGATGATAGGCCATGATGGCATAATAGTCAAAATTGTTTTTCAATGCTCCTGAAAGAGTCTGCGAAAACCAGGCCACGCCGTTAACGTCGTTGAGGACTGCCTCAAAATAGAGATTGATGGCAAATTTCAAATTGGGATTTGATTCTCTGGCAACTTCCATCAAGCGTTTGGCCACATTCATCAACCAGCGGTTTTTCCAGTTCGCCCAAGTCCAGAAGCGATCGGTATAAGCCTTGACATAATATTTTCCAGACTCCGATTTATAAGGATCGATATAAAAGAGGTCCGGATGGGGCAAATACCCAAACTCTTTCAGAAAGGCTTTATTGGCTTCGGTGCTGAAGTCTTCATTATGTTTGAGAATCAGATCGTCCTGAAACAAGATTCCATCAATGGGGGTGCGACCGAGGTCTCGGAAAAGGCCTTCCAGGCGTTTCAACACTTCGGGGTGAAAGAGATTGAAACCCCTGGCCACCTCCATTTTTTTTGTTTCGAAATTATAACTCTTACACCGATATTCAGGAGGGCCCTCCCACCCATAGTTGGCATAACGGGTGGTGATCCACGCAAAAATTTCAAGGCCATTCCGGTGAACGATCTCTGCAACCTTCCCCAGGATATCATCAACCACCGGAGCATATTCCGTCTTGAAATAGACTCCTTCTGCATGATGGGTAGTAACAAATTTATACATTCGATCCCCTTTATTCTGAAAGACTCTGAGGAGTATCGTATTCACACCGGCATTTTTCAACTCCTTCACTCTTTTCTCCACTTCCTCAAGATTCTTTCCTTCAAGATAGGAGACCTGAGCACAGATCCGCCTCTTTGCCCTTTTGTCCTCGGGGAGAGATTTTTTCTCGACCGGTTTAGAAACGGGTGACGGCGCAGGGGTCTTCTCTTTTAACTGTTCCTTTGCAATCTCAATTCCTTTCTCTGCTTCTCTCAAACGGTCACCCTCTGGATAGTTTTTTAAATAGAGCCCTAATTGCTGAATGGCCTCTTCATATTCTTCCATTTTGAGATAGCAGAGTCCGACCATATATTGGGAGTAGGAAACCAATTTGCTGGCCGGAGCGGATTGAATGATTTTTACAAAACCTCGAATGGCCTCTTCACATCTGCCCTTATAATAGAGATCCGTAGACGAATCATAGAGGTCCCCAGGATTCAGAAGTTTCTCTTGCCCATAACTATGAGGTAAACATAAAAAAATAAAAAGGATCGAAACCAAACTAACCGTCCATTTTTTCATGCACGCCCACCTATCAATAAAGAATTATTTTAGATTTTTCAACGGACAACAGACAACCAACATCTGACATTGATTTCAAAAAAGTACTTTCAGTGCTTCCTGAACGGAGTTGACCCCGATCAAATCAATGCCCTTAGCTCCTTTCATCTTCTCTTGATTCTGCTTCGGCAGAAGGCATCGTTTAAATCCCAACCTCGCTGCCTCCTTCACTCTGACCTCCGATTGGCTAACGGCTCTCACCTCTCCTCCCAGCCCTACTTCTCCAAAGACTACTATTTCTGGATCAATCAATTTATCCTTAAAATTTGAGGCAATGGAGACAATCACTCCTAAATCAGCAGCAGGCTCTTCCACCTTCATTCCGCCAGCGATATTGAGAAAGATGTCCTGATTGATAAGGTGAATCCCCAGTCTTTTTTCCATCACAGCTACAAGAAGTGAAACACGGTTGGCATCTATGCCCTGGGCTGTTCTCCGGGCGACACCGAAGTTGGTGGGAACGACCAAGGCTTGAAGCTCAATCAAGATGGGCCTTGAACCTTCCATGCTGGGCATGACGACCGAGCCAGAGGCGGGTTGGATCCGTTCAGAGAGGAAGAATTCAGAAGGGCTGACTACTTCCACCAATCCCGAATCTTTCATCTCAAAGACACCAATCTCATTGGTGGAGCCAAAACGATTTTTGACCGCCCTCAAGATACGGAAGGCGTGAGTGGTTTCTCCTTCGATGTATAGAACCGTGTCCACCATGTGCTCCAGAACTTTTGGCCCTGCGATAAAACCCTCCTTGGTCACATGGCCGATGAGAAAGATGGGGATCGAGAGATGCTTTGCCAGATAGAGCAATCGACTCGAGGCCTCTCTTACCTGACTGATCGATCCAGGTGTCGAAGGAAGTTCAGAGGAATAAATCGTCTGAATTGAATCAACCACCACGGTCGAAGGTCTGAGTGTCTGGATGTCCTGGAGAATTTTTTCTAAGGATGTCTCAGAAACCACAAAGAGGTGCTCTGATGAAACTCCTAACCGATCCGCCCTCATCTTTGTCTGCTGGAGCGACTCCTCTCCGGAGATGTAAAGGACTTTTTTCCCCTTCGATGCCAAACGGTTCATCACCTGAAGGAGAAGGGTGGATTTGCCGATCCCTGGATCGCCTCCGACCAAGATCACCGATCCGAAAACGATCCCTCCCCCCAAGACCCGATCGAATTCACTGATACCGATCTGAAATCTTCCTTTCTCTTCAGCAACAATCTCAGTGACAGGGGTTGGAACGGCCTCGCTCTCGAAGCCGAGGAGATCTCGCTCAGGAACTTTTTCTTCAATTACTCTTTCTTCGACAAAGGTGTTCCATTCCTGACATCCCGGGCACTTCCCCAACCATTTAGGAGCCTGGTATCCGCAGGTCTGACATACGAAATGTGTTTTGGCTTTGGTCATGAGATGCACCCCCTTCCCCCTCTCCCTTAAACGGGAGAGGGGTGAGGTGAGGGTGGAGGCATTGTAACAGAAAAACACTTTTGAGGTCAAAAAAGAAAAAATGGATATGTTAAAGGGAATCAAGAGGAATGCGAAAAGCAGATTTCATCTTGGACAGAAGACCTTAAGACTCTGAGGTTATTCAAGTCTCAATCCTTCCTTTAGTGCCCTCTTTTTAACTGAGGTCCATGCCTTCTCAGAAGGGATCAAGTCAACATGGAAGGGATGAGAAATGACTGAGATATCAGCAAGGATCTCAAAGTATCTCTCATCATCAATACCTTTAACGAGTAAATCAATATCCGTACCCCTCCATAAGAAATCCGTCCTCCATATAAGGGAACCAAAAAGAATTACTTCTTTGACCTTATACTTTTCCTTAAGGGTTTTGGCCACCGCTTTCGCCTTTTCGATAGCCAAATCTCTCTTCCTCATTTCCTCTGTTCTTCTTTCTTCCCAGAGGCTGACATACTCAGTGGTTTTCATAGTTCTATATTACCATAAAAAAGGATTTAAGGAAAATTTAACCCCTTTTAGAACAAAAAGGGCGGGTGAAAACCCGCCCTCAAAATATCAATCTAAAATCTACAATCTGAAATCTAAAATTTAATAGAGAGGCCCCCTCCTATAAACCACTCATTTCTTAACTTTTCTATCTCATAGCTAGCACTGGGAGGAAAGGGGTCAGGCATAAATAAATATCCTCTTTTTATTCTCTGCAAGGACTTTTTGAAATGTGATCAATTTATTTGTAAAAACTTTATCCTCTCTAAATTTTTGTTCCACTCTTTTTATCCCCTGGCTTATCACCACGGGATCTCGATTAAAATGTTCCGCAATTCCCTTGATTGAATGACCACCCAACTTTCTTCCTTCACACAGATGTAAAGGGGTATTCGTGTCCGTTGGGCTCATCGGCCGAAATAGGAACCAATGACTTCGATCCTTTTAAAAAACCAGGTTTTATGTTAAAGGTTTTTTCAATGGAGAAAGAAAATAAAGATCTTCTCACCGAAGGGGCAAAGACCTTTGGAATTCATTTAGATGGAAAAGCGATTGAGGCCTTTGAGCTTTATCTCAAGGAACTCCACAAATGGAATCAAAAGATCAATCTCACTTCCATCCGAACGGAGAAAGGAATTGTTCTAAAACATTTCCTTGATTCCCTCTCGGTCCACCCTTATCTCCCTAAACATTCCTCCATCTTGGACATCGGTTCAGGGGCCGGCCTCCCCGGCATTCCCTTAAAAATCATCCACCCCACCCTTGAAGTGACTTTGATTGACTCTGTTCGGAAGAAAGTCGATTTCCAAAAACATATTATCCGAATGCTCGGTTTAAAAGGAATAGAGGCCATCCATGGCCGTGTTCAAGATAAGGGAATCCTTCAAAACTTGGAGGGACGATTTGATATCGCCCTCTCAAGAGCTTTTTCCGATCTTCGAACCCTTCTCATCCTGAGTTTCCCTTTTTTGAAAAGAGAAGGGACGGTCATAGCCATGAAAGGTGAGGTGGAGAGTAAAGAAATTAAACTCCTCACTGAGGCAGAGGGAATCCGATACCGATTGCAAAAAACCATTTCCCTGATCCTTCCTTTCAGTTCTTTCAAAAGAACCATTCTCCTGTTTGAAAAGATATGACTTTTGTCTTTCCATCCTTCCCTTTTTTGTGCTATAAACAACCATTGGTACAATGGAATATTGGAATGATGGAATAATGGGTCAAGAACAGAGAAGGGTAAAGCTGCGAACAACAATAATCGAACAATGACCCAAAATCTCAATTACATAAATTCTGAAAATTGGGGGCATGGAGTCTCGGTTTTTTTCTGAAATCTAATTCATGAAATTCGGTATTTTTACCCAATATTCCATTATTCCACCATTCCACTATTCCTATAAAACGGGTTGGGGATGGCAAGAGTAATCTGTATTGCCAATCAAAAAGGAGGGGTGGGGAAAACCACAACGGCAGTCAATCTTTCCGCCTCCATCGCTGCCGCGGAGAAAAAAGTTCTTCTCATCGACATTGATCCACAGGGAAATTCAACGAGTGGTGTAGGTTTAAACAAAGGAGGGTCCAATGGGACCATCTACCACGCCCTGCTCCGTGGTTCAGGGCTGAAGGAAATGATCCAGAAGACCTGCCTCGCTTACTTGGATGTGGTTATTTCCAATACGGATTTGATCGGTGCAGAAGTGGAACTGATCCAGGAAAAAGATCGCGAGAAAAAGTTGGATCACTTGATCAAAGAAGTTGAAGCCGACTACGATTATATTTTTATTGATTGCCCTCCCTCCCTGGGCTTGCTGACCATTAACTCACTCACAGCTGCCCATTCCGTCATCATCCCTCTCCAGTGTGAATACTATGCTCTGGAAGGGCTGGGCCAACTTCTCAAGACGATACGCCTGATTAAACAGTCCCTCAACCCAAAATTGGAGATCGAAGGGATTCTGCTCACCATGTTCGATGGGCGGAATAATCTCTCTCACCAGGTCGCCCAAGAAGTGAGAAAACACTTCAAAGACAAGGTATTCAGGACAATCATCCCGCGAAACATTCGACTGAGTGAAGCCCCCAGCCATGGGAAACCTGTCCTCTTATATGATATTCATTCGAAAGGTGCAGAAAGTTATTTGAACTTGGCCAGAGAAATCATGAACAATGGGAAGATCGATGGCGACTAAAAGAATGGCATTAGGAAAGGGTCTGGGAGCACTTCTCCCGGAATTTGAACAAGGGGAACCGAAGACACTTCTCTATTGTGGGATTGAAGAGATCATCCCCAATCGATCCCAGCCCCGAAAGCATTTTGACGAATCGAAACTTCAGGAATTGGCAGAATCCATTAAAGAGAAAGGGATTCTGGAACCTCTGATCGTCCGAAGGACCGATCAGGGTTATGAACTCATTGTTGGAGAACGTCGCTGGCGAGCAGCTCAAAAGGTTGGGCTAAAAGAAGTTCCTGTTGTAGTAAAAGAGGTCGAAGGGAGAGAGGCTTTGGAAATCTCTCTCATTGAAAACCTGCAGAGGGAAGACCTCAATCCTATTGAGGCAGCTGAGGCTTTCAAACATTTGATAGAAGAGTTCAACATCAGTCAAGAGGATTTGAGTAAACGGATTGGCAAGGACCGAACGACCATCACCAATACCCTCCGCCTTTTAAAGCTACCATTGGAAGTAAGAAATCAACTCCTACAAAATCGCATCACTTCCGGACATGCGAGAGCCATCCTCAGCCTTGAAAACAAAGAGAAACAGAAGGAACTCTGTGCCCTGATTATCAAGAAGGGTCTTTCAGTGAGAGAGGCTGAAGCGATAGCGAAACGATGGTCAGAGAAACCTAAAAAGACAGCCCCACCAGCCAAGAGAAAGGGTGATTTGGAAAGCCAACTTATCAGCTTACAGGATTCTTTGAGGAAATATCTAGGGACAAAAGTCCGTATTACCCCAAAAGGGAAAAAAGGAAAGATTGAGATTGAATACTATTCCCATGAAGATTTGGAAAGGATTGTAGAAGCGATCCTAGAGAAATAGTGCATAGTATCAGCAAAGGTTGAGGTTAAGGTTAAGAAAACTGAGCATTAACGTTAGTCTTAACCTCAAATTTATCCTTAACCTGCCTACGAAGGTCTTGCGCTTTGCACTCGTGGAAAGGAGCAACCCATGTCAGCAGGAAAATCCCTTTTTTCTAAAAGCAGTTCCACCCCCCCACCCGTTTCTGAGGAAATTAGCGCTTATCTGGGGAAGGAGACTCTCTTTGAAGGAAAGATGACCTTTGAAGGCGTATTTCGTCTGGATGGGAAATTTGAAGGGGAGATCTTTGAAAGCGGAACATTAATCGTGGGTGAAAAAGCAATCGTCAAAGGGAAAATTGGGGTCGATACGATCGTCATCAATGGCTTGGTGGAAGGGGATGTATGTGCCAAAACACGGGTGGAAATCCATTCCACAGGTAAAGTCAACGGAACCCTGCTCACCCCAATTCTTACCGTTAATGAGGGTGGAACCTTCGATGGCCATTGCAAAATGGAGGGAACCCTTAAAAAAGAGAATGACCTTCACCATCCCTCCCCCGAGGTAGATCATTCTCTGTCAGCTTGACATCCGCTGAACCTATTAATTTTACATGAAAACTCATAATTCTCCTCTCTACCCAATGGACCGCTTTCTCCTTCAAGAAAGAGTAATGAACTCCATTCCGTGAAGCATGGGTGAGAGACCAGAAAAAAGAAGACCAGAAAAAATAATTGACAACTCTTTTGATTCATGTTAACTAATTCACATTTTATTGCTCCCTAATGTCTCCCAATCAAAAACCGAAGGGAACCCTTGGCGAATGGATGCGCTATGCCAATATAGGCATAGAGATGATGGTGTCGGTTTTAATCGGGGCATTTGGGGGGTATGGTTTGGATTATTTATTCCATACCAAACCTTGGCTGATGATCGTCGGTTTCATTCTGGGTTCAGTGGCCGGGTTTCGAAGCCTTTTTCGGCTCCTCGAACAAGAAAATAAGAAAAAGTAATAAGATGAATCCTTTTCTTTTAGGAAGTGCCACCGGGATTGCCTTGGCTCTGCTCAATTTCTTAGCTTCGGCATTCTATTCTTCCAGAATCATCTCTTATTCCAAAATGAATTCTATTGCCCTTGCCTTGATAGGATTCGTTACGCGGCTGACGATGATCGGTATCATTTTCTACGGTCTCACAAGAGTTAAATGGATTCATTTTCAAACATCTCTGATCACCTTTGTCATCTTTTTTACCCTCTGCACCATTTGGAAGGCGACCCGGGTTTACCGAGAAGCCAAACTTTTGATGAAACAACAAACAGAGATATGAGGGAACGTCTATGAACCTGATGGAGCATCTCCAACCCCATGTAGTCATCCCGCTGAAAATTGGTAACATTGATATTTCCATTACCAATGCCGTGATTTCGATCTGGGTGGCGTGTATCCTCGTGTTTCTAACGCTCACTCTGGCAGGTCGAATCGGAAGGCTCATACCAAGAGGACTGCAGAATTTAATGGAATCGCTGGTCAGTTTTGTAAAACAAAGCCTTATCCATGAGATTCTGGGTGAAGAGGGGATGAGTTGGTTTCCCTTTATTGCCACCCTCTTCTTTTTCATCCTCTTCTGTAACCTTCTTGGACTCATTCCAAAAATGTTCACCGCCACCTCCAATATCAATGTGACGGCCACTCTGGCAGCGATGGTTTTTATCTTGACCCAAGGGGCTGGGATTGCCAAACACGGCCTGGTAGGATATTGCAAGACCTTTGTCCCCAAAGGAATGCCTCGTGGCATCATGGGTAAAATCCTCATTGGTTTCATGATCATTGTCGAGATCATCAGTCAACTTGCCAGACCCTTTTCTCTTGCCGTCCGACTCTTTGCCAACATGACAGCTGGGCATATGGTGATTCTGGTTTTTATTTCAATGATCTTTATGTTTCAAGGTCTTATCGCAAAGGTCTTTGTGACCCCAATGTCTGTGGTCATGGCTGTGGTCATGATGGCCTTTGAAATTTTCGTTTCCTTATTACAAGCTTTCATCTTTGCTATTTTGGCTTCAATCTACATTAGCCTTGCCGTACACCCAGAACACTAAACCCACCCCCACCCTCACCCTCCCCCCTTGAGGGGGAGGGAAGCCTGCCTACCGACAGGCAGGGGAGAGGGGTAGGCACAATTTTAAAGAAGGAGGATACGAATGGAAGCAACTGGTTTGGCTCAATTGGTCCCTGGTCTCGCAAAATTAGGTGGAGGGTTGAGCATCGGGTTAGGAGCCCTTGGAACCGGAATCGGCATGGGGATACTGGTGGGTAAGGCCCTTGAGGGAATGGCCCGGCAACCTGAATCCGCAGGATTGCTTCGAACAACCATGTTTATCGGGGTTGCATTTGTCGAAGCATTGGCCCTTTACGCCTTAGTCATCACCTTCTTGTTGATTTTCTAATCATCTCTTTAACCTTTGGTTTGATAAGTGAGACGCGTTGGGCCAAGGCTTTATGTCAGGCAAATGGAGAAGTCAAAAATCCCAAGCATCACGAACTAAACTTAACTACCCTATCTACGGCCGGGCAGGCAATAGGCAGGGATTAGGTGAACAGAGAGGGAGCGAAATATGTTTAAAGCAGAACCCGGATTGATTATTTGGACCATTATCTCCTTTATCCTTCTTGTCCTCCTTTTATGGAAGGTGGCCTATCCACAGATCCTCAAGGGGATGAAGAAGAGAGAGGAGACCATTAAACAACAACTGGAAGAGGCCCAAAAGACGAAAAAAGAGGCTGAGAATCTCTTAGAGGATTACAGACGCCAACTCGCCGAGGCCCGTTCCGAAGCCCAGAAGATCATCAATGAGGGAAAGTCATTGGGCGAGAACATGCGGAAGGAAATCGTCCAGAAGGCCCAGGAGGAATCCAACCAGATTGTCAAAAGGGCCCAGGAGGAAATCGAACTTCAAAAACAGAAGGCCATCCTCGAACTCCAGGAGAAGATCGCTGATCTTTCCATCATGGCGGCATCGAAGATCATCAACAAATCTCTCAATACAGAAGACAACCGCCGTCTGGTGGAGGAATATGTTTCTAAGGTAGGTGAGCTCTATGGCAAGTGATCCCTTGGTAAAGTCCTATGCAGAGGCCCTCTTTCAGGTAGCCCGGGCTGAGGAGACATTGGATAGGGTCGAAGAGGAACTGACCCGACTGAACAAATCCTTGGATTCGAATGCTGAATTGAGGGAGTTTCTAAGCAATCCCCAGATCTCCTCCGATGGAAAGAAGAGCGCTCTCTTTCAGATTTTCGGTGGGAAGGTCTCCCCGATCACGCTTCACTGGATCAACATGGTGGTCGATCAGGGAAGACAGAGGAGGCTACCGACGATCATCGAGGCCTTCCTCACATTAACTGAAGAGGCCCGCGAAAAGGTAACTGCAGAGGTGATTACCTCGATTCCTCTTTCAGAGGATCTGGCTCAGCGTCTTGAGCAGGAGCTCTCCAAAATCACCAAGAAGCGAGTTTTCCTTAAACCCATCATTGATGATTCAATCTTGGGTGGGGTGATCGTTAAGATCGAGAATAAGGTGATTGATGGAAGTGTTAAACATCGGCTCGAAGAAATTAAGAATGAGATGATCAAAACTGCTTAACCAAAAAGGAGTACAGACCGTGGAACTGAAGATCAATCCAGAAGAAATATCAGCCATCCTGAAACGACATATCGAACAATATCAGGTCAAGGTGGAAATGGAGGAGGTGGGCGAGATCATCGAGGCCGGCGACGGGATTGCAAGGATCAAAGGTCTTCCCAGTTGTATGTCGGCTGAGATGCTCGAATTTCCAGAAGGGATCTATGGGATGGCCCTCAACCTCGAAGAGGACCAGATCGGAGCCATGATTCTTGGCGATATTGCCCATATCGAACAAGGGAACCCGGTCAGGCGAACCGGTAAAGTGCTCTCCGTCCCGGTAGGGGATGCTTTAGTCGGAAGAATTGTCAATGCCGTGGGCCAGCCCATTGATGGAAAAGGTCCCATTCATACCGATAAGTTCCGACTGATCGAAGGTGTGGCACCCAATGTAGTGGAAAGGCAGCCGGTGAAGGAACCCCTCCAGACAGGATTGAAATGCATTGACTCCATGATCCCCATTGGAAGAGGTCAACGGGAGTTGATCATCGGTGACCGTCAGACCGGAAAAACAGCCATTGCCGTGGATACAATCCTCAACCAAAAGGGAGGCGATGTCTTCTGTATCTACGTCGCCATCGGGCAGAAGCAATCCACCGTGGCAGCCGTTGTCAACACCTTACAGGAGTATGGAGCCATGGAGTATACGATAGTGGTCGCAGCGACGGCCAGCGACCCTGCACCCATGCAATATGTTGCTCCCTATGCAGGCTGCGCCATGGGTGAAGAGTTCAGGGATAGTGGCCGCCATGCCCTGGTCATTTATGACGACCTCTGGAAGCATGCTGTGGCTTATCGACAGGTCTCCCTTTTGTTAAGAAGACCACCTGGACGAGAAGCTTTCCCAGGCGACATCTTCAATCTCCATTCAAGGCTGCTCGAAAGAGCTGCTAAACTAAGTGACGAGAAGGGAGGAGGATCCCTCACTGCTCTGCCCATTGTGGAGACACAAGCAGGCGATTATTCGGCTTACATCCCTACCAATGTGATTTCGATTACGGATGGTCAGATCTATCTGGAGACTGACCTTTTCTATGCTGGAGTTCGACCCGCTGTCTCAGTTGGTCTCTCCGTTTCTCGTGTCGGTGGAAATGCACAGATCAAAGCGATGAAGAAGGTAGCGGGAATGCTCAGGCTCGACCTTGCCCAATATCGAGAACTCGTCACCTTTGCAAAATTTGGCTCTGAATTGGACAAGGCAACTCAAGCTCAGATTACCCGTGGAGAACGTCTCGTGGAGGTCTTAAAACAACCGCAATACGTTCCGATGCCGGTCGAGGATCAGATCATGATCATCTTTGTGGCGGAGAACGGTTATCTCGATGACCTTCCCATGGATAGGGTGAAGGACTTTGAGGCAGGGTTTTATCCTTTCGTACGAGAGAAATACCCACAGATTCCTCAAGGGATTCGGAAACAGAAGGAACTCCCAGAGGAACTTTCAAAACTACTCCATCAGGCGGCTCAGGAGTATAAGAAGAATTTTGTTTCGACCTAATCATAATTTTTAACCTCTCTCCCTTGACGGGAGAGGGTTAGGGTGAGGGTAAAAAGATTAAGCTCCCCCTCCCCTTTACCCTGTTAGATAAGATTTTGAATCTGGTCCTGTTAGACGAAATTTTCTATCTAACAGGGTGAATCCCCTCCTCCATCCTCCGTAGCAGAGCTACTGCGGAGGACGGGCACCAGGGGAGGGGAAATATTTTAGAGGCTTTCCCAAGATAACGGAAGATGCTCGGAACTAAAGAAATCAAGCGAAGAATTCGAAGTGTCATCAGCATTCAGCAGATCACTCGCGCTATGCAAATGATCGCTGTCTCACGCCTCAAGCGGGCCGAGGATCGTCTCCGTTCTGCAAGACCCTACGCCCAGAAGATCCAAGAATTTATGGAAACCCTTGCTCCTTCTCTTTCCACAATCCGCCATCCCCTACTCGTCAAGCGCGAGGTCAATAAGATTGGCCTGGTCCTCATCACTGCAGACAAAGGGCTTTGCGGCGGCTACAATGCGAATGTCATCAATCATACCCACAAATTTCTCGATCAACTTTCTGACAAGGAACTTCATCTTATCCTCGTCGGAAAAAAGGGGTATGATTTTTACAGAAGGAAAAAATATCCCATTGACCACACACTTCTCCAAATCTCAAAGGACATCACCCTTCAGGAGGTGAAGGAGATTTCCGGAGTCGTTATCAAAGGCTTTGAAGAAGGACGTTACGATGAGGTGGACCTGATCTACACCCGCTATCAGTCTGCCATGAATACGCGACCTACAACGATGAAGTTATTGCCCCTCGAAAAATCAGAAGTTCTTAAAACAGGGGGCGGCATCAAAGGGGAACCCCTTTTCGAACCCGACCCAGAGGAGATCATGTCTCTTCTGCTTCCCAAATATCTTGAAGCCCAGATTTACAATGGTCTGGTCGAGTCTGTGGCGAGCGAGCAGGGTGCCCGGATGGTCTCGATGAAGTCGGCCACGGAGAATGCCGAAGAGATGATTTCTTTTCTCTCCTTGAGTTACAACAAGGCCCGACAAGCTTCGATTACAAAGGAACTCTTAGAGGTCACTACCGGTGCAGAAGCTCTCCGGTATGCCAAAGGAAAAAAATAGAAACGCTATGCGCATAGCGCTAAGCGCTTAGCGTTATTTTGAGAAAGGGAGGTAGGACATTGAAAGTTGGAAAAGTTCTTAGGGTCATCGGTCCGGTAGTGGACGTGGAGTTCTTCGCTGAAGAATTACCTGCCTTATACAATGCGATTCGAATTGACAGACCGGATGGGACGAAATTGATTGTCGAAGTGTCCCAATATCTTGGCGAAAATGTCTTGCGCTGTATAGCAATGTCCACGACCGATGGATTGGTCCGTGGAATGGAGGCAGTGGATACTGGAGAATCAATCACCATGCCCGTGGGAAGAGAAACTCTGGGAAGGGTCTTCAATCTTCTTGGAGAGCCGATTGATAAATTAGGCGACTGCCCAGCAAAGAAACGATACCCCATCCACCGTCCCCCACCACCTTTTGAAGAACAGGTTCCTTCGAATCAGGTCTTTGAAACAGGCCTCAAGGTCATTGATCTCCTTGAACCCTATGCCAAAGGTGGAAAGGTCGGCCTCTTCGGTGGTGCAGGCGTGGGAAAGACCGTTTTGATCATGGAACTGATTCGAAACATTGCCACAGAGCACGGAGGGTTTTCTGTTTTCGGTGGTGTGGGCGAAAGAACCAGGGAAGGAAATGACCTCTGGCTCGAGATGAAGGCATCCGGGGTTATCGAAAAGACCGTTCTCGTTTTTGGTCAGATGAACGAACCACCAGGAGCAAGGCTTCGGATTGGCCTCTCCGCCCTCACCCAGGCAGAATATTTCCGGGATGAAGAAGGGCAGGATGTGCTTCTCTTCATCGATAATATCTTCCGTTTTGTCCAGGCAGGATCTGAGGTCTCGGCTCTTCTTGGTCGAATGCCTTCAGCCGTTGGATATCAACCTACACTTTCAACAGAGATGGGTGAGCTACAGGAACGGATCACTTCTACCAAAAGAGGCTCGATCACATCGGTTCAGGCCATCTATGTTCCTGCAGATGACCTCACCGACCCCGCACCAGCGACGACCTTCTCCCATTTGGATGCCACCACCGTTTTATCAAGACAACTGGCTGAATTAGGAATTTATCCGGCTGTTGACCCATTGGATTCCACATCAAGAATTCTCGATCCTCGGATCGTAGGTGAGGAACATTATCGCATCGCCCGTGGGGTGCAACAGGTTCTCCAACGCTATAAAGAACTTCAGGATATTATCGCCATCCTTGGAATGGAAGAACTTTCCGAGGAGGATAAACTAATTGTTGCTCGAGCGAGAAGAATGCAGAGATTTCTTTCCCAACCTTTCTTCGTGGCTGAACAGTTTACTGGTGCTCGGGGAAGGTATGTCCCGCTGCCGGAAACAATCCGTGGTTTTAAGGAAATCCTCGAAGGGAAACATGATGACCTTCCAGAACAAGCTTTCTATATGATTGGAAATATTGATGAGGTCGCCGAGAAAGCCAAAAGGCTGAGCGAAGGAATGCATTAAATAAAAATGTCAAATGTCAAAGGAATGCCAAATTCCAAAATTGGATTCTGAAACGAGTTCAGAATGACACCCTAGTCATACCGAACTTGTTTCGGCATCTCATTTGAGCTTTGGATTTGATTTGACATTTGAACTTTGAAATTTGACATTGAACAAAATGGATTATGCAAACCGAACCCTTTACTCTTGACATAGTAACTCTGAAAAAGGTGGCTTTCAGCGAGGAGATCAAGTCTGTGAATGCACCAGGAACGGAGGGTTACTTTAGCATCCTGGTCAATCATACTCCCTTTGTATCGAGCCTTAAACAGGGAGTCATCAGGGTCACACGGCCCACTGGAGAAACATTCACCTTTTCTGCCAGTGGTGGCTTTCTCATGACAGATGGGGAAAAAGTCATCCTTTTGGCCGATGCAGTGGAGCGTCCTGAAGAGATCGATGTCGCTCGGGCTCAGGCTGCAAAAGAGAGAGCGGAAAAGCGATTAGCTGAAAGAACTCCAGAAATTGATATTGATCGAGCAAGGCTGGCCTTGCTACGAGCCCTCAACCGCCTCAAGGTCGCCGAATTTTCTAAGATGAAGCAACTATAGAATCCTACCTCTCTATCACAATTCGTGTTGTCTCCTTCATATGGTTTTATAACTAATGTAGCGTTCCGGTAAATATCGGAACGTTTTTTTAGACGTTATCTTTTTTCCCCCCAATGAAACAGTTTTCTCATATCCTATCAACCTTAACCTAAACCTTATCCTAAATATATTCACTTTCCAATTTCTGTTGACTCCTTCGAACGAGTTTTATAGACTGGTCTCGTAATAAATCTCTCTTCCCTCACAGGCGTGGCATTTGACAAAAGTTTCCTAACGATTTGTCACCCTGAACTCGGTTCAGGGTCTCTCGCTTTGAGATTCTGAATCAAGTTCAGAATGACAAGAAAACAATTGTTTATGAGTAAAATCACTCGTCCGATCCTTACAGGCGTTTTCCCCAGGAAGCGGCTGTTTGGCCTCCTGGACCGAATGCGGAAGCAGCCTGTTATCTGGGTCTCTGGACCTCCTGGTAGTGGGAAAACCACCCTCGTTAACAGCTATCTTAAAGTCCGCAACATTCCTTGTCTCTGGTACCAGGTAGACGATGGGGATGCAGATCCTGCAACATTTTTCTACTACATGGGGCAAGCCGCGAAGAGAGCTTCTCCACGAAAACGGAAGCCCCTTCCTCTTCTCACGCCAGAATACCTTCAGGGCATCCCAGCATTTACCCAACACTATTTTGAAAATCTCTACAGTCGACTAAAAGTCCCCTCTGTCCTTGTTTTTGATAACTATCAAGAGGTCTCAGCCAACTCCCTATTCCATGAAGTGATTTTAGATGGGTTATCCAGGGTTCCTGAAAAAATAAATGTAATACTGCTCAGCCGACGCGAGCCTCCTTCCGTTCTAATCCGATTACGTGCCAATAATCTGATGAATGTCATTGGATGGGATGAACTCTGTTTAACTTTAGAGGAGTCGAGTGCGATCATTAAGTTAAAAACGCAGCAAAAACTACCAAAAGAAACCATCCATTATTTATACAATACAACTAATGGATGGGCAGCTGGATTATTGAGCTTCGCATAAATAATGGAACGATTTTTCATTTTCTGCTATAATAAGGGTCATGAGACCCCATGGAACCCAAGCCGAACTGGAAAAGCGCCGGCGACAAGCCATCGAATTGCTGAAGCAAGGCAAAGCAAGTTTATCGGCGGTGGCGCGTTGGGTGGGAGCATCGAAAAGTTCAGTCTCCCGATGGTACCAAGCGTATCAGAAGGACGGCTCCAAGGCTCTCCGGTCCAAGGAGATTCCTGGACGTCCTCCGAAGCTGTCGGCGGTTCAAAAAACGAAACTGGAGCAACAGTTGTTGAAAGGTCCCTTGGTGGCCGGATATCGGACCGATCTTTGGACCCTGAAACGGATTGCCCAGGTGATCCAGAAACAGTTTGGCATTCAGTATCACCCCAACCATGTTTGGAGATTGCTTTTAGGGATGGGGTGGAGTTGCCAGAAGCCAGAGCGTCGCGCGTTACAAAGGAACGAAGAGGAGATTGAACATTGGAAGCGGTATCGCTGGCCGCATATAAAAAAACGCCAAAAAACATGGGGCCCATCTGGTCTTTCTTGATGAATCCGGTTTCCTGCTCATTCCAAACATTGCCCGGACTTGGGCGCCCAAAGGGCAAACACCACTGTTCTATCATCTTTACAAACAGGATCGCATCTCGGCCTTCAGCGCCTTGTCGGTTTCCCCGAAGAGAAAACGGTTGGCCCTTTATCTTCGGTTTCGGAGTCGAAATCTCAATGGGTTGGATGTGCGCTGTTTTTTGAAGGATTTGCTCAAACATCTGAGAGGACCTGTGTTCTTGTTGTGGGATCGGGGACCGATCCATCGGCGCAAGGAGGTAAAACGGTTTCTTTTTGAACATCCAAGAGTACATGAGGAGTACTTCCCGGCCTATGCTCCCGAGCTTAATCCGGCCGAATATGTCTGGAATCAGACTGACCGTGCATTGGCCAACAGCGCACCGGAGAGTTTGGGCGAACTTAAAAAGATGCTTCGAAACTCGAAACGAAAACTGGAGAGATCGCAGAAACTTCTTTGGTCGTGCATTTACGCTTCTGATCTCCCATGGACTCGATGAACAGTTCCATTACTTATGCGAAAGTCAATAGTATTTGGGATTTGACATATAGAATCGTTTTTCTTATATTGTCTTCTGTGCCGGAGTGGTGAAACTGGTAGACGCACGGGACTCAAAATCCCGCGGGGCTTCCACCCCATGTCGGTTCGATTCCGACCTCCGGCACCAATATTTTCAATAAGTTATCCATTATCTCCGACCTCAACTTTTCCTTCACTCTCAAGCGTGGTGTCCATATAGGTGTCCATCTTCAAAGTTACCAGGGTTCTCAACTCTTGCTCATCTACGGTATTATATCGCTTAAAGACACTCATTGTTTTATGGCCCGAAGCAGCCATGATTTTAAAGTAGTCGTGTCCCTGTCTTCTCCAGTTATTTATGCAGATATGCCTGAAATCATGAAACCGAAAATTCTCAATCCCTGCCTTCTTGCAAGTAGCCTCATGTGCTTCTCTGATAGTGGTCTCTTTAATCGGGTTCCCATTCCTATGGAAGATCCTGTCTAAGTTCAATGGTCTCACCTTCAGAACCTTCTGCAACACCTCCATTAATTCAGGATGGATAGGAATAGACCTTCCGTATCCTGTCTTAGTATCCTCCGGTCTTAATCGGATAAACCCCTCTTTCAAATCAATTCTGGATGGGGAAAGGTTGACAATCTCACCTCTCCTCATTCCGGTGAGAAAGGCTGTCATGGCTATTGGAACATACCAATGAGGACAGTTGGCCTTGTAGCTTTTCCATTCCTCTGGTGATAGGATTCTATTCCTTTCACTACACTCTTTAAATTGACGAATAGCGGAAGTAGGGTTCCTTTCAATTTTACCATCCTTCAAGGCTTTGGAAAAGATGGTTTTAAGGCATGATATTTCCCTGTTTACCGTTGCAGGTTTATTGGTCTGCTTTTTATAATTCAGTTGGGTTAGAGAATGCTGACGGTAGGCTTCTATGAGGGATGGAGTAACCTCTTTAATTAATTTAGAACCAAAGAAGCCTCTTAATTTATCAACGCTCCTCTCATCACGCTCATAGGACTTTTTCGCCTTCACCTCTGGAAGATTGAGATACCATCCGGTCAATTGATGGAATGTAGTCCTATCATTTTTTTTCTTGTCCAGGAGCCTCCCTTCCGCACGTTCAACCATCCTCTTTTGAAATGTTGTCTCTGCAAGTGCTTTGTTGGGTCCAATCCTTTCTCTCTTCCTTCGACCATCGAAATAATATTCAATCCAATAGACCTTGTGAGAAAATTTCTTGAGTGAAGCGTTGCATTTTTTACATGGAACAGAATCATTCCCCTGCCTATGCCTACATTGAGGACATTCGACTAAAATCGCCATATCTACCCCTCCTTTCTTCCCCTTTTTATTTTCCTTCCTTCCTGAGCCTTCTTTAGCCTTTTCCTTCTCTCCCTTTGTGCCCATGAAAAATAATGTCGAGTAGAACAAAAGTTTTTCTCTTTCTTCCCTGGTTGTAGAAACCATTCGTTGCACCACTGGCAGCGTTTTATAGAACTCAAAGGAAAGTAACTCAATGCTGAAACGAACTCTATCAATATTTTTTCTTCGATATCAGGACAGAACATGGTCACCCTTTCTTTCCCTGCAAGGATGTGAAATTCAGGTCGAATGGTGCGAACAAGGTAATCCTTCGACCATTTGGATATCGGCTGTTTCTTAAACTTCGTAGAGATGATATCCCCCATCGCTGGCCCTACCTCTTTAGTTTTCTCATCCTCCGGTTCTTCTAAAATCCTCTCCATTTCCTCTGAAACACTAAATAAAGGCTTGATAAAAACTTTCTTTGGTTTTGATGCAACGGTAAGAATGTTATCCAAAAAGGTTCTAATCAATTTCTGGATCTGCTCTGCCTGCTTTCTTCTCTCACTCCACTGGACAAGCTCTTCGTCATAGATTGCGAACGGTCCCAAGGATCCAAAAGCAATCCCTCGCAAATCAACCCACACGTTAAACAGGCGACTGTTATCCAGGGAAGCGATATCGAGATTGGCAAATCTGAGAAAAAAGTCCAAGCGTTTTTTTGGAATATTGGTATCTTTCATCCTTATGCCCTCCAGTGTCAAATTATTACCCAAATACCACAGGATAACAAGTAATGTCAATGGTTATTATTATGAATATACATTTTCTATAAAATATATTGACAAACGAATTCTAATATGATAAGAGATTGAATAAGGAGGTATTAAAATGAAAAAGGCAAAAAGTATCAAAATAGAAAAGAAAGGAGGTATTAAGATGGAAAAGTTACTTACTGTTCCTGAAGCTGCCGAGGCTCTTCGAGTAAGTGTAAATACGATCAGGGCGTGGGTGTTCCAACGCCGAATCCCTGTTATCCGGGTAGGGAGAAAGCTGGTATTCAAGGAGTCGGATCTCATCAAAGTCGTGGAGAAAGGCTTCCAGGATGCGAAGGCTATTTAAATTTCCCATCATGGAGTCTAACGCTGCCCCGATGTATGGATAAAGGGAGAAGTCACGCCAGGACGCAAATTTGAAGCACGGGCTACCATAAATTTATGAAGCATAGCCTCACCACATTTTCAAAACCCCAGTTGCCTTCGACATGGGATTATTACGAATCGGTTGAAAGGGTAAAGAGAATCGTTTTTAAGTGGTCTACTATGACACAGGAGTTACTCAAAGAATTATGGATAGCACGGGAAAAACTAAGGGCACAAGGGAGAAGGACGGATCGAACTTCGGGACAAATGACCCGAAGTTGGGAGGGCTATTGCAAAGATATTGGAAGTAGCAAAAGGACGGTTAACCGATGGCTTGTGGCATTTCAGTATCCCTGGCAAAATGCCTTATTATCCGGATCGCCTGAATGGTATACACCCAATGAGTATCTTGATTCAGTCCATGAGGTTTTAGGTGAGATAGACCTGGACCCTGCCTCTTGTGGGCAGGCCAATAAGACGGTGAAGGCATATAAATTTTACTCCAAAGAAGATGACGGCCTTTCCTATCCCTGGTATGGGAAGATTTTTTTAAATCCTCCCTATGGTAACGATGGGCCCCCTTTCGTTCAAAAACTTATTGATGAGTTTAGAAAGGGAAATGTCACGGAAGCCATTTTACTGGTCAATGCAAGGTCTACAGATGCAAAATGGTATCAACCTTTGTTTGATGAGGTTCTCTGTTTTACAAATCACAGATTAGATTTTGATTCACCCGATGGAAAAGAAATTAATTCAACCTTTGGAAGCTGCTTTGTTTACTTCGGGAAAAATAGGAAGAAGTTTGTAGAGGTATTTTCGAAGTACGGTGCGGTTGTAGAAAAGTTTAATGGGCAATAGAAGTTTAGTTTTCCAATGAAAGGAGGAAGAAGAGATGAAGAGGTTACTTTTATTGGCTATGGTATTAGGTCTATTTCTAAGTGGATGCGGAATCGGTACGGTTGCTTGGTCCCTGAAAGATCCTGAATTTCAGGAAGAGAACCAGCCGATAAGGACGATCCGGCTTGTGGTCCTGTCAGATGGATCTCACAATAAGACCGGAGTCGAGAGAATTATTGAGGATGTCTCAGAGGATCTTACCTGGGAAGTAGGAGTAAAATTAGAGATCGTAAAGTGGATTGAATCCAGATGGGAATCTACATCTCGGTTCAAGATTCTGGAGGAAATGAAAGAGAATCAAGAAATCAATGGGATTCCTTGGGATATCGCGATAGCTCCAACCAGAAATGATCCTATGAGCGTTTTTCTTACTCAAACATTTTGGGGCATACTGGCGGTGGTCGATGACTTCTACCGCCGATATATTATTAGTTACGAGCTTTCCCCACACATCCTAAAGCACGAGCTTATTCATGCTTTCGTATTTAAAGAAGGTCACTCTCTATCTGGTATTGAGTTTCCAGGGATGATTAGACTTCTTCCTTTTACCCCAGCCATTGCGATAGGGGGATCGAGCTTGACACCAGGGATGAGGAAAGAAGTATTGGCTAATAAATGGAGGGATTTTGAAGAGAGGCCAACAAATATCCCAAAGAAATATCAAAAGGATATCCCCGAAACATGGAAGGAAAGTAGTGGTAGAGAACGTTTGGGGATTCATCCCGTAAATTGAATTGCAGGGGACTTAAATCAAATTTGTGACCTGAGATATTATGAAAAAGAAACTAATCCATCTTTTAACTGCAAGCGATCAATAGATAAGTATTCCTTTGAATAAGGAGGATCGGTAATGATGATATCAACTTTCTCTTTAATTTTCACATTTGAAAAATCATCGTGAATTATTTGATATTCTGAACGGATATTAGCTGGTATGGACTTAGCCTTTCTTCTCTTTATCTGCTTATCTTCTTTCTTCCTTTTCCTAATCTCTTTATAAACCTCCTCAATTGTATGGACCCTTTCTTGTTTTTTAGCAATCAGCTTAACCTCTTCGATGATTTCTGGGTATCTTGCGATCGTCTGGGCGATGTGGGATTCCTTATGAGTAATACCTTTTGGAAGACTAACCATACTTCCTCTTTTAGAAGAATGGTCATCGGTTTTTTTACCTGACTTCGGTATCTCCCTTAGCAATTCACCCAGCCTCTTCTCAGCCTCGAGTATGGCATCGGCTAAGTCCTGACCATCAAATATAGTGGATTTTTTCATCTCATAGGATTCACCCACTTTCTCAATGGCCCTAATTTTAGCCTTATAAGCCTTAAGTTTCTCAGTATTAATAAGAATATATCTATGAAGTCCCTTTATTGTAGAAGGTAAATACTGTTTTTTCTTAACTAAATCATTCATTAGCCCTCTCTCCTGACTCTAAAAAACTTAATCAACCTGTCCAGTCCCCACCTCTCAATATCCACACGTCTACCATAAAAGAAGTGGGAGTTTATCGGGAGAAAGGTCAAGTTTATTAATTTTATCAGTTTCGATATTTTGGAAAAAGCTACCAAACCCTTATAAACAGGCGATTAGCCGACGATTGATTACATGAAAATTGCACCGTGTACCAAACTACTTTTTGAGATTCACCATATTTTGGCTTCCACAAAAATAATTTTTGTTCAATGAAATTGATATAACTCGGAGGAAAATTGGACTAAGTGATATTTGACATTATTTTTCATTTGTGCTACTTGATTTGACAATAAGTAAAATTTTTCGTTCATTGAAAATTTGTGTTTGCTTCTCACCCCAATCCGGCTTCTGAGATATGTGTGTGGTGAGGAAGGCGGGCCTAAGGAAAGGGCACCTGGCGAGGGAACTGCGCTATGTGCCCTTTTTTATTTTGGGAACAAAACTTTACGGAGGAAAAGAGATGAAGGAACGGAAATATTTTGATACTGAGGATGCTGCCAAGGCGAAAAATTGCTGTACTCAGACGATTAGGCGCTTAGCACAGCGTGGAATCATAATCCCAATTTCTGGGAATCGACCCTACCTTTTTAGGAGGAAAGATATTTTAAATCTTCCTCAACCGAGGGTGGGGCACCCAAGAAAAAATTTAAACGTAACGGAGGTGATATAGATGTCCTCGAAAATTCAGTTGATTCAAGAAAACGATGAATTGCGAGAAGCTCTCGCCAGAATGAGGGATGAAATCGATGAACTTATTGGCGAAGAAGATTCGGAAGAAGACGATTCATAACCCTCTACCTTTTCACCAAAATAAAAAAGGCCGGTTGGAGTTTACCGGCCTTGGGTGAAGAAGAAGCAGAATCTAAATACAGAAAAGAGGTAAAACTATGTTAAACAATCGAAATGAATTTGTCAAGGGAAATTTTTCAGAGGCTAACAATCAGCTAACCTCACCTCAGTATGATGTCGCTTCATTCTTAAAATCTTTTTTTGAGCATTGTGAGGGAGGACATATCAACCTTCGATTCCTACCCTCTGCAAGAAATCAATTTATCCCGCTTTCAGGGATAGATTCTATTCCTAAAATTCTTGAGGCTAATCAGAACGAAAACATTTTTTTTGGAGTGGCTACGAGAATTAAGGGAGATGGAACGAAAGCCGGTATCATCGAAATTCCTGACTTGTGGGCTGACATAGATTTTAAGGATATAGATAGGGAGAAGGTCGAACAACGATTAAGGGATTTTCCCTTAAAGCCTACCTTCACAATCAATTCAGGTGGTGGCCTTCACCCTTATTTCAAATTAAGGGAGCCTGCCACAAAGGAAGACATTCCAAGGATAGAGAATCTTCTTAGACGACTCACCTCATATTTTGGTGGTGACATGGCCTCTACCGATGCAAGCCGGATTCTCAGAGTACCGGACTCCAAGAATTTCAAGTACCAACCGGCAAGGGATGTGACCATCGAAAGTTTCCATCCTGAGAGGGAATATTCTCTTGACGACTTCGATATCCTTCCTGAAGTGGAGATAGTCGATAGGCCATTAGGCAATCCTACCTTACCTCAACTGTCCGGTGATCCCTCTGATGCTGAGGCCCTTCTTCAAGAGGCTTTGAGTATTGCCAAAATCGGGAATAGGGATAACACGGGATTTTCATTATTCTGTAAGTTACGTGACTCTGGCCTCCTCTATGATGGTGCTCTCCCCTACGCGATCCTATATTCCAAGGGAGTGTCCCAAGAGGATCATCGTTACACTGTTTCAAAGGCAATCAGGAGTCTAAATCAGGCATACCGCCATGAGCCCAGGGACCCTCGACCATCTGTAAATCAGACTATTAATAAAATCAATAAGATGGAAATGGGGGGGTGCGACTTTACCACATATAAAGAAGGGGATGATATGGGTATAAGGATAAACTCACACCCCAGGCGTAAAAAACAGCGTGGGAAATATCCATGGTGAGGCAAACTAATTAAGAAGGGGGATGGTTCATCCTCCGAAAATATGTCTTATGAGGATAGGTACATTCTGGGTGTCCCTAATCCTAAAGCTGGAAAAAGGGGGTACGGAAGAAGGCATCATTGTGACTCAATAGATTGCCCAGTATGCGGAAAGTACGTTGTGAGGAAGATAAGAAAGCGAATCCTCTCTGACCTCCCATCTCCCAATTTCATTGTTATGTCGCTCGCAAGGAGAACTCACATCCTGAACCACTGTAGGGAGAAGGGAATTAGCTACCATTGGCTTTTAGAGACTTCGTTTGAAGAGTTGAAGGCGAAGGATCAGATTATAATTTTCATTGAAGGGTCATTGAAGGGTTTTGAGAAAATTGATTCTTCAGATCAGTACAATGCCCTTCTGGATAGATTTTGTGGGCTTGGTTATCTGGACGGTCGCATGAAACATGGTTCATCTTTCAAATTTAATGGTCATGAAAAGGTACAGAATAAAGATGATATGGTGTCAACCCCAAAACAGGAGGGCAAGGAAATGCCAAAAGACATTACTTATTTTCTTGTACCAGAGAGTCTATTCCCTGAATTAGAAAAACTGGGATCTAAAGTTAGTTTTGGTAAGGGGGACGATGATCCAGATGCGCCGATAGAAAATGTCTCGGTTGATTTTTCAGATGAGGCACTCAAAAAGTTTTGGGCTATCAAAGATCCCAAGAAGATAACCCCATTCTTTGGTAGGGACGATCCATGGGCACGAGTGAGTGTCATAAAAAGGGTCAGAAAATGAGGGGGAGAGTTTATCTATGAAAATTGTCCCATGCACGTTTTATATAAATGGTAGGAAAGGCTCTATTCCAATCCATATCAGAGTCCCTGTCTATGGCCTGTATGATCCGATAAAGAAACCCATTTACATTACTACCTGCGGTGGGGGGTTGATGATGAAAAAGTTGAAGGGCCGGAAGGAATACCGTTGCGATAAATGTAAAGAGAAGATTGGAGTAGATGAGGAATATTACCATCTCGATATGACCCCAGGACAATATCATCAATTTTTAGAGGATTATTCTTCTGAGAGGGATGAGTTTTCTATCATCAAAAGGTCATGTGTGGGTTGTGTAGAAAAAAACTTTATTAAGATAGATCGTCAACTGCCACGCCCTGAAGAGATGGGAGAAAGCATCGAAGAGGCAATGGTAGCGTGAACATGGAAATTAGAATTTATACGGAAACTACCGACGGATTAGAAATTTGCTTGAAGGAATTGATTAAACTTCTTGAAATTAGAAAAAAGTTTATCAAACCTATTTATTCGATACCGGAAGAGGATATTTCTGAGAATGAAGAGGCAAAGGTAACTTAGGAGATTATGAAAACCTCAGCGGTGCAAAAACTTTATTGGGATCCCGAGGAAGAGGATCAAGGTCGTCCTTTAGGCCTCATCCCCGATGAAGTCATCATGGTCTTGAAAAAGATTAATCAGCATTTGGATGAGGATTTGAAGACTCTGGACCTGAAACTTTTGAATAGGGAGGATAGCGAATGGACGATAAAGAGCTAAAGATGGTTTTCATCAGGTTGCAACTGGGCCATGTTAAACGGATGGCATTGCTTAGAGCGATTGCAAAGAAATTGGCGGCCTTGAAAAAGAGCATGGCTGAGGGGGTATTTCCGTTAAGTAGGGATAGCGGAAATAGAAATTTAGCCTTTAAAGGGTAGCGTAGATAGTATCAAAGAGGTGGTTAATCGTGAACGAAATAACGATAAGACAAGAGGCCCAGGTAGCAAGGTTAGAGGATAGCCTTGATGCTCTCATAGAGAAGTTTCTTTCTTCCCAGGACATTAAGCAAACTTCAAAAAAAACCTATGAGAAGGGCTTAAAGCGGTTTATGACCTGGATAGCCGAACAGGGAAGGGCTAACCCTACCAGAGAAGACATCTTAGCCTTTAAGGGCTACCTTGAGGCCCAGGGCTTATCATCCTTCACGCTCTCAACCTACATGGTAGCGGTAAGGAAGTTTTTTGAGTGGGCAGAGGGGATGAAGTTTTACCCGAATATAGCGAAGGGAATTAAGGGAGCTAAAAAGACAAAGGGTTTTAGAAAGGACCCGCTCACGGTGGATCAGGTAAGGGAGCTCTTGAGTGTGGTAGACCGGTCCACGCTTTCGGGGAAGAGAGACCACGCTCTTTTAAACCTTCTTATCAGGACCGGACTAAGGACAATCGAGGTTATCAGGGCAGAGGTAGGGGACATAAGGCAAGAGGGCGGGGAAGCGGTTTTGTGGATTCAGGGGAAGGGACGGGACGCTAAAGATGAATTTGTCCTTTTAACAGAGGAGACCTTAAAGCCCATCAACGAATATCTACAGGCCAGGGGAAGGGCAGAGGACGGGGATTCTCTCTTTACTTCCCTCAGCGATCGGAACAGAAACCAGAAGCTGACGACCAGAACCGTTAGGGGAATAGCCAAGTATAACTTAAAGGGGATAGGACTGGACAGCGAACGACTCACAGCCCACAGCTTGCGACATACCGCTATAACCCTGTCTTTAATGGGCGGAGCTACCATTCAAGAGGCCCAGGCTTTAGGAAGGCACGCTGATATTAATACGACCTTGATTTACGCTCATAATATTAACCGAATAATTCAAGCTCCAGAGAGGAAAATAGACGCTCTTTTGGCAAGTGTAAATTGAGTAAACACAGGGGATGTTAAATGAACACCTTTATGAGATTGAAGCTTAGAATTCTATACTTATTTATTCTGGTATCGATCGGACTCATATTCGTTTCCCGTGGGGTTTCTATAGAGAAGATCATGATGGGCCGGGTGGAAATACCCATATATTTGCTAACTGTCACAGGCTCGGGAGCAGGAAGCGGAACAATTATAGGTAATGTCTATGGGATTAACTGTACCTCAACGGTAGGGGTGGAGAGTGGCATTTGTTCGGCTTATATTCCATCAGGGACTATTGTGATCCTGACCGCTACTCCTATTCCTGGAAACTCTTTTGGTGGATGGACCGGAAGTGGATGCTCGGGAACAGGGATATGCACTATTGTGATGGATGGGGATAAGACTATTGATGCCAGCTTTTTAGATATTCCATTACCAGATTATCTCATTGGCTGGTACAAATTTAATGAAGGTTCTGGAAATGTAGTAGAAAATTTTGCTACAAATGGGAGTTTAGGTGGGGGAGTACTGCCAAATTTATCAGTAAGTAATTGGGATGGGACTTTCTGGGTGTACCTTCCTGGTTTTGCATCGTCTCCATCTTTCGGGGGCTCTAATTTTGCAAGAGCAATTTTAGGTTCTCCCAGAGATTATGGGACACCTCAGGGATTCGGTATATTTTATCGGTATGGAGTTTGGAGTGGGAATTATTACTATGGAATTTTGCACGGGAGTCTTACAAATACACTTTTATATACTGGATGGGGTTCATTATTTAAAGCTGAGATTAATAGCAAACCATACCGTTTTTGGAATCTAAACACCTGGAGTGCTTCCGTGGCTGCTTTGAATGAGTGGATTTTTATGTTTTCAAATGAAGACACGTTCTACGTAGTAAACTCCACTGGAGTTTTGACGAGCACAGCTACTACGTCTCCCACTGTAGAGCCATTCCAATTTCTGATTGTAGGTGCAATTCAGAGCGACCCGGTCTTCCCGGCGGCAGGAAATTACGGAGCATCAGGGACATACTCTGATTTGATTATTTATAATTTCATTTCTCCCTCTCTTGCTGAATGGGCATGGCGGTATGATTTATTAAGAGCTCGTTACGGAATGGCACCAAGGTCAGGATGGTAGAAGATGACTCTTGAATCGATCCTCTATTTAATTGGAGGCGTTGGAATCTCCATCGAAGTCTCGGGTGGGACTGCCGTGATTAAACTCAGCGATGGAAGAGTTTTTCAAGTTCCTTATTCAGGTGGAGGAATTTCTACATCAGAAGTTAATGGAATAATCACAATCAATATCGGTGGACAGCCATTTGAGATCCCACCTTTGCAAGCTGCTTCTATACAACCTATCCCTCAATCCGTGGTGACTCAGGCCGTACCGATTACTCAGCCTGTCGAAGCGGTATCCAAACCTATAGCACCGGAGGACGTTGGGCCATTAGTTGATTCCATTTTACAAGATACTATTCCTGAGTCTGAACAAATTGGGCAGCTTTCAAACACTATCACAAATTCGATTCAAGAAGCGATCTCGAGTGGCGTTCCTTTAACTCCACAAGATGTCGATTCACTAACGAGAAGTGTGTTACAGGCCGTTGTGGAGCCTTTACCATCTCAGAAGGCGAGTATTTTTCCAGATAAGATATTTGGTATTCCATCTATTCTTTTATTGGGAGGGGTAGCATTGGCACTTTTAATGAAGAGGTGAAAGGCCTTTTAAGGGAATTCTTTAAGAAATCTATATGGAAATTCCTATAAAAAAGACATATTAGACATTAAATTTGAATCAAGTTTTATATTAAAAGGGATATCGAATGATTTTTAGATTAATTTTCTCATTAAGAATTCACTAAATTTTAATAGAATTTAGATTGAAAAGTTCATTTAAAGTCCTATTGAAAATTAGTATGGAAGGGTATTTGGATTGAATAGGAAGGGATAAAGGATAAAAGAATAAGGAAAGATGGAAAAGGAAGGAAAAATTAAGGAAAAGGCTAAAGGAAAAAGGTTGAGCAAGAATAAGGAAAACTTAATCCATTAATAAAAGAATGAAGGGAGGTGATATTTATGGCTTTCATAAAGAGCATTCCGGATAAAATCAAAACCGGCTTCAATTTGCCGAGGAGACCTTTGGGTGATTTCGCTATAAGAATGGAAGGATTTGAATCGTCAGATTTTGGCAAGGCCCATGAAGGCCGGGCGTTCGTGAGGGAAAATGATCCACGAGAAGGGCCCTATAGCAGAACTGGGACTCCATACGTTCCTCACAACGTGGTCTACTCGGGGGGCTTCCCGGAAAAGCACCAAATGCAGGGTCCCTCACAAATTCCCGCGCAGAGTTTTCCTACAACGATGCAACCCGGATCAAGGGGATTTTCAGGTTTCGGAGACATCGTGCAAACCGCAAAGGATTTTATTTCTGCTCATCCTTTACTAACCATTGCTGGATTGATTGCGGGTATTGGACTCAGCACGGGTGTTTTCAAGAAAGGATTCCTCGACAATCCTTTTTCCGACGAGGGTCCTGATGAGGATCTTTTCGAAGAGAATTAATTTTCGTTGGGTAGTGAGAAGTGCTTTTCCCAGTTGCCGGATCTGGCCATCTTCAGGACTACACAATCCGTGGAGATAAACAAAACCGGCTTGATTTCCCATAAGAGTCATTTCATCATCACCTCTTCTTCCCAGTTTTGGCCGAGCCTGGCTCCGTGAGGTAATCAAAACTCGGCTCAATTATGGAGAGAAAGTGAGCAAAAGAGCCTATCTTAAGTTCAAAAACGGTGAGCCATTAACAAGAAAAGAGGCAGTAGGTGCGCAATGTTACGAGTGTAATGGAAATAGCGTTGAATTGTCGCAGGACTGTCTTGGCGTTAGCTGTGCCCTATATCCATGGTCACCTTGGGGTAAAAGTCACGGTCTACGGATTGTGAAACGCTCTGGGAGTAATCTGCAAAAGAAGATCTGATGGTTTGGTTTAAGAGCAATCGGTGTCAGGCCGATATGTCTCAGGTGCCTTCACACGACCTCGCAAAAGCCTCTGATACAGGCGATTGAACCCCTCAGGTTGTCTCCCACAGCCTCAGGAGGGCGATGATATTTTAACCCATAGAAAGTACCCTATGATGGGTGATTGATGCCTTCAGCCTCAGAACAAAAGACATCTTGGGTGACACGAGATGAAATTAGGTTTCTCAAAAGGTTGGGGCGATGGACAGCGATTAGGGATCGCTCTGAAGATTATATGAAGAGGCGAAAGCGACTCCTCGAGGGATATTTGATGGCGATGAGATTGAGGCAGCGATGGGGTGAAGTCGATAAAGATGAGGTCGAGAAATATATCAAAAGGAAATAAGGTATTTTAGATTTAAGTTTGGTGAGAGGACGAGCCTGATACTCGGAAGTAGGAATGTCTCCAGTTGGAGACAAATTTTCAATTACCCTTGCTGAATCAATTAATCTATAAGCATGAGCACGATTAAATCCCATCTTGATTTACAATACTCCTCAAAGGTTGGTAGTGGGTCAGTTTGGATTAAATCAATGCCAGGATAAGGGGCGGTCTAAAAAAAGATTCTTTTCTGAGTCAACAATAATCCTGTCGGGAAATTGACTATCCCTGAGATGTTTCTGTTTCATTTTCATGTGAAAATCGCATATATTTTTCATTTCTTCTGAGGATCGACCTATGGGGATTACAAGCCCGATTCGTTTTGCCGGAAAGCTTTCTTTTACGGCGATAATGGCAGGAACAATATCACTATCACCCGTGACCAATATGGCCGTATCAAAAGTGTCATTATGGGCACACTGAAACAGTTTGACAGATATGTTTACATCAGTCTGTTTCTCTTCGTGGGCTTTATATACCTTATGGCATAAATGGCAACGCTTGTCTCTGAGCTTGAACTTTCCAAAGACAATTTTCACCCCTTTCATGGTCAAAGCACGGATCAGAAGCTGATGGCGCGCCATTTTAGTAGGTTCCCAATCGGAGTAAGATGTAAAATAGTAAATATCTGTTATTGTATCCTTGGTTAAAACAAAGCACTTGGCAAGGGCTGAATAATCAAGCCATTTAAATTTGTGGAAGGATTTCCGGTCTTCAAGAGCGTGATAGACGTTAAAGCCGTCAATAAAAAACGAAATACGATTCATTTTTGGTTTTTCCATATTCAATGGGCATAAAAAAACCCGCGTCCACCGGGATCGCGGGGCCAATGTGGCACAAGACCACAAAGGGATGATAGTCATTATTCTTTAACATTTTTAAACATTTGTCAAGCTTTTTCTTAATATCTAACATATTGAATTCTTTGATTAATCTATTTTTATGAAATCAATAATTCAATAATGTCCTCAATATCCCAAAGCCGATCCGTAACCCCTGCCTTCATTGCCGGTGTCATTCTCAAGGTCTGATGAATCCGACAGAAATTATAATACATGAAATACAAGGCTTCTGCATAATAAAGATTTTCGGGAGAACAAGATTCAATCGAAATTTACGGTACACCCATTACCCTTGACTGAATCCAAAAGTCGTGTCCTGAGTGATCCTCATTGTTTATTGAAGGAGTTTCTAACCTTGTTCCCTCAATCGTTCCCCCAAATTTAGGTGTCCATATAGGTGTCCATCGGAAATATTATTCAATCAAGATTGGTATGAATCGGTAACAATGAAAGGTTTGCCGATTCTGCACCTAACTCCCTGACTTGATATAATAAATATATCCTGATATAAGACAATACTAATCAATAGCAAAATGGTGAAAAGGTGGAGCGTTGCACTCAAAATCTCGCGGGGCTTCCACCATGTCGATTCGATTCCGACCTCCGGCACCAAGTTTTTGCTTCAATTCAGACATAGCGAGGTATTAGAAAGTAAGCTTACTGCGATTCCTAGCAAGAGCCATTGACTTTCAGGTGGGGCACCTATGGGGGGCAGAGATAATTCTTATCAGTAATCTTGTCAGGAATAGAAAGGATAGTAAGAGAGAGGAGTATTTAGAGAAGGGCCAAAAAGGCTTCTTCCTCGTGGTTTTTTAATAGATAGAAAGAACCAGGATTAATAAATGGTTCTATTTCAGGGCGCTCTGATCTTATTCCTCCTAAACCTTTTAATCCATCGACACATTCTCAATCGGGCTTCTTCTCTGAGATACAGAATGATCTCGGTATACTCATCGACGTCAAAGACGGCAAAGTATTTTTCTGCATAAACAATCACCGCATCCTTCCCTAATCTCTCCTCTTGTTTTAAACTCTAGATGGTTTTTGTGGCGAACTCCTCATGATAGGTAGACTTCAAGTATAACTGAATCAAGGTATAGGTGAGCAAAACAAAAAAGAGATGCACCGCATCGGCATTAAAATTAGGGGTGGTAAAGGAACCCACCCACCAGCAGTTCTTAATCTGATCGATCCTCTCCTCGATCTGCATGCGCCCCGTGTACAACTTCCTTGCTGACCTGGGATCATCAAAGATCTTTGTAGAGGCCAAAGCCCACAGCTCCTGCTTGCCATTGCTCTTTCTCGTCCTCACTAAAACAATATAAAGAGGTACTTCACAACTCTGCCACGATTCTACCTTCCCAACCCCGGCGACCTCTTCCACCTCAACCACCCTTCCCGTTTCATCTCTGACCTCATGGTCTATCACCCATTTTGTATCCTCTAACCTTGAAATCCCCAAGGCATCCATCAGAGCATGCATATTGGACTTTAATGGCACTAAACAGTCGATGCTATGGATCTTCTTGAAACGAGTGATCATCGCCCCATCGATAAACTCCCGGTCCATAATCAGAAGCTTAATCACCCCCTTGCCAACCTGTGAAACGAAATGGTCGACTAACTCCTCTCCCCGCTTGAGCCCCGATTCATCCCCCCTCCCTAACTGACCGCCCGCAAACATGAAATAATCATCCTGCCGACTATAGTGAAGTAACATCGTAAGTTTATAAGCCCGGGTATATTTAAACTTCCTTCTCTCGGCTAAAGGAAGTTTCTTCACATCGACATACTTCCCCTCCTTATCCAACGCTAAGAGGGCCGCCCCCTGGTAATTGGGGTTATCAGGAAGAAGAATCAAGGTGGGGTCTAAGATAAATATCCCCTCCTTGTCCGAATATCCGCGATGCCGCCTCAACCATCTCTGGACATCCGTGTTATACCACTGCTCGACCTTGGAAGCCTCCGTATCGGTAAAAAATTTACGGGCCGTGTCCGGATCAATCGGACTCTCTCGCTCTTTCTTATTCTTCGAGTTAAATCCCCCTCCTGTTAATCCCACATTGAACTTCACCCTCGTCAGGATGGAGCCAGAACGTAAGATATAGTGTAACCTCTGAAAGGCGGCTGTCCTGTGAAGTTTCATTTGAAGGGCACACCCTAATAAAAACCATACAGGAATATTCTCCCTCTCCCGTGGTGTGGGGAAACTTGACCCACACCACTCAAAAAATCTCTCCTCGATCAAAAATCCAAATAGCCTGTCCTGAAAACTCCAAGACGTCAGATCTAAATAGTCAATCCTCCCATCCTTCAATCTCCTCCTCACCTCGACCTTGTTCTCTTTAAAAACAATCAGCTTCTCCATCACCCCCGCTTCCCTCCAGGCAATGCCTCACACCGAAGCCTTCCGATCTCCCTTAACTCCTTCTCCATCTCCTTATTCACCTTCACCCACGAGGCCATCGCCTTGATGAACCTCCGCCAGGCAAAGGCCCGTTTGCGCCAATGTTCCACTTCCCCCTTCCGAATATAGCGATGCCGGCTCTCCCCCTTTATCGAGGCGGAAAGATAATACACCACAGGGCCACCGGGCCTAATTCTACGGGGTATAAAGGAGGCGGCGACCATCGGAGCCCGCCCCATCGCCACCCTCTCCAATTGATCCCTCTTCCCCGTTAAGATTTGAACCTTTTTCCGATGAAGAGAAATCTTTTCACGGTACATAACACCTATAATACATATTAGGTGTTATTTGTCAAGAAAAAAATATAGAAAACCATAATTTTTTACCATTCTGTCATCCACACCCCTCCCTTCCCCCCTCTAATTCTATCTCTCATAGATGTCTATCCCTTATGTCTGAATTGAAGTGAATATCTAACATATTGAATTCTTTGATTAATCTATTTTTATGAAATCAATAATTCAATAATGTCCTCAATATCCCAAAGCCGATCCGTAACCCCTGCCTTCATTGCCGGTGTCATTCTCAAGGTCTGATGAATCCGACAGAAATTATAATACATGAAATACAAGGCTTCTGCATAATAAAGATTTTCGGGAGAACAAGATTCAATCGAAATTTACGGTACACCCATTACCCTTGACTGAATCCAAAAGTCGTGTCCTGAGTGATCCTCATTGTTTATTGAAGGAGTTTCTAACCTTGTTCCCTCAATCGTTCCCCCAAATTTAGGTGTCCATATAGGTGTCCATCGGAAATATTATTCAATCAAGATTGGTATGAATCGGTAACAATGAAAGGTTTGCCGATTCTGCACCTAACTCCCTGACTTGATATAATAAATATATCCTGATATAAGACAATACTAATCAATAGCAAAATGGTGAAAAGGTGGAGCGTTGCACTCAAAATCCCGCGGGGCTTCCACCCCATGTCGGTTCGATTCCGACCTCCGGCACCAAGTTTTTGTACTGGTTGAATTTTCGGAATATTATTTATGGTTCATCCGGGTATTCTGTGGGTAACCGGATAAAGTTTTAGCCCTCCACAATGGAAGTAGATGGCTGTTTTAAAGTGTTCACGGTTCCTAAAACCATAAGCCATCTTCTTGATGGTCTGGATTTTCGAGTTCAGGCCTTCCGCCACGGCATTCGTGATAGAATGGCTAAAGTAGGTCAGCACATTGTGAAGATATTTGTGGAACATCCGAGCAGTTTCAATCACCGGCTCCATACGCGAGTGAGTCGCCCAAAAGTACCACTTTTTAAAGTGATGATGAGCCCATCCCCTCCGGGTGTAACTCCAGAGTTCTCGAAGACTCTCCTTGATCGCCCAGGCCCGGGCCGTCTTGAGTTTCATCTCCTTGAGAACCGAAAACCGTTCTTGATGCCTCGTGGGAAGGTTCTCCTCCGCGTACAACCAAAGATACTTGGATCCGGTCAATGTCTCATTGCCCATCTGCTTGAAGGCCCGATGTTCCTTCTTGCGAACCTCATCCACGGCCTTGCCCATGTGGGTCATCAGATGGTAGCGATCAAACACGATCTTATCCTCCGCTTGGGCAAGATGGGTCCTCACAGACGCAATATACGGATCCCAGATATCCATCGCCACCGCCTCAATCCCTTCCTTCTGCTCCTGGGAAAGACCCTGAAAGTAACCATCCAGACTCGTCTGCCTCCGATCCTCCGCAATATACTCCACCGTGGAAGCCTCCAAATCACAAACCAACGTCATATAGCTATGTCCTTTGCCGACCGACTTTTCATCCACGCCAATATGAGCACAACTCCGTTTCTCTTTCACCATCAATCCCCGCTCGACCGCCCGCTCCAGAATATGCCAGGCCTCGTCCCAACTGATCCGCAAAATCCGAGTCGCCCCAAGGACGTCACTCTCTCGGAGTACATCGATGGCCAGCCGTTCAAACAGCAAGGTGAAACGGGCCTTCGCATCCGCCCACGGCAACCGAACCTGTCGAACCCCGTGTTCCGTACAATTCACCCTCGGAGGTCGGGCATGAAGGAAGGTCATGAATTGGCAACTGTCCAGATGACGCCAGGCTCGCTCGGGAGCATGATCGTGCAAAGATGCCAGGGCTCCACACTCCGGACAGGGCCAGCGCAAGTCTTCTTCATGCTTCGCCCACACATCAACCCGTTGATTCACCAAATCCAACTTAACCCTTTCCACCATCCATGGTGCTTCTATACCCAGAAGGTAACGGTAAAGCTCCGTATCCTGCATGGCTCCAGTCCTCCTCGGAGCCATTGTATACTAACGGATTACCCACTGAAAAGTCGGATGAACCTTATTTATTTAAGGTTCAGCTCTCTCTTGATCTCTTCGGACAACCAGTGTCGTATCAGAGTCTGATAGGGTATGGACTTAGAAGTGGCCAGTTTACGAATGGCTTGAACCTGAAGAGGATCCATCTTGATGGTTATATTCTGTAGCTTCCTCCTCCTTCTTTTCAAAAGGATATCTGACCGGAGTCGATCCTCTAAGCTAAATTCAACCGATTTATCCGTAATCTCGCTGAGAATGTCCGCCTGATCATAGTAATCAACCCATTTTTTCGTTTTATGTTTTTCTTTCCGCATCTCCCCTACCTCACATGCTTTTTATAGTACTGGATTTCAGTTCGCTTCATATCCCAACCCGTAATCGTTCGAACAATACCCTTAGGCTTTAAATTAAAGACAGTAGTTAAATACCTCCCTACGCTGGTCAAGCCGAAGGCAACGTAATGCCCTTTCTTTGTCTTTCTGAAAAGAGGCTTGTTAACAAAGACTTCTTCAACTTCTTCCGGCTCAATTCCGTGGTAAAGTTCCAAATGAATTACGTTCCCTTCATCCCATCCGAAATCTGATATACGCAAAGAGGCCCCCATTTAAGTCATACATAGTATTACATTTTAAAGGGGAAAAGTCAAATTTAAGATGGGTCCGAAAACCTTTGGAACTTTTAGAAAACTAGGATAAAATACACACCTAAGAATAGGAAGAACAATGATTACCCCTGAAGATGAAGTGTATGTTCTGACAAAGGCCTATGTTCCAGAACATATTGTGAACC
>CAWGAV010000002.1:0-12737 GCA_963820625.1 uncultured delta proteobacterium
TTTTGCATAATCAATCGTTCCTTGAAGAGGATAAGCGATGGTATTGACGCCGGAGAGAAGAAACCCCTTCTCTATCTCTGCTTTCCATGGATGGGCTGGACGGATGCAGCCCATTCGAATGGGAATGTTGGGGTTGAGAATGCGTGCAACAGCAGAAATCCTCGATGTCTCTTCCGGTTTCGGAACCTTAAAATAATTTTTCCCAGCAGGAAGGAGAGTTTTGAAAATAACCAAAACAATGGTTTCAACACCGATACGTGTGACCATCTCTAAGGCCTTCCATTCTCCCCTGATCTCTCCAAAGTGATGTCCAATGATGATATGTGGAGCGAGGCGATGGCCCACTTCTTTTAACATCCGGAGCGTCTCTTCATAATCTTCAACCCGTTTGTTCAAATGGTAAACCTCACGAATGGTGTCATCATCTCCAATGACATCGATGAGAATTTGATCAACCCCGGAATCTTTGAGTTCTTCAGCTATTTCCCTTCGAATAAGACCGGTATGGACAATGATTTTAAATTGAGGGGCCTTTTCCTTAAGCTCTCTGATTGAAGGAATAAATTTCTTTAAAGGGACTTCGCCCATTTGATTTGCCCCGCCACTCACTAAAATTCCATGGGCACCATTGAGCCGGAGTTGGTCAGCTTTTTGAAAGAATGTTTCAGAATCTTCAGCAGGGATCATCGATTCAAGGAGTTTCCCTTTGCAGTGCCCACATCGAAGATCGCAATGACTTCCCGTCACACTAATCGCTGCAAAGCGGTCTTTTTGAAAAGGGAAGTTTTTGTCATGATAAGAAATAGTACCGGGAATGGAGAAGGTGAGTTCGTTCCCAAAATGGGCCCTTCGAATCCGAAAGGCTTCGGCTTGGAGTTCGTTCAAAGGAGTCTGAATTAAATGATCGATCATTGTTGATGGATGCTGAAACGAGTTCATGACAAAAGGGTGTCATTCCGAACTTGGTTCGGAATCTTCAAAAATAAGATTTTGTAGGGCAAGATCCCCGATCATGCCTAAAATGATGCGTTCGGGGAACGCACTCTACTATTAAATCACGAATCATTAAATCCCCATCTGTTTTCTAATCCCCTCAATATCTTCCGATTCCGGCATGAAAGGGAAATTCCGGATTGGACCTGAGGGTCGTTCGTTACCGTAAGGTCGATTGCAAGCGACTTTCCCATCTCTCCCAGGACATCCAGAAGTCATAAATGGTTCTCCGATCTGGAGGAGGGGTTCGATGTCGATTCCAAAATTGGTCAATGTTCCATTCTCATCAAACTTCATCTGACTTGCTGACCCCAGGGCCTCGTTAATAATCCAGCGGGCAAGCTGAATTCTTCGGTATTGGTCGAGAGGAGGCGGGGAATGCTCTTCCATTGGGCTTCCCTTCTCAGGGAAGAAAGAGAAGAGGTGGGTATGGGCTCCCATATCCTGTCCTTGCTGAATCGACTCCACCATCTGCTTTTCTGTCTCGCCCAAACCAACAATGAGATGGATCCCAGCATGAAATCTTCCAAAGACAGAAACTGCCATTTGAACCACCTTCCAATAATGATCCCAGTGATGAGGACCTCCCACTCCTTTTCCTCTCAATTGATCGAACAGCTCGGGAGTTGCGGCATCAATGGCAATTCCCACCCGGTCTGCTCCCGCCTTTTCCATGGCTTTGAGAGAATCTTCTTGATGAATCAACGTTGGAGAGATGAGAATACTGATATAAAGATCGGTTTCCTCCCTCAATCTCTGAATCACATAAAGGGTGTCCTCTAATGCTTTTGGATGGGTGATCATTGAGATGCAGACCCGGTGGATCTGGTCCTTGTCCTTTGCCCTCTGGATGATTTCCTCCAGGGGGTAGAGAGGCCAGTCTACTCTAATGAAAGTTTTTCCTCTTGGACTTTCTCGCCTTGAACTTGAGAGTCCGCAGAAGTGGCATTTTCCCAGACAGCCTTCCTCATAATGAAGGAGAAGGTTCAATCCCTTCAGTTTTGCATTTCGGTGAAAAGACCCTGATTGGAAACCCAATGTTAAGGAGGCTGCCAGACTGGTCTGAATATATTGGGGGCTTACTTTCTGGTTCATCTTTTCCCTCTTTCTAAAATCTCCCCTAACCCCTCTTTGTTAAAGAGGGGTATCTTCCCCCTTAGGAAAAGGGGGATGGAGGGGGATTTTTCTCCGATTCTGATAATACTCTTTGAACCCAACCCAGGTTCTTCGAATTAATCCTTCAAAATCAACTTCGGATTTATTCCAATTCTCTTCAAGAAATTCTCTTTTTAAAGCACCGTATGAGAGGAATTTTCCAAAAGTCTCATGCCACTCCATTTCATAATTTTCTAAATAATGAAGGTCTCCTTTATCAATGGCCTCTGCGGCAACTCTTCCGGCAATCTCGCCACCAACCACGGCATTCAGGACTCCTGCGCCGGTAATGGGGTGGGCGTGTCCTGCTGCGTCGCCCACGAGGAGGGTATTCTTGAAGAAAGTTTTTTGATAGGGCTCACAGGGGATAGACCCACCTGTCTTGGAAACGATTTCAACCCTTGGTATTTTTTTAGATTCCCTCAGAAAATTTAGAAATTCGCTGAGCAAGTTTGGTAATCGAGAGGTTTTTGAAGGAACCGCGCCTACGCCCACATTGGCTGTTCTTCCTTTCGGGAAATACCAGGCATATCCTCCTTCATAATCTTTATGAAAGAAAACATCCACATGATTCTGAGGTTCCCGCATGATGACTTCATATTGGAGAGCCACGATGGTTTTCAAGGAAGGTTGCCCAATAAAACGGGCTATGGATGAATGGATTCCATCAGCACCGATGAATACCTTTGATTGGATCACTTCCTTCCTTGAGCTTTTCTCCACGACAAGGCCCTCTGGGGAGAGACTCGCTGCTCTCGTTTCGATAGAAATCTTTGCTCCTGATAAAATGGCTGAGGCCACTAACTCTTTATCAAAGAGGGATCGGTCCAGCATATACCCTGGACTTTTCATCTCATAGGATGTTCCGTCAGGGAGGTGGGTCACCATCGTTTCAATTGTCTGAAGGATGCACTTTGAGGAGAAGTCAGCATAGCGTGAGATCCATTGGGGGACAAACTCAGCACACTGGACAGGAACTCCGATGCGCTGTCTCCGGTCAATCATAAGGACTTTAGCACCTTTTTGAGTTGCAGCCTGGGCAACGCTCGATCCAGCTGGACCAGCGCCGATGATGACGATATCATAGACTTCTGTCATGAGAGTACTCAAGAACCCTTTTGAGAAGAGAGAGATTTATATGGGTCTGATTTTCAAACTGCCCTTTGAATGCTTTTTTCTCCTGGCCCAGGTCATAGCAGGTGCTTCTCTCCACATCTACAAGGATTCCGGGCAGCCCGATCCTTTCAAAGTCCGGCCGATGTTTCCCATAAAAGGGCTCGCAACAGGAGCCAATAAATGCCCGAACACCCGAGTGTTTGAGGTTGTAAAGGGTTGATTCGAGCTCTTCATAATTCTGGATGGTGATATAGTCCATTCCAAAGGATCTGGCCATTTGTGCGGCATCACCCACAGAACACCGGCCGCACTCTTCACAACCTGGCTGGTTCCGATACAGACATTCCAATTCTTTAGCACAATAAGGAAGGAGAAGAACCTCAGGCTTTCTCACCTCTGCAAATGTTTTCAAGACAGGGAAGAGATGGTGGGTTTCCTCCTCATTAAATCCGTTTGGGAGGAGGTCCATTTTTTGGACAGCTTCCTCAACGGCTTGGATGAGATGACCTTCTTTTATCCCTGGAATCTGTGGTTTCTCATCGGTGAAGAAAGACCGGATAACCCTTTCAATATTTGGATGGGATGCTTTAGAATTTTTAAGAAGGCTTTCCAGATCGAAGATTGCTCTTTTGGGATAGGCGAAAAAATCACCCGTGATCAGAATCTGGTTGATCACCTGGGTTTTCGCATCGATGGCAATGGAGATCCGAATCAAACCTCCAGGGGCCTTCAAGATGGAGGTTAAAGTGTTTCTTCTGGGTAGAGAGCTTCTCACTTTAAAAACATAATCCGATGAAGAAAAGTAAGGCAGTTTGCCTTTCAACAAATTTTCCTCTTCAGCAGTTAGGGGTTTATTATTAAACCTGACGCCGAACGACTCTTCAAATCCTTTGGCCAAAGCAGCTTTGATCGTCTGAATCGGCAGGGTTCGGCCCAATTCCCATTTTAAACAGGTGACCCTTTCTTTTACGGACTCAATTTCTTTATCCTGGAGTTTTTCAGTGGGAATCCTGAGAGCCCTCAACATTTCATCTACATCAAAGTCGACCAAAAGGGTCCCTTGAAAGAGGATGGCTCCCGAGAGTTCGGTTCCTCCTGTTCCTGAAATCTTCCGGCCCTGGATCTCGATATCGTTTCTTGGCCGAAAATAGGCCCGGACTCCAAGATGCCGAAGGCCCGTAGCCGCTGATTCTCCCATTTTTCGATAAAGCTCCTCAATCTTTGAGGGAATCCGGGGATCTGTTTTGGAGATATAAATCTCCCAACCCAATTCTTCTCTCCCCCAATAGAGTGCACTTCCACCCGTCAATCTCCTGTTTATTTCGATCCCTTGAGTCCGACAGTAGTCTAGCCTGACTTCCTCTTCTACAGATTGGTGATGCCCGACCAGAACGGCTGGGTTTGAGAACTGGAGGAATCGTAGGGTGTGAGGAATTCTTTCCTCCGCCTTTAGTTCGAGGAGCGTCTCGTCGAGAGCCATGTTCTCAGCCGCTGAACGAGCGCCGGTATCTAAGAGCCTCCAGGTTTCCATTAGATTCATTCTATAACTAATTTTTCTTCGACCTTCAATTTAAAAATAATAAATTTTGAGATAGCGCCCGTTGATCTAAAAAAGAATGGGGGGATGGAAGGATGAGGTAAGAGTGGAAAATAGGCGAATGACCACAGAGGAGGGGAAAGAAGTGTGAACTTTCTAGCTCTTCTTCAATACAGAAATCCGGGTGACGGCATTCCCCCTAATGGAATCCTTTATATATTCAATCTTCACTTTGTCTCCAAAAAATGGAAATCTTTAATCCAAACGGGTCTTATAACCGCACCAGAATAAGGAAATTCTACCATCATCTCCCCTGACCTGGAGCACAGAGAACTCTATTCCCACCACCTGACCATAACAGACCCATGGCCCTGCTCCAATGGAGTTGACAAAAAGAAAGACACCGATCAAGTTTATAAATAATCCGATGAGTAGGATTCTTTTTCCATTTCCCATTGTGAGCCAATCCTTCTCTTTAGCCACCAAAGACACAAAATGGCGGTATAAAAATCAATGACCAATTTGAGCTTGGTTATAAAGTACATATTCCACCTCTACTTGTTAAGTATTGCCAGTTGAAGGGGTGCTCCGATTGGCAATGGTGAATCCATAACGAAGGTTGACCTCGATGGGAGGGTAAATATGAAGTTGGAGCCATTTTCTTTTGCCTCATACCTGATCTCCCCACCCAATTTCTCGATGACCTTCTTGATGAGATAGAGGCCCAGACCCGTACCACCCGCTATCTCCTTTCCATTTCCACCATTCCCATTCCCCATAAATTTTGTAAAAAGCTTTTCCCGATATTCTTCAGGGATGGGCTTTCCGCTATTATAAACATTCAATCGGTAGGAATAACCTTGATCTTCAAAACCGAGGGCAATCATCCCCTCCTTGTCGCCGTACTTGACGGCATTCTTAAGCAGATTCCTGAAGACCATCTTCAGCCAGATTCTGTTTGTCCTGATGGGAATAAGTTTGTTTGACATCGCATGAAGACGATGATCAATCAGGAGGTGATGCCCCTTTAACTCTGAAGAAAGTTCCTTCAAGACCGGAATCAGGAGATCTTTCATCAAATCCAAAGACTCGACTTCTGTGTCTAAATCATCGTTGACTGAAAAGCTCCTACTCAGATACTCTTCAGTGATCCCGATTAACCCAGAGGTTTTTGAAAACAATTCTTTTATTCTATTTACGACAGCCTCATCCATTTTCCCGTAATAACCACGGCTCAACAGTTTCAGGGTGGCGGATATGGTGAGGAGAGATCCTCGGACATCGTGAGACATGGCTTTCACCATGTTAAGTATCTTCTCATTGAGGCTGAGATCACATGTTTGGGGTTGAGGGTCCCTTTGATGAGCTTCGAGTTTTTCAATGCAATGGGAAACCCGCATTTCCAATTCCGCCAATCCAAAGGGTTTAAATAGGTAATCATCGGAAGAGGATCGAATAGCATGGACCGTGGGGATCGATCTGCTGCTGGTGGCCAAAACGAGGATAGCCATTATTTCTGGATTTAATTCTTTGGCTTTCTTGAGGACAGCTAAGAGGTCGGTGATCACCACATCGAAGTCATTGACAGGTATTCTCTCCATGGTGAACCCACTCCTTGCTTCTGTCGTGACTTGATAACCCTTTTTCTCAAGAGCTGAATAGATGGCCATGATACTATGGAGATCTTCTTCTGCCAGTGCCAGTAAGATCTTATACTTTTCCATGGTCTTGCCTCCTTTCACTGCTCTATTTCGCTCTATTGGATGTTATCAAGTTTTTCGCCGGCCATACCTTGATAGCTATTTTTTATAAAATGGCTATCCAACCTGCAGTCTCACATATCGGATTCTTCGATCTCAGCAGAGAGAACTCTTTACCTCCTGGATGAAGGCCACTATGGGAGATCCCTCGCACGGGAGTGAAAAAATCACCATGAAAAGCGCGGATTCCATGGGTCCACAGGGGAGAAGAAGTTTCCTTTTCTACTTCGTTATTATTTTGGGGGATCGCATGATTCGTTAAATCCGTGTTCGTGGCCCCCTCCATTTTAACTTCGTTAAGTTTTTCCCTTTTTACTTCAGTTCCGGCACTATCTCTGTAAATGAGTTCGTCGGTCTCCAGGTCGTATTCGGGGATATCAGGGTTATTCCACCTTCCCAGGAAATATTGGTAAAAGGGGAAGTAAAGACTGCCGATATTGGGGTCGTGTTTAAACACATATTTTGGCATCATTTGAACATCCAAACCGGGTTGGTAGTGCTGCAGCCAGATATAGTCGCCAAGGATCGTCATCTTCAAGAAAGGAGGGTCAGAGTAAAGCTTAAGTTTTACACTTTTCTGGGCTTCCTTAAGGGTTTTGAGGAAATCGATGCTCTTTCTTATCTGTTCTGTGAAACTTTCCGGGGTGACATCAGGATCAGGAATACCTTTCGCTCGGACAATCGCTCCATCACTGTTTGGGTTGAGGAGCATAATTTTTGCTTCCCTGCAATTCTGGATGACTTGATGCAGTTCTCCCTTTGGGTCGACCAAGGTACGGAAGCCTGTTGAGCTGATGACCATGACATCCCTTGCAAGGCCTTGCCTTTCCTTCAATTTCCTGATCCTCCTTTGGGCAAAGAATCCCTTGGCAGGGGTTACAAATACCATACCAGCGGTCCTTGCCATATTGGAAAGTTTCCGATCTTTCCAGCTCTTGTGGATATAGGCGGAGAGAGAGATGAAAAATATCGTTAACGTCATTTCTACAGAAATCAAGAATATCTTGTCGTTTCCTATCAGAGACCAGTAGACCAGAAATTTTTTCGCAATAAACCTGACCGCCATGGGCAGAGACAGCGCAAGGGCAGCACTTAACCCCACCATGATAATGTGGTAGAACATACGTGTTGGACCCTTCATGAAATCTTCAAAAAGTCTTTTCTTAACCAAGATGACCTCTTTTCTCAAACCGTTCATGGTCCTCTATTTTTGGCAACGTATCTTGAGAACGTCAAAGTAGGGTGATCAAAACCGTCATCAATAGAAAGGAAATGCTTGCCCCCATCGTGTTTCCCTCCTTGGCCACTCGGTCAGAGAGGGAGGCAATCAACCGGGTTTGCCCATCATTTAAAGTAAATAGTTTTTCCTTTGTCTTTTCTAATAATTGTTGATCTTCTATTTTATTTTCTAATACAGCAAGAATCCTGAGCACATTGGCCCTATGGTTAGATGCGTATTGGTCATCGGAATTGGGGTTGGTAGCCCCGCTTGTGGCAGTCGTAGTACCCAAAAGGAAGATTGCGATTTGAAAGATGACAAGCCAAATCGCTATCGGTCGAATGAACCTTTTCAATTCTATTTTCACCTCCGTCCTCTCTCCATTAATTTGAGAATTGAAAAAGCAACCTCATCAATTCACTCTTGGAGAAAGGTTTTTGCAGGCAACTTACCGGATATCTTGTCTTCTCCTTTTCAAGGAGTGGCCAAAACTGGCTGAGGTCAGCACTGATATAGATTACCCTCGCCTCTGGATTGTGTTTCCGGATTACCTCCATTAACTCCAAACCATTTTTTTCTGGCATCTGGATGTCTGTAATGATCAGATCGGGTTTGAATAAGAGATAGGACAAGTAGCCATCTCTGCCATCCCGAGCTAACCTTACCTTGTGTCTTTCCTCCTCTAACATGATTTTCAGGATATGAGCCAAACCCAGGTTATCGTCTACAATTAATATCTTCATCTATTCTTCACTCTCCCTGTAAAAGAAGTCGGTTTAATTTATTAAAAGCAAAGGATGTGCCAAATATAGGGGATGGAATTATTGAGTTGATATTAAACGGTTTTTTGGGTGTGGAGATATTTATGGGAAACCCTTTTTGTAGGAATTTTCCTCCAGAAGAAGGGTAAGCAGGAAGGTTAATCCCTACACATTACCGGGATTTCTTAAAATCTTCGCTTTTCAGGTTATGTTTTTTGAGGAGATCATAGAAATCGGCCCGATACTTTCCAGCAAGCTTGGCTGCCTTGCTGACATTGCCTTCGCAGATTTCGAGAAGGTGGATAAGATAGGCCTTCTCGTAGGCATCTCTGGCCTCTTTCAGGGGTTTTAATGGTTCTTTGGATATCCCTCCCTTGGTCTGAAGTAAAAAATCTTCGGTGATCGTATCTTGCTGGGTCATGACGACAGCATATTCTACAGTATTTTCTAATTCCCGGACATTTCCCGGCCATTCATGGAGCATCAGTTTTTGAATCGCCTGAGGCGTGACACCTTTTACCTCTTTTTTCATCTGTTGACTGAATTTCTCCAGGAAATGTTCTATCAATGGGGGAATGTCTTCTCTCCTTTCTCTCAAAGGGGGCAGGTGTATTGGAATCACATGAATCCTATAAAAAAGGTCTTCGCGGAATAGGCCTTGCTTGACATGACCTTCCAGGTCCTTTTGGGTGGCTACGATCACCCTCACATCGACCTCCACAGGTTTTTCACTGCCGATCGGATAGAACTGTCGCTCCTGGAGGGCCCGTAAAAGCTTGGCCTGAATGGAAAGGGGCATATCTCCAATTTCATCTAAGAAGAGGGTTCCTTCGTGGGCCTGGGTGAATAAACCTTTTGTGCTTCGAACCGCCCCGGTAAAAGCTCCTTTTTCATGCCCGAAAAGTTCGCTTTCCATTAAAGTTTCGGGAAGGGCAGCACAGTTAATGGCTACGAAGGGTTTGTTCTTCCTCTCACTGGTAAGATGAATGGCTTTAGCAATGAGTTCTTTCCCTGTTCCACTTTCTCCGTGGATGTAAACCGTAGATTCCGTTTTAGCAATCTGGGATACCATCTCCAGAACCCTCTTCATCTTTTCACTTCTGGCCACAATGTTTGCAAAATTGTATCTCTCCTCCAGAAGCCCTTTAAGCCTTTTGATCTCAACATTGAGCCTTCGATTCTCCAGGGCCCTTTCGATTTGGAGAAGGAGATCCTGGGGATCAAAAGGTTTGGTCAGATAGCTATAAGCTCCTCTTTTCATCGCCTCCACAGCACTCTCAATACTTCCATAAGCAGTCAGGATAATAACCGGCATCTCAGGGAGGATGAGATGAACCTCCTCCATCAAGGATATCCCATCCTGGCGGAGAAGCTGCAGGTCAACAATGGACAGGTCAAAGACCTGGTTCTTCACTGCCCCGATGGCCTCTTCTTCCTTCACGGCAGTGGTGACCTCATAATTGGCAGATTCAAGCCTCATTCTCAAGAGATCTAAAAGGTTCCTGTCATCATCCACCACCAAAATCTTTCCTGATGTCGTGGCGCTTTTCATTTCGCTCGCTCTCTCTTCCTTTCTTCGATCTCGATATCCACCAGTTTTGATTTTTCAATGACTTGGTTTAGTTCCTCAATCGAACGGCTTAATTTCTCGTTTTCTTGAAGCATCCCTACCCAGATTTTTGTCTGTTCGATCCAAGGGCTTTGGGGGTAATCCTTGATGAGTTTCTTGAAAAACCTGAGAGACTTCCCGTAATCTTTTTTAGGATTTTCAGAGTGAGCATAGATCAGTCCCATGTTGAAAAGGGCCTCATCTTCTGGAGGGGTGTGATGGGCAAGGGATAAAATCTTCAGGTTTTCATTGACGGCACCCTCATAATCTCCTTGAACAAGAAGTCTTTTGCCTTGATCCAGATGCTGGTAGGCCTTTTCCTGTCCCCTTATTTTTACTTTTATTTTTTCTAAAGCGGCGCAGCCAAAGAGGGCGAAAAATATCAGACTGGCAATACAAAGGTGAATGAACTCCCTTGTCCTGTTTCGCTTTCTGCCCATACCCTACCTCCATGAGCTGTGATGATATGTTTGACAATGGCCAAACCCAATCCTGTGCCCTTGATCTGATTCGAATTTTTAAGGTGGGCCTGATGAAACTTCTCAAAGATGGCGCTAAGATTCTCTTTGGGTATGCCAGGACCTGTATCGGATACCACGACCTTCACCTCGCGATTCAAACGCTGAGCGGAGACCCTCACCTGTCCCCCTTCAGGAGTGAACTTCAATGCATTACTGATCAGATTTCGTAGCACTTGGAGAATTCTCTCACTGTCTATTATTATGATCGGCAGTTTCTCATCAATTTTTGTCTTAAGAGTAATTTTTTTAGCTTCGGCAAGAGGAATGATCTCCGTCGTTGCCCTTTCAATCAGTGAAGATAGGCTTGTTTGCTCAAAGGTATAGGTCATCATTCCCGCTTCCATTTTAGACAGATCTAACAAGGAATTGACCAGGTTGATCAAACGCTTGCTTTCCTCGGATAGAATGGCTAAAAGCCTCTTTTGCTTATCGGAGAGGGCTCCTCCCACGCCCTCCTGCAAGAGGCTTATCCCCTCTTTAATCGAAGTCAGTGGCGTGCGTAACTCGTGGGACATGGAAGAGAAAAAATCGGACCTCATCTTATCCATCATCTTCAACTTAGTACACATCGAATTGAAAGCCCCTGTTAACTCCAATATCTCAGGAGGAGAGGTGATGTTAAAGTCCACCTCGAAAACACCTTTGGAAATTTCTTTGGTCTTGTCCATCAAAATAGAGAGGGGTTTAGTAATACTTCTGGTGATAAAAAAAGAGGTGGTAATGACCAGGATAATTGCGATGCCAGACATGACGATAGCAAATTTCCGAGCAGAGACCGCAGATTCTCCCAACATTCTCATTCTTTGCTGGATGTCATGCCGGGAATAAACCTCCAGCTTTTTCAGTTCTTCCAAAATTCCATCTGCAGCCTTTTCCATTTCTTGCTCATGCCATCTTTTAGGGTAGCTTTGATTCGCCCGAACATATTCTATCTCTTTGTCACTCAATGACTGGAAACGTTCATAGTATGATTTTACTTTGTTCAATAAAACTCTTTTTTCGGCGGTATCCGCAATGGAGAGGACTTTAGAGAGCAGTTTATTGAAGTCCTCCTTCGCTGAGAGAAACTGATCGTAAAGGAGATTATCCTTTGTAATGATATATTTCTTCTCAAATCGCAACTGTGACAGAATAGAATCTGTAAGTTTTTCCCGTAATCTAAAATAGGGGTGTCGATCCTTAAAATTTGTCGAGTCCCCTTATTCAATTGGTGTAACTTTAAAATTGCAGAGACACTCACCACCGTCACTAAAATAAATATGGTGAGGTAGCCAATCATCAGACGGGAAAATATCGTTAACCTCATCATTGACCGGACCATATCCTTTGGCCTCCGCATTCCAGAGAGTAAGGGGCATTAAAGAGCCTAATCTGTTCTAAACAGGTTGATAGGTAATGATATCATATTTCCGAAAAGCCCTACCCCACACTGAACGGGATGACCGTGAAGTTTCACAAATTCACCTATTAAAAAGGGTGAAGAGGAATCGTTAGAACTAAAGAAAATTTCCCCCTCACCCGGAAAATAACAAACCCTGAATCAATATTTAACATATCTTTCATAGTGAATCAATTTCGTTACCTTTTTATTCCCCCCATTAACCCCTCAATCTTTGTGGGGTATACAGGGTTCAGGTTCTCTTTTTGGTCACTTCCAATTGGAGAGGTTTGATATTTTATTTCTGAAATGCTAAATTTGAAATCACCTTATCAAATGAAGCGAAAAGAACACGGTGGTGAGACAGGAAAAGATAATAAATGAACATGAGGTTGAAAGGGAGGATACCGATGGGAAAGAAAAACTGATTCGAAATTGGTCTCTGAAAAAGCCAAAGGTTATTTTAAGCAGGGGTTTAACTGAGCCGAATCAATCTCCTTGAGTTTCGAGGAGTATCTTGGAATTCAGGATTCCCTTATACCAAAATTGGCAACAGGATTTGGTGGGGGGGTTGGGCGAAAAGGATCGCTCTGCGGAGCCTTTGTCGGATCGATAATGGCTATCGGGATGAAGATGGGGAGAACTGACCCAAAAGACAAGGAAGCACTCTCAAAGATCTACGGAAAAT
>CAWGAV010000003.1:0-17098 GCA_963820625.1 uncultured delta proteobacterium
GGAGTCGAAGGGTTGACTTGTTACTTTAATGTATCATATAGTTTTGATGAAAAAATTGTCAAATTTTAAAGAATTTTACTTATCATTAAATCTCCCCCCACCCCTCTTTGCCAAAGAGGGGAGAAAACTTTATCCCCTTTAGAAAAGGGGGAAAAAGGTGGATTTGATCAAGAAGATAGAGATGAAGATTGATGATCGCTATCTCCAGATAGCTTTCGCTGCAGCCAAGGAGGCGGGCCGGATTCAGATGCTCCATTTTGGCCATTCCCATCCGGTTGAGTACAAGGGAGAATTCAATCCGGTGACGGAAGTAGACCGGCTCTGTGAACGGGCCATCGTAAAAATGATTTCGGATGCTTTCCCGGACCATGATATTTTAACAGAGGAGAGCCCGTTCGAGGGGAAAGGGTCTTCATGGAGGTGGATTATCGATCCCATTGATGGGACAACAAATTATTTTCATGGGTTTCCTTGTTTCTGTGTCTCCATCGGGCTTGAAGTTCAAGGTGAGGTAAAGATAGGGGTGGTTTACATCCCGACCCTCAATGAGCTCTTTCATGCGGAAAAGGGCAGGGGCGCCTTTCTCAATGGTAAACGGATCGTTGTCTCCCGGATCGATAGATTAAACAGAAGTCTTCTTTGCACCGGTTTTCCTTATGATGTTCATGAACGTGCCGATTTCTATCTCCGTTATTTCCATCAGTTTATCACCAAGAGTTTTGCCATAAGGAGACCTGGCTCATCGGCCATCGATCTCTCTTATTTAGCAGCAGGCCGTTTCGATGGATTCTGGGAATTTAAACTCCACGCCTGGGATGTGGCGGCAGCTACCCTAATGATTACCGAAGCAGGGGGAAAGGTGACCGACTTTCAAGGCCGACCCTTCAACATCTATTCTGAAGAAATCCTGGCCTCCAATGGGTTGATCCATCAAGAGATGCTTCAAGCCATTCAGGAGGTTGACGCAGAGGGCAAAGAGCATAGCGCATTGCGAATTTTAAGAAGAAAAGCCCATGAAGAAGCAGACGGATCTTTTTGACAAAAAAGGGAAGGAGTTATTCAAGAGAGAGGCTCCCCTTGCCGATCGAATGAGACCTCGGACATTGGATGAATTTGTTGGTCAGGATCACCTCCTGGGTCAGGGAAAGGTTCTCCGCCAGGCCATCGAATCCGATCATCTCCCTTCCATGATTTTATGGGGGCCTCCGGGGTCTGGCAAGACAACCTTAGCGATGATCGTTGCCTCCACCACGGGTGCCCAATTTCTCGCCTTCAGCGCTGTCCTCTCTGGAGTAAAAGAGATCAAAGAGGTTACCCAAGAGGCGATCGAAGAATGGAAATATAATAAAAGGCGGACGATTCTCTTCGTGGATGAGATCCATCGATTCAACAAGGCTCAGCAGGATGCTTTTCTTCCACATGTGGAGAAAGGAACCATTATCCTCATTGGGGCGACCACAGAAAACCCTTCCTTTGAAGTGATTTCTCCTTTGCTCTCCCGGACGAAAGTCTTTACCCTGCATTTCTTAACAGAAGAAGAGATTGAATTGATCTTGAAACGAGGACTGATGGACAAAGAAAGGGGATTAGGTCAATACGCGGTGGTGATCGAGCCGGAGGTGTTTCAAGGGATTTGTCGAATCGCCAATGGAGATGCGAGAATCGCACTGAACACATTGGAGATGATCGTCCTCACATCCCCTCCAGATGAAAAAGGAACTCGTCATATCAAGAAAGGGGATTTGGAGGAGGTCCTCCAGAGGAAGACTTTTCTGTATGATAAATCTGGAGAGGAACACTACAATCTCATCTCGGCTTTCCACAAAAGTCTGAGAGGAAGCGATCCTGACGCTGCTCTGTACTGGCTTGGGAGGATGTTAGAGGCTGGAGAGGATCCTCTCTACATCGCACGAAGGATAATCCGGTTTGCTTCGGAGGATGTGGGGAATGCAGATCCCCAGGCTCTGCAAGTGGCGGTTGCGGCCATGGAGGCTTTTCACTTTATCGGCCTCCCAGAAGGGGATTTGGCCCTTGCACAGGCGGCGGTTTACTTGGCTACTGCTCCCAAATCAAATGCCCTTTATACGGCATTCCTGGGGGTAAAGAAGGATGTTCGGGAGCTTGAGAATATGCCCGTTCCACTTCACATCCGAAATGCACCCACCACATTGATGAAAGATCTGGGTTATGGAAAAGAATATAAATACCCTCACGATTATCCAGATCATTTCGTGGAAGAGGAATATCTTCCTGAGAATCTCAAAGGAAGGACTTACTATCACCCGACAGAACAGGGATTTGAGAAGGAGATCAAAAAGAGGCTGGAGTACTGGAGAAAGAAGAAAATGAAAGGTGAGACATCGTGATCATCATTCTTTCTTCTTTACTCCTTCTCCCGTCACAGGAGCCTCCTGTCTTCTTTCTTTTTGTCTCCCAACTATGGAGGTACCCCTGTCTCTTCCCTGACACAAGAGGTGATACCATACCAAAGTTTTTCAAGTATTGATTGATATAAAATATTTTGGTAGTATTTATTCATACCAGGAAAGGAGGAACAAGATGGGAATTGCAGTTAAGAAGACAATATCTCTTCCACCGGAACTCGCAAGAGAGGTTGAAGAAATAGCTCGTGAGGAAAAGAAACCTGTAAGCGCAGTCATTCAAGATGCTCTGAGAATTGCGAGAAAGGAGAGACTGAAGGAGGAATTCTATCAGATTCAGAATTATTGGAGTCGTAAGGCAAAAGAGAAAGGGGTTCTCACTGAAAAAGACCTCGAAAAATATCTGAAACCATGAGAGTAGTATTTGATACAAACATTTTCATTTCTGCACTTGTGATTTCCGGGAGTCTAGCTGAAAAGGCGATCCTTAAGATCATAGAAGGTGAGGACACTTTAGTCATATCGAAGGATATCATTAATGAGGTCTTATCAGTCCTTTCTTCAAAGTTCGGTCGTGATAGAGAAGCTCTTAGTCATGTGGCTGTTATGCTTTCGGAACTTGGCGCGTTGGTAAAGCCAATTAAAAAAATCAGAATTTTCAAAGACGAACCTGATAACAGGATTCTCGAATGTGCGATAACCGGGAACGCTGATGTCTTAGTAACTGGAGATAAAGAGATGCTGCGGATGAGAGAGCATAAAGGGATAAGAATAATAAGTTTGAAAGAATATCTGGAATCTTAGCTCCCTTACTTCAATCCCCGCCTGCGGCATGCGGAGAAGGTAGGGGGAGGAGAGTCATTTCTTCTGTTTCACTCCTTCTCCAGTCATGGGGACAAAGACGACAGGAATGACGTCGGTCGTCTCAATCTTTCCAGAACGTTTGACAATTCTCTTTAACTCCTGTGTGTAACTCCCCACTGGAACGACCATTCGGCCTCCCTCTTTTAACTGTTCGATAAGAGGTTTTGGGATGTGGTCAGGCGCAGCAGTGACAATGATGGCATCAAAGGGTGCGACCTCAGGCCATCCTAAATATCCATCCCCAGCTTTCACCTTGACGTTCTGATAACCCAATTCCGAAAGTCGATTTTTTGCCATAGAGGCAAGAGATTCGATGATCTCGATGGTATAGACCTCTTTCGCCAATTCCGCTAAGATGGCGGCTTGATATCCCGAACCCGTTCCGATTTCTAACACCTTCTCTTCCCCTTTGAGTTCTAAGAGCTCTGTCATTAAGGCAACGATGTAGGGTTGAGAGATGGTTTGGCCCTCTCCAATAGGAAGAGGTTGATCGGAGTAGGCGGAGTTTAAATATTCTTCGGGGACAAATCGGTGTCGCTCTACCTTGAACAGCGCAGAAAGGACCCGAGGGTCTTTCACTCCTCTTGCTTTAATTTGAGTTTCCACCATCTTCTCACGCATGGTTTTGAAATCCCCCCTCGGGTTGGATTCGGGAACCCTCTTCCCATCGGTGCATTGGGTAAACACCATGGGAAGAATAAAAAATGCTAATATGACTAATGTCATCCTTCTCATCATCATCAACCTATCACAGTTATAAAAATCCTGTCAATCCTTGACATTTTTCGAATATATCTGATACTTTTTAGGTAAAAAATAAAATATTTGGTTTAAGGGTTAAGGTAAGGATGCCAGTTTTGATGAAGGGTTATGCAGTTGGTCTTTAAATCTTTACCCTTAACCCTTTGACCCTAAACCCTGCCTGCGGCAGGCAGGCAAACAGGCTTCCTAACCAACACACAAAAGGCAATTTTCATCGTTCGCTAGGGTGAAACCTTCCACTCGGAATTAGGTATTGAAAATGTTACAGGTATTAATGAAGATATTTAGCCTTTGTCTCTTGGTGTCTATCGCCTTCTCTTTCCCGATTCCCCAAAGTCAGGGACAATACAGAAATCATACCGGAGCCTCTGAAATTACCTTCTTCGGAAAGGAGGAGACAAAATGGGTCGAGAAGAGGGAGGTTCCCCTACCCGTGATCATGGGTCAAGGGGTAAAGGAAGAACCTCGTGTGGATTCATTCGATTTGAGAGAAGACTCCATTGGTCCGATGAAAAAGATGAGCGCTTCCACCACGCAGCCCGGCTGTGCCTATTCTAGTCGATTCACCTCGGGTCTGACAAAAGCCTTTGTAGGAGATAAAGCCCTTTATGAACAGGGGAGATACCGATATCTTAAAAAGGCTTACGAAGATGCCATCACTTCTTTCCAAAAATTAATCCAGGAATACCCACAGAGTGAGTGGGTAGGGTCTTCCTATTATTGGATGGGAGAAACAAGATATCACCAGGAGAAGGATGTTGAAGCGTTTTCATATTTTCGTAAAGTGGTTGAAAAATATCCTGGAAGTGAATTCTATACGTATGCCCTATACTCATGTGGATGGGTCCGGCTCAAACATGATGTCTATGAAGAAGGACATCAATTTTTTCATCAAGTCTATGAAAAAAATCCAGCCCATCCCCTTGCTGAATCTTCCCTATTTTGGTCTGGGTACTGCCTTTATCAGCTTGGTCGATATACAGAGACACTTCAGGAAATGGAGACCCTCCTTCAAAAGTATCCGGGTGGGAAGTGGAGGGCAGAAGCTGAATATCTGATCGGTGTCAGCTACTTTCGGCTCAAAAAATTCAAAGAGGCGTCAGACCAATTCAAAAACTTCTGGAGGCGTTATCCAAGACATCCTTTGGAAGAAAGTTCTCGTTATGCCTTGGCCTGGAGTTTGGTCTCTCTGGGACAATATTCCGAAGGGAGAAAAACCTTTGAGGAGATTCTTCTGACCTACCCTGGAACAAAACTTTCAGATCCGATCTTCTGGGGAATTGTGAAGACCTATTTGGGCACCGATGAAGTGGAGAGAGCCATTCTTCTCCATCAAAGGTTTCTTTCATCCTTTCTCTCCTCCCCATGGGTAGAGCAAAGCCTGTTTGATATTGGCCAATATTATTTTGGTAAAAAAGAATACTCCAATGCCGCAAGTACTTTTCGCCAGTTCCTCAGGATTTATCCCGAAAGTGAACTTCACGAGTGGGTCCATTTCATGCTGGGAGAAAGCCTGTTCAATCAGAAAGATTATCCGGGTGCGATCGCTTCCTATCATCAGGTCTTGGAAGAAAAGGGAAGGGCAAGACTGGAACCCCAAGCCTTCTCAAAATTGGGTTATGCCCATTTTTATTTAAAAAATTATGAAGTGGCCATTCAATATTGGGAGAAGCTCCTCGCTGATTTTCCTAATTGGGTGGAGAAAAACGAAATTCTTTATTGGTTGGCCGAGGCTTCGCTTTTAAAACAGGATTATCGGAAAGGGGTTGGATATGTAGATCAATTAAAGGGAGATCCAACCTTGTATCGAAAAGGGCTGAACAGTTTGGGGTGGTACCACTTCCAAAGGCGAGAGTGGAAAGAGGCCAACCAGTATTTCTTGAAGATCCTCACAGAATTTCCTCAATATCGGTCCACCCCTTCCCTCTTTCTGATGGTGGGGGAATGTTATTTAAACCAGAATGATTATCAGAAGGCCAAGAGCTATTTGATGCGATTGGCCTCCATGAAAGAGGGGAACGGAGATAAAGACAAGGCCACCTATCTTCTGGGGTGGGTGGCTTACCGAGAGGAACGATTTGATGAGGCGATTGGTCAATTTCAAACGCTCTTGGAATCGAATCCACTGAGCCCCTATGGAGATGAATCCCAGTACTGGATCGGATGGTCCCATTTCAGGAAGAAAGAGTTTCCTAAAGCCATTGAAGAATTTCAACGACTCACCCAAAAGTACCCTGAAAGCCCTTATGTGCCTTCCGCACTCCTGAAGATGGGAGATGGGCACTATAACCTTAAACGATATGCTCAAGCGGCCAATTCCTACTCCCACGTGGTGAGGGCTTATCCCAAATCAAAAGAAGCAGCAGAGGCTGATTTTGGAATTCTCCTCTGCCTCCTTCAGGAAAAGAAGTATGACTCCTTTGTTTCCAGGGTAGAAACTTTTTTAAAACGATATCCACAACACGCCCTTGCCGGTCAGGTCTTGATGCAGTTAGCGGATACCTATCAACAAGAACGGATGAAAGAGAAGGCAGTGAAAACCTATCGAGAACTGATCACCCTTTATCCTAACAATGAGTGGGCCGAAGAAGCACAGTTCCGTATTGCCATTCTCTTCATACAGGATAGAAGATGGACTGAAGCCATTGAGGAAATGGACAAGGTCATTCGATATTATCCCAAAGGTCATCTTATTGTTGAAGCGCATGTCGAACTGGGAGGTCTCTATTTCCTTCTCAAAGATACCCCGAAAGCCCTCGAACGATATGAATGGGTGATTAAGAATCATCCCCAGCACCCATTAGCCAAGAGGGCCTATCTCGGGATGGAAGAGGGATATCGGAGCTTGGGAAAGATGGATCAGGCCGAGAAGATTTTGAAAGAATTGGCAGGCAGTTTTCCCCAAGATGACATCCAGTTTGAAGGACAATTAAGGTTGGGGACTCTCTACCTCACCCAGAAGAGATTTGGGGAGGCTGTTGCCGCCCTTTCCACGGCGGTTCGAAGCCCTGAGGAAAGAGTGGCCAGTGAGGCCCAATATAAACTGGGAGAGGCCTATTTAGAAGCAGGAAATAGAGAATTCGCTCTCCTTCAATTTTCAAAGGTGGTCTACCTCTATCCCCATCACTCCGATATGATAGAAGAAGCTCTTCTGAAATTAGGGAACCTCTATATGGAAGAGAAAAAAATCTCTGAGGCCAGACAGGTCTACCTCAAATTGTTGGAGAAAAGCAAGAGGGAAGATCGAAAAGAGGTGGCCAGAAAAATGCTCGACCAGATGGAAAAAGGGAATATTCGTTGATGAAAAAAAGATCGACGAAAAATCAGAAGCGTCACTTCCTTCTCATTGCTCTTTTCTTTATTCTCATCGGGTTTTTGTCCTGGATTTTTATTTTCGCCCCCACCTTCCCTATCCACCTGGGGCAGGGGTGGAAAGTTCTGACCCGTGAAAGCAAAAGGATTTTAGGTTGGGAAAAGGGCGAGATCTCTCCAGAGGAGAAACGGATACGGGAGGAAGTCATTCTTAAGAAGATGGAGGAGGCCAGTGCCCATCAAGATTGGAGAACGCTTGCCCCAGAATATCCTCGACCGAAAAAGTTAGAATCTCCCAATGCCGAAGAAAAAATGAGAGCCCTGAAAAATTCATCAGAGTTTAAGGAAATGGATAAGGAGTTAAAGGAATATTTGAGCAAGAAGGAGGATCTTTTTTATCCAGAAGCCCCGACCCCTTCTCTAAAAGATGCTACCGACTCAACCTCTTTAAAGGATAAAGGAGCGGAGAAGGTGATCGAAAGACTTCTGAGTACCAAGGAAGGGAATGCCCAGGAAAAACCTCTGGAGGAAAACCTCCGGTTGAAGATCAAGGGGCCTCTCGTTAGCCGGAAAATTCTGGAAAGACCCAACCCCCCACAGGTCAAAGTTAAAGTGGAGGCGGAAATCGAGTTGACGTTCTGGGTATTGCCCAGTGGGACAGTGGACCGGGTTGTTCCCTCGGTCAAAGGGGATACAGAGTTGGAAAGGATTGCCATCCAATACTTAAAACAGTGGCGATTTGCTTCACTGCCAAAAGATCAACCTCAGGCTGAACAATGGGGAACCATCCCGATTAAATTCAGACTGCAATAAGAATTGATCTAAAATCCAAATGTCAAAACTCAAATGAATGACAAAGCTCAAATTTTAAAGTTTTAGACGGTTTGACATTTGGATTTCGATCTTTGAACTTTAGATTTTAATTCGGCGCAAAGGTAAGTGAAGGGGTGAGAAAAAAACGTTTTCTCCTTTTGATCCTTATCTCTCTTTTGATTCTTGGGATTCTCACCTTCTTTGGGGAAAAGGGGATCCTCCACCTTTTTCGCCTCCAGAAAGAAGTGGTCCGAATCAAGGAGAAAAATGCAAAACTGGAGGAGGAGAATCAGAAGTTGAGGGAAGAGGTAAAACGGCTACAGAGTGATAAACGTTATATTGAAGAGATCGCCCGAAAGGAACTGGGGATGGTCAAGGAGGGAGAGATCATTTATCAATTCGATACCCCTTCAAAGGGAAAGGAGGGTTCGAAATGAAATATGAGGGGATGATCTTCCGACCTCCCAGCGAAGCAGACAGTTTAATCCTCCAGGTCACGGTGGGTTGTTCTTACCATCGATGTACTTTTTGTGGTGCCTATCAGGGGAAGCGTTTCCGGATTAAGAGTTTCGAAGAGATCAAAGAAGATATTGATGAAGTGAGTCGATATAGAATTGGAAGAGTCTTCCTGGCCGATGGGGATGCCCTGATCATTCCGCAGAAAGAACTGCTTCGAATCCTATCCTATCTGAAAACAAAATTAAAAGGACTCGAAAGGGTAGGGATCTACGCCAATGCAAAAGATGTCCTTCGAAAGGATGTGGAAGAATTAAAAGCCCTAAAAGACTTGGGTTTGGGAATACTCTATCTGGGTTTGGAGTCAGGAGATCCGGAAGTATTGAAACAAATTAAGAAGAATGCCACCGTCGAACAACTGATCCGTGCAGGGAGAAAGGTGAAAGAATCGGGAATTCTTCTATCGGTGACTGTGATTTTAGGTCTGGGTGGTGTGGAAGGCAGTCAAGTGCATGCCGTGGAGACCGGAAGGGTTCTCTCAGAGACGGATCCCGACTATGTTGGGGCTCTTTCTCTCATGATCGTTCCAGGGACACCCATTGAGAAGGAGATTGAAACAGGAAAGTTGGTTTTACCCAGCCCTTTCGAATTGATCCAAGAACTGGAATGGATGATTACAAATTGCCAATTCACCCGTTGTTTTTTTGCTTCCAATCACGCTTCCAACTATCTTCCCCTTCGAATTCGAATGCCGGAGGAAAAAGAGGAGGCCCTTAAGCGAATTCGAGAAGTCCTCCAGAGGAAAGATCCGGATTTACTCCGACCTGAGTATTTAAGGGCCCTTTGATAATTCTAAGACGAATGGGACGAATGGCAGCGAATAACACGAATATTGTTTATCCTGATTTGTCTTACAGAATAATGGGAGCAATATTTGAGGTCCATAAGAAATTGGGTCCTGGATTTCTTGAATCCGTTTATGAAAAAGCGTTAATTGAGGAACTTTCAGGAAGAGGAATGAAAGTTGAGACCGAAAAGATTATTGATTTAACATACAAGGATAAAAAGATTGGGGTTCATCGTCTGGACTTAGTTATTGATAATAAAGTGGTTGTGGAATTAAAGACAGTAGAAAGATTTTCTATCCATCACAAAGCGCAGTTGACATCCTATTTGAAAGCGAGTGGTTACAAACTCGGGATTCTGGTAAATTTTTCAAAGAGCAAAGTTGAATATCGGCGTGTTCTTATTCGATAAATTTGCTGTCATTTGAATAATTCGCGAGAGGTATGGAGATGAAGGATATAGTGGATGTTGATATTCGAGTGAGGTATGCAGAGACGGACCAGATGGGGGTGGCTTATTATGCGAATTACCTGGTCTGGTTTGAAGTTGGACGATCTGAATTTTGTCGAAAAAGAGGATTCCGCTATGCTGATCTGGAGGCATTGGGATATAAACTCGTTGTCAGCGATGTCAATTGCCGGTATCGGAATTCTGCCCGATATGATGAAACCGTTATTGTGCGAACTCGGCTGAAAGGTGTCAATAAGCGGATGATCACTTTTGGGTATCAGATCCTTCGTAAAGATCAGGAGGAAGTGATTGCCGAGGGGGAGACCCGACACATCTGCGTCGATTCAAATGGTAAGACAAAAAGCCTTCCAGAGAAATTTCTGGTTTGCCTCACCGGATAGTTTTTTTCCATCTCCTTCTCATTATCTTTATTTGTAATTGGTTTGCCATAATAGGGGGAATAGGTCTATCTATTAAAAGACAAGCCTATTGACAGTAGGTATCTTCTTGTTCTTGCTATTGAAAATTAAAGGGTAATAGGGTAATGTTTCAGAAATGGATTCCCATAAAATTTTAATTTTGAGACTGAGTGCAGTGGGGGACGTCATCCGAACACTGCCTGCAATAAAAGCCTTAAAAGAACACACTCCCTCCTCCATCACCTGGATCGTTGAAGAACCCTCTCAAGACCTCTTAGAAAGTCAACCAGAGGTTGACGAAGTGATCTTGTTTCCAAGGGAAAGGTGGACGCAAGGAATGAAATCGTTAAGAAGGATGTGGGGGACCATCGGGGAAATGTGGGAATTCATCATGGGCCTTCGGAAACGAAGGTTTGATGTGGTTCTTGATTTTCATGGGATCCTTAAAAGTGGTCTCCTCTCTTTTCTTTCAGGTTCCCCCAAGAGGATTGGATATGATCGAAGGTCGACCAAGGAGGGGAATTTCTTATTTTCGAATGTAAAAGTGAAACTTCCAAAAGAAAGGATCGGTCGATTTCAAAGGAATCTTGCACTGCTCAAAGGGATGGGATTAGTGGTGAAAGAACTTAAATATAGCCTTTATATCCCCCCGGAGGATCAGGAGTATGTAGAGTCATTTTTTAAGACCTCATCATCCCTTAAAAGACCATTGATTGCGATCCATCCGGGGACGAGTACCAAAGCCCTTTTCAAGCGATGGATGCCTGATCAATATGCCCAATTGGCAGATCGATTGACCAGGGAACTTAACGCCACTGTTCTTTTCACTTGGGGAGCCGGGGAGCTCGAGTGGGTAGAAGGTATTCGAAAAGAGATGAAGGAATCATCTCTTTTGGGGCCAAAAACAAAATCTTTAACACAGCTGGGAGAGGTATATAGACTCTGCAATCTTTATATTGGGGGAGATACTGGACCCATGCACATTGCTTCCCTCATGGGAATCCCTACCGTCGTGATTTATGGACCGACCGACCCGATTGAGAACGAACCTTTTGGAAATCACATAAAAGTAAGAAAAGAAGTGGGGTGCAATCCCTGCCATAAATATTCCTGCAAAGAACTTGTCTGTATGAAAGCCATCTCAGCCGATGGAGTTCTTAAAGCAACGAAAGAGATTTTGGGCTTAACTTATTGAAAATGTTCTGATATTGACCCGTTCGACGGCGCCCAAGCCCTGCTCTTTAGGACTGGAAAGAGTTTGCCCGCTCAGGGTCAACCCTGAGCAAGCCACAGCTTTCAGGCTGGGGAGTCGAAAGGTTGACTTTATAAGTTTAATGCCATACTATTCCTAATTTAATTAAGGAAGGATGCCTTGAAAGCCGATTTTAGCCGAGTCAATCGCATATTGGTAAGAGGAGTAAACTGGGTAGGGGATTCTGTTCTCAGTTATCCAGCGGTTCAACAATTAAAAACCCTTTTTCCCAAATCCCACTTAGCCATCCTTATTCCAAGCTATCTCGTCGATTTATGGAAAACTTTTCCTTATGTTGATGAGATCATCCCTTTTAAAAAGATAGGAGGGATTGGATCGATTTGGGAAGATTTAAATCTCAGCCAATCTTTAAAGGAAAGAAATTTTGATCTGGCTGTCATCCTACCACGGTCTTTCCGTTCCGCTTTGCATATTTACCTGGCTCGAATTCCAATCCGAGTTGGTTATAAAGATGAAGGACGTTCACTCTTCCTGACCCATGGAATTCGTCGAACCAAAGAGATTCTTCATGTCCATCGAGTCTATTATTACCAGAAATTGATTGAGCCATTAGGGAAGATAGAGAACCCTCCTCCTCCCCAGATATTTCTCAGAGAGGAAGATCGAAGATGGGCGGATCAAGCGCTGAAGGACCTGGGGATGATAGAAGGAAAGCCCCTGATCGGTATGAATCCTGGCGCCACTTATGGTTTAGCCAAATGTTGGTATCCGGATCGATTTGGGGAATTGGGAAGGAGGCTTGCGGAAAAATGGCAAGCCAGAATACTCCTCTTTGGGAAGGAGGAAGAGCGTCCCATTGTCCATGAGATTCTACAACATTTGGGAACAAAAGGAATAGATTTGACCGGAAAAACAGGGTTACTACAACTGGCTGCCCTTCTGGAGCGTTGTACTCTCCTTGTGACCAATGATACCGGGACGATGCATGTCGCTGCTGCTGTCGGCACCCCTGTCGTGGCCCTTTTTGGATCAACGGATCCTATTACCACAGGGCCATGGGGGAAGGAACATGCGGTCGTAAGAAAGGATGTCCCTTGCAGCCCTTGTTGGAAGAGGGTTTGTCCAACGGATCATCGATGCATGGAACTCATCACAGTGGATGAAGTCGAAAAAGTCGTTGATAAAAAATTGAAGCAATTGAAAAAATGATCGAGAAAATTCCGGTTTCTGTCTATGTCCTCACCACCAACAATTGCAGGACGATTCAGCGGTGCCTGAAGAGCCTCTCCTGGGCTGAGGAGTTGGTGGTCGTTGACTCCTTCAGCCAGGACGGGACTTACGAAATCTGTAAACAATATACCCATAAGCTATTTCAGAGGAAATGGACAGGACATCGCGATCAGTATCAGTATGCTGCCGATCTCACCACGCGGGACTGGATCATGTTTGTGGATGCCGATGAAGAAATTCCTTCAGAGTTGGCTGAAGAGATTCGAACGGAGTTGAATGGAAGGGGAAAAGATTTCGATGGATATTTTATTTATCGGCGCACTTATTACTTGGGGAGATGGATACGATATGGAGGATGGTATCCCGATGGTGAGATTCGCCTTTGTCGAAGGGGTAAAGGAAGATGGGAGGGGGGACTTCATGCCAAGTTGGTGGTGGACGGAAAGGTGGGTGTTTTAAAAAATCAGTATCTCCATTATACCTATGGAAACATTTCAGACCAGATTCAAACGATTGATAAGTATTCCCAAATGGCAGCGGACGATCTGTTTCAGAGTGGAGAAAAGTTTAGCCTTTTCAAGCTTCTCTTTCATCCTCCGTTTCGATTCATCAAAGAGTATCTTTTTAAGTCGGGATTTCGGGATGGGTTGCCAGGCTTCATCATCATCGTCTCAACCATGTTCTATGTTTTTATCAAGTATGCCAAACTTTGGGAATTGACGATTTTAAAAAAGGAGAAGGAGGATGGCTCCTGATAGAGAGGCTTTCAGAGGAAAGAAGGTGTTGGTGACAGGTGGATTGGGGTTTATTGGGTCCAATCTGTCTGCCAGATTGATCGAATTAGGGGCGAAGGTGACGATTGTGGATAATATGATGCCCCGTCTGGGAGGAAACCTCTCCAATGTGAAAGAGATCCTCGATCGCATCCGTATCAACTTCAGTGATGTGAGGGATGCCCATTCCATGGATTATTTAGTGAAAGGACAGGAAATCATTTTTCATCTCGCTGGACAAGTGAATCATGTGGACAGCATCCGGAACCCGATTCAAGATCTGGACATCAACTGTCGGGGGACATTGGTCCTCCTCGAATCCTGCCGAAAATATAATCGAGAGGTGAAGATCGTTTTTGCCGGGACGCGGGGGGAATATGGTTCCAGCGTGACCTTGCCGGTGGGGGAAGATCATCCTACAAATCCTAAGGGAATTTATGCGGTCACCAATTTAACGGCGGAAAAGATGGTCCTCGTCTATCACGACGTTCACAAAATTCCGGGAACCTGTCTTCGGATTACGAACACCTATGGACCTCGACACCAAATGGCCCATGATGAATATGGTGTCCTCAATTGGTTTATTCGAAAGGCCATTGATGATGAAACCATTCCTGTTTTTGGAGACGGGCGGATATTGAGAGATTTTCTCTATGTGGATGACCTCGTTGATTGTTTTTTACAGGTGGCCACCTTTGACCAGGCTTATGGAGAAGTTTTTAATGTAGGGACCGGTATTCCCATCAGCTTCATCGACTTGGCAAAAAAGATTATAAAAATTGCCGGAACCGGCAAGTCGGCGTTTACCGAATTTACTCAGGAACGAAAAGAAGTCGAACCAGGGGATTATTATACCAATATCTCCAAGATCAAACGCATGGTGGGATGGGAGCCGAAGACCGATTTGGAGGAAGGGCTGCGAAGGACGATCGAGTTCTACAGAAAATATAAGAAGGAATACTGGGAATGATGATTGCGAATTTCGGAATTCGGATTTAAAATTCCGCAATCCGCATTCTACAATCCGAAATAATGGGTGGTAAAAGGTGGTTCCTTTTTTAGATTTAACCAGACAGTATAAAAGGATCAAAGGCGAAATCCTTTCTGCGACCCAAAGGGTCTATGAGAAAGGTCGCTTCATTCTTGGAGAGGAAGTTTCTGCTTTTGAGAAAGAGTTTTCTCATTATTGTGGGGTTCGATATGGGGTCGGAGTGGGTTCTGGGACCGATGCTCTCTATCTGGCCTTGAAAGCGGCCGGCATCGGAGAGGGAGACGAAGTGATTACCGTGGCGAATTCTTTCATATCCACAGCTCTCGCCATTTCCTTTACAGGGGCCAAACCCCTCTTTGTCGATATTAATCCCAAAACTTACACAATGGATCCAAATAGTTTGGAACTTCTTTTGAAACGCCAAAAGGCAAAAGAAAGCGGGCGAAAGATCAAGGTCGTTCTCCCTGTTCATCTTTATGGCCATCCGGCGGAGATGGATTCGATCATGGAAATTGCAAATCGTTATGAACTCATCGTCATTGAAGATGCCTGTCAGGCCCATGGGGCGAAATATGGAAGAAAAAAAGTGGGTTCATTCGGGGCCATGGGTTGTTTCAGTTTCTATCCGACCAAGAACCTGGGAGGATATGGGGATGGCGGGATGGTGGTGACCGACCATAAGAGGCATGAGCAGAATCTCAGACTTCTTCGATGCTATGGAGAAAAGGGAAAATATCAACACATCCTAAAAGGGCACAACAGTCGATTGGATGAAATCCAGGCGGCAATCCTTCGAGTCAAATTAAAATATTTGGATCAATGGAATGAGGAGAGGAGGAGAAAGGCCAAAATCTACACAGAGAGGCTATCTTCTTTAGGAGTGGTATGTCCCGCAGAGAAGAGGGGAGTGCGGCATGTCTATCACCTCTATACGATCAAGACAAGGAAGAGGGACTCTCTTCAAACGTTTTTGAGAAAGGGGGGATTGAGACACTCATTCATTATCCCATCCCCATTCCTCTTCAGAAGGCTTATCGGGAATTGGGATATCGGAAAAGGGATTTTCCTTTGACGAATCAGTGGTCTCGAAAGATTCTCTCCCTTCCTTTTTTCCCGGAAATGAAGGAATCCGAGATGGAGGAAGTGGCTGAGGGAATTCGATCCTTTCTTAAAAACAAATGTGACGAATGAGAACGAATAACTCGAATATTTTTAAGAACGAATGAAACGAATGACAGCGAATAAGGCGAATATTATTTATCCTGATTTATCTTACAAAATAATGGGAGCAATATTTGAAGTCCATAAGGAATTGGGCCCTGGGTTTCTTGAGTCTATTTATGAAAAAGCATTAATTGAAGAGCTTTTATACAGAGGAATGAGAGTTGAGACACAAAAGTTTATTGATTTAAAATATAAGAATAAAAAGATTGGAATCCATCGACTTAATCGTTATTGAAGACAAGGTTGTCGTGGAATTAAAGACAGTAGAAGGATTTTCTATTCATCACAGAGCACAATTAATATCTTATTTAAAGGCAAGTGGTTATAAACTTGGCATTCTGGTTAACTTCTCAAAGGGCAAAGTCGAATATCGACGTGTTATTATTCGCTAAATTCGTTGTCATTCGGGTAATTCGGCTGTGAAAAAAATAAGGTTTGCCATAGGTCTTCGGGACTTCTCTAAAAAGAAGGGAGGAGCTGAAAGATATTTGGTTGACTTATGTACTCGAATGGCAGGGAGGGTTACGAGGTCCATGTCTATACAGAGCATCAGAATGAAGCGAACCCAAGGATCTATTTCCATTCTGTCAAGACGATCCCGTTCCCAAAGAGCCTTCAACTCCTCTCCTTTGTGATCAGGGCGACGAAGGAATGGAAATGGAAAAGTATGACATCACTTTCGGGAGTGGGAAATACACTGAAGGCAGATATTCTTCAGCCCCATGGAGGGGTGCATTGGGCATGGTTTTGGCGGAGTCTCAGGGCTTACGACCATCCGATTCTGTGGACGATAAAATTTTTAGGAAGGGTCTTCAGCCCGAAACAATGGGTGAGTGGTTGGATAAAGTCCTCCCTTTATCAATGGTATAATTGTTCCGGGCAATCATTGCCATCTCCGATATGGTGAAGCAAGACATGATTCAATGGTATCAAATCCCTGAGGATAAAATCACGGTGGTTTATCATGGGGTTGATATTGAACACTTCCATCCACGGAACCGACAATATCGGGAGGAGATCAGAAGACGGCATGGGATAGGAGATGAATTGGTGATTCTCTTTTTGTTCTCTAATAATTTTCGGATGAAGGGACTGGCGTATCTGCTGAAGGGATTGGGTGAGATTAAAAAAGAGGACCATCCTCCTTTTAAACTTCTCATCTTGGGAAGAGATCAAGAGGGGCCCTATATTTCCGTTTGGCCAAAAGATTGGGGATGGATCGTGACATCATCTTTGCAGGTTCGACAAAGGAACCAGAAAAATACTTCTGTGGCATCAGATTTTAGTCACCCACCCCACCTTTTACGACGCCTGTTCGCTCACCGTGTTAGAAGCTTTGGCCAGCGGACTTCCGGTGATCACCA
>CAWGAV010000004.1:0-11748 GCA_963820625.1 uncultured delta proteobacterium
AAAGGCATAGCGCATAGCGACACAAAGTAGATTAAACCGTAAAAGTCGAAACCTGACTCGGCGGACATTGTCAGGTTGCCTTCTAATTGGCAACTTCACCTACAAATGGTGAGGAACAGCCTTCACTAAGACTTGTTGATTGCCAATTGAAAGAGACGGAACAATTTCCCCCTCACCAGATAGAGCGATACCGGAAAATCCTAAGAATAACAATACTACCATAGCCATCGTTAAAATAGTGTCCTTCATTTGAATTTACCTCCCTTCTCCTTTCTAGGAATTAATATATGTAGAATAGAATGTAGTAAAAGAGACAAAAAAAAGAGGTCTGGTTTAAGAGACCTCTTTCTTCTTAGTTACCTTTCCCTTTACTTTTTATCGTGCTTTTCTACTGCTTCTCCTGTACCTTGATGTTGACCTGTCGTTTGACCTTTGTTGATCTGCTGCTTAGTTCCTGTAGTAGTTTGACTTTTGTTGAACTGCTTAGTTCCAGTAGTCGTTGCTCCTTTAGTTCCAGTCGTTGTTCCTTTAGTTCCTGTAGTATGTGGTCGATATCTGCCTTCAGTACCCCAATTTCTTTGGTTTCTCCAGTGCCCATCTCTTTGCCATCCTCTCCAGTTCTGTCGAAATTCATTGTGAGGTATTCGACGATAGCTCCATGGGCGACCTCCCCACATATGATTCCTGTAATTATCCCTCCAACCTAATGGTATGCCTGCATAAAAGGATGGAACACCTTGATAAAAACCCCAACCTGATGCGTACTCACGTGAGCGATACCAACGACCTTCCCAGGGGCGCCACCACCATCCGTTATAGAAGAAGACATCTTGTTTTACATTAGGAACAACATATACTTCCGTTTCAGGTAGAACTATCATTTCTGGCGGTTCTGCAAATACGATAGGAGGTGGTAGAGGAATAACTGGTCTTACGACTACAGGCGGAGGTGGAGGTGGTACAACTACAATACGTGGAGGCGGAGGCGGTACAATAACTATACGCTCTGCCTGAACTAAACAAGGAATAGAAAGTGCAACCACCATTACCAAAATCATTGTTCTAAAACTTAACTTTTTCATTTTTCTTCCTCCTCTTTTAGGTTTAGATAGTTTTTTTTCTGGTCTTCTTCTTTCTTACTATAGGGTAGAAAATTTTTTCCCTCCCAGATAAGAACCCAACGCTTCATCAATTACTCCCTTAATGGTTTTCCTTTCCCAGTATGTCAATTCTTTTAACTTCTCCAAATAATCCTTCCTTAAAATGAACGTTGCCCTTGTCCAACCATTTTGAAGTCCTCGTTGTGTGGTCTTAACCGGCACCATCTTTGGAGCTTCCTTCTTTCTCGCTGTATCCAATTTTATCTAATTATTGATCTTATAACCGTTGTTAACTTTGTAAACCAGTTGAAATTGCTGCAACTTTCTTGCCATCCTAAACATGTTACTTTCTAACCTATTGGGTTTGCGGATGTATTTTAGATAACAAAGAAGACTGATTCTGATTGACTGTATTCAAAATGTGACGGAAATTGTTATATTTTTGCAAAAATGTCCATATTTAAGTGATAAGAACTCGCTTTGGAATGAGTTGAATATACGAAAAAAGGGGGTAATGGGTCAAAAAAAAGGAACACTGAAAAAAGTAGCACTGATGATTACCAATTCAAATCAGGTATACTTTGTCAAAGTGCTGGGTTGTGGACAAGGAAGAAGCTAATACCATATTTGACATTGTCTGTTAGGTAAAAGCATCAACTTTTACATCTGATTTAAGATTTAAGATTTCTTAATCCCTGCCTACGTTAGGCAGGTGCGATCTGCTATCTGCAATTTGCAATGTTTTTTGATTTACCTTCTTTTCCTCTTCTTTTGGTTCCTCTCATAGATAATCCTCAGTCCTTCGAGGGTTAGAAATTCGTTCACTTCCTCGATCATTTCTGACTCCTCAGCGATGAGACCTGCCAGGCCTCCTGTGGCAATCACCTTGGGGTTCGATTTCACCTCTTTCTTCATTCTCCTCACAATCTCGTCGACCAATCCGACATATCCGAAAAAGATGCCGGACTGCATGCTATGAACGGTATTCTTTCCGATGACCTGTTTCGGTTTTACGATCTCTACCCGGGGCAGCTTGGAAGTCCTCTGGAACAATGCCTCTGCCGAAATCCCAATTCCCGGTGCGATGGCACCCCCCCTATATTCACCTCTGGCTGAAACATAATCAAAGGTGGTGGCCGTTCCAAAATCCACCACAATTAAACTTCTTTTGTATCGCTCGTAGGCAGCCACTGCGTTCACGATTCGGTCTGCTCCCACCTCTGCAGGGTTCTCATAAGCGATGACCATTCCTGTCTTAATATCCGGTCCAACGATCAGCGGCCTGACATGAAAATATTTTTCTGCCATCCCCTGTAACATGTCCAAGACCGGAGGGACCACCGAGGAGATGATCAATCCTTCAAAATCTCCTATATGGAGCTGATCGAATAGGAAGAGATCCCGAAACATAATTCCCCATTCGTCAGCCGTCTTTCCCTTTTCTGTCCAAATCCGCCAATGATCGACCAAGACCTCCCCATCATAAACTCCCAAGACCGTATTTGTATTCCCCACATCAATGACCAGCAGCATAAGTCCTCCTTCTTTGCGTGCCCGTGTTGCGTGTCGCGTGTCTGAAACTTATAACTCATAATTCTTAACTCTTAACTTTCTTTTGTATTCAATGTCTCCTGCCACGACTCTTTTTCGTTTCCCATCCGCTGTTTCTAAGATCAAGGCTCCATCTGAATCGACATCCACTGCAATGCCGACCCGTGTCTCCCCGAAGGAAGTGACCTTCACTCGTCTTCCTTCGATGTGAGCCCGATCTCTCCAGGCTTTCAGAATAAGGGTGCTGCCCTCTCTCAAAAATATCGAATACCACCTTTCCAGTTCTTGTAAAATAAATTGGAGGAACGCCTTCCTCGAAATCATCCGTCCCATCTCTACCTTTAATGAGGTGGCGACAGACCGAATCTCTTTTGAAAACATCTTCTCATCCATATTGAGGTTAACACCAATCCCGAGAATTACAAAATGGATTCGGTCCATTTCCGAATGAATCTCATTGAGGAGCCCTGCTACCTTTCGATCTCGGAGAAGAATATCATTGGGCCATTTGATCAATGGAAGGAGTCCAGAAAACTTCTGGATGGCATCTGCCGTTGCGACGGCCGCCATCAGGGTGATGAGGGAGGCTTGATGAGGTGGAATTTTTGGCCGGAGGACGACAGAAAGATAAAGATTTAAAAAAGGAGGAGAGAACCATTGCCTTCCCAGCCTCCCCCTCCCTTTTTCCTGCGATTCGGCAATGACCACTTCCCCTTCCTCAGCACCCTGGAGAGCCAATTGGTAGGCTTTAGAGTTCGTCGAATCAAGGGTATAGAAATGGTGGATTGTTTTTCCTATCCATTTCGTCTTCAGAATGGGTTTGATTTCTGATGGAGTGAGAAGATCTGGGGATCGGATCAAACGGTACCCTGATCGTGTCGAGGCCTCAATCTCATAACCCAATGTCCTGAGCCGTTTCATCCTCTTCCACACCGCCGTCCGGCTCACCTTCAAACGACGGCTGATCTCTTCACCAGAAAGAAAGGTTGAAGAGTAATCTCTAAGGAGTTGGAGGATCTCTTCATCCATCATAGGTCCTCACGGACACGGGACACGGGACACGCAACACGCCTGCCTGCGGTAGGCAGGGACACGTTATTTCTAATTAATCATTTTGTCATAATGGGAAAATTGCATGGAGAAGGTTCCTCTCCCCTGGGTGAGAGATCTTAAATCGGTTGAATAACCGAACAGCCGAGTCAGGGGCGAGATGGCTCTGATCATCGTGACTTTCCCTTTTGGCGTAATCGCTTCGACAGAACTCTTTCTCGCCTTCAAATCCCCTATCACTTCACCCATGAATTCTTCTGGAACGATGATGTTGACCTCCATCATCGGTTCCATGAGAACAGGTTGGGCCTTGCGACAACCTTCCCGCAAGGCATTGGAGGAAGCAATCTTAAGAGCAAGCGGGGATGGATGAACGGGATCGATATTCGCTTTTAACAAAGTGACTCGCAGATCTGTCATAGGATAACCCAAAATGACCCCCACCGTAGAAGACTCCCTAATCCCTTCTTCAACAGAGAGAAGCCCTTCGGCTGGCAGGGTTCCCACCGCGGCTTCAGAATGAAACTCAATTCCCTTTCCCCGTCTATTGGGTGAGACACTTAAAAAGACCTCTGCAAAATGCTTGACCTCATCCATCTCTTTCATAAATTTGGCTGAGGTCTCTACCTCTTTTTCTATCGTCTCTCGATAGACGACCTGAGGCCTTCCCACATTCACTTCCAAATGATACTCGGTCAGGAGGCGATTGACCAACACATCCAGATGCAATTCACCCATCCCGGAGATGATAGTCTGGCCCGTATCTTCATCTACCTTGACCTGAAAGGTGGGATCTTCTTCACTCAACTTCTCAAGAGATTCAGTAAGTTTTTCTTGATCCCTGCTGGTCTTTGGCTCCACAGCAACGGACATCACAGGTTTATAGAAATCGATGGGTTCAAGGAGAATGGGATGACCCCGATCGCAGAGGGTGTCTCCTGTGGTGGTCTCCTTCAATCCCATAACCGCCACAATCTCTCCTGCCTTCGCTTCTTCCACCCGATTGCGCTGATGGGCATGCATCTGAAAGATTCTTGAGATCTTCTCCCCCTTCTTTAAACGCGGGTTATAGGCTTCCGTCCCCACTTTGAGCACACCGGAGTAAATCCGGATATAGACCAGTTTCCTGCCCTCGTCCATCATCACTTTGAAAGCGATGGCGGTGAATGGCTCTTCATCCTTCGCTATTCTGGTCTCCCGTTCTCCTGTCACAGGATTCGTCCCTTCAACCGGTGGGATATTCAGTGGAGAAGGAAGATAATCCACAATGGCATCGATGAGGGGCTGAATCCCCTGATTTCTCAATGCGGCGCCACAAAGGACAGGCACGGCTTTCATCGAGATGGTCGCCTTTCTCAAGGCTGCTTTCATTTCAGATTCTAAGATCTCTTCTCCATTGAGATATTTTTCCATCAGAGGTTCATCTAATTCGGCGATGGATTCGATCAGCTTGGAACGATAAAGGGAAGTCTCCTTCTCCATTTCTTTTGGAATCGATATCTCTTTGAATTCGACCCCCAGGCTATGCTCGTCCCAAACAATCCCTTTGGACCGGATCAGATCGATCACTCCGATAAACCGATCTTCCGCACCAATGGGGATCTGTGTGATAAGGGGATTGGCTCCCAGGCGATCAACCATCATCTTCACCGTCCCGAAGAAATCCGACCCGATTCGATCCATCTTATTGACGAAGGCCATTTTCGGAACCCGATATTTATCTGCCTGATGCCATACGGTCTCGGATTGGGGCTCCACTCCTTCCACCGCACTGAAGATTGCAATGGTCCCATCCAAAACCCTGAGCGATCGTTCCACTTCAATCGTGAAGTCCACATGACCCGGGGTATCGATAATATGGAAGGTACTTCCCTTCCATTCGACCGTTGTCACAGCAGAGGTGATGGTAATTCCCCTTTCCTGTTCCTGTTGCATCCAGTCCATGGTGGCTGTCCCATCATCCACCTCTCCCATGCGGTGGGTCTTCTTTGTGTAGAAAAGGACCCTTTCCGTGACAGTGGTCTTTCCCGCATCGATGTGGGCCATAAACCCAATATTTCTGGTTCGGGCGAGCCGTTTTTCTCCAGCCATCTCTTCTTCTCAATATTTGAGAGAAAATATATCTTCGCAATATTAAAGAGATTTTTATGAAAAGTCAACCCTTCGACTCCCCGGCATAAATGCCGGGGCTTGCTCAGGGTTAACCCTGAGCGGCGCTCTCCTCACCGCCCTGAAGGGCGGAGCTTGGCGCCGCCGAACGGGTCAACCTTTCGACTTCCCGGTATAAATGGTTCGTTCTGCTCAAGGTTGACCCTGCACTTCGATAAACTCAGTGTCCTGAGCCTGCCGAAGGAAGCGGGGCTTTACCCCTGTAAGGTCATAGCTTAGCCCGGCCGAATGGGTCAAATTCCCCTTGACAAATCTGCTCCTTTATGTTTTATAATGTCAATTAAAGGAAAGAAGGATGTTTTACTTTTACTTCTTTTATTTTTATTTTGGTAAGGATCACCCATAAATCCAATCCCGATGGCGGGATGGAAGCCATGGGTGACTATTAAGGCCCCATGGCTTTTTCATTTTTGAAAGCCGTAGGGGCAACCTTATGGCTTTTTTTATTTGTTTACATATGAGAGGTGGGCGGGGGAAGAAAGGAGATTTCAGAGATGGCCATTTCAAAGAGAGTGAAAATCGCATTAAATGGTGCCTCCTGGGTGAGGCGGATGTTCGAAGAAGGGGAGGAATTGAAAAAACTTTATGGGGAGGAAAACGTTTATGATTTTTCCCTTGGGAATCCTAATCTCGAACCTCCTGCTTCTCTGAAGAAGGCACTGAAAGCCCTTGCCGATTGCCCGATTCCAGGAATGCATCGTTATATGCCGAACTGTGGTTACAGTGATACGAGAAAGGCCATTGCCGAATATCTTAAAGAGGAATCCGGGCTTCCTTTCGATGAAAAGCATGTCGTGATGACAGTGGGTGCTGCCGGTGGACTCAATGTCATCTTAAAGGCGATCCTGGATGAAGGGGATGAGGTCATCGTTCCTTCCCCTTACTTTATGGAATTCAAATCCTACATCGAAAATTCCGGGGGTGAAATTCGATTGGTCGAAACCAAGGAGGACTTCTCACTCAACCTGTCGGAGATTGAGAAGGCGATCGGAGTGAAGACCAAAGCCATCCTGATCAATTCACCCAATAATCCGACAGGCGTTGTTTACGATCAAGCCTCTTTTGAAAAATTGGGGAAGTTATTAAAAAAGAAAAGTCAGGAGTTTGGGAAAACCCTCTACCTCATTACCGATGAAGCCTACCGGCGAATCGTCTACGATCAGATCAAGCTCCCCATTCCTTTTCAATACTATCCCCATACGATTCGTGTGACCTCCCACTCCAAGGATCTTTCTCTTCCCGGAGAAAGGATCGGTTATATCGCAGTCAGTCCCCTTTGCGAGGAAATGGAAGAATTAGTGGGAGCGATCGTTTTTGCCAACCGGACTCTGGGTTTCGTCAATGCCCCGGCGTTGATGCAGAGATTGGTTGCTCCCCTTCAGAGGAATTCAATCAACATCAGAGAGTATGAGGAAAAAAGGAATCTCTTTTACAATGCCCTGAAGGATTTCGGTTATGACGTTGTCAAGCCTCAGGGGGCTTTCTATCTCTTCCCCAAAGCCCCTATCGAGGATGATTTAACCTTTGTAAAACAACTCCAAGCGAAACGGATCTTGACCGTTCCTGGACGGGGCTTCGGGAAACCAGGTTATTTCAGAATTGCCTACGCGGTGGATAAGAAGGTGATCGAAGGGGCACTCCCTGGATTTAAAGAGGTAGCAGAAAAATATAGAGCGGGAAAAAGATAAACTCAATCTCGCTCATCACCACCCATATCTCATTTGTAATTTCTTGAGGATAAGAATATTATTTCCGGCAGAATTCTTGTAAGGTTTGAAGGGCAAGATTTGAGGACTTTTTATTTGGTCTGTGGAAATTGATTCCACTCATCATTTGTAACTTTTCACTTCCCATTTTTCGCTTCTTATTTCTCATTTCTTATCTTTCACTTCCCATTTCCTACTTCTAATTTCCTATTTCGCATTAATTAATGAAGCTCTTGGACCACCTCCCTTCCTCTATCAAAGGCCTTCAGGTTTTCATCCAGTGTTCGAGAAGGCAGCAGATCCCTGATGACCAACTCAAACCCTTGCCGATTGATAGGCAACACCTGAATGGCACAAAGGGCTCCCAACATGACGATATTTGAGAAGATGGGGTCGCCCATTTCTAATGCAACCTCCGTGGCATTCAGCGTCCATACCTGCCTGCTTAGCTCCTTTACTTTGGCAATCAATTGCGATACCTCTGGGTAAGTGGAATTCCCTGAGATGACATCCATGGGCTGAATGGGCCGGGTGTTGAGAAGCGTCATCACTCTGGGATTGCCATAGTGGCCGAGTATCCTAAGCCCTTCAGCCGGTTCCAGTGCTATGAGCAGATCGCACCGCCCTTCTGGAATCAGGGGCGAAAATTGGTCCTTCCCCGAGATTCTCAAGTGGCTCATGACCGCCCCTCCACGCTGCGAGGCGCCATAAGTCTCTCCAATGGTAATGACATATCCCTGAGAAACCATCATCTCACCCAGAATCTGAGAGGCTAAAACATTTCCCTGTCCACCGACTCCACCAATGATGACATTGAAGGGATCTTTTGAGATGAACATTTAAGCCTTCTCCTTCTTGATCGCCGAAACAGGGCATATTTCAGTACAGACCCCGCAACCCGTGCAGATGGCCTCGTCAATGCGTGCCTTTCCAGCGGCCTTATCCCACATCAGCCCAGGACATTTAAAAATGCGTGTACAAAGCCGGTTGCAGCCGCAGGTTTCACCCAGGCAGCGCTCCTGGTCGACTTCGACCTGGTAAAGTCTTTTTTGATGCTTTGCACTGACCAAGGCACACTCACGCTTAAGGATCAAGACCTTTACCCCTTTTTCGTCCTGAAGGAGCTTCAAGAGGGTCTCCACCGTTGCCGCCACGTCAAAGGGGTCAACCACCTCCACATGAGCCCCAAAAACTTCGCAGATGGCTTTAAGATCAATCACCGGAGCCTCTTTTCCTGTGGCTGTGGAACCTGTTCCCGGATGAGGCTGGAAACCTGTCATGGCGGTCGCACTGTTGTCTAAAAGAAGAAGCAAGAAGTTGGCACCGTTGTAATAGGCATTAACCAGAGCCGGCATGGCTGCGTGGTAAAAGGTCGAATCGCCGCAGACAGCGATCACGGGCTGCTCCAGCCCAAAGCGATTGAGCTGACCGAATCCGCATGCGAGGCCAGTGCCTGAACCCATGGCGTGCAAGGTTCTCATCTGTCCAAAACCAGAAGGGCCCATTCCCAGGGAATAACAACCGATGTCTCCAAGAACAAAACCATCTCTCCCATCTAAAGCGAGAGCTATCTTCACTGCCCAGTAAGTGGCTCGGTGCGGGCAACCTGCACAGAAACTAAGTGCCCTGGCAGGGATAAGTTCAGCGGCGGCCTCATGGGCACGCAGGGCATAATCAGCAGGCCGCGGTTCATAAGGAACTTGAATAAGATTCTGAATAGCATGAGTGACAATTTCAGGGTTGAGCTCGCCGACGTCGGGAATATGCTTACTTGCCTTTCCAAAAAAGGCTTTTAGCCCCAGGACAAGACAGCTCTGAGCATATATTTCCTTAACGTTATTCTCTAAGAAGGGATCCACTTCCTCGATAAAAAGGATCCGATCCGCCTTCTTGAGGTGCTTGAGGACATAGCTCTCAGGAAGGGGCCATGTGGTCCCCAGTTTAAGAATTCCGACTCTGTCCTGAACATTCAGGTTAATCACTGCTTCCAATGAATACATCCATCCGCTTCCGCTCGTGACCACCATCAATTCGGGTTTTTCAGGACCTCGATAGAAATTGAATGGCGATTCTTCGACCATCTGCTTAGCCCTGTTGAGCTTTTCATGAAGGAGTTTGTGGTTAAGCACTGCAGGAAGAGCAAAAAATCGTTGAGAATTTTCAAACCTCGGTTTGGGATCCGATTGGGGAAGTTCATCGAGACACACATTTCCCCGTGCATGGGAGACCCGAGTAACACTTCGAATCAGAACAGGCAGCCCAAGTTGCTCGGAGATCTCGAAAGCTGATTTGGTCATTTCTTTGGCTTCCTGGAAGCTGGCAGGTTCCAAAAGAGGCAGATCGCCCAGCTTGGCAAAGATACGGGAATCCTCCTCATTGCTGGAAGAGACTCCTGCCGGATCATCCGCGACGACCAGGACAAGACCCCCGCGACATCCCGAGAGATTGAGGTTGAGAAGGAAGTCAGAAGCCACATTGAGCCCGTTTTGCTTCATGGCACAGAGGCCCCTGAGTCCTGCAAAAGACGCAGCGGCTGCCACTTCCAGAGCAACCTTCTCATTTACCGACCACTCCACATGAAGACCCAACTTTTCAGCTACTTTGGCTAAGGTACCGATGATTTCAGACGAGGGGTTCCCCGGATAGGCAGCACAGACCTTCACCCCTGCTTCAAGAGCCCCACGGGCAATGGCCTCGTTTCCCATCAGAAGGACTGTTTTCCCAGGAGCATTCTGGGCAATGGAGCTCATGGTGTGGCCTCCCCTGACTCCGAAAGTATGCGCTTGACCAAATTGGCCGAGAGGTTAAAGTAGGCTGTTTCAACCCCTTCCTTTCCCTTGAGGGCGTCGATGGCCCGCCTCTTCTTGAGGAGCGAGGCCTCTTTAAGATGATCCAGATTATCCTTAGAGAGAGGTCGGGTTTCGATGACACCCGCCTTCTTAGCCCGTCTTAAAAGATTTTCACCCATCGCTGTGCGTACAATCACCGTGTTCCAGCCTTCCTTCCCTTCGACTGTTCCAACGGAGATGTCTGAAAGTTCAGCAGTCATGTCAAGGCAGACCCGGCAACTTGGCCGAATAAAAGACCGGATGTCATCAACAGGAATCCGATATAATGTTCCTCCAGATGTCACCTCCAATATTCTTTCCGGAGGCGGTGTGATGTTCAGCTTTTTGATGGAGCGGCTACCAACCCGCTCATATAAAAAAGTCATAAATGGTTTGTAGTCGAGTGCCCATGTGCAGAAGAGGCCGATCACAAGATCCACCCGGTCTATAGGAGTTTTCTTTTCAAGCTCTGAAGTTTTCATTCTCGCCAGGGCCAGTACCTGACAGGGTAAACCTACGATCCCTATCCGTTCCTCTCCCTTCCATGGTCCTCTATTTAATGCCTCCAGAGTAGGACCGGAAACATAACTTGAACCGGCACAGCCGAGGATTGCTTTGCGGCTCGTGATGATCTTCCCCTGAGGGAGAAGATCTCCATCACGGGGAGTAAGAACTCCAGCCTGGATGACTCCTTCTCCTAAGGCAAAATCAATAAGGGCAGAAACCACACCTCCGGTTTGAGCCTTCTTTGTCCAGATGGGATCTTTGGCGCGGGCCATCATGATTTTTCTGAAAGGACCCATTTCAATCTCTTCATAGCTCTTTCCAAAAATCTTGTTGTAGACTTCATTCAGGTCAACCTCGGTTCGGGGGCAGTAAGCAAAACATCGCCCCTCTTCCAAATTGCAATTATCGAGTTTAACGACCCTGCCCTTCCACGAACGGAGATAAGGACATAAGGAGAGACAAGCCCCACAATCAGCGCACAGGTCGCGATCAAAGACCTTTTCTTCGAGCCCTTTAAGCCCTTTGTTTACTTTTTCTCCAGTTTCCATAAATTAATAACGAGTAAAACGAATGACACCGAATAAAGCGAACACCCCCACCCTCGACCCTCCCCCTCGACGGGGGAGGGTCAGGGTGGGGGTGACGTCATCTTATTTGCGTTTGTATTGTTATCATTGGAATAATTCGTTTGCAAGTAAAATTGTAAAGGGAAATTCTCAGGAATTCAAATTTGAGATTAAATCGAGATGCTTTTTTATTTCAGTCAACCCTGAGCGGCGCTTCTTTACCCCGCCTTCAAAGGCGGGGCTTGGCGCCACCGAATGGGTCAAAAACTTA
>CAWGAV010000005.1:0-128452 GCA_963820625.1 uncultured delta proteobacterium
AGAAAAAGAAATGGAACATGCGATTTTAACTGCGCAAAGAAGTGAAATCGCAGATCATTTTGTTTACCAGAAACTGTCATAATCGGCAATGGATCCCGGGTTTTCCAGGATGCCCCGATGGATTTAATCAGATTTCAAGGCGAGCAAAGCCATTGAAACCCCTGAGAAGGATGAGTGCAGATGACGTAGGGGCTCTCCTCCGCGGTTTTTTCTATTCTAAACTCCCAGTAATCCTGTGATCACGAAAATCAGCAGGAATCCCAAAAGCGTGAATGCTATGGAAACCAGCGGATCATTCTTTTCATGAGCTTGCGGAAGCAGATCTGAAGATCCCAAGTACAGGAATCCCCCGGCAAAGAACGGCAGGAACAATATTAGATAATTCTCAGGGATCCTGATAACCAGGGTGGATAATACACCCAGCACGGGAGTAATGGCATCCAGCAGGAGCATCTTAAGCGAAGACCTCAAGGAGTTTCCTGATTTTAGCATGACCGTTACTGTATTAAGGCCATCCGAAAAATCATGGGCTATGACTGCAAATGCCACTATTATTCCAACATGGAATTCCAGCTGGAATCCTATTCCGATTGCCAATCCGTCCATGAAGCTGTGAGCAGAGAGCTCCGCAGCCCCGAAAAACCCTCCCTTATGGTGATGCACATTGGTGCATGTCCCGTCAGGAAGGCATACCCTGTGAACAGAAAAATAGCGTTCGAGTATGAGGAGGAATATGAAACCTACAGCGGTTACATACATGACCTGCTCAAGTGGTACCCCGGCAGTCGTAGCCAGTCTGAAGGCCTCCGGAAGCAGATCAAAAAGGGACACTGCTATAAGAACCCCGGCCGCAAAAGCCGCAAGTATCCCGAATCTCTTCCTGTACCGGACAGCAAACAACCCGCCACCCAGTGTGGAAAGAAATGTGAGCGCGCCGAAAATGATTGGAAACATATTCATGCATCCACTTGCTTTTGCTGGTGGCAATCATTATCCCTTGCCAGCGGCTATAACGTTGGATAGCATTATAGTATATAAGCAGGTCCCCTTACAATCTTGTTGATTACATAGGGGCCCCTTAATCTGGAGTTGGACTTATTGTTACGTATGGCCTAATCTCTGATCTCAATTAGAGGCAGACATCTACGATTTAGGCCCCCTCGTTCCAGATCTCGCCATGTGATAAGATTAAGAGTTATTGTAAGCTTCCCTTAGAGTCTGAAGGATCTCCAGGGTTCATTCAGCGTTAAATCCCTGATTTCCACATAACAATCAACCCACCGTATAGTCTTCCGACAGGGCCGCTAGAAAAGGAAAACTTGCAGGTTAACGATTTTTCTTGCTTTTCAGTTTAAAATAAAGTATATATAATTTGTAAATTGGTTGCCTAGGGCCTTTTTAGATTACTATAGTTAAGCTCGCAAAGAACTCTAAACAACTTCTTTGCGGGCTTTTTTTATGAGGAAATTAAATCAGCTGGAGATTACGATGACAACATCATTGCGAAAGGGACAACCAAAGCGGAGCAATGTTATGAAAAAAATCAAAGTTGGAGGCGAAGGGGATAAGGGACAAGAGGTAATCGTTCGCTACGAAAAAACTGTCACTCTAAAATGGAAAGGATTCGAATCTCACATGGTGATATGGACTAAAATTTACGAACGGATTTGATAAACAGGGTGAAATTGGCATGAAGGTTCTCCATAAAAAAGGTGAGCGATTACTCAAAAATCCCCTGCGAAGGCAACTGCCCATACCTGGTTGTTACAGACAATTTGAATTGTCGAAAAGAGTCAGAGAGTGTAGTAGACATGGAAGAAGTTCAGGAAATAGGCAGGTGTCCGTTTGGGCCGCACCAAAAAAGGGAAACTGAGTGAACAGAGGAACTTTAATTTTACCCGGGAAATATCCGGTAGATTGAGGCATAGGTCTTGGAAAGATTGAAACTTTCCTGTTGGGCCGATAATCAAAGGAGTTTCATCAAGAACTAAAAAGAATTCAAGATGAGGAGGATGATTATGAATATTTATGTTGGAAATCTTTCCTATAATGCAACGGAGGAAACTATTCGGCAGGCTTTTGAATCCTTCGGCCAGGTAATCTCAGCAAGAATTATCAAAGACAAGTATACTGGGCAGTCCAAAGGGTTTGGTTTTGTAGAAATGCTTGAGCAGAGTCAGGCTCAAGCGGCAATTAAGAGCCTTAACGGGAAGGAACTCCTGGGCAAGCAGATGAGTGTGAATGAGGCACGTCCTCGCACCGACCAGGGAAGATCCGGAGGACAGGGAGGGCGAATGGATTATAGTGGTCGCAAGAACCGTTATTGATCCAATTTTCGCAGGAAAGAGGCTGACTAATGATACAGCGGAGAAGGCATGGGGAGGCCATGCTTCAAAACCGAGCCACTTAGGGCATCCAAAATCCTATAAAGTTATATGCTCGGGTTGCGGAAAGGAAGTTGTCACTCAGGTTTTCCCACCAGATTACAAAAAATTACTGTGTATGGAGTGTTTCAGCAAGATAGAGATATCCAAGAAGGAAATATGAATAAGAAAGTTTACGTAGCCAACTTCCCTTCCCATGTCGGCGAACCTGAACTCAAAGCCCTTTTCACCAAAGCCGGAAGTGTCATGTCTGTCAAAATTGTTAAGGACAGGCAAACTGACCAACTGAGAGGTATTGACTTCGTGGAGATGTCCACACAATGGGAAGCCCGGAGAGCTGTTTCCATGCTGAACCGGACGGATTTGATGGGGGAAAATTTGCTGGTAAAAGAGGGAAGGGAAAGCCATGGTTTTAGAGGAAGGTAGTAATAAGAATTTAAAGAACTCAGTGATCAGGATAGAAAGGGAGGCTCTATGAATAAAGAAAGGCTTGAATGGGTTATGTCAGGATTAAATCAACATGCATTAACTAAGACTGAAGACCAATTTGTCAAAACTGCATTGGAAGACTTCGGGAAAAAACATGCGCTAACAGAACTTCAGGAAGAAAGGCTTGAAAGTCTTTACAAGGAGAAATCAAAATTGATACCCAATAAAAATTCTTCCAATTATTTTTCTTTTAAGGAAAGTAGCCCCCAAAAGGGTAGACCCCGGAAGTCTCGTGCAAAAATGGTGTTTTGATGACACGCTTCTTAAGCTTTCTCAAAGAAAATAATCCGGGAGGGAGCAGCGATTCGGACAGGGCTGGCGAGAGTGGAACATAGATTTACCCCGTTAGAAATCTAACCCCGCTGGAATTTCTAACGGGGTTTACTTGTTATTCTATCACGTTAAGACACCCAGAGGAGGTGAACGATGGAGGAAAGAACCATAGACTTCGCTGAATTCAAACTGCCGAGGCCACGCGCCGTTGGAATGTTCATTTTGCTCATCATCATCCTTATCATTGCTTGGGGCACCTTTGTAATCGTCCCGGCTGGCCACAGGGGGGTTGCCCTCTGGTGGGGGAGTGTAGAGAAGAGAATTATGGGGGAGGGGCTCAACTTCAAAGTCCCCATTGCCGAAACAGTCATCAAGGTGGATGTCAAGGTTCAACCCCATCCGTTCAAGGAGATCGATGCCTCCTCAAAAGAGTACCAGAACGTGAAAATGACGGGGATGATGAATTTTCATATCGATCCGGCTTATGTCAATGATCTTTACCAGAAAGTGGGGCTCGATTTTGCTGACAAGGTGATCGATCCGGCCTTCAATGACTTTGTCAAAGAAGTTGTGCCTACCTACCCGATCGGGGAGATTCTTCCCAAAAGGGAAGAGATCCGGCAGAGGGCGATGAAAAAGTTGGGAGATAACCTGTCGAGGTATCACATCATCGTCGATGACATCTACTTTGCCAACATCCGGTTTTCTCCTGAATATGAGAAGGCCATTGAGGCAAAACAAGTGGCCCAGCAACAAGTAGAGACTCAGAGGCAGGTTCTGGCGCAACGCGAGATTGAAGCTCAGCAAAAGGTCGCCACCGCAAAAGGAGAGGCGGAGTCCATTCTCGTGGTGGCTCAGGGACAGGCGAAAGCCAATGATGCCCTATCACGGTCGATCAGCCCGATCCTTGTGCAGTACAAAGGTGTTGAGAAATGGAATGGGATTTTGCCTCAAGTCTCTGGAGGGGCTATCCCTCTCATCGACTTGGGCAAGATGGGTGGCTTGTCGGGCGGAGTGGAAGGAAACAAAAGATAAGTTAACCCTTCGACTCCCCGGCATAAATGCCGGGGCTTGCTCAGGGTTAACCCTGAGCGGCGCTCTCCTCACCGCCCTGAAGGGCTGAGCTTAGCGCCGCCGAATGGGTTAAGAGTTCAGAGTTAGGAGTTCGAACTAGGAGCCATAATCCGGAGAACCGATCAACAAGGGATAGAAATTCTCTAACGGGGCGTGATCCGTTTCAATTCTGTTTCATCTTATTGAAGGAGAATAAAAGATGGGATTTTATAAGGCAATTGAAAAGAGAAGGACAATATCTGCTTAGTACTACTACGTTAGGTCATAAGCGAAAGTTCATATTTTTCAAGGGATTCGGAGTTTCATTAAAGCAACTCGGAAATGAAGCTTAACAATTTGGAAAGTTTGGTCTTTTCCTAATTTTTCGCATGTTAATTTAACGTAGTAGTATTAGCTAAGTGTCAACTTTTACAATTAACAAATAATCCATGGAGGGCCCTTTTTAAAGTTTCAAAACCTTTCTGGCGATGTTGAGCCTTTGAATTTCCGAGGTCCCTTCCAAAATCTCTTCAAATTTTACCTCGCGCCAGTAACGGGAGATCGGATATTCATCCATCAACCCATACCCTCCGTGGATTTGAACCCCCCGGTCAGCACATCGTTTAGCTGTCTCCGAGGCAAAGATCTTTGCATAGGTGGAGGTGACGAAATAATTCTCCCCCTGATCTTTCTGCCAGGCCGCCTTATAAACCATCAATCTGGCTAATTCGATCTCCATCAGCATGTCTGCCAATTTAAATCGAATGGCTTGAAATTTACCGATGTTTCTCCCAAACTGCTCCCTCTCCTTGGCATAAGCCAATGAAACATCTAAGATCGCCTGAGCCAATCCCACGGAATGGGCAGCAAACCCAATGCGACTGGTCTGGAGAGCCATCAGAAATTGGGCAATCCCTTTATCAGGGTTCCCCAAAATATTCTCTTTTGGAATACGGCAGTCATCGAAGATCAACTCTCTGGTTTCCGAAGACCGATATCCCATCTTTTTATACCTTTGTCCAAAATTATAACCACCTAACCCTGTCGGGATGATGAAATTGGAAATCTTTTTCCTTCCTCTCTCCCCCTCACCTGTCACGGCGGCGATGATCACCAGGCTATTATGCTTGAGTCCTGCATTGGTGATGAACTGTTTGGTTCCGTTGATGACCCATTCATCTTCCTCCAGAACCGCTCTCGTTTGAATCGTACTGGTATCTGAGCCGGCCTGAGGCTCGGTCAAACTAAATGCTCCGATCTTTTCTCCTTTTGCTAATGGGAAGAGCCATTTCTTTTTCTGCTCCTCTGTTCCGAAGGTGCAGAGGAGATTCATAGGGAGCGTGACAGAATCCAGAAGGGAGTTGCCTAAGGAGGCGTCTCCTCTACCGATCTCCTCAATGGCGACGATCATGGAAAGCCAATCCAATCCCCATCCCCCACATTCTTCAGGAAAGGGAATGCCGCAAATTCCCAAATTACCCATTTTTTTCCATACCTCGTAAGGGAATTGACCGGTTTTATCCAGCTCTTCCGCGATCGGTGTAATCTCGTTTTTGGCAAAATTTCTACATAAATCCCTGACCATCACTTGCTCGGTGGAAAGGTTAAAATTCATATACTCTTCTCCTTATATAAAAAATAGCATAGGGCATAGAGCATAGCGCATGGCGTAACATCCCCCCACACCCCCTTTTAGAAAAGGGGGTGTGGGGGGATTTGAAAAACTACCTGGTAAGTAATCATGACTTGAATCCAAAGGGATGAAATAATTAGGAGGCGTTGGAAAGGTTTTACGAAAATGCTGCAGAATGCCCCGCCCTGTCACCGGGGATGAATGCAGCGATTCCAAAAATCCGATAGGCCGGACATTCTTGTCCGGAACCAGCATTTTCGCCGAGGCTGGAAAGTCTCGGCTATCCGTGAAGTCCCGCTCTGTGAACGGGGAGCTTCACTTTTTTCTCCCGGTTCTTGTCTTCGCCAGATCCCAGCAATAGTCATAGATATGGAGTCCCTTGCTGGAAGCGATAATCTCTCCATCCTCTACTCCAATCTCCTTCGCCATATATTCCTTCAGCAGCTGAAGACCAGCAAGATTGGACGGGAATCCAGCCCACATGTCCCACGAGCGAAAGTAGAGCATAAAATGGAGTTTGCCATATCGAATACGGGTATCAATGCCACGAAGGCATTGGGGGTCCTGGAGCAAAATCGAACTGGCATCGCCAACCGCCATATAAGCCTGATTAGTATTCAGTCCCTCTTCCCGATACATCCGGATGACTTCATCAATCTGTTTTTCGAGATCTTCCCCATAGGTGTAGGTTTCGTGGACATCCTTTTTCGAGGTGATCAATTTCTCAAGATATTGCTCGACATATTCCATGGAAGTGGGAGGAGGGACATTGCAACCCGGAGGGATATCAGGGATAAGCGGTCTTGTCCCGGGATGGGCGATGTGGACAACAATATAATCATATTCAATCCTCTTTTGACCTTTAAAACTCCCCCGGTCGATCGTATATTCATATCCCTTATCGAAGATGTTATAGACACACTGGAACCACGCATCCGGTAAATCTCTCGCCTGAATGAACTCGATCTTCATCATTTCCCCCAATCGATGGCAACTTTTATTAAATTATTTTTAATTAACCCACCCATCCTGAGGTTGTCAACATACAATGATCCAATGGGTGAAAAGGCTGGACAATTCATACCAAATCTTGTATTTTAATTATGGAAAAACGCAATGCCCTTTGCTCTATGCCTGCCCGCCCTACAAGTACTTTGGCAGGCGGGCGCTTAGCATCATTTAATAATCCGGGGAGTAGCGCAGCTTGGTAGCGCGCTTGGTTCGGGACCAAGAGGTCGGGAGTTCAAATCTCCTCTCCCCGACCATCATTTTACCTGATGTTTTAGGCTGTTGCAAGAATATCAGGTTGGCGTTCAAGAATGGTGATTTGCTAACTTCTTACTAATTTCTCACCACTTTCCACGCAAAGACATTTTTCTCCTTTGATTTACATTTTTGATAAACTGCCTTCGGTTTAATCTATCTCCTTTTTTTTCGCCTTGACCTTGATTGTTCGGATTCAGTTTTCATTTTTTTCCATCTCTTATATATCCCTTTTTTATGTTGTTTAATCCTCCTAACCCTTTTGCGGATTCCTTTTAGATCCACCAATTCTATCTTTGAATTTCTCTTGCTATTCCTACCCAAACCCTTCACCTCCTTTGCTTCCGTCTTGACCTTAACGGCTTAGATTTAATCGGTTTCACCTCCTTTCCCATTTATTTGCAAACTTCTTTTAATAAAGTCCCAGACATTGAGTCTGGAACGAAAAAATGCCATTCATCGTTATTAATTGTGTAAAAAACTTCTTCATTCTTGGAATAAAAGACAATACGTAAATGACGAATTGATCTTTCTATACAGTTAATTTCAAGCAATATTAAACTAAAGTCCAAATTCTGAAATTCCTTTCCTCCCCCTCTGACCCAATGATATATGCCTTTCTCCGTATAAATTGATTGCACACACACCCTGACAATGTTTTTGGATGAGCGTGCCATACTCTCTGTCTCATAGAAATACGACCCCTCTTCATTCGTTCCATAATACTTCCAATCAAATCCCCACACTTCCTCATAGCCAAATAAAATGGGTCCAATAACCATAAGGAAGACCCCTAATTTAGCCAATGACGATTTCATTGGAGTCACTCCATTTCTTTATATTTGAGGTATATGCTCTCTTTTTGTCTGTTTAAAGAATTTATTTCTTCCTTTTGCGGTTTCCCAAAAATTTCAGATAAGCATTGGCATGCCCGAAGCATAAAGTCTATTGCGGCAATAAGTTGGACATCAATTCTTTCAATTCTTGGGCCCCACATAACTTTAATGTTTTCCTTTTCATCAATGGCTATATAGTCCTCCAAAGTGCGTGGGCTCGTATGAACAGTTTCAGAGGCGACCTGATAAAATGAATCATACATATCTCCCATTCCAGTTTTCCTTGCCATTACCTCGGTAGAAATTGGGAAAAACTAATTAGAAACTAATTAGGGTCACATCTTCAATTGTCAATTCTTAATCTCTTCGGCTATTTTCCTCAAACGACCATTTGAAAGCAGATATTCTTTTCCTCGTTTAACAGCCTCTGTTACCGCTGTATAGCCCACTCCAAATACTTCCCCAATCTCTTTGTTTCGGTATATTCCAAGCTGATAAAGCATGTATATACAAAGGTCTCTCTTTGGATGACGACTCCAGCGAGCATTCAAAACGGATTCTGGATCCTTTTCATCCAAGTTCCGCAGAATTTCAAAAGCTAAGAGCCGGAGGTCCCTATCTCTTAGCAGAGATCTATACTGGGGTTTTTCTCGGTGTTCCTCTCTTCTGCCCTTTTGAATACACTCCTCTGCATATTCCTCACTTCCAAGATACAATCCATGCCGAAGCTGATCCAATAAATTTTCTTTTTCTCCAAGAGACCCCAGTTGAGCTTCTATGAATTTCCTCCGGCTTCCGCCATACATGCTAAGGACTAACTCTGTCGTAAGCCAGGGAAACTGATATTTCCTATCGGCATATGCTCGATAACTACTCCATCGGTAGTCGGGTAATTTCTTCACAATACCCGCTCGTATGGGGTTACCATGGATATAAAGGCACATGGCTTTAAAATAACGGTCATTCTCAATCAGGAAGCTCTTAAAGCGTCCCTGGAAAAGATGGCCACTTCGCCGATGGCGACGATTAAACCAGACGGAATAACTGACACCAAGCCATTGGATTGCCCGGGAAAGATTAGACTCTTTTGTGTGGACCAAGAGATGGTAATGGTTGTTCATTAGGACATAGGCATGGATTTCCACTTTAAACCGCTCAACCATCTTCCCAAGGGTTTGAAGAAATCTGAGATAATCTTCCTCATCATAAAAAATTTCCCGTTTCTCATTTCCACGGGAAAGAATATGATAAAAGGTATCTTGATAATCGATCCGAAGGGGCCTAGCCATGAGTCTATCCTACTCAAGAATAGAAGCTTGTCAAGAAAATATTGACAATTGAAGATGTGACCCCAATGACCATACTCCGATGGAACGATAGAAGCAGAAGTAAAAAATATCAGTCTTGGCGGGGCGTTTATCTGCTGCAAAAAGCCATTGTCAATAGGGGAGGTTTTTCACCTGACTATGACTGGTCCCAATAACGAACCTGTGATAGGTACCGCGAAAGTAGTTTGGTCGAATGTTAATGTCCCCGATGAAAAGGTCATAAACCGGGGGATGGGCGTCCGATTCATCAAGATGTCAGATCGGCATATCCAGTCAGTGCGGCAAATTTTGGAAGAGAGTGACTAATTGTCGATCAGCGGTATAATGTCTCCCTGCAAAAAAATACCCCGATTTCATTAAGACTTAGATCTGTTTTCTTGCGAACAAAATACAAGGCTACTTGAGATGCAGGATGCGAAGTCCCCTTAATTTTTATTAATAAATTTTATACAAAAAATTTGGTCACTTTTTGTAAATTAAAGATAATTTACAAAAAGTTACGTTTTCTCTCTGGCAGGGTTCTGGACCAAATGGAATCAGGCCACAAAGGTTCCCTTTTTATATTTCCAGACCACGAGCTTCTCCTTCCGTAAACGAAGAAGAGCTAACTGGACAGGATTCCTGCTGACATTTAACCGATGAGCAAGTTTCTCCTCTACTAATCTTTGCCCCTTCTTAAATTTCCCGGAAAGAATCATCTTCTTCAGTTGGTCATAGACTTCTACACTAAGCTTGGATCTCTTCACCAACCTTGGAAAAATCTCGTTTATCACACTATCTGGTATCTTATTTTTCATCTTTCAAGCCCCCCGTTCTAAATTAGTTTAGGATTTCATTCCTTCATCATACGCTTTTTATTATTCCCTGCTTTCTTCAATAATGCAACCCCTTTCCATGGAAATGAGCGAAAAAATCTAATAGAGTGCTGAAAAATTCCTGTTTTTTTGTCGCTCCCGTGAAAGCGGGAGCCCAGAACTCCGTCCCCCGTATCAAGTACGGGGCTGGTTCTGCGGAGGCAGGGAACCATTAAGAGCTGTTTTCACAGGAAACCCTGGATTCCTGCTTTCGCCTGCCTACCGCAGGCAGACAGGAATGACAAAAATGTGTTGCTGAGGACTTTTTAAGCAACCTCCTCATCCATTCTCTAAACTTATAGGTTATTTGCATAATTCTTTATATAAAGTATCCATTATTGTACCTGGGGAAATAGATTTCCATTCTGGTGGAAGCCAAATTTGAGGAGCCGAAATCTCCCCTTCCTTGGAAGTATGAGAGGTTGATAATAAACACATCTTTTTCTCTGCACAATTTATCTCCCATAAACCCACTGTTTGGCTTAAATCATCAAGACCTTCTTTTTCTTTGAATTCCTTCGAATATACTATTTTTAACCAAACTCCAACGATGTTTGCTGAAGAACGGGTGATATTTTCCGAATCGTAAAAAAAATCTCCTTTAGTGTCTGTCCGTAAAAACTTCCAATCTGCTCCATGTAGTCCTGTATAACTAAAGAGTCCAAAAGTGATAATAATAATAAATCCAAAAACCCATGACTTTATTTTTAACATATTCGCAACTTAAATCGTTGGTTCAAAATCGGTCTTTCAAAAAGGTTAGGATGTCCTTAAACAACGTGTAAGCCTACTAAAATAGTAGAATGGAGTCAACATAATTTTGAATGATTTATAAGCAAATTAAACCCCGCCCACAGGGCGGGGCTTTAAAACCTAAATTCTCTAAACCCAAAACCGAGATCCCGAAACAAGTTCGGGATGACAAAAGAAGAAGGCCAATCCCCTGTTGTCATGCTGAACTCGTTTCAGCATCTGATCAGGTTTTCTCTGCCTTTAGCAGACACACCTTTCATCCCCGTCCACAGGACGGGGTTTTCAGGTGCGCTTTCTAATAAATTACCTATGGCCAGTGGATACCCCTGCCTGCCGCAGGCAAGCACGAACGATGATAATTGAATTTGTGATGGCAGCTCGAGGTTGTCATTCCCGCCCCCACTTTCGTGAGGGTAAACTCCAGCGGGAATCCAGGACAATAACAAACATATGGATTCCTGCTTCTGAAGGAATGATAAAGAGCGGTTAATTGTTCACCATTTTACTTTCTTCATAATCCATCAAAACGGAGCGGTCAACATCAAACGATGAAAATTTGTAATCCCCTTCATCCCCTTTTATAAAAGGGGGAAAAGTTACTCCTCCTTTTGCCAAAGGGAGGTTGGGAGGGGTGAATAATTTTCCTCTTGATTTTCGTGAGTAAAAGTTATACCTATTTCTAAAAATTAGATCGAGGTCTTTTTATGCCTATCGGAATTTTCATTGCTCTCTTTGGTTATCTTTTAGGTTCTGTCCCCACTGGACTGATCCTCACCAAACTCTTTTCCAAAGTTGATCCAAGAAAAATAGGAAGTAAAAATATTGGGGCGACCAATATCTTTCGAACGGCAGGCAAGTCGTTGGGGATCTTGACGCTGGTTGGAGATGTGTTAAAAGGGGTGATCCCTACCGTTATCGCCATGTATTTGGTTCTTGGGGATCAATGGGGTCTTTCGCCCCACGTATGGATAGCCCTCGCAGGGTTAAGCACATTTCTCGGTCATGTCTTTCCCATCTTCCTTGGGTTTAAAGGCGGAAAGGGGGTTGCTACCGCTCTGGGCGTTTACCTTCCGATCTCAACCACCTCAGTTCTTATTGAATGTCTTATCTTTCTGGGGATTGTATGGAAATGGAGGTTCATCTCTCTTGGATCCATCACTTGCGCAACCACCATTCCAATTCTGATTGCTTATTTCAGAAGCGATTCTCAGGCCTACTTCATTATAAGTGTTATCATTGCCGCCCTGATCCTCTATCGACATCAGTCCAATATTTCCAGGCTTTTGCAAGGAACAGAAAGCAAGTGGAAGGCCTAAAGGAATTTGCGGATTGCAGATTTAAAAATCGAAAAATCAAAATCTAACACCGAAAAGATAATTTCTTCATCGGCTGGTTGCTGAAAAATTCAAAAAAGGGTCAATGTGTCATACTGAACTTGTTTCAGCATCCAATAAAATCAATGAGTTACGAGACCCTGAAATCGGAGACCCTGAACTTGATTCAGGGCAGGGTTCAGGGTGACAAGTAAGTACTTTTTCAGCAGCCTGTTAGACATCTAAAGTTTCCTTAAGGCGGTTCTCGCTCTTTTCTCTTTTTTTGAAAGCCTCCTTGAGAGTCCCTTTTTCTTAATTCCTTTTTCCTCTTCCTCCTCTTCCTCAAAGCCTTCTTCAGGTTTGCTGGCGGGCACTTCCAGTTTTTCTCGAAATTGTTCAGAGGAAATCACCGAAACGGCCATTCGTTCAGCAAATCTTGCGATATCCCGATCCGAAGTGACCACAATCGCTCCAGAACCTTTTTCTTTGACCAGGCGTTTAATCACCTCATCTGCCTTCTCTCCCAACTTGGAGAAGATTAATTCAATCCCCCTTTTATTCTCTCTCTTCTCCGTGCTCCAACCTCCCTGCCACCCATCGAAAACAACGGTGATCCTACAGGGTTTGAGTTTTTGATAAGCTGAAAGCTGGTCAATGAGGCGCTCCCGCTCCCATTGGAGTTGGATGGCATTGAGTTGAATCAATGAACGGTTAACATGAAGAAGGTTATAACCATCGATAATGAGATGCATGATTAGAAAGAGGATAGAGAATTGCTTCGCTCGAGGTTCGCTGTGCTTGTGGCAAGAGGCCTTTGGCCTCCACCCTCAAGGACCTTTGAGCCGCTCCTCAAGTTTATCGCTCATCTTTAAAGGTAGTCCAGCCACTCCCTATATTCTGGGTTTTTCCCTTTTACGATATCGAAAAAGGCAGCCTGGAGTTCTTTGGTCATCGGGCCCGGTTTTCCACCCCCGATGATTCGGTCGTCGACTTCTCGGATAGGTGTCAGTTCAGCCGCCGTCCCTGTAAAAAAAGCTTCGTGAGCCGTATAGAGTTCATCCCGGGTAAATCGCTCCTCCAACAGGGTGATCTTTTTTGCCTTGGCAATCTGAATCACAGAATCCCGGGTGATCCCAGGAAGGATGGAGGTGAGAGGAGTAGTTTTCAACACTCCGTTTTTCACCATAAAGATATTTTCTCCACTGGCCTCTGAAACATAGCCCTCGGTATCAAGCATCAGGGCTTCATCGTATCCCATCTTCATCACTTCTCTCTTGGCCAGAACCGAGTTGACATAATTGCCGCAAATCTTTGCTTTGGTCATCATCACATTGACATGATGACGAGTGTAGGAGGAGACTTTTACCCGGATTCCCTTCTCCAAAGCTCCTTCTCCCAGATAGGCTCCCCATGACCAGGTGATAATAGAAACTTGGATCGGATTATCGCCAGGATAAACCCCCATGACCCCTTCTCCAATGAAGACGATCGGCCGGATATAACCTTCCTTCAATTGATTTACCCGTAACGTCTCTTTACAAGCCTCCGAAATCTCCTTCTTGGGATAAGGGATTTTGATATCTCCGATCTGGGCAGAATCGAAGAGTCGGTCCACATGCTCCTTTAATCTGAAGACCGCGGATTTCCCATCATAGCAGAGATAACACCGAATTCCCTCAAAGACAGCCAAACCATAATGAAGGCTATGCGTCAGGATGTGGACATTGGCCTCTTCCCATGGGATCAATTTCCCATCCATCCAGATCTTCGATACTTTCTGCACCATAAGTCGAGCCCTCCGTTATAAATTACCAATGACGGGGAAATCACCCTCGAGCAGTGAAAATAGTCTTTAGGTTATGGTTAGGAAGCCCGTTTGCTTGCCTGCCGCAGGCAGGGTTTAGGGTCAAGAGGTTAAGACCAAAAACATAACCCAATGACAAAACTGGCATCGTCACCTTAGCCCTTGAAACAAAGACCTCTATTTTCTTGTTAAATTTAAAGATTATACGGGTATCATTTTTTATCCTATTTCAGACCAATTGTCAAAAGAAAGTTTAAAGAAAGTTTAAAGATCCTAAACGACTACTTTATGCTCTCTTGATTAAGAGATTTCTGGACTTTTTCAGAAATCTCGTTTACAAGTTCTTTCGGCTATGTTAATTGTCAAGAGAGCGTATAGTGGTTTTTCAGAGCACTCATCAAAACACCGGCAGGAGGAGTGAAATGGAAAGGACTTTGATCACAGGAGGAGCAGGATTTCTTGGCTCCCACCTCTGCGATTATTTTATTGCTCAGGGCCATGAAGTCATCTGTATGGATAACTTGATTAAAAAAGAGAATATTGAAAATATCGCCCACTTGATGGGACATGAAAGATTTAAGTTTATCAAATACGATGTGACTGAATATCTTCATGTCGAGGGAAAACTCGACAATATCCTCCACTTCGCCTCCCTCGCTAGTCCAAAGGATTACTTAGACTACCCCATTCAAACATTAAAGGTGGGATCCTTGGGCACCCATAAAGCCCTCGGTTTAGCAAAAGAAAAGAAGGCAAGGTTCCTCCTCGCCTCGACCTCGGAGGTCTATGGTGACCCCATGGTGCATCCCCAGCCAGAATCATACCCGGGAAATGTTAATCCCATTGTACCAAGAGGAGTCTATGATGAAGCGAAAAGGTTTGCTGAAGCCATCACCATGGCTTACCATCGAACCCATGGTATCCAAACTCGAATTGCACGGATCTTCAATACCTATGGTCCACGCATGAGGCTCGATGATGGAAGGGCCTTACCTAACTTTATGGTTCAGGGATTGAGAGGAGAGGATATCACTGTCTATGGAAACGGTACTCAAACCCGCAGTTTCTGTTATGTGGACGACCTAATAGAAGGAATCAAAAAACTTCTTGATTCCGATGAGGCTGAACCTGTCAATTTAGGAAACCCCGCGGAGATCACCATCTTGGCGTTTGCCAAAGAGATCATTAACTTGACAGGAAGCAAAAGTCGGATCAATTTTTGCCCTTTGCCTCAAAATGATCCAAAAGTGAGGCAACCAGATATCACGAAGGCAAAAACGACTTTGGGATGGGAACCTAAAATAAGCCGTCAGGAAGGGTTGAGGAGAACGCTTCAATATTTCCAAGAAAAACTTTCAAGTACTAAATGATAAACACCTTATAGCGTGGAGCAGAGCGCATAGAGCATAGCGTTAAAACTCTTTGCGCTACGCGCCTTCAGAGGGAGCGAAAATCCTGATTTGAATACGTTCTTCTAAAATAGATTTGGCGGTTTGAACTCCCAGAAGAATTTCAAAGAAATGCTCTTCTCCCTCGGCGAAATAAAGCCGAAGGCTCTTGAGCCATTCTTCATTATATGGATATTGATGGAGATCCAGGCAATCGGCGATCCCTTCAATGAGAACCTCTGCCAATTTACCACAATCCACACCGTAGCTTTCTTCATGAGGAAGGGAAAGGCAGACATTTAAAGCTTCCAATTTCTTGAGGGTCTCTAAGAGATGGGGAGAGAGCTCGCGCAGGCGAAGATAACTATACTCATTCACTTCACCCAGACCGAGGAGAAGAATCATCCTGGGCACGATCCTTCCCTGTGAAGGGATCAGTGTCGTTTCCTTCCAATCACCGGTCAACTTCTTCTCCGTCACGAACTGAGACAACATTCCATTGAGCCTCCAATCGATCCAACCGCACGATCCTCTGAGAGGTCTTTCGTCCTTAAAAAATCCGGTGACCAGGACTTCGCATTCCTGATCATCCACCCTTTCTTTGGAAAGAATCACATCCATCGTGAACTCGATTCAACGACTCATGAAGAGAACGAGTGTCAAGGGCAAAGGTTGAACGTGTAAAACGAATTAGTTTTGGCCTGCCTGCCCTGCTTATCTCAGACAGGGGCAGGCAGGAATTTTAACATTTGGATTTCGACTTTTTTTGTTTTTTCAAATTCGCAACAGACTTCGGTTGGATCGGTTTCTGGACCACCTCATTCTGGATTCGGTCTAAAATGCCATTGATGAAACTTCCTGAATCCTCAGATCCATATCGTTTTCCGAGATCGATCGCTTCATTGATGGTAACTTTTGGAGGAATTTCTTCACAGTAAAGGAGTTCAAAAAGAGCCATGCGGAGGATATTTCGGTCGATAAGGTTGATACGATCTAAACGCCAATTTTCGGAATATTTCTCGATGAAGCGATCCAATTCCGGAAAGTGCTCTAAAACCCCCAAGACAAGACGTTTCAGAAAATCATCGGCCTCTCCGTTGAGTAAAAAATGTTCCTGAAATTGGGTGAGGGCTTTGAGGGCGTCCTGCTTCGTAATATTCAATTGATAAAGAACCTGGAGGGCAAACTCCCTCGATTTTCTTCTTTTCCCCAAACTATCCTTTACCCTTTCCTATCTCCTTCATGAGATTGGCCATTTCGATGGCTGACATCGCCGCATCAAAACCTTTATTCCCAACTTTGGTCCCTGCCCTTTCAATCGCCTGTTCAATGGTATCGGTGATCAAAACTCCGAAGGAGATGGGAACTTCACTTTCCAGGGTGAGGCTGGCAATTCCCTTGGTGACTTCACTAGCAATATAAGCAAAATGAGGAGTGGCCCCATGGATCACACAACCCAGGCAGATGACGGCATCGTATCGTCCACTTTTAACCATCTTTTTGGCAACAAGAGGAATCTCAAAGGCCCCTGGAACCCGAACCACTGTGCAATCCCCCTCCTCTGCCCCACTTCGCCGCAGGGCATCCATTGCCCCCTCCAGAAGTCGCTCGCCAATAAAGTCATTGAACCGACTCAACACAATTCCGAACTTGAGGCCCTTGGCCATCAGTTTGCCTTCGAAGGTCTTCACCATCTTCTTCTCCTTTCCTCTATTAGAAAATAACGTGATTCGTGCTGGTGATTCGTGAATTTTCCCTAATTCTTTCTACAGGGCTCCTTGCTTTATGATTCATAACTCTCAATTCTAAACTCTTAATTTTACTCTCCTGATTTGAGGGAGAGCAGGTGCCCCATCTTCTTTGCCTTGGCTTTAAGATATTCAATATTCTCCTGATGGGGTTTTGTCTCGATAGAAACCCTCTCGACCACCTCAATGCCATATCCTTCCAGACCGATGATCTTTCGAGGATTGTTTGTCATGAGGCGAATCTTATGAAGACCGAGATCCACCAGAATCTGTGCCCCGATTCCGTAATCCCTCATATCGGCTTTAAATCCCAGTGCCTCATTAGCCTCCACGGTATCCTTCCCCATATCTTGAAGACAGTAGGCCCTCAGTTTGTTGACCAATCCGATCCCTCTTCCTTCTTGCCTCATGTAGACAATGACGCCTTTCCCTTCTTTTTCTACCATCGCCATGGCGGTGTGAAGCTGTTCTTCGCAGTCGCATCGCCTCGACCCGAATACATCACCGGTCAGACATTGGGAATGAACCCTCACAAGAACCGTGTCCTCTGGGCCAATCTCACCTTTGACCAAGGCAATATGGTGATAGGGATCCACATCGTTTTCATAGGCAATCGCTGTAAACACACCACCATATTTTGTAGGAATCACGGCTGTGACAATCCTTCTGACCAGGGATTCCTTGTTGAGCCGATATTTGATCAGATCGGAAATGGTGACAATCTTCAGCCCATGTTCTTTAACAAAGATCAGGAGATCAGGCATCCTTGCCATGGTCCCATCATCTTTCATGATCTCGCAGATCACGCCTGCTGGTTTTAGCCCTGCTAATCTTGACAGATCAACTGATCCTTCCGTTTGACCGGTTCGGACCAACACCCCTCCCTGTCTTGCCCTTAATGGAAATACATGTCCAGGTGATACCAAATCTTCAGGTTGGGTGTTTTCATCCACAGCAGTCAAAATAGTAGTTGCCCGGTCGGCTGCTGAAATACCTGTGGTCACCCCTTTCCGTGCATCGATGGAGACGGTAAAAGCGGTCTGGAATCGTGAGGTATTTTCTGAGACCATCATGGGGAGACGAAGCTCATTGAGCCTTTCGTCCGTTAATGAAAGACAGATCAGTCCCCTTCCATATTTTGCCATAAAATTGATGGCCTCAGGCGTCACCTTCTCAGCTGCCATGGTGAGATCGCCTTCATTTTCCCGATCTTCGTCATCGACCAGGATCACCATCTTCCCCTGGCGGATATCTTGTAATGCTGCTTCAATTTTATGAATCATTCGAACCTCTCAATCCCCCTTGATAAAACCATGTTCCTTTAAAAAAGATAGATCCACTTGTCCAGATTTTTTATCTTCTCGGCCTAAGAGTTTTTCTACATATTTCCCTAAAATATCAGCTTCCACATTGACTCGATCTCCGACTTTTTTATCCATGAGGGTCGTTTTTTCAATTGTGTATGGGATCAGGGTCATCCGAATCTCCCCTCCCTGATATTCATTCACCGTCAGGCTGATCCCATCAATGGCAATCGACCCTTTTTGCACAATATACCTTGAAACCGATTCAGGAATTCTTATTCTCAATTGAAGAAAATCCCTTTCCTTCTTTTTCTCTACGATCACCCCAACCCCATCGATGTGCCCTGTTACAATATGCCCACCCAAACGGTCAGTCAATCTTAGGGCCCTTTCCAAATTGACCTGGTCCCCCTCTTTCAACTCCTCTAATATAGTTTTCTGAAGAGTCTCTTGGGACAGATCAAGCTCAAAGGTCTGTTCCTTCTTCTGAACAACTGTTAGGCAAACACCATTTATATTAATACTATCACCAAGTTGCACTTCTGTCAAATGAGGTGGCAAGCCTATGGTCAACCTCTTTTCTTGCCCGCGATATTCTATCTTCAAAACCTTGCCTTTATCTTCTATGATTCCAGTGAACATTACTCTGTTCCCCATTAAAAATAACCTTCTAAAAGAATATCCTCTCCCATCCTCTTTGTTTTAGTTTCCTTAAGAGCAATTGCCTCTTGAAGGTTGGATACTCCTCTCCCACCAAAGATTCCAGGAGCCTGTTGATCACCGATCAATTTCGGGGACAGAAAGAGAAGGAGTTTATCTATCAAACCTTCGTCCAGGAACGAGCCATTCACCTGGCTCCCCCCCTCCACCATAAGGTTCATCATCCCGATTTCCCCCAGTTTGGAGAGGCATGACTTTAAATTAACCTTTTCCTCTTTGGAATCGAGGATGAAGATCTGGACTCCCTTCTTTTCTAATTTTTCTATTTTTTCTTTAGGGGCTAACTCTGTGGCAGCGATAATTGCTTTCGAAGGGGAAGTTCCAATCACTTTGGCTTCCTCTGGAATCTTCAATCGACTGTCCAGAACAATTCGATAGGGGTCTCTCCCGCCCCTGACCCTGGCTGTGAGCAGTGGGTCATCTTTTAATACTGTCCCAATGCCTACGAGAACTCCATCGACTTGATCCCTTAATTTGTGGACGAAACGTCTCGAGGCCTCTCCGGAAATCCATTTGGAATCGCCATTTCGGGTGGCTATCTTACCATCCAGTGTGGCGGCAACCTTTAAAATAACAAAGGGCTCTTTTTTCGAGATATATTTGCAAAAGCCCTCATTTAATCTTCGACATTCCTTTTCCAAAATCCCTACTTCAATGTCGAGGCCGGCCCTTCTCAGAATCTCGATCCCTTTCCCTTTTACCAATGGGTTGGGATCCTCCATGCCGATGACTGCGCGTTTCACTCCCGCTTCAATGACCTCGGGAGCACAGGGAGGTGTTTTTCCATAATGCGTGCAGGGTTCCAGGTTGAGATAAAGGATGGCTCCTCTGGCTTCTTCCCCTGCCTGTCTTAGGGCGACAATCTCAGCATGAGCCTCTCCTGCTTTCGCATGGTACCCTTCCCCAACCACTTTGCCATTTTTCAGCAGGACGGCACCCACCATGGGATTGGGTGACGTTCTTCCCCTTCCCTTTTCTGCGAGGCGGAGAGCTCGTTTCATCCACTGTGCGTCGTCCATACTAAATTCTAATCCAATTCAAAATGTAAAATGGGCAATGAAAAATGTTTTTTAAATTTTAAAATTTGCAATTTGCATTTTCCAATGTTTACTTCTTTTTGGTCTCTTCTCTGTTGCCGAGGAGGTCTTTGAGCTCATCCATGAACTCTTGAATATCTTTGAACTGCCGATAGACAGAGGCGAACCGAACATAAGCTATTCCATCTAAACGATGAAGTTCCTCCATTACCCTCTCCCCGATCTCAGAGCTCTTTACTTCTCTTTCTCCCCTTTCCTGAAAATGGAGCTCGATGTGGTTGACGATCTTCTCGAGGACGTTGATGCTAATCGGCCTCTTCTCACAGGCTTTCTTCAGGCCGTTGAAGATTTTCAGGCGATTGAAGGGCTCTCTTCTTCCATCTTTCTTCACGACTAATGGAAGGGCATCCTCTGCCCTCTCGCTGGTGGTAAATCGTTTTTGGCAGCCGAGACATTCCCTTCTCCGTCGAATGGTTTCTTTATCCTTTCCCAGACGGGAATCGACCACTTTACTCTCGGGATGATTACAGAAAGGACATTTCATAGGGCTTCGCCACCTATTTCAAGTTTCAGGTTGATAGTTTCACGTTTTTGGTCTCATATTTTATCTTCAAGCTGAAACTTTAAACTCGTAACGTTAAACCTTGAACTCTTTATTTTTTTTCTTCGGTTGAATTTCTCAATTTTAATTCCTGATTCTTTCAACATCTCTTTGGCTAAGGCATCGGCATAGCCATCCTCATAGACGACCCTCTGAATTCCTGCATTGATGATCATCTTCGAACAGATGATACAAGGGTGGTTGGTGCAGTATAGGGTGGCTCCACGAATCTCCACTCCGTGGTAAGCGGCTTGGATGATCGCATTCTGCTCAGCATGAAGGCCTCGGCAGAGTTCGTGTCGCTCCCCGGAAGGGATGCCTTGTTGCTCGCGGAGGCAACCGATGTCCAAACAATGTTCCAGCCGCGAAGGAGCTCCATTGTAGCCCGTCGCTAAAATTTTTTTATCTTTGACGAGAACAGTTCCCACCTGTCTTCGTAAACAGGTCGATCGCTTGGCAACGAGATGGGTGATATCCATGAAATACTCTTCCCAAGAGGGTCGATGGAAAGAAATCCTTTTTTTCTCTTTCTTTTTCAAGGACGAGCCATTCAGAGGATAGAACAACCTCTTATATTAGATGGGTCAAAGATTGAAAACAAACTTTTTGATACGACATGACTCCTCGGTCTTGTCAAGGAACAGAACAGGATTGATGCTTAAAATTCCAAATTCAATTCTTAAATTTTTCTTTCTCTAAGGCCTCGATTTTTTCTAACCGCCTTTGGTGTCTCCCCCCCGCAAAAGGAGTCTCCAACCAAACCTTCACGATTTCTTTTGCTAGTTCCTTCCCTATAATTCGCCCACCAATAATTAAGATATTGGCATCATTATGCTCTCGACTGCATCGAGAAGAATAAAGGTCATTGACCAGAGCAGCTCTTATTCTTGGAAATTTATTCGCTACTATGGACATCCCGATACCAGTGCCACAGATGAGGATCCCCTTCTCCAATTCTCCACGAGAGACCTTCTCAGCGACCAAGACTCCAAAATCAGGATAATCCACTGAATCTTCATTGAAGGTACCCATGTCAATGAGTTCGATACCGAGCGATTTCAAAAAGGTTTTCAATTCCTCTTTGAGTTCGAAGCCACCGTGGTCACAGGCCAAGCCAATCTGCATGCTTTTATCCCGAAAACTTTTTGAAGACGAGTGTGGCATTGGTTCCGCCAAACCCGAAGGCGTTGGACATGGCTATGTTCAAAGGTTGTCGTCTTGCTACATTAGGGACATAATCGAGATCACATTGTGGGTCGGGTTCCTCATAGTTGACAGTGGGTGGCAGGATCCCATCACGAATGGCCAAGATGGTGAAAATGGCCTCCGTGCTCCCGGCTGCCCCTAAGAGATGGCCGGTCATCGATTTGGTCGCACTGATGGGTACCTTTTTGGCATGATCGCCGAAGACCGTTTTAATGGCAAGCGTCTCAGTTAAGTCATTCAGAGGAGTAGAGGTTCCATGGGCATTAATATAATCCACATTCTCAGGCTTCTCCCCGGCATCTTTAATAGCCATCCTCATACACCGCGCCGCACCATCCCCATCAGGGGAAGGAGCAGTAATATGATAAGCATCGCCTGTGTACCCATAGCCTACCAATTCCCCGTATATCTTTGCATTTCTCTTTAAGGCAAACTGCAGTTCCTCTAGGATAAGAATTCCCGCACCCTCTGCGACTACAAACCCGTCCCGATTCTTCTCAAAAGGCCGGCAGGCCTTTTCTGGTTCATCGTTTCTCGTAGAAAGGGCCTTCATCGCATTGAACCCACCGATGGTGAGGGGTGTGATATTGGCTTCGGTCCCTCCGGTGATCATCGCTTCAGCATCCCCATAAACAATGGCGCGAAAGGCATCTCCTATACAATGAGCCCCTGTAGCACAAGCTGTGACCACACAAGTGTTTGGTCCTTTGGGACCAAATTGTATAGCAATATGCCCAGATGCCAAATTGGCAATGAGCATCGGAATGAAAAATGGCGAGATTCGGCCAGGCCCTCTATCCAAAAGGATTTTGTGATATTTTTCGAGGGTGGGTAATCCTCCCAAACCTGTCCCCACGATCACACCGATCTTCTCAGAGTTCTCCGGAGTGATGGCCAACTGCGAATCTTCCAGGGCCTCCTTGGTGGCAGCGATGGCATATTGAACGAAGAGATCCATTTTTTTGATCTCTTTCTTATCAATGTATAACTCTGGGTTGAAGTTCTTCACCTCCCCTGCAATCTTCGTCTCAAACCCATTTGTATCGAACCGCGTGAGGAGACCAATGCCTGACTTTCCTTCACAGACATTTTTCCACGACGTTTCGACTCCGATCCCAGTGGGGATCACCAACCCCGTTCCTGTGACAACAACCCTTCTTCCCAAAGCCTCTTACCTCCTTCAAGTGGCACCGATCGAGAACCCTTACTGAGTGACATGGGCTTGGATATATTCAATCGCATCCCCAACGGTAAGGATCTTCTCAGCCTCTTCGTCGGAGATCTCTATATTGTACTCCTCCTCCAAAGCCATGACCAGCTCCACTAAATCGAGAGAATCCGCTCCTAAGTCGTCGACAAATTTAGCCTCTGGAGTCACCTCGTTTTCATTAGCACCCAACTGCTCTACAATAATCTCCTTGACCCGCTTCTCAATGGACATGTAATCACCTCCTTATAATATTAATGGAATGATGGAAAACTGGAATGCTGGAATAATGGGACGAACTTAAACCATCATTCCACTATTCCATTATTCCATGTTTCCTGCTCCCTACATATAAATGCCACCGTTCACATTCAACACATGACCGGTAATATAATTGGATTCTTCTGAAACGAGAAAAAGAACAGCTTCTGCCACATCCTCGGGTTTACCTAATCGCCCCATGGGAATTAACCGCTTTAATTCCTCCTTCACTTTCTCTGGAAGGACCTCGGTCATCGGGGTTTCGATATATCCCGGAGCGATGGCATTGACATTGATCCCTCTCTGGGCAAACTCCCTCGCAATGGTTTTGGTCAAACCGATCACCCCGGCCTTCGAAGCAGAATAATTCACCTGCCCTGCATTCCCCATTTCTCCGACCACCGAGGCGATACTGACGATCTTCCCGCTTCTCTGTTTCGCCATGTGTCTGACGACTGCTTTGGTACAATTAAACGTCCCCTTCAAATTGACATTGAGGACTGCATCCCAATCCTCTTCGGTCATCCTGAGGATCAGCTTGTCACGGGTGATCCCGGCATTATTGACCAAGATATCGATCTTGACAAATTTCTCTAAGATGGCCTCCACCATTCGCTCTACATCATTCAAATTAGCCACATTCACTTTAATCGCTATGGCTTTGGGTCCGATCGACTCAATTTCCTTTGCTGTCTCTTCGGCTTTTTCAAGATTGATATCTGAGACCACAATATCAGCCCCGTTGCGAGCCAGAAGCAGGGCAACCGCTTTCCCAATCCCCTGAGCTGCACCCGTGACCAAAGCCACTTTCCCCGTCAGTTTCAATTCCTCCTCCGCCCTTAAGAGATCTTTTTTAGAGTTTGGAGATCTTCTAAATTCTTAGTTTCAACACGGCTATCAATCCGCTTCATCAAACCGGAGAGAATTTTTCCAGGTCCTATTTCGAAGAGCTGTTCAATTCCCTTTTCGATCATCTTCCTCATGGACTCTTCCCAGCGGACAGGACTCGATACCTGAGCCACCAATAATTCCTTCACCCTGTCTTTTGAAGTATTGACCTCTGCCTCTACGTTCGTCACCACCGGAACCTTCAGATCACTAACAGAAATCTCCTCCAGTGCCTTCTCCAGACGCTCCCCTGCTGGCTTCATGAGGGGAGAATGAAAGGGAGCACTGACTGGAAGGAGGACCGCTTTCTTCCCTTCTTGCTTTACTCTTCCGATCGCCCGCTCGACCGCTTTGGAATGACCAGCGATGACGATTTGCCCTGGACAATTAAAATTGGCAGGGGTAAGAACCTCTCCGGATGAAATTTCTTCACAAAGCTTCTCAACCTGCTCCCGCTCCATCCCGAGGACAGCTGCCATCGCCCCTTCTCCCACGGGGACAGCCTCCTGCATAAATTTCCCACGGAGACGGACCATTTTCACGGCCTCGGAAAAGGTGAGCGCTCCAGAGATCACCAAAGCACTGTATTCTCCGAGGCTATGTCCTGCAGTGAATTGAGGAGTGATCCCTTTCTCTTCTTGGAGCACTTTGAATGCAGCAATACTTGTCGTCAATACAGCAGGTTGAGTATTTTCAGTCAGCTTCAACACCTCTTCAGGACCTTTAAAACAGAGGGCCGAAATAGAGAGATGAAGGGCATCATCCGCCTCTTCAAAGACCTTTTTCGCCACACTGAAATTTTCGAAGAGTTCTTTTCCCATCCCCACATACTGGGATCCTTGCCCTGGGAAAATAAAGGCGATCGGCTTCATCGAGGTCCCTTCTTCCCGGCGTATTCCTTGCTCAATTCTAAACCGATGACATTCCGCTGGATCTGATTCGTCCCTTCATAGATCTGGAGAATTTTTGCATCCCGCATCATCTTCTCAACGGGATAATCTCTCATGTATCCATAGCCTCCGAAGATCTGAACTGCATCGGTCGTCACTTTCATGGCGACATCGCTGGCAAAGACTTTGGCCATCCCGGAGACCTTTGAGATCTCTTTTGGGTTTTCAGATTGATCAATATAGCGTGCCACAGAATAGACCAATGCCCGAGCCGCTTCTACAAGAGTGGCCATATCTGCTAATAGATGTTGAACGGCCTGGAAGGAGATGATCTTTTTTTCAAACTGCTCTCGTTCTCGGGCATATCGAACAGCCTCATCGAGTGCCCCTTGGGCTAATCCAACACCCTGGGCACCCACTCCGGGTCGGGTTCGATCAAAAGTCCTCATGGTGGCGATAAATCCCATTCCTTCTTTCCCAATGAGGTTTTCTTTAGGAACAAAGCAATCCTGGAAGACCAGCTCCCGGGTAGCAGAGGCCCGGATGCCCATCTTCTTCTCCTTCTTCCCGAAATTGAAGCCTGGAGTTCCCTTTTCCACAATCAAAGCACTCGCTCCTCTAGGACCCTTTGACCGATCGGTCATTGCAATAATTGAATAGATTTCAGCCTCTCCTCCATTTGTAATCCATTGCTTTGTTCCGTTCAGAATATAACCATCTGTTTTCCGGGTAGCAGTCGTTCGGATGGCACCCGCATCACTTCCCGCATCCGCCTCAGTCAACCCAAAAGCAGCTAACCTTCTCCCCTTTGCAATATCAGGAAGATATTTTTTCCTCTGTTCAGGGTTTCCAAAAAGCAGGATGGGCATTGCGCCCAAGCCGCTTGCTACCACACTGGTTGCGATCCCGAGACAGACACGGCTCAATTCCTCTGCTACCAAACAATATTCTAAGATACCTCCACCAAAGCCCTCATACTCTTCTGGCATGGAGACACCCATGAGACCCGCTTCCGCGCTGATTTTAACAATCTCCCACGGGAATTCTTCCTTCTCATCCAATTCCGCCCGGACCGGAAGCATTTTCTCCTCGGCGACCTTCCTGGCTAAATCTCGAATCATCTTCTGTTCTGGCGTAAGAAAATAATCCAATATTCTTTCCTCCCCGGCGTCGTAACCGATATTAATGAATCGATTTGACCGACTCGCTCACCTTCTCCTGGCGTTTTTGTCCCAGGCGGAGCAGGTCTTGTTTCTCCTTAAGCTCTTCGATGACATGTTCATTCAGTCTATTCTTGGCCAGGTTCAAGGCTAACAGTATGGCGTTCATGATGGCTTTGGCATTCGATAAACCGTGGCAGATGACACAATTGCCGTTAACCCCTAAAAGAGGAGCTCCTCCATATTCAGAGTAGTCCAATCTTTTTTCAAGGCGACGGATCGCCCGCCCCATTAGGAAATAAGCCGCCTTCGCCCTGATATTATCCTGTGCCTCCCATTTGAGAATCGCATGGATGGTTTCCCAAAGCCCCTCACTTATTTTTAACGCCACATTTCCAACGAAACCATCACAGACGATCACATCCACCTCTCCACTATTGAGATCCCTCCCCTCTACATAACCGATGTAGTTCAAATCGGTCTCGGATAAAATTTCATGGACCTCTCGTGTCAGTTCATTCCCTTTCCCATCCTCCTCTCCATTGCTCAAAACACCGATACGAGGTTCTTCCTTCCTTAAGATATATTTTGCATAGGCATCCCCCATCATCGCGAACTGGACAAGATGAAAGGGTTTACAATCCACATTACCCCCCGAATCGATGAGGACCGTGTTGCCTTTCGTGGTGGGATGGATGGTGGCGATAGCAGGTCGTTCAACGCCTTCCAATTTTTTCAAGATATACATTGCCAAGGCCATGGCTGCCCCTGAATTCCCGGCGGAGACGACCCCACTTACCTGACCTTCTTTTGCCAAATCGAGGGCCACTTTAATAGAGGTATCTTTCATCCTTCGAATCACCGTAGAAGGAGAGTCGTGCATGGCAACCACAAATGGAGCATGATGGATGTAGATAGGAAGTTTCGAGGTCGGATATTTGGACAGCTCTTTACTGACCTGATCCTCATCGCCCACTAAAACGACCTTTACTCCATACCGTTTAGAGGCTAAAAAGGCACCTTCAACAACCTGTTGAGGGGCAAAATCCCCTCCCATAGCATCGACCGCGATTTTCATCTCACACTTTCCCCTAAGATCATCCGCAATGATTTACCCCGTTAGAAAGCCTCGCCATTCATGCCGGGGATGATATAAATAAAACTTCTCATAGATTCGAGTCTTCGACAATTCCTCATAGAAAGGGTGGGGTCAAAGCCCCGTCCTTTCTAACGGGGTTTATTTCTCTTCCTCCACCTTGAGGACTTCTCTCCCCTTGTAAGTGCCACAATGGGGACAGATATGGTGGGGGAGTAAGGGTTCATGGCATTGAGGACACAGAGAGAAGTTAGGAGCATTTAATTTTTTATGGGCTCGACGTTGATCCCTTCTTGCCGACGATGTTCTCCGTTTTGGAACTCCCATTCGAAAGCCTCCTTTCTCATCCGTCAAAATTATTTTCAGATGTTGATTTAAGAATTTGGCCGAATTGCCTTATCTTTTCCACATAACAGATTATTAAGGCATTAATCAAGCTTTAATTTCTTAAGGACAGGAAAGCCTGATTTCAATTCCTCCTTCACACATTCGCAGGAAGAGAAATTTAAATCTTTCCCACAGTTCGAGCAAAGCCCTTTACATCCCTCCTGACAAAGGGGCTGGTAAGGGATTTCTAAAAAAATCTGCTCGCAGGCGATCTCAGAGAGGTGAATTTCACCTCCCTCGAAGAAACTCGACTCCATCTCCTCGCTGCCCAATTCGGTCTCTTCCTCCGAAGGAGCCTCTTTTAAGGGGTGAAGGGTGAGTTCAAAGGTCGTTGAGAGAGGATAGGAGAATTCCTTCAAACACCTTACACACTGTAATCGAAGAGTGGTTTGGACCTCCCCTGTAATGAAGACCGATCGACCTGCCTTCTTAATTTTAACCTCTGATTGGAGCGGAGTCTCGAAGTCAAAGTCGATTCTTGAAAGGCTTTCCAGGTAGGCTGACAAGGAAGCCCTTTCCTCTTTCCACTTCAGATCCAGACCCTCTTCAGGAATTTTGTCCAATTTCAAAGTAAACATTTCGTTCCAATTCTTATACATTAAATTAAAAAAATAAATATATGAAAAAAATTTTTTGCCAAGAAAACTTTGGACAATATGAAATGTGAAAGTTTTCGTTTGAAAAAATTTTCTTTGTATGTTAACAGATTTACAAAGAGTATCGCAAGGGATTTGAGAAAAACTCACCTATTTATCTCGAAAAGTTTGTAGAGGAGGATAAACGAAATGGAAGGGATGGATAAGATAGCGAGAAAGCCGATAAAGATAACAGATACGACACTTCGGGATGGGCATCAGTCGACTCTGGCGACCCGGATGAGGACAGAGGATATGGTCCCCATTGCCGAGGAGCTGGATCAAGTGGGGTTCCATTCCGTGGAAGTCTGGGGGGGAGCTACCTTTGATGTGGCCCATCGGTTCTTAGGTGAAGACCCCTGGGAGAGAGTGAAGGTGTTGAAGAAATTGATGCCCAAGACACCGTTTCAGATGCTTCTTCGGGGTCAGAATCTGGTGGCCTATCGGAATCATCCGGATGATCTGGTGGAGGCCTTTATCGAGAAATCGGCCGAGGTGGGCATTGACATCTTTCGTTGTTTTGATGCGGTCAACGATGAGCGGAACTTTGAGACAGCCTTCAAGGTGATCAAGAGGGTAGGCAAGCATATACAGGGAACGATCTGTTATTCGTTGACCGAGAGGAGGATGGGGGGTCCGGTTTATCATCTCAGCTACTATCTTGAGAAGGCCAAGATCCAGGAGGGGATGGGTGCAGATTCGCTTTGTATTAAGGATATGGGGGGGTTGCTGGCTCCTTATGATGTTTATGAATTGGTCAAGGCGTTGAAGAAAGCAGTAAAGATTCCCATTCAGCTTCATACGCATTATACGAGTGGGATGGCCTCGATGACCTATCTGAAGGCCATTGAGGCGGGGGTGGACATTATTGATACGGCACTGGCGCCTTTTGCACTGAGGTCTTCACAGCCAGCGGTGGAGCCGATAGTGGTGGCTCTGGAGGGGACGCCCTGGGATTCGAAGCTTGATCTTTCCAGATTGCTTAAGCTGGGAGAGTATTTAGAGAGCATAGCTCCTAAGTATCGTGAGTTCTTGGATACCACCAAGATGGCTGTGATTGATACAAACGTTTTGAGGCATCAGATCCCTGGGGGGATGATATCGAACATGGTGAGTCAGCTCAAGCAGCAGAAGGCTCTGCATCGGATTGATGAGGTGTATGCGGAGTTGCCACAGACAAGAAAAGACCTGGGGTATCCTCCCCTTGTCACTCCTACGTCCCAGATAGTGGGGGTACAGGCGGTGCTCAATGTTTTATTTGGTCGTTATAAGATGGTATCGATGGAGACGCAGGACTATGTGTATGGTTTGTATGGGAGGTCTCCGGTACCTATTTCTGATGAGATTAAGAAATTGGTGTTGAAGGGATACAAGAGGGGCAAAGAGCCCATCACCTGTCGGCCAGCCGATCTCATCGGGCCGGAGATGGAGAAGGCCAAGGAGGAATCGAAAGATCTGGCCAAAAACGTATGCGATACTCTGATTTATGCCCTTTTTCCTCAAACGGGAACTCAGTTTTTGAAGTGGAAGTATGGGTTGGAGCCCGTGCCGGAAAAGGTGAAACCCAAGACCTTAGAAGATGTGAAAAAAGAGGACGAAGCCATCGCTAAGGCAAAGGCTGAAGCCCAGAAAAAAATAGCCTAAAGCAGAAGAGGCCCCTTCAAAGGGGCCTCAATTTAAAATTCTCCACTTTGCCTCCTATTTGCTTAACAATAAACACACCTTTGATGAAAGAAGTTGCCTTCCGTCCGAAGCTTCAAAGACCTCCACCTGATAAGCACTGCTGGAGTTTTGATTCTGAACCGTGAGAAGATCAGAGGAGTTTATTTTTTGTGGGTGAATAAAGCTGTACCGCTAACTCATCAAGCTTTCAATTCTATTGATTTTTTTCCCCAATCTGCTAAACTCATTCCATAAAAACACCATATCTATAACCAATTGTTGGCAAAACATACCCAATTTGGACTATGAAATGAAAATTGAAGGTGTGAGTCCAATCTCTCCCGATTTAATATCTTGCTTCGAGATGGAGATATCCTTATGGTGATTCCAAAACATTTTACTACAGAAGGTTCATGGAGGCATCCCGGTGGCAAGCTCCTTCGGGCTGGGCCTGACACGCTAACGGATGCCGAGCTTCTCGCTGTCCTAATATCATCCGGGGCGCCGCAGAAATCAGCCGAACAGATTGCCCAGGAGCTCATATCAAAATTCCAGTCCTTCCGCGGAATGGCTGAGCAAGACGTAAAAGAACTCATGAAAATCAAGGGTCTGGGTCAGGTAAAACTCTGTCGTATCGCTGCCGCCTTTGAGATTGCTCGACGGATTGTTAACCAGATATTGGTGGAAAAACAGACATGACTCGACGTATCTCCAATCCCTACGAAAAGATAGCCCATAAGACGGAGCGGACGAACAACCAGAAACTGGTTCAGTGGATGAATGAGACAATCCAGCAAAAGGATCTCACTCTTGGTTCCGTGGAGCAAGAAACCAGTGGAGCCGATCGCAAGCAACCCGATATTGTGATTAAAAAACGGCCAGGAAGTGAAGAGATTATTTGCGTGATTGAACTGAAGCCACCGGCTTTCCTTGATCCTTTCGAAGAAGAGAAGCAGTTTGCTTCAAACTGCCCAACTTTTCCTAAGAAACGTTATGCTGAAGACGGGCCCAAGGAGGGTATCATTTTACCTATAAATATAGTTAATGAACAAAGGGAAAAGATAATTCCAGTTATTAGGGGCTCTCTATCTCATCACGAAGAATTTGTGAATGTTGATGACACATGGTTTATAAGAAGTTTACTGCCTGAAATAAGACCTGATGAGCTTGAGCTCTGCCATGACTGTATAAAAGAAAATGGTAAGCCTTTATCAAGTGAATTCCTTACGCGTGAGGTTATTAAGATTGCACCAGAAAGTGAAAAATATGAAGCGTTTTTGTTTAGTCTAAATTATTGTCTTCAATGTAATGGCAGTTTTATTAAGTGCAAAATAACAGAAGAAATACAATGGGATATAAGAAGACCCGTTCCTCCGAAGACAATTCAAAATACTCTAAGTCAAGAAGCCATAAAATTGGGTTTTATTAAAATCACTAAGGGATTAAGAGATCTAATTGATTATTGCAATTTTTCTAAAGAGATCACTTTAAAAGCATATGGAGAATATGAAGTACATGCATATATTGATAATGGGGCCGATCAAATCTATGGAAATGAAATAAAACAATGGTTTGAGGAAAATCAACTAAAACCTGGAGACATGATTCACATTAACAGCCCAGATACTCCTGGAGAAAAACCGATTCTTTATACTACTTTTCAAAAAATACACGACGCTTCACCTACCAGGAAAGATGAGAAAGACCACATCCGCAATTCTAATTTAAGGCACGGAATATATAATTTGCTGCGTGTGCGATATCATTATCTACACGTAAAGGAAATTCAGCGCAACCTATTGGAAACATTATCAGAGCAAGTAGAATTGCCTACAATTCAAGCAATTCTTTCACATAACAATCACCTTTTTGTTCACGCCACTAACTCCAGAGGAATATGGGGGCTCAAGATTTGGGTAGAAAAACGTCCAGATATCGACCCAGTTTCACTAGGCCTTGCGATAAGAGAGGATGATTGGGTTTACAGGGTGCTTGAAAGGGTAAGTGGCTTTCTTACTATCGAGGAAATAGCCAGAGAACTTGCTGCGGTCTTTGTTACCCATAAAGATAAAATCCTTGAAATAACTTTTTTCGATGTGAATGATACTAGATTTATTGAATTTGATGGCAAATGGGGTCTTAAGAGCTGGACAGAGAATTGGAAAAAGAGAATTTTGGAGATTGATAAAGAGATATTGGATTATCAAAACTTGGTTTCTTTGCGTTCCAAATTGGAACAGGAAGAAAAAGCCAGAGAAGTAGATCTGCTAAGATTGGAGGAGAAGAAAGAGGCTCTTCAGAGAAGTGTATCTGATATATTAAATAAAATACAAAGCGTTGACTATAAAGTAGACATGAGCCAGAAAAGACAAAATGAACTTCATGACAAGAATAAGTTTGTTCGGCAGCAATTAAACGCTCCAAAGCTAGGAATACTGTATTACTTATGTGTGACAGTTTTCATATTAATTGCAGTACTTCTAACCATTATAGGTGAATTACCTTACAAAATTATAGGACTTCTTCTTATCTTAATCATTGTAGTTCTTCTTATGCTTAGACACTCCCAAAGTAAACGAAGAGTGATAAGTGAAGCAAAGACCATCGAAGACTCAATTCTTCGTATAGATCATCGATTAGTCCAACTTAATAAAGAACTTTCCGATTTAAAAAATGAGGAGAGTTTAATTCAAACAGAAAGCGCGTCTATTGATCTTAAAATCAACGAGGCGCAGTCTGATCTTGAAAATTTGAGGGGGGAAATAGAGGGTATCAAAGAAGAAGTTAATAAATATAATGTGCCATTGTTATACAAAGAAAAGGAAACTTTTGTTCAGAAACTGAAAACAGCAGGAGTAATATGATCAAGGAGGATTCTAATGCAGCAGACAAGTAAAAAATCAAGTAGCTACGGTAGATTTTTGATACCTGTAAAGAAATTTAGACAGGGCTACTTAGAACTACCAAGAGAATTCGTTCATATTGTCGATTCGAAGTTAGAAAAAGACCCCCTCGATTTCAGGGATCAAGAGGGAAGAAAATATTATTTTGACCTGTATCCACAGAGGTTATTACTAGGAGGATTAGGTGAGTGGTACAGAAATCATAATCCAAATGTCGAAGATTCTATTATAATTGAACCCCTAAATTTGGAGGAGAGGACCTTTATTATTTCGCTAGAGCAGGAGAGAGGGGGGAAGTCAACGGAAGGATTATATATAGGCAAGGAATATAACATGGTAGGAGGAAGAAAATATGAGCTTTCTAATAACTTCTTCCTTCCCATAACGGATTTACTTACACATGTTTTCATCTGTGGAGTTACTGGTTCTGGTAAAACAGTCCTTGGAAAAGCTATTATTGAAGAGGCTGCGCTTAAAGAGATACCAGCAATTATTATAGATTTAAAAGGGGATTTGACATCCCTTATATTAACTTTCAAATCATTTGATCCAGGAAACTTTGAACCGTGGGTTGAGGGCAAGGATAAGAATGAGAAAAGGAAGAAAGCCAAACTTGAGGCAACAAAACATCATGAACGGCTGCTTAGTTTCGGTCTGAATGAAGAGTATTTGGAAAAGTTCAATAATAAAATTCATTTTAAAATATTTACACCCAGGTCTAGAAAAGGTATTCCTTTAGCGTTTGCATCGCCCCTTAGCTCACCCGAAGACGCCATAAAGCTTTCTAAAGAGGAGCGAGAGGAATTCAATAATCTGGTTGCATCTTTGACGAATGCCTTTATTGACCGGCTTTATCCTGGAGTAAAAAGAAGTCGAATCGAAAACGAACGTAACTATCTGTATGAACTGGTTCATTATGCTTGGCTTCATGAAGTAAATCTTGATGGAAAAAATGGGATGCTACAGCTTTTAAGATTAGCTGAAGATCCTCCTTTTCGCGAAATAGGTGGTCTGCCTGTAGAAGAGTATATTAATGCAGAAAATAGAAAACGTCGCCTTCTAAATAAAATCAGTACGCAAATATCAGGTCCAGAGGAAATGTGGTTCGAAGGAGAACCACTTAATATGAAGTTATTTAATTTAGAGGGATCGGATGGCAAGACACAACTGAGCATTATTAATGTAACCGAATTGGAACATTTTGAAGACCGTAGCTTTGTTGTGGCACAGGTTGCTTACAAAATTTATGAGTGGATGAGGAAGCTCGGTGGCACAAGCACTCCAAGACTGATCTTTTATATCGATGAAATTGGGTCTGGCGGAGGAAAACAGGCGTTTTATCCAAGTTTTCCCTATGAGAGTGCATCTAAATGGGGAATAAACTATCTTATTCGCCAGGGTCGTTCACAAGGTGTTTGTTGTCTCCTAGCAACTCAAAATCCAGGTGACATTGATTATAAAGGCCTGAGTAATTGCGGAACATGGATAGTGGGCAAATTGGGTACTGATAGGGATCGAAAGAAAGTCATGGAAGGGATGGCGATATGGGGTTCAGATGCTGAGAGGGTTCGAAATAATCTTACAAATGCCGATACGGGTGATTTTGTAATTAAGGATATTCATGGCAATGTAAAATATATTAAGGAGAGGTGGCTTCTTGGATACCACCGAGTACTGACCTTGAATGAAGTAGCTAATTTCATCAAAGAGAAGGGTGGAGAAGCTCCAGAGACCGAAGCAGAGGAATCAAAGGATGCTCCGCCTCTTGAAGAGGCTCTAAGGCTTTACGATCCTAAGCTATATAACCTTTATGTAGAAGCATGTAGCTTCTGTGAATCGAAACCGGAGGCCTGTCTCAATACTACCCGTAAAATACTTGAGGGTTTGTGTGAAAGAATAGCAATTTCAGTACTCAGTGAAAAGGAACTAAGAGAATTTAAAAAAAGCCTTTTTTCGGATAAGTTAGATTATCTAAAAAATAAGGGTGTTTTTAGGACGCGTAAGCTTACAGCATCAATAGATTTCTTAAAAAAGTGGGGTGATATCGCAAGTCATTATCAGGAAGGGGAGGAATTCACAGCAGAGGAGTCGAAGGTTGCTTTAAAAAACTTAGAAAATGTTCTTAGGTGGTACGCACGGGAGTTTAAATAGAAAACATTAGAGTATTGTACTTGGGTCAGGCTTGACTTTTGACATTTTGAAAATATGGTGTCATCCATAAAAAAGTTGGCCTGGATTTCCCCGGCGAAACCTTCCGCGTCCTCAAAGAAAAAGAGGAGAAGAAATACTGGACCATGGGTCTAATTTATTTTCTTATCAATATTTCCTTTCTCAAATCTAATGTCTATAAGGTGTGTTATGAAGACTTCATTCCCACTTCCTTGGGAATGATGGAGGAGGGAGAAAGACGTTCTTAATAGTGCTCAAAGATGTGACTCCTTAAGCAAAAAGCCTCTCAGCCAATTTGTCTGAATTAATCGGTAGGACGGAATGGCTCATTTATTTTCTATAGGCGACCTCAATTGTTTGTTTGCTATGCAAAGAAATAAGGGTTGACTGAGATGGAAAAATTGTTTGGAAGCGGATGATCTAAGGTAGCTCTACCGACGTTTGGGGAACATTCTTAAAAAGATATCGTAAGGTTCGTTCGATTTTTTGCATTTAAAGAGGGCTTCGATTTCAAGGAGGTCAAAACCCGAATATTTTTTTGGATCCAAGGCTATACCAAATTTTTGATCAATACGTTTGACAAGATATTCCCGCAAGGCCTGATCATAGGATAGATATTCCGGGTCTTCAAACCCTTTAAAAGATTTTCCGTCATAGGCCGTGACTCGGGCTGGCATGACAGCCTCTTTGGCAAAGGCTGAAGAAACGGTGAGACCAAGAAATAAGATCGTTAAAAGTGTGAGGAAAAACCATTTCGACTTCATAAAATTTCATCCTCCAATCTTTAAGATCAGGATGAACTGATGGAAGTACTCTGACTCTCCTCTTCGATATATTTTTTCAAGGCCTCGTAGATCTTATCTTCGATGAGGCCAACTTTGTTAAGCCATGTCATCGCATCGGAAATTTTAAAGAGGACATGAGGTTCAATCCGAGTTGACCGGAGCCTCTGCTGACCCCCTTGCTCCCGATCCAAAAGGACCACCAGTTCGTTAACCACCCCTCCTTGATCTCTGATCACTTCTGCTGTTTCAATAACACTCTCACCTGTAGTGATGAGATCATCGATGATGAGAACTCGATCATTACGTTCCAGAATTCCTTCAACCTTCTTTCTTACCCCATGTTCTTTTCTGGCTTGCCGATAGTAAATCAAGGGAATGCCCAATTTCTGACTCACCACTGTTGCAAAAGGAACCCCTGCTGTAGGAACTCCCAAAATCTTGTCGATCTTATCCTTTCCTATCTCATTGAGGATGATTCGGGTCAAAGAATTGGCAATCCAGTCCATCGTGGTTGGACTGGAGATCGTTTGCCTTAGGTCAATATAGTAAGGGCTCTTCTTCCCAGAAGCTAAGGTATAATCTCCGAATTTGATCGCATTGTTCTTGATCAGGAGAATACCAACCTGTTTCATGAGGAAGAGCTTTTCCTCTTCCCAAACCTTCTTCTCAATCTCGTCAAGTCGCAGAATCATGATTCACCTTTTATACAAAATTTCCTATAAAGTCAAGAGAAATCAAGGAGTTCTTCCCAAAACCATTGTCAGTATAGCCATCCTCACAAATACCCCATTTCTCACCTGCCTGAAATAGGCTGCTCCGGGATAGGTATCCACTTCCTTGCTGATCTCATCTACCCTTGGAAGAGGATGAAGAATAGTGATCTTCTTTTCCAATTTCTTGAGAAATTCTTCATTAATGATGTAGCTGCCCTTTAGTTTTTCGTACTCGGACAGGTCAGCGAATCTCTCCTTCTGAATCCGGGTCATATAGATGAGGTCGCTTGCACTGGCTGCTTTCATCATATCCTCTGTTTCCACTATTTCAATCCCCTTCTCTTTCAGATGGGATGTAATCTCATCTGGCATTCGGAGAATATTAGGAGAGACAAAATAGAGTTTTGTCTGGAAGAGAGATAAAAGTTCAACTAACGCATGCACAGTCCTCCCGTTTTTTAAATCACCGACCATGGAGACGACCAGATTCTTTAGAGAACCCAATTCTTTATGAATGGTATAGATATCGAGGAGGGCCTGGGTGGGGTGTTGTCCTGTTCCATCCCCTGCATTGATGACAGGAATGGGAACCGCATCAGCTACCTCTCTGGCTGATCCAGTACGTGGGTGGCGAATCACGATCACATCCGCATATTGGGAGACTGTCCTCACGGTATCCGTCAAAGTCTCACCTTTTGCAACCGAGGAACTCTCTACCGAACCCATGCTGATCACCCCCCCTCCTAATCGCTGCATGGCCGCCTCAAAGGAAAGTCGGGTCCGCGTGCTTGGCTCAAAGAAAAGGGTTGCTAAAATCTTTCCCTTTAATAGAGTTAAAGAATCCTTCTTCTTAAGTTCTTTCTCAAAATTGGACGCAATCTTGATGATCGCTTCAATGTCCTTCTTCGAAAACTGATTCCCATGAAGAATATCTTTTCCTTTTAGATTAGTCATTCTTCAAACCTCCCTCGGCCTCAGAGATCATAAACCGAGGCCAGAAATTAATCTGGTCGCTCATAGATAGCTCATTGATCCTCAGATCCGATTATACCGTCCATTGCCACAATTCGTCCTGCAACTATGGTGAGAATCGCTTTTCCATGAAGCTCCCACCCGTTAAAAGGACAATTCCTACCTTTGGAGTAAAAGCTGTTGGAGTCCACCTTCCACTTCCTGTTTAAATCAATCAGGGTCAGGTCAGCTTTGACGCCTGGTCTGAGGCTGCCTACTCCCCTTGCATCGAGTCCAAAAATCCTGGCCGGCATGATGGTCATTTTCTCGATCGCTTGACTAAGTGTCAAAATTCCCGGACGCACCAAGAACGTTAATATCAATCCCAGCGTTGTCTCCAAACCGATAATACCAAAGGGGGCTTCCTCCCAATCTCGATTCTTTTCTTCGGGTGAATGCGGAGCATGGTCACTCGCAATAATATCAATAGTACCATTGGCCAACCCTTCCCTTATCGCCGCAACATCCTCTTCCGACCTCAATGGAGGATTCACTTTTGCGTTCGGCCCAATTTCTTTTGCCATCTGCTCTGTTAACAGAAGGTGATGCGGGGTGGCCTCTGCAGTCACCTTGACTCCTCGCTTTTTCGCTTCTGCAATTATATCCACCGACTTTGCAAGGCTCACATGTGAGATATGGAGGTACCCTCCCGTTCTTTCCGCCAATTCAACGTCGCGCTTGATAAATCCGGCTTCGGAGGTATAAGGACCAGCTCCCGGAGGAGAATATGGCATCAGGGGACAGAATGAATGCTGCCCAAGTTTCTCACTTTGCCTGAGGATTTTTTCTCGATAGAATGCTGATTCTTCACAATGTGGAGTGACCGGGATTCTGCATTCCTTTCCTTTGATAAGCGCATTCAGCATTAATCTGCGGCCGGGGACGGGATTCCCGTCGTCGGAAATAGCCTTGGCGCCAGTTTCTTTCAGCCTGACAATATCCGTCAGCCTGGTTCCCGACGTCTTAATCGTGATCGCCGCCTTAGAGTAGAAGTTAATTATACACTTCTCCTTGGCAATACCTAACAAATTCCGAAGCCGTGCTGGAGTATCAATGGGAGGAATGGTATTGGGTTCTGCTATTACTGTAGTGAACCCGCCTGCCGCGGCAGCCAATGAGCCGGAACGGAGGTCCTCTTTATACTGTTGGCCAGGCTCCCTGAAATGCACGTGAGCATCAACAAGACCTGGCACAAGTATTTTCCCGCGTGCGTCAACGACTGAAGCTTCTGGGGCTAAAATTTTCTCAGCAATTTCAGTGATTTTCCCCCCACTAATCAAAACATCACACACCTTAGGGGAGCTCAGCTCTGTGGTTACCAAGGTTGCTTTCTTGATTAAGAGCTTCATAGGTTTTGAAAAAGACTCTCGCTTACTTTTGTATCTACCACAAAAAATGCTATAGTGTCAGTCTATGATTCTCAGAATATCATTAGGCGAGACTCTGTGTTCGAAGTTTTTCGTTTTTAGTTGTTACTCCGAACTCCTAACTATTAACTTTCACTCACATGATCAGCGCCAGAAGGGCTTTCTGTGTATGAAGTCTATTCTCTGCTTGATCGAAGATGACGCTATTTTTGGAATCTGCCACTTCATCAGTCACCTCTTCTCCCCGATGAGCTGGCAAACAGTGCATGAAGAGGTAATCCTCCTTGGCCTCCTTGATTAACTTTCCATTGACTTGATAGGGTTTAAAGATCTTCACCCTTTTCTCATGCTCCTTCTCTTTCCCCATACTTGCCCATACATCAGTATAAATAACGTCGGCCCCTCTCACCGCCTCTTTTGGATCCTTTGTCACCTTCACCTTACAACCGGTTCTTTTCCCTTCTTCTTTCGCCTTCGAGACAACTTCCGGATCGGGCTCATACCCTTTTGGACATGCAAGAGCAATGTTCATGCCGACTTTCGAACAGCCATAGAGGAGGGAATGGGCCACATTATTACCATCCCCTACATAGGCAAGTTTCAACCCTGAAAGCCTGCCTTTCTTCTCGTAGATGGTGAAAAGATCAGCCAGACCTTGACAGGGATGTGTAAAATCTGAGAGGCCGTTGATCACCGGCACTTTTGAATATTTTACCAGATCGATAATGGTCTGATGAGCAAAGACTCTTGCCATAATTCCGTCCACATAACGGGAGAGAACCTGGGCGGTATCAGCGATGGTCTCCCCTCGGCCTAATTGCAGATCACTGGAACTCAAATAAAGCGCATAACCTCCGAGCTGCCACATTCCCACTTCGAATGAGACCCTTGTCCGCGTGGATGGTTTCTCAAAGATCATCGCCAGCGTCTTCCCCTTTAACAAAGGGTGTTCCTCTCCACGGAGGAGTTGAAATTTCAATAATTCCGATCCCTTTAAAATCTGTTCAATCTCCTCTCTGGTCAGATCATAAAGACTCACTAATGATTTACCTTTCATATGGATCGCCATCTTAAAGCTCCTTCACGATTCTCTTCCTGTCTTGGGGATGTGACAAAATTCTAATCCATATTACCTCAACGTTTTTGTCCTGTCTATAATGAATCATGATGTCTCTGAAAAACTCTTAAAATGTTTATCAGTGACCTCTGATTACACAGATTTCAGAAGGATTCCAGAGATTTTCCAAAGAGTAACCAATCTGTGTAATCGTTATTTAATTTTTTTTAATCAGAGGGCTCTATATATTTTTAGGGATCTCATCATTTTTGGTGAACAAGAGGAAAAGAAACGATTCGATCCTCAATTCAACAACCCGCCCGGGTAGGCGTCAAAAAAATTCCATTGAAATTCACCTTGACTTCTCTCCCATCTTTTGATAACTTTCAGCATCAAGAGGACTTTTCAAAGGGGGTGATGATGGTGTCGAATGTATTAGGAATCATTATCGGGGTTGTGGTTATCATTATTGGTTTCGTCCTTTTGGTCACCTGGTTGCCCATGTTCATCAAGGGGCTGATGGCAGTCGTCCCCATCCTCCTGATTTTGATCGGTGTCGGTGCTCTCATTTATTTCATTAGTGAGATCAAATCGAAATTGGAGATTAGCAAGGAGGAAAAGACGCCTTCCGAACAGAAATAGATAAGCGAAGTTGAATCTGGCAGCGAAAGGCGGATTTGAAAAAGCGTTTCATATCCGCCTTTTATTTTTCTCTTCTCTCTTCTCTAAAGGCTCCATGTGAACCACCACATCTGTGACTCCGTGGAAATCCCTTTTGATCTTATTCTCAATAGCATAGGAGAGGTGATGGGCTCGGTGTACATCCATCTCTGGATCAACGAGGACATGGAGATCAATATGGATATCGTCACCACGACCTCTGCTTCGAATTTGATGGCATTCCTCAACGCCTCTAATGGAAAGAACAACCCTCTTAATCTCTTGGATCGGGATGGCGACCCCGTCACTGAGCACCCGGGAGCTCTCCTTCAAAATATCCACAGCTGCATAGGCGATGAAGCCTGAAATCATTAAAGAAGCAATCGGGTCGAGAATGGGATACCCAAATTTAATGCCGATGAGGGAGACGATGACCGAGGAGGAGGTGAGGATATCTGCCCGAGTGTGTAAGGCATCGGAGATGAGGATATCGCTCTTCAAGGCGATTCCCATTCTGTTCTCATAGATCATCACGGCGATGTTGATGGTTAAGGTAATTCCCATTATTAAAAAACTGCTCACATTGACCTGGGGGACGATGGGATGGAGGAAACGAAGAATCCCCTCTCTCACTACATTAAAACAAACGAGAAAAAGAAGGATGGAGATTCCGATAGAGGTGAGGGTTTCGTACTTCTTGTGGCCATAGGGGTGGGTTTCATCGATGGGGCGGGAGGATATCCAAATCCCTAAGAGTCCGATGATATTGGAAGACCCGTCCGAGAAAGAATGGAACCCATCCGCGGTCATGCTGGCAGAACGGGTCAGCCAACCATAGAGGAGTTTTGCTGCAGCCACCCCCCAGTTCAGGAAGAGGACATAGATCAAGACCCATCGGATCTTAAGATATCGTTCTTCAGAGCTCAATTTTTCTTTCGACCTTGCAGCCGTCATTCTATTTGCCTGGTAGAGGACTCTTTTGGAAGGCCAAATACTCTTCCATTGCTTCTTGGACCCTTTTTCCCACCAGAAGGTCCAAATCTCGTTCTTTCAATCCAGTATATCATTTCAGCAGAAAAGATTTGTTATAAAGGATTTTTTTATGGAGCGACCCTTCAGACACTTGCATTCCTTCTTGATGATATTCCAACTCCACACGGATGGGAAATTTCACCCTCTCTCCTTCCATCTCCAAGGTCTGATGTGTAATGAACTGCTTAACCAACCAGATCATTTGACCCCTTGAAATTGATTCTCAAATGGGAGATAAAAGAGAATGTGGGAAAAGACAATTTTTTATTAGATGGATCATCATGAAAAAATTGCAACCTGGCGATGAGATCGTCAAAATCGATGAAGAATTAGGTATCGCCTGGATCCTGCTCCCTCCTGATACCAGTCTGGGAGGATTTCGGGGTATCTCCCCTCGGATCATGGATGAGGAGAAATTCATTGCCGCAAAGAGGAAGTCGGAGGAGGAGAAAGGTTAATGTCCAAAAGCCCTACCGTTCTCTTTTTCCAATCACCCCTTCGCATCCCCACCTGCAATCAACTCCCCCAAATTCATTCAATTGGGGATGGTGACAATCGATCTGTCGTAAATTCCTTTTAAGGATCCGACCCTTCTCTGAAACAATATCCCACTCAACCATGACCCATGTCCTATCTTTTCCGCCGGGGCAAAGGATCGATTTCCATTCTCTCTCTATCTTTTTTTCCAAGATTCCTTCACCTCCACAAGAAACCTTTTGAGATTTCTCTTTAATGCTTTATCCTCTCCTCCTTCTTTTTCTCCTGGGTCCAACTGTCTAAAACACCTCCATGAATGATAATTCCATTGGGATCAGTACTGATCGCTTTGAGATAACAATGTTCCGCTTTGGCTGCTTCTCCGATCTGTTCATAGCACTCGCCCATCAAGTTGAGGGCGTCTTTAAAGGTCGGCAAAAACTGGATGACCTCTTCCAGGGTATTGATGGCTGCATGGTATCGTTCCAATTTCCAGAAACACATGGCCAACCAATAGTGACCTTGGTAGTGTTTTGGGTTCGCACGAATCACCTTTTCATAATAGGGGATGGCGGTCTCAAACATGCCCCTGCGATAATAAAGCCCCCCTAGATTTAAAAAAACGGAAATACTGTTCGGATCACTTCTCAATATTTCCTTGGAGACCTTGACCGCCTTCCTTAAAAAATTGGCCCGGTCATAGGCATTGGCCTTCCCGAAAAGATAATTGGTCCTAATCTCCCCTAAGGATAGGTCCTCCCAAATCAGATCTTTGAGAAAAATCCAAAGGATAGGAATCATATAAAAAATAAATTGGAATACTCTCCAGGGCATACTATTTCCCTCTATACATGAAAACGGAAATGGACGATATCCCCGTCTCGGATTAAATAATCTTTCCCCTCGGAACGAAGGAGTCCTTTCTCTCTCACACTATGCTCAGAGCCACAGGTTATAAAATCTGAATAGGAGATGACCTCGGCGCGAATAAATCCTCTTTCCATATCGCTGTGGATCTTCCCTGCGGCCTTAGGGGCTGGGGTCCCACTTGGGACGGTCCAAGCTCTCAGTTCAGAACTGACTGTCGTGTAAAATGTGACAAGCGAAAGGATCTCGTATCCGACTTGAACTAATCGTTCTAAGCTCGAACCCTCCAGACCCAACTCTCTTCTGAACTCCTCCCTCTCTTCCTCCTTCAATTCTGCGAGCTCTGCCTCCAGATCACCGCAGATTACTACCACTTTATTCCCCTCTTTTTGTGCCCACTCCGTGGTGGCCTTCAAACAGAGCTCCTCTCCCTTTAGCTCTTTTTGATCAACGTTGGCGACATAAAAAACAGGCTTTTCCGTAAGAAGGTGGAGATCCAAAAAGATCGTCTCTTTTTCTCCAGTCATGTGGAGGATCCCTGCCCTATCTCCCCGGTTCAAAACGGATTGGACTTCTCGGTAAACCTCCAGCTCCAAGGCGGCTTCCTTGGCACCCACCTTGTACATCTTCTCTGTCTTCGCCATCCTCCTCTCTAAGGTCTGAAGGTCGGCCAAAATGAGTTCGGTATGGATCACTTCTATATCCCTCACCGGATCAATCGAACCAAAGTCATGCGCCACGTTTTCATTCTTGAAGCAACGAACCGTGTGGGCAATCGCATCCACATTTCGTATGTGATCCAGAAACTGATTCCCCAGTCCTTCCCCCTTGCTTGCTCCTTTGACCAAACCGGCAATATCAAAAAATTCAAGGGTGGTGGGAATCATTTTTTTAGGATGGATCAACTTGGCGATACTTTCCAGTCTCTTATCCAGAACAGGGACAATACCTATATTCGGGTCGATCGTGCAGAATCGGTAACTCGCCACCTCTGCACCGGCTGCAGTCAGGGCATTGAATATCGTGGACTTCCCAACATTCGGAAAACCGACAATCCCACATCGAAACCCCATTCATTCCCCCCTATTCAAGCATAACGCAAAGGGCATAGCGCATAGCGACCAAAGAATGAAACCGAAATGGACCAATTCAAGAGTAAGTTTTTTATAGATTTCTATCCTATTATTTGTATAATAAAACGAAGAGAAAATAAAGCCTTTAATGTTTTTGAGCCTACCTGCCCTGCCTACCGCAGGCAGGCGGCGGTTAGACCTGTCTGTGGACAGGAAGGGAGGTCAGAGTGAAGCAGCAGAATCGTATCATGTTGGAGACAGCCTGTGCCATTGCCAAAAAAACCCATTCGAAAGGGGTTCTGCTTTATGCGGATATGATTGAAGACTACGAAGCCTTAGCGAAAATCGGTCAGGAAAAACAGGTTGATCTGATCCTTGCCATCAAGGATGAAGCCTCTTTTCAGGAAGCCAGCTCGGTCTTTAATAAAGTACTTCAAATCCCTAATGTCCCTCTGGGTCGGATTAATCAAATCAAGATGGCAATCATCCAAGCCTTATCAAAGAGTTGGGTCAAAAAGGGGGATAAATGGGTCTGCCTTTCAGGCATCCCTCAAACAAAAGTCCTGGATAACCTTCTCGTTCTCGAATTCGGGAAAGAGTTTGAAATCATCTCCTCTTCCGATCTCCCCGTGATCTCTGAGATTGTGAGACCGGAAGTTTTCGAAACTGTCCTCAGCCTCGCTTTAGAAATCTCGATCGAGGGGAAAGAAGGAAGAAAACCTGTCGGAACCATCTTCGTCCTTGGAAAGCACGAAGAGGTTTTCAAATTCTCACACCCCATGGTTATCAATCCCTTCCAGGGATATCCTGAAGAGGAACGGAATATTTTGGATCACCGGCTGAAAGAAACCGTTAAAGAATTTTCCTCCATTGATGGGGCTTTCATCTTCCGGGAAGACGGGGTCATCTTAGCAGCGGGCCGCCACCTGGATGCATCGGGTGAGAATATCGAAATTCCCTTGGGTCTTGGAAGTCGACATCGAGCCGCAGCCGGGATTACCAGTCTGACCGATGCCCTCGCCATAGTCATTTCCGAGGAGACAGGAGGAGTGCGTATCTTTCACCACGGAAAGATCTTCATGGAGATTGAAAAGGGAGAATAAAAATGCAGGGATAATGGAAGATTGGAAAATTGGAATAGTGGGTTAGGCCAAGGAAAAGGTCTCACCCATACCTATCAACTTACTCATCCAGTACCCAATATTCCACTATTCCATCATTCCAGATTAAAAGAGCGAGACGAGCCACTTATGAATGATGAGGATCATCGGACCGAAAACCAATGAGACAACGGTCATCAATTTTAAAAGGATATTCATTGAAGGAGCGGAGGTATCTTTAAAGGGATCTCCAACCGTATCCCCCACTACAGCAGCCTTATGGGTCTCTGACCCTTTTCCACCCAGGTTTCCTTCCTCAATCCACTTTTTGGCATTATCCCAGGCTCCACCGGCGTTGGCCATCTGAATCGCCAGGGGTACACCTGTGGCAAGGGCACCTAACAAAACACCAGCCAGTGCTTCCGGCCCGAGAAGGCTACCCAAAACGATAGGAATAGCTACCGCAGCTATTCCAGGAACAATCATCTCTTTCAGCGCACCAGCCGTGGTAATATCCACGCAACGGGCATAATCCGCCCTGGCAGTTCCCTCCATCAATCCCTTAATCTCTCTGAACTGCCTCCTCACCTCTTCTACTACATTGAAGGCAGCCCTTCCAACTGCCATCATGGTTGCACCGGCAAAGAAGTAAGGGATGATGGCACCGATGAAGACCCCTGCAACAATTTTATAGCCCCCTGATCCCATGATATCAATGGCAGAAAGATTCATGACCTGTGTATAGGAGAGGAATAAGGCGAGAGCGGTCAGCGCCGCAGATCCAATAGCAAAACCTTTCGCAATCGCTGCGGTAGTATTCCCTGCCGCATCGAGAGAATCCGTGATTTTTCGAATGTCCTTTCCCATATGGGCCATTTCTGCAATTCCTCCTGAATTGTCAGCAATCGGTCCATAAGCGTCAACCGCGACCACCATGCCGGTGGTAGCTAACATTCCAATGGCGGAAAGGGCAATGCCGAAAAATCCGCCAAATTTGTACGAGACCATAATGGCAATTCCGATGACGACAAGAGGAATTACCGTACTTTTACAACTCAAGGCAAAACCATAAATGATCGTGGTGGCTGAACCCGTGGTGCTGGCTTTTGCAAGATTCTGAACCGATTTTCCAGAGGTATAATAATAAGCGGTAAAGCCAATCACCATCCCCGCCACAATCCCTGAAAAACTGGCAAAGAAATAAGAGAGGTCCCATCCGAACATCACCAAGACCAGAATGAAAGAACCAATGGAATAGATCACCGCACTGGAGATGGTCCCATTGTTGAGAGCCTTTCCAGGATCGGCTTTCTCACCTGTCCTGACAAAGAAGACACCCAATATAGAGGCAATGATTCCGATGGCATAGAGAAGGAATGAAAGAATGACCCCTTTAATTTTAAGTTCTGGAGTTCCTAAGGTTTGAGAAGCAATGATCACCCCTGAAAGAATAGAACCGATATAGGACTCATAAAGGTCTGCACCCATCCCTGCTACATCGCCGACATTGTCTCCAACATTATCCGCAATGGTCGCTGGATTGCGTGGGTCATCCTCCGGGATTCCCGCCTCTACTTTTCCAACGAGGTCTGCCCCTACATCAGCAGCCTTGGTGTAAATACCTCCTCCCACTCTGGCGAAGAGCGCCACGGAACTTGCACCCATGCTGAAGCCCGCAATGATGCCAGCAGCTTCTGTCATCTTCTCCACTGTTCCACCAGGGGCGAAGTATCCCAAAATCAAAAAGACAAGGGAGAAGGCAAAAAGGCCCAACCCCACGACAGTGAGCCCCATGACCGCTCCCCCTGGAAAGGCAACCGACATGGCTTGATTAAATCCCCGTGTAGCCGCTTGAGCGGTTCGGGTATTTGCCCTTGTGGAGATGCTCAACCCGATATAGCCAGCCGTCAGGGAACAAGCTGCTCCAACTAGAAAAGAGAAGGCTGTAAAAATAGAGTAATGCGATCCCTGTCCCTTCAAACCAATGGCCAGCAAGATGGCCACAATGATGGCAAAAGTGCTAATGGCTTTGTATTCCCTTTTCAGAAAGGCCATTGCACCCTCATAAACTGCATCCGATATGGCGACCATCTGGGGGGTTCCAGGGTCCTGTCTCATCACCTTTTTCGCGGTATAGTACACAAAGAGCAAAGCGATAATACCCGTAAGCGAAGCAATTCCGATCCATCCCATTTTAATTACCCCCCGTCCTCTCTTTTTTCTGAAACTGATTCATCGCCTTTTCAAGGCCTTCTAAAAGCATGACCTTCAAAGATTCTGCTGCCTGGGAAAGGATTCGATCTAAATGGGACTGCTCGATCTTATCAAAAGCCTCCAAGACATACTTGGCTGGATCGATCCCTTGAGGGGGTCTTCCAATGCCAACCTTCAGTCTTAAAAAGTTATTTCCACCCATACTCTCAATGATGGAACGAACCCCTTGATGTCCTCCATCCCCTCCTCTTTGTTTAAAACGAATTCTTCCAAATAAAAGATCCAGATCATCATGAACGACGACCAGATCTTCCATCTTCAGATGGAAGAAATCGGCCGCCTTTTTGACCGCCTCTCCGCTCCGATTCATGAAGGTCATTGGCTTAGCAAGAACGACCTGCTGAGAATCAATCCATCCTGTTCCGTATAGGGATTTGAAACGTCTGGTGCGGATAGGAATATGGTTTATTTTGGCAAGACGATCCACTACCTGAAATCCAATATTATGCCTGGCCATTCGATATGGGATTCCAGGATTCCCCAGTCCCACAATCATCTTCACATTCGGTTATTCTTTTTCCTCCTCCTCCTTTTCCTTTACCTCAGCCCCCTCAGCAACCTCTGGAACCACTGCTTCCACAACCTTCTCCTCCACCACAGGAGGCACGACTGTGGCGATGGTAAAGTTAGTGTCTGATAAAATTTTTGCTTTCTCCACTTTAATATCTTGGATATGAATGGAGTCACCGATCTTTAAAGGACTGACATCAATATCAATACTTTTGGGAATATCTCCAGGGAAACACTGGATTTGGATTACCCGCCGGACCTGTTCAAGAATTCCACCCACTTTGGTCCCTTCAGGTTTCCCAACCAGATGAACAGGAACTTCCACGGTGACCATCTCATCCATGGTCACCTCATAAAAATCAGTGTGCAGGGTTATCCTTTGGAGAGGATCAATTTGAATGTCTTTCAACATTACCACCTTACGGTCTGATTGATTGCCCTTCCGAATGTCAAGGTCAATCAGGACATTCTCCCCTGCTTCCGTTTGAAGGGCTTTTGATAATTCTTTGGAATCAATCGCCAAAGAGATGGTTTGGGATTTTGGTCCATAAAAAATGGCAGGGATCAGGCCTTTCGCCCGGAGTTTCTTCGCCTTTTCCTTTCCAACCCCTTCTCGAATCTCTGCTGTCAATATGGGTCTTTCCATGTTTCACTCCTTTTATGGTGTTTTGTGATGGTGATAGGTGAATCGAGAAATATTTGTTACGATTCACTAACACGATTCACCAACACGCGATTTTTTATACGTCAAATAAACAGGCAACTCACCGAATCATCCTCATAAATCCTTCGGATGGCGTCAGCCAACAGACCGGATATCGAGATGACTTTGATCTTTGGGCATGCCTTGGCCTCTTCTTTGAGGGGGATGGTATCTGTCACAATCATTTCCTGAATGGGTGATTCTGAGATAATCTTCACAGCTTTTCCAGAAAAGACAGGGTGAGTGCAAGAGGCATAGACACCCTTCGCCCCATTCTCAACCAACGCATAAGCTGCCCGCACTAATGTTCCTCCTGTATCGACCATATCGTCAACTAAGATCGCCAACATCCCACTGACATCCCCGATGATGTTCATGACCTGTGAGACATTGGGAGATTCTCTTCGCTTATCGATGAAAGCCAAGGAAGCTTCTAATCGTTTTGCATAGGCTCGAGCCCTCTCCACCCCTCCTGCATCTGGAGAGACAATAACGAGATCGTTCTTCAATTGCCTCAGGTGCTCTAACAACACCGGGGAAGCAAATAAGTGGTCCACTGGAATATTGAAAAAGCCCTGAATCTGACCCGCATGAAGGTCAACAGTAAGAATTCGAGAAGCTCCTGCTGTCGTAATGAGGTCTGCAACCAGCTTTGCAGAGATGGGTGCCCGAGGAAGAACTTTGCGGTCCTGCCTTGCATAACCATAATAAGGCATCACAGCGGTGATCCTTTCCGCAGAAGCCCTTTTCAGGGCGTCGATCAAAATGAGGAGTTCCATCAGGTTGTCATTGACAGGAGAAGAAATGGACTGGATCACGAAAACATCCATTCCTCGGACGCTTTCATCAATCTCAACATGGATTTCTCCATCACTGAAGGTGCTCACCACAGATTTTCCAAGGGGGGTCCCCAGCTGGTCACAAATCTTTTGCACTAATTCGGTATTTGAATTTCCAGTGAATATTCTTAACCAACTTAAATCCTCCCCTGGTTTGACTACTACCCTTTTTTTACTCATAAGAACCTCTTCTCCTATCCAATAAATTGCTAAGCGCAGAGCATAAAGCGTATAGAGAGACACGCTATGCTCTTTGCCCTATGCGCTATGCCTTAGAAGAGTGGCTGGGGTGGGAGGATTCGAACCTCCGAATCCAGGTTCCAAAGACCTGTGTCTTACCGCTTGACGACACCCCAATCTTTAACTAAAACTAACGAAATTCGAATATCGAAATCCGAACCCAAGTTCTAAATCGAAAAGGCCAAATTTCTAAAACCCTTTGAGAGCATTTCTGTTTCGGACATTTTGATTTAGAACATTTACTATTGTTTCGAATTTCGTGTTTTGTGCTTCGAGTTTAAAGTTTTTTCTGAATTTCCTTATTATATTCTGCTAAAACGATGGATTCAATCATCTGTCGAGTTTCACTGTTAAGAGGGTGGGCGGTATCCCGGTAAGTTCCGTCCTTCCTTTTCTTGCTCGGCATCGCCACGAACAATCCATTATTTCCATTGATCACTTTCAAATCTCTCACGACAAAACAATGGTCAAAGGTGATCGCTACATATGCTTTAAGCCTCTCCTCTTCTACGGGGAAAACCCTCACCTCTGTCACTTCCATAAATCCCCCTTGCCCTGTACTTCATATGGTTCAGGGCCTCCACCCTGCCTATCCTGCTTACCCTGTCTGCCGTCAGGCAGGTGCAGGCTGGCGTTAGGTAGTGATGCTGTGTGCTTTAAAAACGATCCATCCTCTCCTCCTGACCAGTTTTTTTATTCTCTCGTAAGTCTCCGCTGTGCTTTTTCCCTCTGGGAAGATTCCAAAAACCGTAGGACCGCTTCCTGTCATCAGGGTACCCAAAGCCCCAGCAGATAAAAGTATTTTTTTCATGACATCGATCTGAGGATATTTTCTTGAAACCACTTCTTCTAAATGATTAAAAAGAATATGAGAAATCCCCTCAGGAGTTTTTAAAAACTTATGAAGATTAAAATGAATTCGCTGATTTGTCAATACGAAATTTTGGTAAGCCCAACGCGTTGAAACCTCAAAATTTGGATAGATGAGGACAAAATATAAGATTGGGAGTTTGATCTTTTTAAGTCGCTCGCCAATCCCCAAACCAACGGCAGCCCCCTCCAAAAAGAAGAAAGGAACATCTGCCCCAATCTCCAATCCCATTCCCATCAACTCCCTTTTGGAAAGGTCCATTTTTAAAAGCTGATTCAACGCCTTCAATGCGGTGGCAGCATTACTGCTCCCCCCTCCCAAACCAGCCCCAAGGGGAATTCTTTTCTCAATCTCAATATGAATCCCCCCTTTATAGCCCGACACCTTCAACACAGATTGAGCCGCCCTGAAAACCAGATTGTCTTTTCCAACGGGAAGTTTGGGATGATCTGTCGTGATGGAAACTCCTTTTTCCTTTTTCAAAGAGAAATGGAGTGTATCGTGAAGACTAATCTTCTGGAGGATGGTCCTCAATTCATGGTATCCGTCCTCCCGCTTCTTCAGGATCTCCAGTCTCAGGTTGACTTTTGCAGGAGATTCTAAGTGGAGTGTCTCCATCATTTTAGCCTGGATCTAATTTTTTGATGGAGAGAGAGGTTTCATTTCAACTGGCCCGACCCGGATCTCGATCCTCTTCGTCCCATCATCTACTGGAAGGATATAAACGATACAGCACCAACCTTCTTTAATAAAGGTCAACATCACATTATGGAGTTCAAAACTGCTCAGCAGTCTCCATTGGTAGTTTGGCATCTGTTGTTTGAAGAATTTAGTTAATTTCTCTATCTCTCCTTTTCCCTCGTAGATGAGAAGCCCCGTCCTGATCGTCTTTGTTTCATAAACAAATGATTCTTTCCGATTGAGCGTCATTCCAGGAGGCAGTGGAATATCCTCAAATCGATAAGAAGTTGAGATTTGCTGCTGGACCTCTGCTCCTCGTTCTTGGACTGTCCGGGAGGGATATAGGTCCGCACATCCATAGAGCCCTACTGTTAAAATAAGAAGACATCCTGTCCACAAAGTTATTTCCCATATTGATTTCTTCATATTTCACCCCCATCCCAAGTATTTAATTTTATTATAGGAAAGCCTATCCTTTTTTTCAAGTGGTTTTATTTACCCCTGAACCTGAGGGAGGAAGATAGAATTTTCAATTCCCCGTAGGGTTAATCCCCGTGGAGGTGAATGGATTCGGTAGGGCATTGGCTTACGCAGGCCCAGCATTCGATGCAATCCTCGGGACGGACTGGGTGCGACTTTTCGCCATTCATTTCATAGACCTCGCTGGGACATATCTCGGCGCAGTTTTCACAACCCGAACATTTCTCTCGATTCACAGTGGGATACATACCTGAAATATCAGTGATTAAGTCATTGGGTAATTAGGTCATTGGGTGACCAATGACTTAATGAATAACCTAATAACTTAGTGACCTAATTACTCAATTAGCAGACTTGTTTCGTTCCGCAGGATAAAACCTGTTTCGCCTTGCTTCCACTTCGGTAGATGGCGATGCCTTTACATCTTTCCCGATAAGCCAGTAGAAAAGCCTCTTTCACATCTTCCTTAGTCGCATCTCTCGGAAAGTTGATCGTTTTGGATACGGCATTATCTGTATATTCCTGAAAAGCAGCTTGAATTTTAATATGCCAGGCAGGAGGGATCTCAAAGGTGGTAATAAAAAGTTCCTTAATATGCGGGGGAACATCGGGCAGATCCCGAAGATTCGCCCCTTCCGAAAGGGCCTTCATTAAATCAGGGTTTAGAAATCCTTCTTTCTCCCCTATTTCAAGAAAGAGAGGATCGGTCATTTGAAACTCCATGCCCTCTAAAGCCCTTCGGATATATTGAATGGAAAATAGAGGTTCAATGCCACTGGAACAATCGGCAATCAGGCTGAGTGTTCCTGTAGGGGCAATGGTCGTGACTGTGGCGTTTCTTAACCTCATCCCTTCATTTCTGCTATAAATAGAACCCAAGAAATTTGGGAACACTCCTCTCGCTTCAGCCAATTCCATGGATCGCTCTCTGGCCTGATGTTGAATAAAACTCATTAAACCTCTTGCCACCTCCAAAGCCTTCGGCGAATTATAAGGAATGCCCAATCGGATGAAGAAATGGGCTAATCCCATGGCTCCGAGGCCGATCTTTCGATTTCCCTTCGCCATCTGAGCAATCTGTGGCAAGGGGTATTGGTTCATGTCTACGACATTATCCAGAAAATGAATCGCATGCCTCACGGTCTTTTTAATCTTCTCAAAATCAACCTCCCACCCTCCGTTTCTCTCTTTCACCATATGAGAAAGGTTGATTGAGCCTAAGACACATGGTTCATAAGGCAAGAGAGGGGCTTCACCACATGGATTGGTGCTCTCCATGTCCCCCATCTGTGGAGTTGGGTTCGCCTCATTAATCCGATCTAAAAATAAGACTCCTGGGTCCCCTGTCTCCCAGGCTGCATTAACGACCGCTTCAAATACTTCCCAAGCCTTCTGGCGACCTACTTCTTTTTTCGTCCTTGGATTGATCAGACTGTATTCACCCTCTTTTTCAAGGGCCTCCATAAATTCTTTGGTTAACCCCACGGATAAGTTGAAATTTGTCATCTCATCAGGGTTTTTCTTAATGGTAATAAATTCCATAATATCCGGATGATCGACTCTCAACACCCCCATGTTGGCCCCTCTTCTCGTCCCCCCCTGTTTGATGACCTCTGTCGCCATATTAAATACCCTCATAAAAGACGTAGGGCCGCTCGCTACGCCTCCTGTGGATTGAACCGTATCATCTTTCGGCCTCAGACGGCTGAAGGAAAAACCCGTTCCCCCACCACTTTGATGGATAAGAGCTGTTTGTTTTACGGTTTCGAAGATCGAATCGAGGGAATCCTCTACGGGAAGGACAAAGCAGGCAGCTAACTGCTGGAGGTCTCTTCCTGCATTCATCAGACAGGGCGAGTTAGGAAGAAAGTCCAAGGATGCCATCATCCGAAAGAAGACCTCGGAAAGTTCTTCCGGAGAGGTCTTCTTTCCATAAAAACGTTCGGCCTCGGCGATATTTCGGGCAACACGCCAGAACATCTCCTCCGGAGTCTCTATCACTCGACCTTGGGCATCTTTTCTTAGATACCTTTTTTCTAAAACAGCAATCGCGGGTGCGGAAAGATGAAAAGATTCCATCTTAAGCTCTCTCAAGGGAGTCCACCAAGGGTAGACTCCCCCAAATCATATCTAAACGGTCTCTACGCTTTTTACCTCTGGTACTTGTTGTTTAAGGACTTTCTCCACCCCCATCTTTAAAGTCATCTGCGACATGGGGCAGCCACCGCAAGCACCGGTCAATCTGACCTTTACAACACCATCCACCACATCAACCAATTCGATATCCCCTCCATCGGCTTGAAGGGCAGGCCGAATCTTCTGCAACGCTTTTTCCACATTCTCTTTCATTCCGTTTTCACCTCCTCTATCCTTTTTCTTCTTTTCAGAACCGATCCTTTCATTAATAATAACACATATCTATTCTTATTAACAAAAAATATTATTGATTTTATTAGCTTTTGTAATCGAGAAAAAATGGTCTAGAAGATAGTGGTATTATTTGTTTTGGTGTGGAGGGCCTATGGGGATGTGATGAATGGGTCGAAAGGTCATGGAGAAAAAGATCAATCCTTTTTCTTCTCCAATTCTTCCAATCTCTTACGGAGATATACCCTCAGGGCATCAGGCTTCTCACAAAATTTGACATCTCCTTCACAGGTCGTACTACTACTGTCGATGTCACAATACCCGTTTCCCTTCCCCAGGCTCAGACTTTCGGGTTTCCTGAAAAGCGGACATTTCTTTTCACTTCCCATTCCAAATTCTCCTCCTTTTTCTTCAGTTCTGAGAGATATTTTTTCAGGGTGTTGGGTTTTTCACAAAAATGGATATCTCCATCACAGGTCGTTTGGCTACAATCGAAATCGCAATACCCGAGGCCCAGGCCCATGTTAGGAGTCCCAGAATCTCGATAAAACGAACAGGGTCTGAAAATTGCCATCTAAACCACCTCCCTTGGATGAAGGTAAAAAACTTCAAAAAAAGGCCCGTGTTAAGATAGACCACGGGCCCAGCAAAATTCCTTTCCTGCCTACCGGCAGGCAAGTGCTTCGGCAACCCGGCTATCCAGGAGATTTGCAATTGCAAATCCACCAAATATCACCTTTAGCTTCTGGCTAAAGGTAAGAAACCATTTTTTGGTTTCTTCTTGGACCCGTGCTTGCACGCCGTAGTGCCTCCCAATGATAGATAGGCGTTTCGGCATCCAGGCACTCCCGCATGCTGTGTTTGGTTTCGGCACGCAGGCGTGGCTTTCCGTCCCACGATCACTCGTGGTTTGGCTTTGTCGGCAATATTGATTTTTAAGATTTTATCCTAATTATTTTTGCGCATATTCAATGCCAATCAAAGTTGATTCATTAAACCACTTAATTTCTAAAGAATTAATTCAATTTTCAGATTTTTTAAAAAAATTATAAGGTGCCCTTTTTTGTTTTGGGAAAGTAAAGAACCCCGCCCACAGGGCGGGGCTTTAAAACCCAAATTCTTAAAACCAAGATCCCGAAACAAGTTCGGGATGACAAAAAACGAGAACCAAACCCTGTTGTCATGCTGAACCTTGTGCTGAACTTGATTCAGTATCGTTTCAGCATCTGATTTAGTTTTTTTCTGCCTTCGGCAGACACACCTTTCATCCCCGCCCACAGGACGGGGTTTTCAGGTGTGATCTTAATAAAAAAATTAGTGATGCCAGATTATTTTGGTGGGATTAATGGGAAACCCATTCAGGAATCTTGTAGGAATCCTCGAATCTTAATTTTTGTGTAAATTTTCCTAACCCATCAGGATCGAGTAAAAGATAGTCAATGGGAGGTTCTCTGTCCCTATCGACGGCATAAGCAAAGATTTTACCATTTCCCCTTATCCTTGCGACATGTCCTCCATCAGGGGTATAAAATTTCTCAACAATCTTCTCAACCCCATCCACTTGCTTAACTTGGATAGAATAAGGAATGAGACCTTTTAAATCAGGAATCGGCCAGCCCTCTTGGTTAATTTCTTGACCCATGGAAACAATTGGTATGGTTAAAACTCCAACACACAAAAGAGACCAAACTATCTTCATTTTGTTTCTTTTTTTACCTTACTTTTGAATTTTCAACTTTCAACTTCAAACTTTAAACTTTGAACTTGCAGTTTTATTCCTTTGCCTCCAAATACTTCTCTGCAGCAAACGCCGCCGTCGCTCCATCACCCACTGCGGTTGCGATCTGACGCAACAATCTTTTCCTACAATCCCCCGCAGCGAAGACTCCTTTTACAGAAGTTTGACAATCCTCGTTCGTAATAATGTATCCTGCCTCATCTAATATAATTAACCCTTTTGAGAATTGAGTTCTGGGTGAAAGTCCCACAAAAAGGAAAACACCTTCTGTTTTGAGCTCTGTGACCTCCCCTGTTTTCACATTCTTGACGAGGATGGATCGCACGATTTTATCCCCTTTTATCTCTTTCACGACAGAATTCCAGAGCATCTTTATTTTGGGATTAGCAAACACTCTCTCTTGATAGATTTTTGTCCCTCGAAGAGCATCCCTACGGTGGACGATGGTCAACTCTTTGGCAAACTTTGTGAGGAAAAGAGCCTCGGTCAGTGCGGAATCTCCCCCCCCCACAACAAAAATTTGGCTATCTTGAAAGAAAGCCCCGTCACAAGTGGCACAATAAGAGACCCCTTTCCCGGCAAACTCCTTTTCCCCGGGGACTCCTAATTTCCGATATTCCGTGCCCGTACATATAATAAGAGCTTCACAGCGGTAGGTTGACTCATAAGTTTGGACCACCTTCATATCCCCTTCTAAAGTCACCTTTACAACTTCCTCTGTGACGGTTTCCATCCCAAATCTTTTTGCCTGCTCCTCCATCAGACGGCTCAACTCATCGCCGGTGACCCCTTGAGGGAAACCTGGATAGTTTTCAATCAACTCAGTAGTGGTCATCTGTCCTCCAAAGAGGGCGCTTTCGATCAGAAGGGTACTGAGTCTAGCTCTTGATGTGTAGAGCCCTGCCGTTAACCCCCCAGGTCCTCCTCCAATGATAATCACCTCGTAAATCTTTGTTTCTCCCTCTCCCATCTACTCCTCCTTGTCTACAAAATAAGTTTAGAATAGGACATCGATGGCCTTTTTGTCAATGTATTAGAAGGGTATTAGAAGGGAGCCATGACTTGACAATTAGGAATTGTGAAAGATAGATTAAATATTTATAATTTAGGTTAAAGGAGGAAGACATGGAAAGAACACTATCTATTGTGAAACCTGATGGCGTTCAGAAACATCTGATCGGTGAGGTCATCAAAGGTTTTGAAGACCATGGGTTAAAGGTGATCGGTTTGAAGATGATCTGGATGGACAAAAAAGAAGCGGAGGGGTTTTATGCCGTCCATCGAGGCAAACCTTTTTTCGAAAGTCTGACCACCTTCATGTCTTCTGGACCTTCTGTCGTTATGGTTCTTGAAGGAGAAGGAGCGATTTCGAAGACACGGGAGTTGATGGGTGCCACCGACCCGAAACAGGCAAAAGAAGGGACCCTCCGACGCCAGTTTGCCACCAATATCGAAAAAAATGTTGTCCATGGTTCTGATGCATCTGAAACAGCCGCCTTTGAAATCAAATATTTCTTTAACTCTCTGGAGATGTCTGAATATTGAAAAGTTTTTTTCCCTTACCCCTCCGCTCCGTCGCTAAAGCTATGGAGCGTCAGCGACCCTCTCCCTTTAGGGGAGAGGGAGGGGGTGAGGGAGGGTGATTTGAGTTGAATAATTCTTTAGAAAAAGTTGACCTTAAGAATTTGAATCCTTCTGAACTTATTGAATTCCTCGGGTCATTCGGGAAGGAACGCTATCGAAGTATCCAGATTCTGAGATGGCTTTACCAGAAGGGTGCCCAATCCTTCGAGGAGATGACCAACCTCTCCAAAAGATTCCGCCAAGAGTTAAGCCAGGTCAGCTTCATCTCAAACCTCCACCCCCTGCACATGGAACAGGATAGAGATGGAACAAAAAAGTTTTTATTTCAACTCGAAGATGGAAACCGAATCGAAAGCGTCCTGATCCCTGATAAGGCACGCCTCACCCTCTGTCTATCCACTCAAGTGGGATGTGCCTTCGGATGTCGATTCTGCTTGACCGGGAAAATAGGATGGAAACGGGATCTCATGGTCTCAGAAATCCTCAATCAGATTCTGGCGATCAGAAGAATTCTTCCTGGAAAAACATCCATTACCAACATCGTCTTGATGGGAATGGGAGAACCCCTTGCCAATTACAAAAATACATTAAAGGCAATAGCGTTGATGGCTCACCCTGATGCCTTCAAATTTTCGTCAAGAAGGATCACCCTCTCAACAGTAGGTCTCCTTCCCGAGTTGGAACGACTGGCGAAAGAGAAGATCTCATTTCGTCTGGCCATCTCCCTTAATGCCTCAGAGGAAGAGACTCGAAGCTATTTAATGCCCGTCAATCGCCGTTACCCATTAAAAAAGATCTTGGCGTTATGCAAAAATTTTCCCCTTCGGCCAAGAACTCGAATTACCTTCGAATATGTAATGGTGGAAGGGATCAATGATTCTTCCCAGGATGCCAAGAAATTATTAAGAATATTGAGAGGAATCCCCTCCAAGGTCAATCTCATCCCCCTCAACGAAACTCCTGGAATCCCGTTTAAAAAACCTTCAGAAGAAAAGGTCAAACAGTTTCAAGAAATTTTGATGGAGGGGGGACTCACGGCAATCGTCCGGACCAGCAAAGGAACCGAGATTTCAGCTGCTTGCGGTCAACTCCAAGCGAAAGAACCGCTTCAATAGTTTGACAGTATTGAGGAAATCAATTAACATCCATTTAAATATATAGGCTGGATTGGAATACACCGGAGGAGGATAATAATGTCAGAAAAGATCGTCGGGGTGATCGGCGGGTCAGGTCTCTATGAGATGGAGGGACTTGAAGATGTCCAAACTGTTTCTTTGAAGACACCTTTCGGAGACCCTTCCGACTCGTTCATTGTGGGGCGTCTTGAAGGGGTGAAAGTCGCCTTCTTGCCCAGGCATGGGAAAGGCCACCGCATTCAGCCCTCTTCTCTTAATTTCAGGGCGAATATCTATGGGATGAAGATGCTGGGCGTCCAATGGATCATCGGTGTCAGTGCAGTGGGGTCTATGAAAGAATCGATTCAGCCAGGAGATATGGTGATTCCCAACCAATTCATTGATCAGACGAAAGGTCGCCCGAACACTTTCTTCAGCGACGGGATCGTGGGTCACATCGGCTTTGCAGACCCGGTTTGTCCTGTTTTAAGCAAAATCCTTTTCGAGGCAGGGGAGGAAGTCGGTGCGACGGTTCATAGGGATGGGACCTACATTTGTATTGAAGGGCCCCAATTTTCAACACGTGCCGAGTCGAGGCTTTACCGAACGTGGGGTGTGGATATCGTTGGAATGACCAATCTCCCCGAGGCGAAACTGGCTCGGGAAGCTGAGATCTGTTATTCAACCATTGCCTTTGCAACCGATTACGATTGCTGGCATGAGGTGGCAGGAGATGTTTCAGTCGGGGAGATCCTGAGAATCTTGGCACAGAGTACGAAAATAGCAAAAAGTGCCATTCGACATGCGATCAAACACCTTCCGGGAACAAGAGAATGCGTTTGTGCCAATGCTTTAAAATATGCCATGATCACCGCTAAAAAGTTTATCCCCGAAAAAACGAAAAAAGATTTAGAACCGATTATCGGGAAATATATATCATGAGGATTGAACCCCCTCACCCCATCCCTCTCCCACGATGGGGAGAGGGGAGGGTGAGGAGAATGAAGTTTATCGCTGATCGCATGCTGGGAAAATTGGCTAGGGAATTGAGAATGCTGGGTTATGATACTGTTTATTACCGGGAAGAAAATCCTTATCAATTGATAAAATTGGCTCGTGAGGAAAACCGGGTGATCCTGACCCGAAATACCAAACTCATTCCCAAGAGACCAGAGGATCGCATCGTCAGGATCATGGAGGACAAACCTCCTCTCCAGTTGAGAGAGCTCATTCAAAAGAAAGTCGTCTCATTAAACGAGGAGAACCCTTTCTCCCGGTGTCTCCTCTGTAACATCCTTCTCGAAGAAATCTTACAGGAGGAGGTGGAAGGAAAAGTCCCAGATTTTATCTTCTATCAGCAGAAACAATTTTTCCGATGTCCGCAGTGTCTAAGAATCTATTGGCAAGGTTCCCATCAGGACCATATGCAAAAAAAGGTGAAGGAACTATTCCAAGTTACAATGCAAAATGCAAGATGAAAAATGTAAAATTGTTTTTAATATTCATTTTGACCCATTCGGCGGCGCTAAGCTCCGCCCTTCAGGGCGGTGAGGAGAGCGCCGCTCAGGGTTAACCCTGAGCAAGCCCCGGCATTTATGCCGGGGAGTCGAAGGGTTGACTTTTGCAATTTGCAATTTTCAATTTTCAATGAGGAATCAGTAAGGATAGCCGATGCGCATTATCAGTGGAACATCGAAAGGGCGAAAATTAGTGACACCGAAGAGTCAATTTCTTCGCCCCACCTCTGACCGGGTGAAGGAATCTATCTTTAACATCCTCAGAGAGGAAATGGAAGAAAAAGTAGTCTTGGATCTCTTCGCAGGAACGGGAAATTTAGGGATCGAAGCCCTGAGTCGAGGGGCTAAAAAAGCCATCTTTGTTGAAAAGGGAAGACAAGCCTTACGACTCATTCAAAGAAATCTCAATCAATTCGGGTTGGAGGAGCGATCTGAAATTATTCCAAAAGATGCAATCCGAGCAATTGGAATTCTCAAACAGAGAGGAGAATCCTTTGATCTGATCTTGATGGATCCTCCTTATGAAAAGGGATTGATTCAAAGAACCTTAATGAAATTGAATTCCTATCCCATTTACCACAAGGACTCCATCCTGGTCATCGAACATGACCGGCGGGAACCCCTCCCCCATATCATGAATGGATGGAATCTTATTCGAGAACGACGGATTGGGGACACTGTGATCTCTTTTTTAACCCCTCAGGGAGAAAATCATAAAACCGAAGTTAAATGAAACTCCCCGGCCTGAAGGCCAGGGTTTCTTTCGGGCTACCCGGCTTCGCCGGATTGCCTACGCTTCGCTCCGGGCGCCATTCATCCCCGAGCTTGAAAACCCGGGGTTTTCTGGCAGTTTTTATAAAATCCTGAACGCGGTTCTCCTTGCCAGCAACAGGTAATTACCTATAGGAAGTGTGGAATGGTAAAAAGGAAGAAAGGGGAGGAAAAAAATATGGGAAAAGTGGCCATCTATCCAGGTTCCTTTGACCCCATTACCTATGGTCATATCGATATCGTCGAAAGGGCTCTTGAGATCTTTGACAAAGTGATCATTGCCATTGCAGACAATGTAGAAAAACGTTCCCTCTTCTCTGTTGAGGAACGCCTTCAGATGGCGAAAATCATCTTTAAAGATACACCCAATGTCATCGCGGATAGTTTCAAGGGACTTCTCGTCGACTATGTGGCGATGACCAATGCCAAGGTGATTTTAAGGGGCCTCCGTGCAACCTCCGATTTCGAATATGAATTTCACATGGCGTCCATGAATCGAAGCCTCAACACCCATCTGGATACCCTTTTCATGATGACCAGTAAGGACTATTTTTTCGTCTCCTCCAGAACCATCAAAGAGGTTGCCAGATTAGGGGGTGGAGTTGAGGGATTAGTTCCAGACCTCGTCGTCAGGCGGTTAAAAGAGAAGTTCAAGATCCCTGTCACTAAGAAGAAACAGATCGGCTGGGACGATTAAGAGAGACAAGGGGTTCAGGATTCATGGGGTCAAGGGAAAAGTCTAAGGCTGAGATAAAATCCTTGAACCATTGGTCCCTCGAATCCTAGAACCCTCAGAAATTCATTATGAGACAATTGATCCTCTGTGATTTCGATGGAACGATCAGCGTTCGGGATATAGGCTATCTTCTGGTCAATCAATTTACCTCGGGAAATTGGGAACCGATCGACCAAGATTTCCGTGAGGGAAAGATTGGCTCTAAAGAGGCTTACTCCCGAATTGCAAAAATCCTTAAGGGGGATGAGTCAACCATCCTCCATTTTGTTCAAGAGCATTCCCAAATCGATCCCTCTTTTTCTATTTTTTTTCAATATTGCCGTGAGAAGGATATTGATATCAAAATTGTCAGCGATGGCCTTGATTTCTATATCAAGAAGATTCTGGAAATTCACCACCTCTCAGAGATCCCCTTCTATGCCAACGGTACCCATTTCCGGGATAAAGAAGGAATGGATATCTCTTTTCCTCACTCCGAGGAAGAGTGTGGTCTTTGCGGGACTTGCAAAAAGAAGCTCATCCAAATCCACCGAAAAGAATATGATTCCATCTTTTTCGTCGGAAATGGCCTTTCCGACAGGTGTGCGGCTCAGGAAGCAGACTTCGTCTTTGCTAAAGGTTCCCTCTACACCTATTGTATTGAACAGGATATCACCTGTCATTTTTTTAAGGACTTTCGGGAAATTCTCAATGATCTGAAGAAGCAGATCCGTGGCATTATCTTTGACCTCGACGGAACACTGATCGAATCCTATGAGGCGATCTATCTGGGGCTAAAAGAATGTTTTCAACATTTCGGGAAGGAGACCTTTCCTTTCCGTGATATCAAAAAATATCTGAAGGCAGATTTGGAGGCAACACTTTCCCAATTCTTCACACCGGAGGAGGTTTTAAAGGGTATCCCCATCATGAGAAAGAAATATGAGGAGGTCTATCTCGATAAAACTCATTTTTTAGATGGGGCCAAAGAGATTCTAAAAACACTCCATTCCGACGGGATTATCCTTGGGATTGCTTCAAACAAATTCGGTCGCTTTTCAAGAGGGGCCATCATGCATTTGGAGGTGTCAGATTATTTTAAAGCCGTGATCGGTGCCGGGGATGTCCCAAGAAACAAGCCTTTCCCAGATATGATCCATACCGCTTTAAAGGAGATGAACCTTTCCCCAGAGGAGACGATCTTCGTCGGGGATACCCTGACAGATATTGAGACAGGAAAACAGGCAGGCGTGGATGTTTATGCCCTTCCCACCGGATTTTTTTCTAAGAAGGAACTCTCTCAAGGGAAACCAAGACGACTATTAAAAAACCTTCAGGAGTTGGTCCGCATCGTCAATAATCCCTTTTCATAAACCGAGTTGATCCTCACTTGGTTTTTTCAAATCTGTTTTCTCCCCATCACCTTTTTCCTATTGCTTCTCCCTTTTCAAAATGATCATGTTAGACAGGTTTTTGTTCTAAAAAGAAGATAGAATTTTTTTCTTGACATCCGAAGAGATATGTGATAAATACGCCTCATGTAATTAAATAATCTCATGTATTTTAAATCCACATGTGGTAAATTTATCATCATGGAAGATATCGTCGTTACGGTATGGAGATTAATTAAAGAGACGTCTTCGGTCAGAAGGGTATCGATGGAATTGGGGATGGATCGGGCCAGCCTTTACCGATCTTTGAAAAAAGGAACGAATCCCAGGATTGATACGATTATGAAATTCTTAACCCACCTGGGTTATCGACTCCAAGTGGTCAAGGCGAAAAGGAAGACAAAAAAACCGATGCGTTCAAAGAGAGTAGAATCAAGGAGATAAAGCGAGAATGGGAAAGGAACGTTTTAACTTTAAACTGAATTTCTTTTTGACCCTTTTTATTTTACTGACCCTCGCTTTCCCTTCACAGGCTATGAGAAGGCAAAAGTTCTATCCATAGTGGATGGAGACACTGTAAAAGTTATTTACCATAGGAGGGGAGAAAGTATCCGGCTCATCGGAATCGATACGCCTGAGAGCAGACCGAACAAGAAGGCGGTGAAGGATGCCCAGAGGACAAAATCGGATATAGAAACCATTACCTCCCAGGGTAGAGAGGCCACGGGTTTTGTAAGGGCCTTAGTGAAGCCAGGGATTTTTTTAGAGATAGAGTTTGATGTCCGGATGAGGGACAAATATGGAAGACTCTTGGCCTATCTCTACCTGCCCAGCGGTAAGATGTTAAACGAGGAGATCGTTAAGGCGGGTTATGCGCAACTTATGACCATACCCCCTAACGTGAAATATCAGGAGAGATTTTTAAAGGAATACAGGGAGGCAAGGGAGACTCATCGGGGTTTGTGGAAATAGACGGCAAGTCATTTCTTTGAGGAGGTGATGAGATGATAGTATACAAAGTATTTTGTAAAGATGATGAACTCAAAAACGACAATCTCATCGGTGTGTTAGCAGAAAGAAGGAAGGACTTGAGGGGAAAGACCCAGTTTGAATCTGGATTGAAATGGGCAAGGTTCTTTTTTACCGGCCTGGTAAGGGATAGGCAAACGATCTTCGTGGTCCCTAATGAGTTTGAAGTAAGGGAATGATTGAATAAGACATTATAATTTTTAAACTGATAAAAAGGAAATGACGGTTTATCCCAAAAGGCAGGGAAGATTATGCCAGAGGGTGAGTTTTTCGTTGCGATGAGTGATGGGATAGGGTCATGAATATTTCTTCAAAATCTGTTGGGCCGCCATGAATCCACTGAAGATCTCTCCTTCCAGGCCCAAATAAGGGAAATTTTCCTTTCCAACGAAGTAAAGATTTCTTGATATTCTCATAGGGACGACCCCCTCCTTCCAATGAAAATCAGAAGGGGCTTCATAAAGAAAGTGGGAATAAGACCACTTGGGAACATGTTCGCTGGCCCACTGGAAATCAACCCATTCGATGTAATTCTCAAGAAAAGGAAAGAGATGATATAGATGCTTCATGACTCCTTTCTGATAATCGACCAGAAGGGTCTGTTCCCATTTTCCTACATTCATCAGGCTTTCAACGGTGAGGGCCCTCCTCCCTTCCGGTGCTTTGGTCTCATCTCCTTTTGGACTAAGGGAAAGGAATAACACATTTCCATCATCATAGGGCTTTTCAAGATCTAAAATGGAGATAAGAAGATCCTTCATCCCAACCGGGATAACTTTTTCGCGGATCCCTAAAAATAAAGGGATCATCACATATAAAGGTTTGATCTTCTTCCCCCACTTCAATAATTCCTTCCCTTTTTTACCCAGGAGGGATGAAACGCGATGAAGAGGAGAATTAAAAATGAGAAATTGAGACTGAAATTCTTTCCGCTCCCCTTCCAACGAGAGGGTAAATCCATTTCTCCATCTCATTTCCACTTTCTTCACCCCTTCGACCTCTTCAATTCTTCCTCCAGACCGTAAAAATTGATTTAAAATCTCTTTTTCGAGTTTTTCTAAATCAAAATCTGGATTCAATTCATTCGTCTCATCGAGTAACATGTGTGCGGCCAAAGAGATAGGAAATCGATCTGAATAAAAATTCCCCCATGAGATCAGTTGAAGCTGAACGAATTCTCGAAACTCTCTCGAAAATGGAGAGAGCCTCTGGTCCATTCCTTCTTTCAGAAAGGGGGCGAATGAAAATATTTTTTTGATGAAAGAACGTTGTCGAAGGGGGAAAAATGGCGGAGAATTTTTCTTTTCATTCACCTTCTGTAAAAAATGCTGGATTTGATCCAGCTCATTATAAAATGCTTCAATCTGAACTACCTCTTTTGGAAATTCCCTCTTCCATTCCTTCTGGGATAAGGAACGCTGAGGGAAAATGTCAATCCTTGATCTGGGAAGGACCACTTGAAAGGCGGCTCTTTGCTTTGATTTGTCTGAAATGATCTTGGCCTGCTTGCTCTCTTCTTGGGTTCCTATGAAACGGGAAAGGTTCAAAGCCTGAGAGATTTTTTTAAAAAGGCTAGGCTTTAAACATTTTTCTGAAAAGTTTGAAAAGGGTACAAAATGGTACCCTTTTATAGCATAGAAAGGTTGGTATCCTTTTTCTCTCAGGTACAAGACCGGGCGTTTATTTTTTGACAACAAGGCCCCAGCCACCAGACCACCCAAGCCAGAACCTAATACGATCACCTCTTGCTCATTCCCTGGCCGTTTCATCGCCATCTCAACCCCTTTCTTTTCGACATTGGCCAGCGCGATCTGATGGATGGTCTTGGCAATTGTTTACAGAACATGATAATACTGGATATGTTAATATTAGGGAGACGATACGATGTTGGAAAATGAAGGGTCAGACAAATTCGATTGTCTCTTTTTCCCTCTCTGTTTTTCCCACCTCGCCGATGGTAAAGGCCTTCTCGCCTAAAGAATGAAGCCTGGCTAAGATATCCTCAACATCTTTAGGCCTGGCGGTGAGAATCATTCCAATTCCGTTATTGAAAATGCGGAGCATCTCCTCCTCAGAAATCTTCCCTTTTTCTTTCAAAAAGGGGAAGATGGAAGGGATATCCCAGGATCCTCTGTGAACAACCGCTTTACAGCCCTTTGGAATCACCCTCGGAAGGTTTCCCGTAATGCCCCCACCCGTGATGTGAGCAATTCCACCAATATGGAAATCTCGCGCGAGGTTGAGGATTGTCTTGACATAAATGCGAGTCGGTCGGAGGAGCTCTTCACCCAATACTTCTCCGATCTCTTCAACCCGCTTTTCCAAGTCCATTTTATGTTGATCGAGAAGCAATTTTCTTACCAAAGAGTATCCATTGCTGTGGAGACCACTGGAGGCGATCCCAATCAATTTGTCCCCGACCGTGACACTCGATCCATCAATCAATTGAGAATCCTCTACAATGCCTACTGCGAAACCAGCCAGATCATATTCCCCTTCTTTATAAAATCCTGGCATTTCAGCTGTCTCTCCGCCAATGAGAGAACATTCAGCTTCAATACACCCTTTGGCAATACCCGAAACCACCTTCATCGATTTTTCGGTGTCCAGTTTAGAAGTGGCAAAATAATCCAAGAGGAAAAGAGGTTTTGCCCCACTGACTACGATATCATTGACACACATCGCTACCAGATCAATCCCGACAGTATCATGACGATCCATCAAGAAGGCGATTTTTAGCTTTGTCCCTACCCCATCCGTAGAGGAGACGAGAATCGGCTTCTTATAACGTTCCAGATTGAGAGAGACACACCCTGCAAAACCACCAATTTTCGTCAATACCTCAGGTCGGAATGTAGATTCCACCATTGGTTTGATCGCTTGAACAAAGGCATCCCCCTTTTCAATATCAACCCCTGAATCTTTGTAAGAGAATTTCTTCACTCTCTTCCCTTTTAAAAAGCAAAATATGTTTTAGATTAATCGATCCCCCCTGAAATGTCAACCCTGTGGAGTAGATGGTGAAGTAGATTGGCATGGGACATAAATTGAATAAACTCATTTGCATTCATTATCTGAAGTATTCCATCGAAGGTTATTACTCCACAGGGTCAAATATTTTGCTTGCAGATTTAGATAGACTTTGTTAATTTTATCAGGTTTTAATTGTATTTCAGGTGACTGAATATGAAAATTGAAGAGTTCGACTACCACCTTCCCACATCCTTGATCGCTCAATACCCATCTCCCCAAAGGGGGGAGACTTCTTTAATGATCCTTCACCGTCAGACGGGCGCAATCGAGCACCGAGCCTTCCGTAATATTACCCAATACCTCAACCCCGGGGATCTCCTTGTCATGAACAACACTCGTGTTCTTCCGGTTCGGCTTATTGGGAAAAAAGAGACTGGAGGAAGGATCGAGATGCTCCTCATCCCTTCCTGGAATGGAACAAAAGGGGAATGGAAAGCCTTGATAAAAGATTCAAAGAAGGTAAAACGAGGGGCTCGAATCCGATTCGAGGAGGAACTTGAGGGAGAAATAGAAGAGGTGAAGGATGGAAAAGGAAAGATCAGCTTCTCCTGTCAAGGTGGGGTGATGGATATCCTTCAGAAGATCGGCCACATCCCTCTTCCCCCTTACATCAAGCGAGGGGATGAACCATCGGACAGGGAGCGTTATCAGACTGTTTTTGCAGAGAGAGATGGATCGATTGCCGCACCGACTGCAGGGCTCCATTTCACTCATGCTTTGCTTCAATCGCTTAAAGAGAACGGGGTACGCACCACAACGATCACTCTCCATATTGGGACTGGAACCTTCGCCCCGGTAAAGGCCCATGACATCGAAGACCATACCATGGAAGCAGAATGGATAGAGATATCAGAAGAAACCGCCCAAGAAATTGAGGATACGAAAGCCCGGGGCGGAAAGGTCGTTGCGGTTGGAACGACCACGACGCGTGCCCTTGAATCCTTTTCCAATGGAGAGGGAGGGGTGAAACCCGGGAAAGGGATGACCTCTCTATTTATCTATCCTCCCTATTGCTTTCGTTTCATCGATGGGTTGGTTACCAATTTTCATCTGCCTAAATCGACATTAATCATGTTGGTTTCAGCTTTCGCAGGAAAAGAATTATTAATGAAGGCATATCAAGAAGCCATTCGCAGAAAATACCAATTTTATAGTTACGGCGATGCCATGCTCATCATTTAAAACCGGAATAATGGAATACTGGAAGAATGGAATAATGTGCTTCGAAAAAACGACCCATCATTCCACCATTCCATCGTTCCATTCGTGAGTGAAGCGAACTAATTTTATGGCTTTTCGTTTCGAGATAATCAAAAAGGATCGCTTTTCCAGGGCAAGACTGGGGAGGCTTGAAACAGACCATGGCTTTTTCACTACTCCTGCTTTTCTTCCTGTGGGAACACAAGGGGCGGTCAAATCCCTCACCCCTGAAGAATTAGTGGAGATAGGTGTCGAGGCGATTTTGGGTAACACATACCATCTCTACCTCAGGCCAGGACATGAGACTATTGGTAAATTGGGAGGGCTTCATACTTTCATCCATTGGGAAAGGCCTATTTTAACGGATAGCGGTGGCTTCCAGATATTCAGTCTCGGAAGTCTTCGAAAAGTTTCGGAAGAAGGGGTGACTTTTCAATCTCACTTGGATGGCTCTTCCCACTTCCTCACACCGGAAAAGGTGATGGAAATTCAGAGAGTCCTCGGCTCTGATATTGCTATGGTTTTGGATGAATGTATCCCCTACCCTTCTCCTTACGATTATGTGAAGGCCTCGATGGAGCGAACGAGCCGTTGGGCAAAAAGATGTTTACAGGTGAGGCGAGAAACCGATCCTGCCCTCTTCGCCATTGTCCAGGGAGGCGTACATCGAGACTTAAGGGAGAAGAGTGCTCAAACATTGGTGGAGATGGGATTCCAAGGATATGCCATGGGTGGTCTTAGTGTTGGTGAACCGAAATCAATGATGTTGGATGTCCTGGAATGGACAACCCTTCTTTTACCGGAGCATACTCCCCGATATTTAATGGGCGTTGGAACACCAAAGGATATTATCGATGCCGTGATCGCGTGGGGTGGACTTCTTCGATTGTGTCCTTCCGACAAGGAATGCACGAAACGGAACACTTTTTACCTCTTCAGGAAAGATATCGATCAAACAGGCCCAATATGCTGAGGACCGAAGGCCTGTGGATGAAACATGCGCTTGTTACACCTGTCGCCACTATTCCAGGGCCTACCTCCGTCATCTTTACCTTTCTAAAGAAATTTTGTCTTCGAGGTTGAATACCATTCATAATTTGTATTATTATATAAATCTTTTAGTAAAGATCAGGGAAGCCATCCAAGAGGGGCGTCTTCTCGATTTTTATAAATCCCACAACTCACACCATGGATTGGAAACAGAAATTTCTACCCATTTTCAATCCAGCTGAGGACGGGGTAAAATTCAAAAGGAGGATTTTATGGGAATAGAGCTGGCTTATGCGATGGGATCACTGCCGGGAGGGGGGGAAGCCAAGGGTCTCAAATTTGGAGTTTTCTGCCCATTATTTTCATCTTCGTTATCTTTTATTTCCTGCTCATTCGACCTCAACAAAAGCAGAAAAAAGAACATCAGAATCTATTGTCAAACCTCAGGGTGGGAGATAATGTCTTAACCTCTGGAGGAATCTACGGTCGAGTGACTGGCCTCAAAGATGACAAAGTCACCGTTGAAATCTCGGACAAGGTGAGGGTGAAGGTCAATAGAGGTCATATTGCAGGAGTAGTCAAGCAGGATGTATTAAAGGATTGAATTTAGAGTGAAGAGTGAAGAGTTCAGAATTAATTCATAATTCTTCACTAATAATTCTAACTTCTAAACCTTCTTGCTCTAAACCTTGTTTTAGGGCTATAATCCACGAGGAGGTGAAACATGAGGAAATATGAAACCATTTTCATTTTGGACCCTGATCTCGAAGAAGAACAGGCCCTATCGGTAATCGAAAAAGTCAAGGGAATTATCACCCAAACCAATGGAGAAATCTTAAAGGTTGAAGATTGGGGAAAACGAAAACTCGCCTACGAAGTCAAAAAGAAACCCAAAGGCCATTATATCCTGATCCACTTCTTGGGATCACCCGCTTTGCTCTCTGAATTGGAGAGAAATTTTCGAGTCATGGATGCCGTTATCAAGTACCAATCCGTTCGATTGGGAGAACGACAAACGTCCTCAGAAGGGCCACTCCTGGAGGAATCCCCAGAGGAGGAATCCGAAGCCATGGAGAGAACATGACCTTTTTGAACCGTGTGGTCCTCACAGGAAAGGTGGTCACCCCTCCTCGACGTCATTATCGTCCAGATGGATCACCCGTGATCCAGTTCCCTCTGGAATTAAACGACTCAGAGGACTTAATGGGTGAGGTCCTGCACCGTGACGGTACAGGGCAGGCCGTGAACCGTGCTGGTTCACGGCAGGGAGGTCGAAATCGGATCGACATCGTGGCCATTGGGAAATTGGCTGAGTTTAAACTTGAACTCCTCCAAAGTGGCCAGCACCTCATGGTCATTGGTAAACTCAATCAACGGCGCTGGCAAACGCCGGAAGGAAAAAATCGAACCCGCACAGAGGTGATCGCCACAGACCTCCGAACGATCGAAGACAAGAACCAAACCTAAAAGTCAAAGAAGTAAGGAGAATAGAATGAAGAAACCGATGGAAAGATCAGGGCCCGACAGGAAGAAAAAACCTTTCATGAGGCGAAAGGTTTGCCGTTTCTGTACAGATAAAAAATTGGATATTGATTATAAAAATCAAAAGATCCTTCGATATTTTATTACGGAACGAGGAAAGATTATTCCCCGAAGAATCTCAGGAAACTGTGCAAAGCATCAAAGACAAGTGACGATTGCCCTTAAAAGGGCGCGTAATATTGCCATTCTCCCCTTTACGACAGCGGTTCGATGAAATGCGTCAGGGCGTCCTTGGGTCTTGGTGTCTTAGCGTCATTTAATCTAAAGACTCAACGACACAACGACTCAAAGATCATATGACTCAACGATGGAGGTGATCCATGCAGGTTATTTTGTTAGAGAGCGTCCCTTCTTTAGGAAATGCCGGAGACCTGGTGAAGGTCTCTGACGGATACGGGAGAAATTATCTCATCCCTAAGAAGAAGGCCATTCTCGCCACAGAAAAAAGCCTTAAGGTGATAGAGCATCAAAAGCGCCAAGTTCAACAAAGTATGGAAAAGGCGAAAAAGGATGCGGAAAAGTTGGGCCACCGGATCGAAAATCTATCCTGCACCTTTGTAAAACCGGTTGGAGAAAGTGGAAAACTTTTTGGTTCCGTGACTTCCATGGATATTGAGAATTATTTGAAGGAAAATGGAATTGAGGTGGATCGTAAAAAGATCTCCCTGGAAGAACCCATTAAAAATTTGGGGGTGTTTACCGTACCGATCAAACTCCATCCCGAGGTGACCACCCATCTTAAGGTTTGGGTGGTGCAGGAGTAACGTTTCATGAACGATGCGGACCTCTCCTCCCACAAACTTCCTCCTCAGAATATCGAGGCGGAGGAATCCATACTGGGAGGTATTCTCATTGAAAATGAAGCGATCAATCGGGTGACAGAAATCCTTGACCCCGATGACTTTTATCGAGATGCCCATCGCAAAATCTTTAATGCCTTGATCAACCTCTCGGAACGTGACGAACCCGCTGATCTGATCACCCTGACCAATGAACTTCGAAAAATTGACCAGCTCGATTCCATCGGAGGCGCTTCCTACCTCACTTCTCTCATTGATTCGGTTCCTACAGCTGCCAACATTGAATATTACGCCAAGATTGTCAAGGAAAAGGCCATCCTTCGAAAGTTGATTCAGACCTCCACGGAGATCATCACTCAAAGCTATGAAGACCGAGGAGATGTGGAAATGTTTCTGGATGAGGCGGAGCGGGCCATCTTTGAGATTTCGGAAAAAAGGGTGAGACCCTCTTTTTACTCCATCCGAGAAATCGTTAAAGATAGCTTTACAACCATCGAAAGGCTCTTCCAAAAGAAGGAACTCGTCACCGGCGTTCCCTCGGGGTTTAAAGAACTGGATCGAATGACGGCGGGTTTCCAGCCCTCTGACCTGATCATCATTGCAGGAAGGCCCAGCATGGGTAAAACAGCCCTTTGCCTCAATATCGCTGAATATGCAGCCATTGAGAATAAAATTGCTGTGGCCATTTTTTCGCTGGAGATGTCAAAGGAACAACTGGTCATCCGTATGCTCTGTTCCCAAGCCCATGTGGAAGGGACCCGACTCAGGACAGGCTATCTCAACGAGAGCGATTGGCCAAAGCTGACCATTGCAGCAGGGAATCTATCTGAAGCCCCTATCTATATTGACGATACGGCAGCCCTCTCGGCCCTGGAATTAAGAGCCAAGGCTCGTCGTCTTAAATCCGAGCATGGCTTAGGGATGGTCATCATTGACTACCTTCAACTGATGAAAGGGAGGGCAAGAGTCGAAAACCGACAGCAGGAGATCTCAGAAATCTCCCGCTCCTTAAAAGCTCTTTCCAAGGAACTCAGTATCCCTGTGATCGCTGTCTCTCAGCTCAGCCGGAAGACTGAGGAACGAACGGGGAACAGGCCTCAACTGTCAGACCTCCGGGAATCCGGTGCGATTGAGCAAGATGCCGACTTGATCATTTTCATTTATCGAGATGAAGTCTATAACAGGGCGGAAGACAACCCGAATCGTGGCAAAGCAGAGGTCATCATTGGAAAACAAAGGAACGGCCCCATTGGTAAGATCGACCTCGCTTTTTTAGATAAATTCACGACCTTTAAAGATCTTTACAAAGGAGAAATCGGAAATACTTACGAATAACCATGCCCTATTGCGGAATTCAGCATGCGGAATTCGGAATTAAAATTCCGAAATCTGAAATCCGCAATCTGAAATGTGAATAGTTTCCAATGAATCTGCCCAATATCTTGACCTTAACAAGAGTCCTTCTCATTCCTCTCTTTGTCATTTTCATCATCAATAAACGCTTTGAATGGGCTCTCATCACTTTTGCGATCGCAGGGATTACAGATGGAATTGATGGTCTCATCGCACGTATTACTCACCAACGGACCGAATTGGGTGCTTATCTCGATCCCATTGCTGACAAACTCCTCCTTTTTTCCGCTTTCATCTCTCTTGCTATCATTGAAATTATCCCCAGTTGGTTGGTGGTCATCGTCATCACCCGGGATGTCATCATCCTGGTAGGTTTTTTAGTGATGATGCTTACCAATTATCATCCAAAAATCAACCCGAGCTTCTTGAGCAAGATGACCACTGCATTTCAAATTGTCACAATCCTTCTCTCTTTAATGGCAGGTTACTCCCCAACCTTTCAACAGCTCTCCATGATCGCCATTTATGGAACCGCTATCCTTACCATTCTTTCAGGATCTCATTACATTTATATAGGCACTCGGATTTTAAATGAAAAAAAATGATGCTCCTTCACTGAAGGGAGGATTCGATATGGCGATCATCGCTGAGGTCATTGGAAGAGAGATTCTCGATTCCCGAGGAAACCCGACCGTTGAAGTTGAGGTCTTCTTGGAAAGCGGTTTTAGTGGGAGAGCCTCCGTTCCTTCCGGAGCTTCCACTGGAAAGCATGAAGCCTTGGAATTAAGGGATAAGGATCCCAAGCGATATCTGGGCAAAGGAGTCCAGAAAGCAGTTCAAAACATTCATCGTGTGATGGCGCCAAAACTCTTGGGAATGAATGCCCTCGATCAGAAGGCCATCGACACGGCCATGCTTCATTGGGATGGAACTCCTAATAAAATCCGGCTGGGCGCCAATGCCATCCTGGGGGTCTCCCTGGCCTGTGCCAAGGCAGCTGCCAATCACTTGGGACTTCCTCTATACCAACATCTTGGAGGCCTTTCAGCCACCCGACTTCCCCTCCCCATGATGAACATTCTCAATGGTGGTGTCCACGCCGATAATAATTTAGACTTACAGGAATGCATGATCATCCCTATGGGAGCCAAAAGTTTCAAGGAAGCTCTCAGAATGGGAGTGGAGGTTTTTCATCATCTCAAGACTATTCTGAAAGCAAAAGGTTACAAAACCTCTGTGGGGGATGAGGGAGGATTTGCACCGGACCTTCGCTCCAATGAGGAGGCCTTCTCTCTGATCCTGGAAGCCATTAGAAAATCAGGCTATCAACCTGGAAGAGAGGTGGCCCTTGGCATTGATGCGGCTGCGACCGAGTTCTATCGGAACGGAGCTTATTTTCTCAAAGCTGAAAAGAAGTCGAAAAAGACTTCTTCTGAGATGATTGATTTCTACGAATCCCTGACCAAGAAGTTTCCTATCGTCTCCATTGAAGATGGCCTTGCCGAGGATGACTGGAAAGGATGGAAGGCCATGACAGCCCGTTTAGGAAAAAAGATCCAATTAATTGGAGACGATATTTTTGTCACCAATCCGAACCGGCTCTTGAGAGGGATTCGAGAAGGGGTGGGAAATGCCATCCTCATCAAACTCAACCAGATCGGGACGTTGACCGAAACCCTTGAAGTAATTGAGATAGCTAAAAAAGCTAACTATCGTACCATCATCTCTCATCGCTCTGGCGAGACGGAGGATACGACCATTTCAGATTTGGCCGTGGGCACCAAGTCTGGGCAGATCAAGACTGGCGCCCCCTCCAGAACAGATCGGGTGGCCAAATACAATCAACTTCTTCGAATTGAAGAGGAGCTTGGAAGAAGGGCCACCTTTGAACCCCCGCTACGATGGCTCCCCAAGAAAAGATGAAGTTCAAAACCAACTCCCTCCCTCCAACCAAACTCTCTTCGTCAATGGAGGATGACTCTCTCCATGGACTCTCTTTTGAAAAAATCTAAGAACTTGACAAATTCTTAGGTTTTGTTAAGTTATGCACGGGTGGGAGAAAAATGGAAGTTATTTCTTCTCTGCTTAATTCCTTTCCGATTCCTTAATCCCTTTCATTCTTTTAAACAAGGAGGTGGTGTGCCGTTGTCATGACAGTGCAATATTTAAAGTTGGCCAAATGATTTGTTTTGGAAAAGATTGTTGAGAGTCAAATATGATAAAGGATTTTAGAATTTTAGTTATTTGTATCTCCCTATTTAACTCTTTTTATTCTCCTTTCTCTTTTGTTGAGGCTGCCCCATCATTCTTGGCAGATAAACACAAAGTAGCTGGCATCTCCTGTGGGGCTTGTCACAAAGAGAACCCACCCAAAGGACAGGTTCCTACAGAGGTATGCCTCAAATGCCATGGAGATCAATCTAAGGTGGCTGAAAAAACCCGCATGATCATACCCAACCCTCACGAATCACACTTAGGGAATCTAAAGTGTGAACTTTGTCATCACAGCCACAAGCCATCCGAAAATTATTGTAGTACTTGCCATGAATTTGATTACAAGGTACCTTGACTTTGAAAAAACAACATTCAAGGAAGGAGGGATTGATATGAAGAAGATTACGAGAAGACAATTCTTAAAGAGAACGGGTATTGGCATTGGCATTGGAGCCATAGCTTTAGGCCAGAGTAGCCGTGCTGAATCTGCTCAATTGCCAAAAGGTATTTGCAAAGAAAAGCATGATGTTGTGGTTATAGGTGCAGGGCTTGCTGCCCTATCTGCGGCTCTCGAAGCAAGGAATAATGGTGCAGACGTCATCATTTTGGAGAAGACAAACATGAATAATTCAGGGGGCAGCTCAAAGCTTGCTGCAGGAATGATAGCCATTCCCAGCGATAACACGAAACAGGCTAAGGATGATTATTATGAAGACTTTATGAAGAAAAGCATGGGAAAGGCAGACCCAGAGCTAACAAGGGTTTTAGCAGATCAGGTCCTTGATGGAGCGGATTGGCTGAAGGCCCAGGGAATCGAATTTCTGCCTCCAATACCAGCAGCGGGTTTTCGGGTTAAAGGGATTGTAGGCGCCCCTGGACTTTATAAAGGGATGCCTAAAGCACTTGAAAGGTTGCGGGAGGTTTTGGAAAAACAGGGTACAAAGATAGCCTATGAGACAAAGGCAAAAGAATTGATCATGGATTCGAGGGGAAGGGTAACAGGAGTTAAGGCCTTAGATAAAGCGGGAGTGAAGGATTATATATCCCAAGCCGTCATCATCGCTAGCGGAGGATTTTCTGCCAACAAAGAAATGCTACAACTCTGGGTAGATCCTGATGCGGATGCGATGATGGTAAGAGGAGTGCCCTGGTCAACCGGAGACGGGATAAAGATGGCTCACAAGGCGGGAGCATTATTGGTAAATATGGGAGGCATGACAACCTTACATGTAGCAGCAGTAAGCCCAAAAAACACCGCTGCTGGAAATCCCTTCATATTTTTACCATTTTGTGTCGGCATCAATAGAGAGGGCAAACGTTTCGTGGATGAATCCAAAGGATACGTAGCCCTTGGTAAAACCACTATGAAACAACCAGGACAAAAAGTGGCGTTAATTTTCGATGAAGAGCTAAAGAAAACTCCTGTAGGGAGCGCCACTGTAAAGCTCTTCCAGGGCTTAGGAATAGAAGTGATTGAGGCTGAGACAATCGAGGAGCTTGCTTCGAAGATAGGCACTCCTCCTGCTACGTTGAAGCTTACAATAGATGAATTCAACAATGCGGTAAAAGATGGAAAGGCTTTAGAGATAAAACCTCCAAAGGAAGCACTTGCATATAAAATAATAACACCTAAATTTTATGCCTTCTATCCCTTGGTTCCAGGAATAACTTTGACATTTGGTGGGGTTAAGGTAAACACTAATGCTCAAGTCCTTGAACCTGATGGAAGGATTATCCCAGGACTTTATGCTGTAGGGGAATGTGCTGGAGGTTTCTTTTACGATGATTATATCGGTGGAGGCTCATTGGCAAGATGTGTTGTGCTGGGTCGGATAGCAGGAAAGAATGCGGCTTCTGAGAAAGTGATGAAGAAAAAAACATCTTAAAGGACACCATTTCTAATGCTCTATAAAGAGAGCTCTGAAAAACTACTACAAGCTCTCTTGATTACTCAGATTTCAAAGGTGATTACACAGATTTTTATGATTTCTTAATGTTTTCCATCTGTACTACTAACGTTGAATTTCTTGAAATTTTGTTAAGCATATTATCTTGTCAGTCTTCCGTCGGACTGTCCTTGTCATTCCTGCGAAAGCAGGAATCCAGTATTTTCATAGGCGTTCTGGACTCCCGCTTTCGCGGGAGTGACAGATAGTGGTTATTGAGCACGTAATAGGGTTCGCAAAATCAGCATGGTTTTATATTTGGTTGCGGCTATGCTGCGCTGTGTAATCGGGCCCTAATTCCTGCCTGCCGGTAGGCGGGAGTGTAATCAGAGATTTCCAGGGTTTTTCAGAAATCTCATAAAATAGTATTGACAGGGAGAAGACGATTGGGGTAAAAGGAAGGAGCCTAAGGGAAATCATAAGAATATAAAGGGGTTAAATTCATAAGGAGGTGGAGAACTATGGTTAAAAAAATTGGTAGAAGAAAGTTTTTGAAAGATGCGGTCATTGGTGGCGTGGCCCTGGGAACGGGATTAGGAGGTTACCGGGTGACCTATGGCCAGGCCAAGAAGGCAACAGGCCCAATCAAAATTGGTGGACAGGGTGCTATCTCAGGGGCCCATGCCGATTATGGTTGGCAGATGATGGCTGGAGCAACTCTGGCCATTGAGCAGATCAATGCGAAAGGTGGTATCTTAGGTCGGAAACTTGAACTGAAATTCATGGACGAAGAGTTAAAGCCAGCCACCGCTGTCAAGAATGCAAGATATCTGGTTACGGATTGGGGAGCTGACTTTCTTTTCGGGATAGACTCCAGCGGGAGTGCGATGGCAGTGGGTCCGGTATTGCCCGAACTGAATCGACTCTGTTTCGTCACTCATGGGGCCACCCATCGATTGACAGAGGAGTTAGTCTATCAAAAGGGGATTAAACAGATTTTCAGGATGGTTGCACCAGTTTATCAGGACGCCCTGGCTGCCTGGGTCTTCAAAGACAATCCAGAAATTAAACGTTGGGCGGGCATCAACTGCGATTATGAATACGGATATGTGGCTTGGAATTTGTTTAAAGAAAATATCAGAAAATTCCGTCCGGATGTGGAATTTGTTGCGGCAGCCTGGGCACCCTTCTGGACCATGGACTTTTCATCCCATATCTCAGCAGTCATGGCTGAAAAACCTGATGCCATTTTTGCCACTCCATGGGCTGGTGAAGGGGTCATGCTCCTGAGACAAGCTCTGATGCTTGGAGTCTTTGATAAGATCCAGGTCTGGTGGCAGGGGATGGGGGGCTCGGTTGACCTTCTCGAAGGAATCTCCAGAGAAGTGGCAGGAGATAAATTCAAAGGGAAGCTTTGGGCAACTGCTCGCTACATTCACAACTACCCAGTTACACCAGACAACAAAGCCTTTGTCGAAGCCTTTAGAAAGAGATGGGGTAAATTCCCCAACTACTCTGCAGAGGGAAGTTATGCCGCGATCTATGCGATCAAGGCAGGAGCTGAGAAGGCCAAGTCTCTGGAAACTGCAAAGGTTGGGGCAGCCTTGGAGGGAATGGAATTGAAAACCCCAGGAGGGATTCGTCTGATCAGAAAAGAGGACCATCAAGCTATCTATACAGTTCCGGCTGGCAGGGTCATTCAGAGTCCGGATTATCCATTACCTATTCTCGGAGATCTGAGGGTCATTCCGGCAAAAGATTATTTCCGTCATCCACCCTTTACACCTGTGGCTGCGACAAAATAGAACCTTCGGTTGCTAGAGGTTGGAGGCTCAAATAATTTTTACTTTATTAAGAACGCATCTGAAAACCCCGTCCTGTACCTGCCTGCCGGTAGGCAGGGCCGGGGATGAAAGATGTGTCTGCCAAAGGCAGAAAAGCCTTAATCAGATGCTGAAACAAGTTCAGCATGACAACAGGGTTTTCCTCTTGTGTTTTGTCATCCCGAACTTGATTCGGGATCTGGTTTTCTGGTTTAGAGAATTTGGGTTTTAAAGCCCCGCCCTGTGGGCGGGGTTCTTTACTTAGGCATCTATCCTCTTTCCTCTAACTGTATAAGGATGTTTGAAAAATTAGTTTTTCAAAGCCTGATCGGCTTAAGTTTTTCAATGTACCTCTGGCTCCTCGCCTCTGGGTTAACCCTTGTCTTTGGGGTCTTGGGGGTATTGAATTTCGCCCACGGCAGTCTCTTCATGCTGGGTGCTTATGCTGCATTTACCTTCTATGGGAAACTCGGCCTCAATTTCTGGCTCTCCATTGCACTCAGCCTCATCAGTGTAGGGATCATTGGAGCAATCCTTGAGCGTCTTTTTATTCGTCGTATCTATGATATCGATCTTGCCTATCAATTGATCTTAACCTTCGGCTTCATTTTGATTTTCGATGATTTGGTCAAAATGGTCTGGGGTGGCGTGGCCATGATCCCTCCGATGCCTCGCTTTTTCGAAGGCAATCTTTCTGTCTTTGGAAGAGCTTTTCCTATCTACAATCTTTTCATCATCTTTGCCGGGTTGGCTTTGGCTTTAGTCCTCTGGCTCATTCTGGAGAAAACCTGGTGGGGAAGGATGATCCGGGCCTCTGCATCAGACCGGGAGATGGCGAGTGCTATTGGAATCAATATTCCTACCCTTTTCACCACGGTATTTGTTTTCTCAGCCATGCTCGCTGCATTTGGAGGAGCCCTGGGAACTCCTGTCCGTGTGGTAGCACCTGGAATCGGGACAGCCATGATCATTCAAGCATTTGTGATCACCGTAATCGGTGGGCTGGGAAATCTGAAAGGTGCCTTTGTAGGGGCTTTAATCGTTGGCATCTTAACTTCCTTCGGAATTTTACTCTTCCCCGTCTTTGAGCTCTTCATCATCTTTGTTGTGATGGCGATTGTATTGATGGTCAAACCGGAAGGACTTTTTGGGAAATAATCAATTAGCAATTAGACACTTATTTACAATGATCTAACAGTTGTCTTTCCCGCAAAAGCGGGAATCCAGATTGAAGAGACTGGATTCCGGATCAAGTCCGGAATGACAAAACGTGTGAAGTCATTCCTGAGACAGTACACTATTTTTTAATTTTACAATGAAGAAATTCAAAACTCTACTCCTTGCAGCATTAATCTTATTTCTCCTTTTTCTTCCCACTTTTGCGGGGAAATATGGTCTTTACATGACCATCCATATTCTTATTCTCTCTGTGTTTGCTCTGGGCTTCAACCTTCTCTTAGGTTATACCGGTTTGCTCTCTTTTGGCCAGGCTGGATTCTTTGCGATGGGGGCCTATGCCTCGGCAAAAATCCTTCTCGTCATCCCATCGCTCTTGTTAGGTGCGATCGCAGGGATGGTGGCTGGAGGTATCGCTGCCCTGATTCTCGGCTATCTCTGCGTCCGACACACTCGAATCTACTTTTCTATGTTGACCCTCTCCTTTGGAATGATGATTTATTCTTTAGCCTGGAAATGGCGAGACGTCACGGGTGGGGATGACGGACTGGTTGGGATTCCAAGGGCCCCCTTTACGATTCCAGGGATTCTCAGCATCAATATGACCCCGATGGAAAATTATTACTATTTCGTGCTGGTGATCTCATTAATCGCAATGTTCATTCTTTACAGAATTGTAAACTCTCCATTTGGCCTCACTTTAAAAGGAATCCGCGATAGTGAAAACCGGGTTGCTTTTGCAGGAATTTCTATCAGGAATTACCGCCTCCTCTCCTTCACGATTGCAGGGTTGTATGCAGGGCTTGCTGGGTCGTTCTTGCCGCCTCTTGAAAACACGGTCACTCCACCTCTTGCTCACTGGACACACTCGGCAGAACCCGTCATGGTTACGCTGCTCGGAGGCATCCATACTTTTTCTGGGCCTATTGTGGGATCGATTCTCTTCTATCTCATCAAGGACATCATTGTCAGGTTTACTCAATATTGGTTGATCTGGTTTGGCTCCATCGTCGTCTTTTTAGTTTTGGTCTTTCGTGGAGGGGTCGTGATTTTCTTTACGGAAAAAATCTGGCCTCTGCTGAAACGAACATAGGTAAGGGACTGTTGAATGGGTGAACTCCTCAGGACAGAAAAACTCAGAAAATATTTTGGCGTGGTCAGTGCAGCAGATGATCTTGACCTCCAGATCGAAGAAGGAGTGCTCACCTCTATCATCGGACCCAATGGGGCGGGGAAGACTACGCTGATCAACCTCCTCACCGGAAATATCTTGGCCGATTCAGGAAAGGTCTTTTTCTGTGACGAAGATATTACACACCTTCCCATCCATAAGAGGGTGAAGAAGGGGATTTGCCGTTCTTTCCAGATTATGAACATCTTCCCCAAACTCACCGTCCTCGAAAACCTCCAGATCCCAATCCTCTCTCTTATGAATCGGAGTCTGAGTTTCCTCAAATCTGTTGATCGTCATACCGATGTGATTGAGCGGGTGGAAAAGTTGCTGAACGAGATTGGTTTGACGGATAAGAAAGGCCTCCCAGCCGGAACATTATCCCATGGGGATCAGCGACTGCTTGAAATCGGCCTTGCCATGGCCCCTAACCCGAAACTCCTCTTTCTCGACGAACCTACGGCGGGGATGAACCCTGTAGAACGAATAAAGATCTTAGAAAATATTCGGAGACTCTCTCGAGAACGACAATCCACCTTTGTGATCGTGGAACACGATATGGATATCGTCTTCTCCCTTTCAGATCGAATCGTTGTCTTGCATCGAGGCCAGATCCTTGCCGATGGTAGACCAGAAGAGATCAAGCAGAATGAGGATGTAAGAAAGGTCTACTTGGGTGAGGAACTTTTGTGGGAAAAGATATGAGCTCTGAATCTCCGGATTTTATTCTCAACATCGATCAGATCAACACCTTCTATGGCCAGAGCCATGTCCTGCAAGGGGTTTCCCTATCTATTCATAGAGGGGAGGTCGTTTGTCTTTTGGGGCGGAATGGGGTTGGCAAGACCACCACACTCCGCTCGATTATAGGACTCACACCTCCAAGATCAGGTCGGATCCTTCTCAAAGGCGTTGACGTCGCAGGGAAGCAGCCTTTTCAGATAGCTCAGATGGGCATTGGTTATGTACCGGATGACCGAAGGATCTTCGCCGACCTCACCCTATTTGAAAATCTGGAGTTGGCCCGTCGCTTAGCCAGCAAAGGCAAAACCCAATGGACCTTTGAAAAGATTTACGATCTCTTCCCCGTCTTTATCGATTTGAAGGAACGGAAAGGAAACCAGCTGAGCGGCGGCGAGCAGAAGATGCTGGCGATTGGCCGAGCCTTGATGAAAAATCCGGATCTTATCCTCCTCGATGAACCTTCTGAAGGCCTGGCGCCCCTTATCGTTCAAAATCTGGTTGAGGTCATTACCCGGATTCGAAGTGAAGGAGTGACCATCCTTCTTGCCGACCAGAATCTCAAATTCTGCCGGAAGACTTCTGATCGGGGCTATATCTTAGAAAAAGGAATGATTCAGTATCAAGGAGTCATGGAAGAGATCTGGCAGAATGAGGAAATTGTCAGGAAATACCTCGTCGTCTAAATGGCCATTTGCATCCTTTTGCTACCAGCCTAAATCCAAAACAATACCGAAGAATCCTTAAATCAAAAATGTTTGTCACCCTGGACTCGTTTCAGGGTCTCCTTTTTTGAGATTCTGAAACAAGTTCAGAATGACGGCATTTGTGGTCGCTACATTTCCCATATCTTCCCCCTTCTCATTCCTGCCCCGGTTTTCACCGGGCTAAACTCCAGCAGGAATCCAGATTTCTTATAAAACCTATATCTGGATTCCCGTTTGCACGGGAATGATAATCTTAAAGTACTGTTATAAATTAAATTTTCATCATTCGTGCCTGCAGACTTGCGTGGGTGATCAACTAATCATTTAAAATTTATTAAGAACGCGTCTGAAAACCCCGTCCTGTGCCTGCCTGCCGGTAGGCAGGGACGGGGATGAAATATGTGTCTGCCAAAGGCAGAAAAGCCTTAATCAGATGCTAAAACAAGCCTGATCTCCATCAGGCCAAGGTTAAGCATGACAACAGGGTTTTCCTCTTGTGTCTTGTCATCCCGAACCAGGTCCTGAACTTGTTTCAGGATCTAACGATTTCGGGATCTTGGTTTAGAGAATTTGGGTTTTAAAGCCCCGCCCTGTGGGCGGGGTTCTTTACTTGTCAGTGGGTGCTTATTACCCCTATCCCGGTGCCCTCTTTACAAAGGATAGATATATTGATAATGAATTAAGAAATGAAAACCCAATTCCTAAAAGTCTCTTTATTCATCATGGGGCTGAGCAGTATCACGGCTCAGATTGTCCTCCTCAGAGAACTGCTCGTTTCCTTCCTCGGCAACGAACTCACTCTCGGTGTCATCCTTGCCAACTGGCTGGTCCTGGTGGCCATCGGCTCTTTCCTTATCGGCAAATCTGTCGAACATGTTGATAGAAAAATAGAAATTTTTGTGGTATTCCAACTGGCCTTTTCCGTAGCCTTCCCTTTTGCCATCTTTCTCTGCCGGATATTTAAAAATATTCTTCTCACTACCCCAGGAGAAGCTCTCGGCTTTGCCCCCATATGGTACTCATCGTTTATAATCCTTCTCCCTGTAACCCTTCCCTACGGAGCCCTTTTCACTTATGGATGTAAACTCTATTCCCAGTATGCCAGGGACGGGGCTTCTTCTGTCGGGAAGGTCTACCTTTTAGAAACTCTCGGATCCATCATCGGGGGCTTGCTACTGACCTTCCTTCTCATTCAATATCTCAATTCTTTTGAGATCGCCTTTCTCATCTCTCTGATGAATCCCCTCATTGCAGCCTTCCTTCTCCCACCCATCCCTAAGGCTCGATATTTTTCGTTTCGAAATATTCTTTTTTCCGTTTCCATATTCATTGTACTCTTTTTTGTTTATTTGCTTTTGACTCCCTCGGCAAAAAAAATCGATTCTTTTTCTATCAATTCTCAGTGGAGAAATTTAAATGTCATTCATAATGAAAACTCCATCTATGGGAATATTACGGTTACGCAAAGAGGAGAGCAGTTCACCTTTTATAACGACGGGGTACCATCCATTACCACTCCCATACCGGATATTGCATTCATTGAGGACTTTGTCCACTTCCCAATGCTTTTCCATGAAAAACCTGGTTCGGTTCTCATTCTCAGCGGAGGAGCTGGGGGAATGATCCACGAAATCTTAAAATATCCTGTGGCACGTGTGGATTATGTTGAATTGGATCCCCTGCTCTTGAAACTGGTTCAGAAATTCTCAACTCCCCTCACCCAATCCGAACTCGCGGATAAAAGAGTAAGGATTCATTATACCGATGGCCGACTTTTCATCCAGAGAACACAGGATCGATTTGACCTTATCTTTATCGGACTTTCTGCCCCTCAGGCCCTGCAGACCAATCGACTCTTCTCTTCCGAATTTTTCTCTGCAGCCAAGATGAAGATGAATGCCCACGGAATCCTGGCGTTAACCCTTCCTGGCTCAATGACCTATATCAGCCCGGAACTAAGAGATCTGAACGGGTGCATTTTGGACACCTTAAAGAATGTCTATCGTCACGTGAGAGTCATCCCGGGGGATGTGAATCTATACCTCGCTTCGGATTTCGACTTTCTTGAAAAGATATCTCCCAATGAAATTTCCAAACGGTTCGAAGAGAGAAAGATACGAGCAAGTCTCATTACAAGAAACTACATTGAATACCGGCTTAACGAAAGATGGCTCAAATGGTTCTGGCAATCCATGGAAGGAAGAAAGATTCGCATCAATTCCGATTTTCATCCCCTGGGTGTGTTCTTCAATCTTTCTTACTGGAATAGTCTATTTTCTCCTTATCTCACAGGAGTCTTCAAATGGTATGAGAAACTTAGTCTGACCCTATCCATTGCCAAAATACTTCTCGTCACCATCATTCTTGCAATCATTTTTATAAAAATGCCTCAATACTCCAACCATTCCGTTACCTATTCCATCTTTACTACCGGGTTGACAGGGATGATATTCAGTTTAGCCATTATCTTTGCCTTTCAAACCCTTTACGGCTATCTCTATCACCAAATTGGCCTTCTCATAGCGATCTTGATGCTCGGGATTGCCTCAGGTAGTTTCTTTATCACGAAACGTTTCGATCGGATTACAAATGATTCTCTCCTTTTTCTAAAAACAGAAATAGCGATCATCCTCTTCTCCATCCTGTTCCCCTTTGTATTCCTCGCTCCATCTCATCATCTTGAAAATAGGGTCGTCTATTTCATTCTCTATGGAGCCGTTTTGATCATGTCTTTTCTTTCTGGAATGTTCATCGGATTCCAATTTCCTTTAGCCAACAAAATTTATTTAAGGTCCCGTCCTGATAAAAGAGGACTCGCCCAAACAGCAGGTTTACTCTATGGGGCGGACCTATTCGGAGGTTTCTTCGGAGGGTTGTCTGGAGGTATTCTTTTGTTGCCAGTGGTTGGTTTAAAGGAAACCTGTTTTATCATGGCGATGCTCAAAATCAGCAGCGGGTTGCTTTTTTTGCTTTTTATGAGGAGTAAAAAAGATCTCGGCGTAGGGCAGGCATAGCGTTTAAGATAATTATCCCTATGCGCTTTGTTCTCTGCGAGTTATAGGGGGCAAGGGTTCTGGGGTTCAAGGGGGCTAAAGTAAACCCCGTTAGAAATTCCAGCGGGGCATTAGACCCCGCCGGAATTATTCTAAAATGTAACCCCGCCGCAGAGCAGCGGGGCATTATTTCTAACGGGGTAAATGGGGTCTCCAATTATTACTTAGTAAATTACCCCGCCCACAGGGCGGGGCTTTAAAACCTAAATTCTCTAAACCCAAAACCGAGATCCCGAAATCCTTAGATCCTGAATTAAGTTCAGGACCTGGTTCGGGATGACAAAAGAAGAAGGCCAATCCCCTGTTGTCATGCTTAACCTTGTGCTGAACTTGATTCAGTATCGTTTCAGCATCTGATCAGGTTTTTTCTGCCTTTAGCAGACACACCTTTCATCCCCGTCCCTGCCTACCGGCAGGCAGGCACAGGACGGGGTTTTCAGGTGCGATTTCTAATAAAATTGCCAATAACCAATGGCGCAATAATCTGATATTTCAAGACTTAATCCTTAATTACTCTTTCTTTAGCTGGGACAGTGCGATAACGCTGATGCCCGTTCAGGGATTAACCGTTGAGATCCCCTTTCAGAAACGCCACAATGCGCTCGAATGCTCGAGGGTCCTGAATGAAAAACAAATGGCCCCCTTCAAACAGCTCCAGGCGTGCTCCCGGAATCTGTTTCTGCATTGCTTCGAGATTGGCGGACGTGGCAATGCCGTCATACCGACCCCCGCAAATGTAGGCCGGCATCCGGAGGTTAGGGAGCCGCTCGTACGTATCGTGGCGTGCGCGGGCTTCCAACTGCCGCCTGGCACCGATTTGGCGCCCCGGTTCGTCTGCTCCCACTCGCAGCTTCCCCAGGGTCTGTTCAAACAAAAGCTGGAATTGGGCAGGGTTGGCGGCCTGCCATACGGCGTCCAGGCGCGTGTCACTGAGGAAGAGCATTCGGCGAGCATAGTCCTCCACCGAAAGCAGGGCGAGCTCATGTAATGGATATGAGGCCCCGCCCGCACCACCACTACTTGTGCAGGCTAAGACCAAGCGTTCCACCCGGTTCGGATAGCGCAGGGTGAACTCTTGTGCCACCATCCCTCCGAACGAAATGCCCATGACCAAACAACGATCCCACCCCACTGCGTCGAGCAACGCATTGGCATCTTCGGCATAGTCGACCATGGTATAGGGGATATCCGGCCGCGAGGTTTGGCCGAGACCGCGTTGATCATAGGCGAGAATCTTAAAGTGTTGGGCAATGGCCATCTCGAAAATACTGGGTGAGCGGCGTAAATCACCCCCTGTACCACTGATGACGAGCAAGCGTGGGCCTGTGCCCCGGATCTCGTAATACATCTTGAGGTCACGAACGTTAATGAATGGCATGGCTCACTTTTTTCTATGGGGATTTATCATCTACCGAGTCTGTACAAAAAGCCCTATTGGGGCCATTTCCCGACTGATAAGTATTTGATTTTATTGATACCAAATTTATGAAAATGACTTTTCCTACAGACTCAACACCAGACATTACCGGCGGGAAACGCCAAACATAAATCATCACTCTACCGGACTGTTGTGAGTCCGGTGCATACGGATGTTGGGCTTTCAATAGATGCACGCATCAAGTATGGACAGAACTTCTTCAAGCACGCTATCTGAAGCCCTGCCGATCCGCTTGGCCTTACGTGCACGGAAATCAATCGATTTGACTTGCTCAACCAGGACGAATCCGGTGACCTTTGGGTCGTTCACAACGGCCACATGGAAGGGGAAACCCCGCTCTGTGTTGGTGAGGGGGCAGACGATAGCGAGACCTGTATGTCTGTTGAAAAGGGTGTTGCTCACAACCAGGGCAGGCCGGCGGCCTCTCTGCTCATGGCCGGACTGCGGGTCGAAAGTGACGGCAACGAAATCGCCTTTTTGGGGAACATAGGTTGTCATTTACCAGTCCTCTCTGCCAACAGGTTCTCCCCATTCAACTTCCCTGGTCTTGTAATTCTTTGGAATACGGGACACTAATTCTTGCAGGCTCTGTTTGCCCCGTACGCGCCTCACGGGAGCAATGACAATCACACCGTCTCGTGTGGACACATCGACGGGATCACCAACCGAAATGCGAGCTTCCTCAAGAACCTGCTTAGCAAGACGGAGTCCCTGACTGTTACCCCATTTCTGAACTTTAGTAACCATGTTCATACCTCCATGAGTTATACCAAGTATAGCCCCAGGCCTATGTCCTGTCAAGTCCATCCGAGGCCCAACGTTAAAAGCTCAGCGGTGGCTGTAAGCCATCCGCTGGATTTGTTAGGTTTCCTTGTACATCAATAGTCAAGTCTGCGCCTCTTTATCAGTCACCCTTTGGTTTCATTTCCCTTTTGGATAAATACATAGGACATAAAAAGGTTCGTAGCTACTGGAACGATGAAAATCTTTGAATACATCATAAGGAATTTCCATCCTCATACCCGGACCAGGATCATTAATGATAAAGATTTTCTTCAAATCATCATATCCCGAAACAACAACATAATGACCCTCTCCAGCATACCTTCCACTACTGTACCAATTTGAAGGAATCACTCCCAATACAATTAAAGGATACCCTTGAGCGAGCAAAAATTTCACCTCTTCCTTTTTCGAATCATAGAAAGAATAGACTTCAAAACCTTGCATCCTTACATAGGATTCCATACCGGAGATAGGGGTTACTCTGCCGCTTCTTGCCCTTCCTACTTCTTCTTGGGATAAATTTTTTCCATAAAAATTCAATACCATCCGTAGGGAAGTAGGACCACAATCCATATAGGGTTGGCGATATATTGGAACATTCTCAATGAGATGTTGCTGGGGTAGATTCGATTTTGTAATTTGGGGGTTTTTGACCGGCGGCCCCCCTGCACATCCTAAAACCAAAACGATAACCGAAAATAAAATGAACTTTTTCATAACCATCCCCCCTATATCCGTAAATTTAGAATGGCCTAACGTGGCGCTCACCGGCCGGCGGAAGCGAGGCCGGAGCCGGTCCGTTGTGCAGCGCATGGTTCGGGCTCCGGCCCCGACTCCATTGGCAACGATTCGATCAGTACATGCCTTACCTTCTGAGCAGCTTTTTCGGCTCCCAAACCAGCAATGGCCACGGCCACGTTGGCGCGCCGATAAGAGGGTCGGAAATAGCTGATGTCCGCTTTGATCTCCCTCAGGTACAGTTGCTTCTCCCTTTCAGATAGCTTCTTCTCTATGGGCCTAGAATCGATGTCGTAGAAAGTGATCCTGTTCAGAATGTTTTCCGGAGAATCTTCGAGCGCCACCGTGGTGGCATTCGCCTTTTTCACTATGCGCCAGTAGGCGTCCAAGAGGCCGCTGGGCGGCAAGGCGATAACGCAGTTCCGACTGTCCTCTCGCGACAAGACTTGCTTCAATGCTTTGGAAGCCTCTTTGCGATATGAGTACGAGGTCAGGAAGCGCTTCTGGAGCCGCTCAATGGACGTTCCAAAATAGCTCTCTATTTCCGCGTCCAAATCAAAGAACGGACAGCCAAGCAGAGCCACCAGTTTCTCTCCGACCTTCGTTTTACCGACACAACAGACCCTTGTTATGAAGACCCTCATTGGATGCACTCCTCTCGGATTTGTTCCTGGCCCGAACGGTCAAAATCAGCGGGGCGTGTAACGCATCCGCTGGATTGTTTTGTTATATGCATATTCCGGATGTTATATCAGGCTTCTTTTTCAGCACTTTTAACCCATATGGACAGACTGCTGAGCAAATTCCGCAGTTGTGCCCCTTGTGGTACTGAAAGTAATGTTCTTTTTTCCACTGATCGCATGCCTGTACATCCAGAATTTCTTCACGGGGTGTTCCTGGATACCATGAGTTGCCTTTCAATGCCTTTGCAGGACAAGCATCGATGCACCGCGTACAACGACCGCAAAAATTACGCTCTATTGGTGGCCCACAGGGAAGTTCCCTGTCGGTAAAAACGGTTCCCAAACGAACCCACGACCCAAACTTCCGGGTAATAAGCTGGCAGTGGCGGCCTATCCAACCTAAACCTGCTCGGGTAGCCGCAGTTTTGTGAGGAAAGTCACCTTTGATATTAACTGTATCGGTACGCTCAGAAGCCGCGAGCGGTTTAGCGCGATATCCTCTGCTTCTGATTTCGGCTGCTAACGCTCCTGATAATTCATTGATGAGGGCATTCACCCTAGCGTACTCATCGGCATACGCTTGGTTAGGGCCGTTCTGGATGCTGACCATAATGTGAGGATTCATGGGAATAGCCCATGAAAGGGCGAAAGGAAAACTATGTCCTGTTTCATCCTGGGGCGTGGAAAAATCCCGAAGGTCTGCCGCACCCCAGAGAACAATCTTTTGTGCTTCTATCCAACCAGTCAACCAGCAAGGGAAAGTGGTTGAGGGAACAGGCAATTCATACCTCCATATCTCATATAACGGCCAGGGTCAGCCGCGCGGCTTGTCCGCGTCGCCTGCACCCTCTGGTTCGACGATCCTTTCAGTCCATTGGAATGATGTCAGCGTAAGCAAACCCATTCCGATTCACAATATCGCCGACTCTGGCCAGGATGGTTTTCCGAAACATCGGCCCCCCCACGACGACCGTGTGGATTTCCCCGTTCTCTCCACACGGGTCGCAATCCTTGGGGAACTCCGCAATCAAGTCCCTTGACCATTTTCGCCCAGCAAAACGCGAAGGCAGTTTCTTGAGATCTACACTGCTGACATAGGCTTCGAGTCCTGCTGACAGCATTTGCTCCGCCAGCTCGCCCGTGGGAATTTCCCACAACGGAAAAAGAGGATCAATTCCGGTTCCTTTCAATTGATTCTCCCGATACTTTCGGATGTCCTCAAGGAACAGATCTCCGAATGCCAGGCACTCAATCCTCTTGCTGGCAGACTCGGTGACAAAGTGTCGCATGATGGCATCGTATTGCTCGTTTGTGCATGGGTCGGGTAGACTGATCGTTTCGATCGGCAGGCCTACTGCCTCGGCTTGACGTTGAAGCATCTCCAACCGGGTGCCGTGCATCGACACACGACTGTATTTCTGATTCATTGCGGTAAACAGGCCGAGAAGCTCAACCCTCGGGTCTTGTTGGAGCAGGTGAACCGCCCATGCGCTGTCCTTACCGCTACTCCAGCTCAATAGGGTCTTTTTCTGCATCATACCTTCTCTCGAACGAATTAAATCAGCGGTGGCTGTAAGCCATCCGCTGGAGTGATTTGTTGTGCGCGCTCTATATTTCTTCAAATTCCTTTAATGTCTTTTCAGTTATTACATCACCTGTATGTTTTATTTTCGATGATTCCAAAACCATCATCCACGTTTCCTCATCAGCGAATGGCCTATGCTTTTTGCCTTTTGGAATGACCACTAATTCTCCTGGATTTATTTCAATGATTCCTTCTTCTAATTCAATTCTGAATTTACCTTTTATTATATAAAACAATTCATCTTCATCTTTATGGTCATGCCAAACCAATTCACCCTTTACTTTAACAATTTTCACATCATAGTTATCCACCCGACTAATTACTTTCGGGCTCCATAATTCATCAAACTTTCCAAACTTATCCTCGAGGTTTAATACTTTTATCATATTTTTCCTTTCATCTTATCGCGTACAACGATTGTGTTCACCAGCGGCCAAAACGCACAGTGTTTTGGCCGTTTGGTGGAGCGCCTTGTTAGGCTCTCATATTCTTCATATATTTCAATTTCCGCCAACTGATTTGTTGTTGAGTAAGAGGCATTTCTCTGTGCACTCGGAAAAAAAGCTTTTGTAATGACATGTCTTTCCGAATGTCACCAATATATTTCTTGAAGGCCGTATGAACGTCTGCGAAGAGAACGAATGGATTAACGATAATTAGATTAGTTTTAGGATCCTTTTTAAGATGGACGTTTCTCGCCCAAAGTTCATTTTTACAAAGTATAGCATAGTGACTCTCCATATTGAACCCGTGCACGAGACCACACCGAATGAATCCGTAAAATTCATTAGGTGAATATGAAGCTGGGAAATAGTTGCGGAGAAAGCTTATATATTTCTGTTTGTTCATTTTGCCATCAGGCATCCCGGAGCAGTATTTCGCGAGGAGATCGATTGCACAGCAAAGGAGGATTGTAGCCGGGACCCCTTGGTAATCGGTTAGGAGTAGACGAACACTACGATAGAGATAGAACTGAAATCGGAATGAAAATCTATCGATAGCATTTCCCATTTTATTCAAAGCTTAACATCATGCATCAGCATCATGGAACCTGCCGCGGATTCCGAGTAGGCTGAATCCGATAGTTCGGATTATCCTATCTTGGACATTGTCTCCAAAGCTCTCGTTTGAGCTCTTCATACACGTTGAAGACGATTGGGCAGACGGAGCAATTCGAGAAGGCTTGATTCACCCTGAAGACAAAATCCCTCTTGTGCAAATGCGGATAAGAACGGCAGTCGCCAGGCCGATCATCGTAGACCGTGCAGAAATTATTCTGCAAAAAAGGACATGGCTGGTTTCTGAAGACGGACCCTTCCCCTTCGGGAGCATCTGCAAGAAATTGGGAATGGAACTCATCAACACTCAACCCAAGATGATTGGTAAGCCGCCTGATATCCGTCGGCTTCAGAACAGGATTAACTTTCTTACAGCAATTGGCGCATTTGGTACAGTCGATTTCCATAGATACTTCGCGATAGAAATTATGGACTGTAGAGTCAATGCTCCGACTGGAGAGATTAGATCTCTTGAGATAACAGCGGAATGCCCAATTGGCCTCCTCGCGTTGTTTCGCGAGTTGTTCAATTCTCTTAATATCCGTTTCGAATCTCATATACCTTAGAGTCTAACATCAGAAATCAGCGGCGGCTATCAGCCATCCGCTGGAGTGTCTTGTTCGGTGACTTATCTATTCCAAAGTTGCTCAATCAACAGCACTTCTCTGGGCCTCAGTTCCCGAATGGTGCTTTTTGAAATGCTGGTGATACCCAGCCTCTTTGCTTCTTTTCTGAATTTGGCCCAAGTGTGGTATTTACAGTCATCCGGCTCCGCAACGTAGAACCTTGTCCAATGATGCACGTCTTGCCGGAGGACAATAGGACATGGTTCAAAGACTGAGACCCGCTTTCCAGAAAGAGATTCCCATATCTGGATTATAATATCTCCCTCACGAGCATGACTTCGAAACTTTGACTTGCCCGTCCATCGAATCCACGACACGTCGGTTGACTTATCTGAGACGATTTGTCTGGCCTTATTCTCCGCCTTTTGGACAAAAGGCTGTTCCTTAGGGTACTTGTTTTCTTCCAGTTGCTTGACTGAGACAATCCAAACTTTGTTGACGAATTTGGTTGTCGGTGGAGGTTTGCGTCGCCTGCGTCTTGGTCGAGCATTTACTTTTATCTTCGATATCCGGGTTAAGAAGCCCCGGTCGATCCGTCGAGAGATCTCGCGCAGCCCATAAAGAAAAGCTGTGGCTTGCGCAACCAGTTGCTTTCTGTCCGTGAGAATGGCCAATTCGGTTAGTTCTTCTGCGGATGAAATAGATAGGTTGCATGATCCGACAAGTGCCGTCTTGCCGAAAAGCACGACCTTTGCGTGAAGGTCAGACATCGAGTATAAATCCACACCTTTCCGCATCAGAGATCGCAATACTTTGGCGGAGGTTTCTGCCAATTTGATCGCCCGATCCGAGGCGTCGCATATGAGGACATCACCTTTTCGGAAATTGAGGCGTGCCGTGCTCGATACGTACGCCACGGCTGCGAAACGTCGAGGAGCTTTGTTGACATTAGAGGCAATCTGCTTCCAGATGTTCCCTGTAAGGATTGTATCCATTCTTTTCTCACCGAACTGTCCGAAATCAGCGGCGACGTTTATGCTGCTCGCTGGAGAATCTGGGGTCAAATCTTTATTCTTGACTTTGCTGCAATTGTTTCTTCATCCTCTCAATTCTTGCCGCCAGTTTCTGGTCTTTGTCCAGCAGTGCCCAAAGCCTCTTCCTCATTACACTCACCGCGCTATAATCAATACCCATCAATTCTCCAATCTCCCTCTGGTTCATTCCCCCATAACGATACAGCATCTCCATCAAAACTCCTCGTGCAACACCTTTGTATCCCTTTTTCAACAACTCCCCCCTTTTCACCCCAAACACATCTCCAATTAACCGTATGATCCGCTGCGGTTCCACCTGGGCCAGAATCTTCTTAACCGCCGGAAGTTCTCTCAACTCAACAGCAGACCGGATATATTGTCCTCTAATCTTTTCTATAAATTCATTTGCCCCCACAATCCCATGCCCTGTCCCTCTCTCCAGAGGATTCTCTATCTTCCCCGACAACCCTTCCATCACAAAATCCTCATACTTCTTTCTCCCCTTTGCCGTATCCCCTCCAAAATAAGCCAAAACCTCCTTCACTTGAAGAAAGCCCCTCTTCCCAAGCTGCAAAATATACCCACCATAACTGCTCCAACGATAATTCCTCAGATACTTCCTTTTCTCATCCAGCGTCATTCCGGACCTAATCCTCACTCTCATGGGATTCAGGTGAATATACCTGGAAATCTCCCGCAGATAATTATCCGCATCCACCAGGAACGACTTGTAACGTCCCTGGTAAAGATGCCCTGTCCGATCGTGCTTCCAATTATGATACGAGGTATAGGAAATGTTGAAATGCCGCATAAATTCCTGCAAGTTCGCCAATGGTGTTTTGACCAGTAGATGAAAGTGATTTGACATCAACACATAAGCCAGAATCTCTGTCTGATAGATGTCACCGGATCGCTCCAGAAGATCAACAAAAGCTGACCGATCGGAATCATTTAAAAAGATTTCTTGGCGTGCATTACCTCGGCAGGTTACGTGATAGTAGGCATTTTCAAATTGGATTCGGAGTGGCCGTGCCATTAACAGGATTTCTACCAAATTCCAAAGCCAAAGTCAAGAATAAAGATTTGACCCCAAATCGTCATTACAAGGTTTGATATAGATTTGCCCCTTGAGTATCAGGTCACAAATTCTCCGTATGTCCGAGGAGCACTGGTTGTCAATGCCAGTGAATCAGGCCTTCTTGTCCATTCCATCAAAGACATGCCTATCGGTACGAAATTAAATATTGCGGTGATGTTCCCTGCAGGATTCGAGTTGGCCAATTTTGAAGTATTTGCCGAGATTGTTTGGAAAGATATCCATTGGGGGGAAAATCGGGAAGGGTACCAATTTGGATTAAAATTCGTCCGCATATTGGAGGAAGACCATCGGAAACTGAAGCAACTTCTCGATGAACAGCATGAAACATAAAGGCATTTAGAGAGTCTTGCAATTTTCCAAAGGTTAAAATTGTACTGGCCAGTAATTAATTGGACAGACAGTGTCAGATTAACTCTTGACTAATGAGTAAACCTACTACTGTTTATTCTAACTTTTCTTCTACAGTTGCGTTGGAGTAGTGTTTTGTAAGTTCCTGTAAACACTGATATTGTTCTTTGAAGAAATGGAAAATGGATGAAAATGTGGTGCCACAGAATATACTGAATACGCTTGACATATGCCTTCATATTGAATATTATTGGGGTGTCCTTAAATGGAGGCCCCATGTTTGCAAGAATCAAGAAATCGGGTCAACATCAGTACCTTCAAATCGTGGAGAATCACCGAGAGGGTCCAAAGACTATCCAGCGTGTGATCGCAACGATTGGCCGAATGGATCATCTGGAGGCCAAAGGGGATATTGAAAATATCATTCGATCTCTCTCACGGTTTTCAGAAAAGGTACTTTTGATTTTGTCCGGTAAGAGTGAGGTCCATGCGGCTGCGAAAAAGATTGGTCCCTCGTTGATCTTCGAGAGACTCTGGAAAGAGCTGGGGATCGGGAAGATCATCCAAGGGCTTCTGGGTGGCAGGAGATTTGAGTTTGATGTGGAGAGAGCTATTTTTCTGACCGTTCTTCATCGGCTCTTTGCATCGGGTTCGGACCGTTCCTGTGACAAGTGGCACCAGGATTATCAGATTGATGGAGTGGAGCCTTTGTCCTTGCATCACCTTTATCGGGCCATGGCCTTTCTGGGAGAGGAGATCGAAGACCAGAGGGAGAGGACTCCCTTTGCTCCCCGATGTACGAAAGATGTGATGGAAGAGGCGATGTTTCATGAACGGCGGGATCTGTTTACGGGTCTTGACTTGGTCTTCTTCGATACCACCTCGATCTACTTCGAGGGAGAAGGGGGAGCGAGCTTAGGTGAAAAAGGGCACAGCAAGGATCATCGTTCGGATTTAAACCAGATGGTGGTGGGTGCGGTTTTGGATGAGGATGGCAAGCCCATCTGCTGTGAGATGTGGCCGGGCAACACGGCAGACGTCAAGACCTTGATTCCGGTGATTGATCGGATCAGGAATCGTTTCCATATAGGCCGGTTCTGCGTGGTGGCGGATCGTGGGATGATCAGTGATGAAACGATGAAGGAACTGGATCAGAGGAAGATTTCCTATATCCTGGGTGCACGGATGAGGAGGGTCAAGGAGATCCGGGAAGAGGTTCTGTCTCGGGCGGGACGATATACGGAAGTCCATCCGGAGGGGCCCTCTTCGAAAGATCCGGCCCCACTCAAGGTCAAGGAAGTCTGGGTGGATGAGCATCGCTATATCGTATGTTTGAATGTGAAGCAGGCGCGCAAGGAGGTGTTGGATCGGCAGGTCATTGTCGAAGCCTTGCAGGAGCAGCTTAAAAAGAACCCCAAGGCTCTGATTGGTAACAAGGGCTATCGGAAGTATCTGAAGCTGGATCGAGATCATCTTCGTCTCGATCAAGAGAAGATCGATGGGGAGGAGAGGTTCGATGGGAAATGGGTTTTAAAGACCAATACCTCTTTGTCTCCGGAAGAGACGGCCCTCAAATACAAGGAACTCTGGCAAGTGGAGCAGGTTTTCAGAGAGGTCAAGTCCGTTCTGGAAACACGTCCCATCTTCCATAAGTGTGACGAGACCATCCGAGGTCATGTATTCTGCAGCTTTCTTGCCCTTGTATTGAGGAAAGAACTGGATCGACGTCTTGATCAGGCGGGCCACTGTTTTGAATGGGCAGACATCAAACAAGATTTGAAATCGCTTCAGAAAATCGTCATAGAAGAACAGGGCAAGTCATTGGCTGTCCGTAGTGAATGTAAAGGGATCTGCGGTAAGGTCTTTCAATCTGATACTATTTAAGGCCTCCCCCTAAAGATGGTAATGTAGGTTTGCAACAAAACCATATCCCATCAAAAGGAGGAAGCCATATGAAATTTTACACCCAGCAACACAAATTTTATTGTGGAATCGACCTTCATACCAAAAAAATGTTCGTCTGCATCCTGGATGCCGGGGGCAACATCCGGATTCACCAAAACATCAATACGGACCCGGAGACCTTTCTGAACATCATCACTCCGTTCCGGGAGGACATCGTGGTTGCCGTGGAGTGCATGTTCACCTGGTACTGGATCGCTGATCTGTGCGTTGAACACCATATCCCGTTCGTCCTAGGTCATGCCCTCTACATGAAAGCTATTCACGGAGGAAAGGCCAAAAACGACAAGATCGACTCCCATAAGATCGCCACTTTGCTCCGGGGAGGAATGCTCCCTCAAGCCTATGTCTATCCGGCCAGGATGCGCGCAACCCGAGATCTCCTCAGACGGAGAAATCACTTAATGAGAAAACGGGCTGAGCTCTTTGCTCATATCCAGAATACCCGAAGCCAGTATAACCTTCCCGATCCCCTGGGATGCATTGCCAAACCCAAAAACCGTGAAGGCATCGCCCAACGCTTCGATGACCCTTCCGTCCAAAAGAGCATGGCTGTGGACTTGGAGATGATTGAAGCCTATGACCATATCTTGACCCAGCTCGAACGTGATATCATTGCCTGTGCTAAAGAACACGATCTGCGATCCTATGCCCTGCTTCAAACCATTCCTGGGGTAGGCAGAATCCTCGCCCTGGTCCTCCTCTACGAAATCGAATCCATCGAGCGCTTCCCCCAGGTCCAGGATTTCGTCTCCTACTGCCGTCTGATAAAGAGCATCAAAGAATCAAACGGCAAAAAGTACGGATCAAGCGGTAAAAAGATCGGTAACGCTCATCTCAAGTGGGCCTTCTCCGAGGCAGCGGTCCTTTTCCTCAAGGGCAACGAGCCTGGAAAAAAGTACCTCCAAAGGCTTGCCCATAAGCACGGCAAAGCCAAGGCCCTCTCTATCCTTGCCCACAAGCTGGGACGGGCCGTCTATTTCATGCTCAAAAACAAGGAGGCTTTTAACCAAAAAAAGTTCCTCGGTCTCTAAACTCCGGAGGGGATGGATCAGCCTGCCGCCTAACTGGAACCTCTCAGGGCAGGAGCATGCACCTGCATCCATCAGGGTCAAGAAAACCCATGCATCTCAGAATGCCAAATCGATGGTATGCCAATATTGCCCGGTAGCCCATGATTTGATTGGCGGTCCATCCCGCTCCTCATACTTTTATCAGCGTGCCATGTTGTCAGGTTCTGCCCCTCACCCGAACCTGAAACTAACTGGGGAGCATTTTCTGCATACCCTGACGTGTTGAATAGGACGCTACGAGGGCACAGTATAGTTTCTAGGTCGCAGAGGGAATCTCTTCTCTCTGCAGTTCCGTCTCAGACGGGATTGAACCTCAATAAGTGTTTGGTGCAGGACCTGCTCTTGCACCCGTGCTGAAATCAAGCTGGAACGACTGCCAACAGGTTCCCACGGCACGAAGCCCCTGTCGTGCGGATTGGGGTGTATGTACTGTGCGTCTGCCAGGTCCGCAAGCAAAGTAGGTTCAACTGGGACATGAGCAAACGGATTGTGATAGCAATCGAGCCCCATCGCATCAGCCCGCACCCGCTTCAATACGCCAACGACGCTCAGGGAGCGAAACGTATCTTTTGTGACCTTCCTTTGACCAAGGTACCCTTGCCCAACTACGGCGATCGTCTGATCGGGCTGCAGTCCGAGTACGATGCCGAATGACCCGAACATCGCTTTTGCGACGGTAAATGTATCTATCCAATTCCAGTGCCCGGAATTGTTGTACACAACGATCATCGTAGGCCACATGCCTTCAGATGAACGCTTGACTTGTGGGTAAGCTTCTTCAAGTAGCCCTTGTACGCGATCAGATGGCGCTACTGCACCCGGAGATTGCGCGGTACCCCAGACTTTGGCCAGTTTCTTGTCCTCGTCGTTCGGATCTAGTTGTTTGACTTCTGTGATCAAACTGAGCGAGCCCAAAGACACCCGGTAGTCAGCAGTCTTCTCGGTACTCTCTGGTATCCGAGCGCATTCAATGCCTCGTGCCGAGCAGAGTTTCTCGAAGAGTTTTTCTGAGATGGTGCGGGTGCTCACCGTATGCCTCTTGAAACATAACGATTAATCTATCAAATTACCGCTTGTGGTAAAAAATAGCAGAACTGTTTAAAAAAAACAATGAAAATTTCTTGAAAATAATAAATTTAGTTGACTTGGTTTCGCTTTTATGAAAAGTAAATTACCCCGCCCACAGGGCGGGGCTTTAAAACCTAAATTCTCTAAACCCAAAACCGAGATCCCGAAATCCTTAGATCCTGAACTTAATTCAGGACCTGGTTCGGGATGACAAAAGAAGAAGGCCAATCCCCTGTTGTCATGCTGAACCTTGTGCTGAACTTGATTCAGTATCATTTCAGCATCTGATCAGGTTTTCTCTGCCTTTAGCAGACACACCTTTCATCCCCGTCCCTGCCTACCGGCAGGCAGGCACAGGACGGGGTTTTCAGGTGCGATTTCTAATAAAAGAGTTGGCGAAAAGCGTTGGCTTGCGGTAAAAATAGCCCTGTATTACTCTGAAGCTAATATGTACGAAGCCATGTTCTATAAAAAGTTAGATGGACAGGATGTCCAATGTCTTCTCTGTCCGAGGGAATGTTTCATCGACGAAGGGAAAAGGGGTTTCTGCAGAAACAGAGAAAATCAGAAAGGGAACCTCTATTCCATCGTCTACGGGAAGCCCTCCGTAGTCGATATTGGGCCAATTGAAAAGGCGCCTCTTTATCATTTCATCCCTGGCCATTTTCGATTGTGTGTTACCTGTGCGAGTTGCAATCTGAGATGCAAACATTGTCAGAACTGGCATTTATCCCAGAAAACATTTGAAGAGTTGAACCACTATTCTTACTCGTCTTCAGAGATTGTCCAGCAGGCAAAAAATCAAAACCTTTTCTCCATCTCCTTCACTTATACAGAGCCTACTGTCTACTACGAATATCTCTACGATATCTCCTCCCTCGCCAAAGAGGCAGGGATGAAGACTTCAATCGTTTCAAACGGGTATATCAATCGAGAACCTCTTCTGAAACTTTTAACGGTTCTGGATGCAGTAAAGATCGATCTCAAAGGATTTAGTGAAGAATTTTATGAAGAGGTCTGTTCAGCAACCCTGAGGCCTGTCCTGGAATCCCTCCTCACAATCAAGAAAGAGAAAGTATGGCTGGAGATCGTTAATCTGGTGATACCCACTTTAAATGATGATCCCAAAATGATTGATGAGATGTGTCGATGGATCAAAGAGAATTTAGGTCAGGATACCCCGCTTCACTTCACCAGGTTTTCCCCGAATTATAAACTGTCCCATCTCTCCCCTACTCCGGTCTCCACTTTAGACTCTGCCTATGAGATTGCAAAGAAGAATGGTTTGAGATATGTTTATATTGGGAATGTTCCGGGACATATTCATAACTCAACATTTTGTCCTTTTTGCAATCGGAAGGTCATCCATCGAACACATTTTGATGTCTTAGAAATGAGTGTGGTGAATGGGAAATGCAAATTTTGCAATGCTTCTATTCAGGGGAAATGGACATAAATGAATTTCAGATTGGAGATTTAAGATTTCATATTTCAGATTGGAGATTATTTAAAATCGAAGATCTTAGCATGATACGGGAAAATAACTTTTTACTGTCACTCCCGTGAAAGCGGGAGTCCAGAAGGGTTTGGAAAGACTGGATTCCTGCTTCTGCAGGAATGACATTCTAAGTTTAAAAAGGGCTTTTCAGCAGCCTGTTAGTATTTCAATCTGAAATCTGCAATGACATAAGGGGGGTTAAAAATGGACCTTTTCGATTTAACGGGTAAGGTTGCACTGGTTACTGGAAGCACGAAGGGGTTAGGTGAAACTGCAGCCAAAGCCCTGGCTAAGGCAGGTGCGGACGTCGCAGTTTGCGGCAGAAATCCTGCTGACCTCAAACGGGTGTCAGCCGAAATCCAAGCAACGGGTCGAAATTCAGCAGGATTCGAGCTGGATGTCCTCTCCAAGGAGAAAGTTACAAAAGGTATTGAGAAGGTACTGAGCCACTTCGGTCGCATCGATATACTCGTTAATAATGCCGGTACCAACTATCGGGTTCCAGTCCTTGAATATCCTGAAGAGATGTGGGACCTGATCATCAACACCAACCTGAAAGGATATTTCCTTGTAGCCCAGGCTGTCGTTCCTCAGATGATCGAACGGGGATACGGCAAGGTGATCAACATGAGTTCAATTTTTGGGAAGACTCCCCTCCCTCACCAATTAGCCTATGCCTCTTCGAAAGGCGGTGTTGACCAGATGACTAAAGTGATGGCTCTTGAATGGGCTAAGCAGGGCGTCCGAGTCAATGCCATCGGTCCGACCTACTTCGAAACAGAAATGGTGAAGCAGATTCGGAATGATCCGGCGAGATTCAATTTTATCGTTGAGCGAACTCCTATGGGTAGATGGGGTTATCTCCCCGAGTTGGAGGGAACGGTGATCTTCCTGGCCTCGAAGGCTTCTGATTTCATCACCGGCCAGACCATCTATGTTGATGGAGGCTGGACGATCTGGTAAATCCTTTAACCACATAACGTAGCGTTCCGGTATTAACCGGAACGAAATGGATTTTTCAGTTCGCCCCCATGAAATGAGGGCGCTGCCATAAATGGAAATTAAAAAGAAGGTCGGAATTAAATATTGCGGAGGGTGTAACCCAGCTTATGAAAGAGTGGAGATGATTCAGCGGGTTCAATCTCAATTAAAGGATCGATTCCTTTTTCTCCGCCATGACGAACCAGATATAGAGGTAATGGTTCTCATAAGTGGATGTCACAGGGCCTGCGCAAGTAAATATTTGAATCCAACGAAAATTCCCCATTGTTCAGTCACAGGAGAAAATGATTTTGAAAAATTGATCGATTGGTTGACCCTTCAGCTGCGCCCAGTCCCTGCTCTTTAGAGCAGGAACAAAGGCGCGTTCAGGGTCAACCATGAGCCATTCGATAATACTCAAGGCTCAGGCCAAGGACAAGCTCCAGCCTTCAGGCTGGAGAGTCGATTGGTTGGCATCCCTCAATGAGAAAGGAGATTTATTATGAATTCGCCAAATCAATCCAGACGATGGCTCTCTTTATACCCCAAAGACTATTCACCAGATTTAACCCCGGAGGCTGAAAATGCTCTTGGTCATCTTCGAAAAACAGTCCAATTGCGTGGCCAGGGACCAGCTATTTACTATTTCGATAAGGTGATCTCTTACAGGGAATTGGATGAAATGAGCGATGCCTTTGCCTGCGCTCTGAAAGAACTCGGCGTTCAAAAAGGTGACCGCGTCTCCCTTTACCTCCAAAATATCCCACAATTTATCATCGGCCAATATGGTATTTGGAAGATAGGCGGAGTAGTTGTCCCTTTAAACCCCATGTACAAGGAAAAAGAACTCACCTACTATTTTCGGGATGCATCGGTTCGGGTACTTGTCTCCATGGAATCCCTTTACGGGGACATGATTCGAAAAGTGGTCAAAGAAACAGGAGTTGAGCATGTGATCACCACCTCAGGGTTGGATTTTCTCGATCCTAATAGCCCAGTCCCAACCATCCTTAAAGGAGTGGAGAAAGTAAAGGAATTGGAAACCTCAGACTTCATGAAGCTTCTTGAGAGGTATCGAGGGAAGCGACCCCCAGAGGTCAAGCTTTCTCGAGAGGATGTGGCCTACCTGACCTATACATCCGGGACCACAGGTCCTCCGAAAGGAGCCATGAATACACACGGGAATGTTGTCTTCAACTCTGAGGTCTATCGCCATTGCTGGAAGTTGACTCCCTCGGATATTATGCTGGGCGTGGCTCCTTTCTTCCACGTGACAGGGATGGTCGGCCATATTGGAACATCGATTGCTTCCGGAACTCCTCTCGTTCTATTTTACCGTTTTGATCCCAAGACAACATTTCAGATGATCGAGAGATGGAAGGCCACCTGCACCATCGGAGCCATCACAGTCTTCATTGCCTTGATGAATGACCCGGAAATTGGAAAATATGATCTTTCCAGCTTCCGAAAAGTTTATAGTGGAGGAGCTCCCGTGATCCCTGCTGTCGTAGAACGATTTGAAAAAATGACGGGGACTTACATTCACAATGTCTACGGTCTTACCGAAAGTACTTCACCTGCTACTCTGGTCCCACTGGGATCGAGGGCGCCTGTAGACCCCTCGACTGGAGCCATTGCCATTGGAGTTCCCATTCCAAGCCATGAGGCTAAGATTATGGACCTCAGTGATCCTGAAAAAGAGCTTCCCCCCGGGGAGGTGGGCGAGCTGGCTGTCAAAGGACCAGGCATCATTCCAGGATACTGGAACAAACCTGAAGAAACCGCCCATGCCATCCGGCAGGGGTGGCTTTTTACCGGGGATGTGGGTACAATGGATAGTAAGGGATGGTTCTATCTCTTAGACAGAAAGAAGGATATGATCATTGCGTCCGGATTTAAAGTCTGGCCAAGAGAGGTAGAAGATGTGATCTATCTTCTTCCCTCTGTTCGAGAAGTCGCAGTAGTTGGAGTTCCAGATCCATATCGGGGAGAGACCGTCAAGGCCTTCGTGGCTTTGAAGGAAGGATATGAAAGCAAGGTGACTGAGGAAGAGATCATGGCCCATTGCAAGGAACGAATGGCTGCTTACAAATATCCCAGACAGGTTGAGTTCGTTAAAGAAATTCCCAAGACGGCCACAGGAAAATTTTTGCGGAGAGCATTTAGAAATGCTCAAAGCTGAAAGCTCGCCTTGCGGGTACGCCCATTTTCGTCATTCCTGCCCCGTTTTACAACGGGCTAAACTCCAGCAGGAATCCAGTTGCTCGATTCCCGTTATCACGGTAATGACAGAATGAACAAAAAGGAGAAAGAGATGAAACGAATTGTGACCAAAGAAGATTACATCCAGAGCCTCAAAGATCTTCATCACGTTGTCTACTACAATGGGAAACGGGTTGAGGATATTACAGAGCATCCTGGCCTTCGTCCTCATATCAACTCGGCCGCCCTCACCTATGAACTTGCCCTTCGCCCCGAATATGAGGATTTGATGACAACCACCTCCCATCTCACCGGCAGGAAGATAAATCGATTCACCCACATCCATCAGAGCGTGGACGATCTGATCAAAAAAGTTCAGATGCTCCGTCTGATCGGCCACGAGACCGGCTCATGCTTTCAACGATGCGTTGGATTCGATGCTTTGAATGCCACCTACATGACGACTTATGATGTCGATCAAAAATATAAGACAGACTACTTCGAGCGATTTAAAAAGTATTTAATCCACGTCCAGGACAGCAATGTGATGTTAGTGGGCGGGATGACCGACCCAAAGGGAGACAGATCTCTTCCACCCAGCAAACAGGCAGATCCTGACCTCTTTACACACGTTGTCGAAAGGCGATCCGATGGAATTGTCATTCGTGGAGCCAAGGCCCATATGACAGGAGGTGTCAATTCCCATGAGATTCTGATCATGCCTACTCAGGCGATGAGAGAGGAAGATCGAGACTATGCCTTGACCTGTGCGCTTCCCCTTAATTCACCGGGAGTGATTCTTATATTTGGCCGTCAGACCAATGAAGAACGAAAATTCGAAGAAGGAATCGATGCCGGAAATCCCTTCGGATCTGTAGGAGGAGAAGCTCTAATCATCTTTGATAATGTCTTTGTACCCTGGGAAAGGGTCTTTCTCTGCGGCGAATATGACATGGCTGGAATACTCGTAGAACGATTTGCCACTTTACATCGCCAGAACTACGGGGGATGTAAAGGAGGGGTCTCTGATATTCTGGTAGGAGCTACAGCATTGGCTGCAGAGTATCAAGGAACAGCCGGTGCTTCACACATTAAAGAAAAACTGGCCGAGATGATTCATCTGGCAGAGACGATCTATTCTGGATCTGTGGCTTGCTCTGCCATGGGATACAAGACTCCTTCCGGAGCTTATTATCCGGATCCACTTTTAGCCAATACCACAAAGCATAATGTCACCCGTCATATCTATGAGATCGCTCGCCTTGCCCATGATATCGCAGGAGGGATTGTTGCCACCATGCCTTTCCAGGCTGATCTGGAAAGCAGCGAGGTAGGTCGTTATGTGAAGAAATATTTGGCAGGGGCCAAAGGAATCCCTGTTGAAGCCCGCATAAAAATTCTCAGGCTCATTGAAAATATGAGTGGAGGGACAGCCCTGGTCGAGTCTATGCATGGCGCAGGATCTCCTCAGACCCAGAAGGTCATGTATGGAAGACTGGGAAATCTGGAACAGAAAAAACGCTGGGCAAAACGCATAGTAGGAATTGAGTGAAGAGGTTGAAATCTTCCTGTTCAAAGGTCGGTACCCTTCTCATTCCTCTTGCAACCCTCAGGCATTCCCCGGCGCAGGAAGAAAGGAAGTTCCTCTTCCTTCTTGCCCCAAAACATGCAATGTTTGATTCTCTTGCCCTTAAATTGGTCTTTCGCGGATAGGAGGACACTGGGTGTGGTTGGAAGGCAACTGACACAGAAAGATTTCTTCGGCCGAAGGGGAGGCTCTCCTTTTATCGATTCAATCAATCGGATGGCCTTATCTACTTTCTTTTTCTCTCCTTCCGTCACCAAGACCACCGATCCCTCGGACCCTCTCACCCCGCCACCTCCAATGTGAATTGCCTCCAAGTCAAATAACACTTGGAATGCCTCGACTTCGGTGATGACTTCGGCATTGACCATAGGAACCATTCCGATTCGAATCCCTTGTGAATAATGAAAGGTGCTCTGGCCGCAGAGCTTTGCCGCTTTCGGAACAGAGGGAATCAGTTTCTCAAGCCCCACCGGAACGATAAGATGACACCCTCTTGCGCAGAGAATGCCATACGCATAACCGATGGTTCCACCCGAAGGATGGGCAACGAAGACTCCCGCATTTCCTTCTGGATCCACCGCATTGGCTCCTTTTATGAATACTGATCCTGCATCAAAGCTCGTTAGCGTCTCTTCCATAGTTAATTTGGGAGGAATTCGTTTTCCTTTCCTGATCACGATCATGGGAGGCTTTTCTTCCGCTTGGGTGACGCAAAGAATCCCGTGGATAATCTGCCCCGACAAGAACTTATCTTTTCCAGGACACTCTCCCAGAATTTCTTCAGCCACGTAAACATTCGTGGACCCATGCCCGATCACAATCTCCCCTTTGATCTTCGCCCTCTTCACCTCCGGCAACCGAGCGACAGCCTTCGCAATAAATCGCTTCGATTCGTTAGGTGTGAATACAAAGACAGCACGCATCTCTTATCTCCTTTCAAGGCAATACTATTCGAACGTATTTGAAATTTTCGGCAATATCAAATCCGAATTTCAAAACTCGAACAAATTTAAAATTCCAATTTTCAAAATCCTAAACTTCTCGTTTGGGTCATTCGTATTTTGGAATTCATGCTTGTTTCACATTGATCCCTGCGGGATGCTTCGCCCGTGCTTCGAAGTTTGAATTTCCATGCACCAGCTATTTGGAACACGCATGGTAGAAGAAAATTCTAAAATTCAAAACTGTAACGAAGTGTCAGATTTTCCCCTCCTCGTAATCCATGATAACCTCCATGGTCATCCTTGCCGCCGTCCCCACCACATCGGGACAGACATGACTGTGTCCACCTGCATCGACCAGGGCCTTAAAGTCCTCAGGCTTTCTAAGATCGAAAGATCGTCCGAAAACTTGCTTCTGAATCCCCTGGCATGACGGGGTTCCGTATTTTTCCAGATATTTTTCCAGCAAACGAGCGGCCAATTTATAGGCGATCATTCGCCTCCCTTCTTTGTCTTCAATGGCATCACGCGTTCTCCCATAGAGTTGGCTGATTAACATGATCCCTCCGGAAAGCCCCCCGCATGCCGAAAGGCAGGAGAGACCGATTCCCCCTCCCAATCCGCTTGCGGCTCTGAAAATATCGGGATTCTCGATTCCCAATACTTCCTGTAAGGCTCCTACCGTTGCCTGAGCGCAGCCATGATAATCTCGCTCATAACGAAAGGCTGTCTCGTAGACTCGATCCAGCAGTTTTTGACGATCAAAAACTGCAATCACTTTTCGTACCTTTTCGACATCACTCATTGACGCATCCTCCTTTCGAACTATTTCATCTGGGCTCTTAAAAAAAAGGTTAAAACCATTCCCACAATGGCCAATCCGCTCATAAAGAAAAAGGAAGCTTCAAAAGATCCTTTCAGATCGATAAAATACCCGAAGAGGATTGGAAAGAAGAGGCTTCCCATATTGGCGATAAAGTTGACGATCCCAAAACCCGTCGCTGCAAGCTCCGCCCCCGAAACGATGAAGGAGAGGAAAAAATCGGACCGAAGGTTGCAGAACTCATATAAATTGCCAGCCCAAAGAACAGAAGGCGATACCCAAAATGATTACAGAAGATCAAGAAAAGGTATGAAAGAAGCAATATGAGGAAGGAGTACCGGATAATCTGGATGGCTGAAAGTTTCCGCAAGAAGAATCCACCCATGAGCCGGGCCAATCCACTGAGAAACATGACCCCCGCCCCCCACGCTCCCACGATGCGAAGAGAATCCATTTGGCTGGCGTGGATGGCGAATGTCGAAAACCAGGTTCCCAGGGTGATCACACCGCCCAAAAAAATGGCGTGAAGGATGCCAAGAATCCAAACGGGTTTAGAGGAGAATACCGACCTGAAGTGAGCGAGAGGAATGACCGCTGAAGGTTTAATCTCCTCCCCCCAGGCGGCCAGAAGAGCCATGGGAACGATGAAGAAGAGAGAGGTAGACAAATAGACCAATTTCCAGTCGATCTCTATCAACGCGGGCATAAGAAAAAAGGGGAAAATGGCCCCGATACTGAAAGAGGCCCCATAAAACCCCTGTATCATTCCCCTATACCTTTCACGAGTAAATAAGGTTGCATATTTTATTCCGGAGGTGAAGGCAAACCCGGTCCCTATCCCGCTGATGATCCTCATGACAAGGACAAACTCATACGTGGCATTAAAAACGCAAAGCAGGCTCGAGACAAAGACAATGGCTAAAGAGATTATCAATGTCTTCTTCACCCCTACCCGATCGGTGAACGGCCCTGAGGGGATCTGAACCACACCGTGGGCCATGATCAGCGACGTAACCAGAAAAGCAATCCCGGCATTGGTTACTCCGTAGATCGTCTTCAAACTTGGCAGTATGGGCGGCAAGTTCATGAAGACGACCCCAATGCTCATAGACGAAATAAAGGCTGTCAGGACATGGCGATTCAAAGGCAAAGACCTCAACTTTCTCGAATCAATCCCTGTGTCCGTTCCTCCATGCGCTCCGTATCAACCGAAAGGAGCGCAACCGAGGCGGCCAGAAAACAGAGGGCTAAGACCAGCCAGAAGAGATTGTAGTTTCCGTACCGGTCATGAAGGTAGCCCCCTAACCAACTCCCCAGGGCTGCCCCTATACTCCCTCCCATTGAGATGAGTCCCCATACCCGGCCAAAGAAATCTCTTCCGCAGAGGGTCCGGGTGATGGAGGGCAGGATTGGGACATAAGAGGAATAAGCCGTTCCCACGATGATCGAGCCCAGGGCAAGGACCAAACCCGATCGGGCAATAAAGATAAAGAAGATGCCAACGACGGCCATGACTAATATGAGGGCCCCCAATTTTTTCTTGCTCCGGACTTGATCTGAGACCCACCCCAATCCAGGGCTTGCTATAATGCCGATCCCGGAGATAAGCCCCAACGCCCAAGCCGCCTCCGTCAGGGACATCCCTTGATCGGTCGCATAGGCAGCTTCCTGAGACAAAACTCCATAAATAGCAACACACATCAAAAGGAAGGACAAGAACAAGAGCGCAAGATTGCGATCTCGAAAGATTGCCCTTTTCAAACTCATCCTCCCTTCTTTCTGAACGAGCGTGCCCTCAGCCCTCTTGTGCTTTTGAGAAAGAAAGAAGGGAAGTAAGAGAAAGATCAGGAACGACCAACCGATGACTCTCATGGCTGAACGCCAATCGATGGATACGATGAGCGTAGCGATTAAAGGTGAGAGGAACAGGCTGCCAATGGCAGGACCACTTCCGACCAAGCCAAGGGCGAGGGTATTTCCTCCGGAGGGAAGCTTGACCAAAAGGCTGACGGCGGTGATCTGGCTCAAAAAACATGTGGCGGCCCCAAAAATGATACCAAAGGAGAGAGTAATCTGTAGTAGACTTGTCGCAGCGCTGGAGACCATGAACGAGGTGGCCGCCAAAATCCCCCCTGTTAACAACACAACCTTGGGGCCAAACCGGTCAATGAGGTAACCTGTAAAAAAGGCCAGGGCACTGTAAGTGAGCATGGTAATCGAGAGAATCGAGGAGATGACCGCCCGGGAGGTTTCAAATTCTACTTCCAGGGGCTTCAGAAAGAGGCCAAAAGAGCCGCGGGTGCCATAATTTATGGCCAATGTGAAAAAAGCAATGATGATGGTACCGATATTTTTGTTTTGCAAAGGATTTGGTCAGTGGTGTAACCGTCTACCTGTGTCAGCAATCTTCTGTCTGGTTCTCGATACGTATGAGAGAGATAACTTCTATCTGTTTACGAATTCCTTTGTCGATTCTGTAAAGCCGGGGCCATGGCAAGGAAGCAAAACATCCGCCATCCTCTTTAACCGGAGCGTGCTATAATAACTTTGATTCAAATCAGTGCCAATGGATGGCACGAAAACCTCCCAGGAAGCGAAGGGATGTCCTTTTGGAAGAACCTGCTTCGGAGTCTGAAATGTCTGGTGGATTGAGCACATCCCGGCAATAACGCTTACACCGTTCTCAGTATCAATAGCCAAAGACTGCGTACCCGGGGTATGGCCCGGAGTGTGTAGGATCCTCAGCCCGGGAAACAGGTCGTAGTCCCCTCGGATCAAACGAACTTTCCATCCTTCAAAAAGTTCCCTGGGGTAGTATTGGGCCTGTAAGGGATGAGGGGCTTGGGCAAAAGCCCATTCTTCTTCCTGTATGTAGACCTTGGCGTTTTTGCATTTTGAAGTGTTGCCACAATGATCGTGGTGAAGATGGGTCTGAATAATCATATCAACATCATTTACAGTCATCCCTTCTTTTCGTAGGGACTCTTCAAAGGTTTGAAGGTCTTCACCCTTTCCGGGCCAATACTTAGCCATCAAAGCCGCCCACGAGCCCGTATCCACGAGGACTCGGCCACTCTTGTTCGGGGTCCCCTCAATGATAAAGTAGGTGACATCCAGTTTGATGAGAACTCCAGGGAAATTCATATAGGTAAAGCCCGATTTATCCCCTTCTATCGTTCCTAAGACAATCGGTTTGACCCTATACTTTCCCATTTGTCCTCCTTCCTGATTTCCTCCCATCCATGAGTCATTCCCTACCCTACGTAAGCGGGAAGCCAAGTGCTGAGCTGTGGAAAACCGAATATAATCATCAGGGAAACGATCTCCGCAGCCAGGAACGGTAGAATGCCGGCGATAATATCTTCCAGGGAAACATCCGCTTCAGCTACCCCCTTGGCGGCATACAAATTGAGTCCTACGGGTGGGGTGATCAGCCCGATCTCCACGGATACGATTACAATGGTGGCGTACCAGATGGGATCTATCCCGGCGCCGGCTACGATGGGATTGAATACGGGGATCGTAATACAGAGCATGGAGATGCTGTCCAGAAAACATCCCAGGATCAGGTAAATAAAAGAAAACAAGCACAGAATTCCATATTTGCCCAATCCCCAGGCGGAGACGAAATCAAGGATCTTCGTGGCCACCCCCGTCAATATAAGGAAATTGGAAAAGACGGTAGCCGCCCCCATGACTAAAAAGATCAATGCCGATGTGGTGGCTGTATCGGTGAAGAGGCCCTTCATCTCCTTTAATTTTTGCTGCCGTTTCGCCCCCTTATGGCGGATAATGTTGGCCATGATATAGGCGACAAACAGAACAAAGGACGCAACAGCCGCCGCTTCGTTGGGTGAAAAAATGCCCCCGTACATCCCGTAAAAAATGCAAAACGCGACGATGGCGATGGGCCACCATAATTTTAAGCTGCTGAACCGTTGCTTCCAGGTCGCGTGTATCGGAGAAAGCGGAATCTCGGCGGGTTTGAATTTGCCGATGAGCATGATGGCTATGCTGAAAAGGACGGCCCACAGGATGCCGGGCATAACCCCGGCCATTAGAACCTTGCCGATGGATACCCCGCTCAGCATGCCGTAAACGATGGCGATGAGGCTGGGGGGGATCAGCATGCCGATGGAACCCGCAGAAGCGCAAATCGCATAGGAGACGCTTTTGCCATAACCCTGTCGCCTCATCTCCGGGGCGCAGATCTTGGAGAAAACCGCAGTGGTGACCACGGATGAGCCGCAGACCGTTCCAAAAAAAGTACACCCGATGACCGAGGCAATTCCGATGCCGCCGCGGAACCTTCCCAGCCAGAGACTTAAGCTGTCAAACAAATTCTTGCTGATCCCGCCCCCGCTCGCCAGATACCCCATGAGAATAAACAGAGGCAAAGTAATGAGTCCGGGGTTGGAGATTTTGTGGTAGAATGCGGATACATTCATGGTCACCGCCTGATGGAATCCCGCCAGATAAGTGATCCCCACGAATCCTGAAATCGCCAAGGCAATACCGATGTGAACCCCGACGGCCAGAAGTACAAAGAGTAAAATCCCCCCTAAGAGCGCCACCACATATGGATCCATTGTTGAAAGGCCCCCTTTTTTAAGTTAGGTCGTATAGAATTTCTCGCTTTGATCCGCTTCCTTATCCACCGGGTAAGGTTTCCGGGACAAATCATAAAAGAGCTGCAGCAGGTAACGAAGCGCAAAAAAACCTATTCCGATGGGCATGGCGAATTTTCCCAACCACCAAGGAATTTTGATCGCGGCCAGAATCTCTTCATTCATCATGAGGGACTCCCAAAAGCGGACCCAGGCATAATAGGTAATCATAGACAGAAAAGCAAAGGAAATGGTGTTGGTGAGTATGTTAAAGATCCATTTTACAGACGGAGGAACCCGGTCCTTGATCAGGGACACTTTGACATGCGCATCCAGCATCAACGTAAAGGCAAAAGGAAAAAAAACGATCCAGGGCATGGCCACCTCGCTTATCTCCCAGGTTGCCGGAAGCGGCATGTTAAAGAGGAATCGTCCCCCAACATCGATCACGATCAATACCGTCATCATCATCGCGACAATCCAGGAGACGGCCGTAAGAATTTTCTCTATTTTTCTAATGAACAACTCATTGCTTTCCAAACTCATTCTGACCCCCTTCGCCACTCAATTAAGCAATGGGTACCGGCTTATCGATACCCATTGCCTATTTTCCATGGAAACCGTAACAGGGCTCTATTTTTTTGCCCCCCATTGGCGAGGCCATTTGTATCCCAGTTGCGCTGTAATTTCCTGCCAGCGCGCCACAAGTTTGTTCCCGGGATATCCTTTCGCTTCGACTTCTTTGGCGAATTCCGCGGGAATATCTTCCAGATGGCTCGCCCATTTCTGCCTTTCTGATTCAGAAATCGTGATAAAACCCACTCCTTTCGTCTTCCATTCTTTTTCAACCCTGGCCCACCACCTGGGGATAATCTCCTGCGCCGCCTTCAGCTCCACCATCTTGCCGGCCTCGATCATTATTTTTTGCACCTCCGGAGAAAACCCTTTAAAGGTATTCAAATTCATAAGAAGGGGCCCCCAGCAGGCCACGGTTAGATTCGCATCGATGTAATATTTGGTCACTTCATTAATTTTAAAGGAGTAAAAGAGATCGAACGGAAGCAGGTCAGTATCAACGACCCCCCCTCTTAATAAGTCATATCGTTCACCTCCCGGGCGCACTACGGCGGTTGCCCCGGGGGGCATCCATCGCCCGAAATAACGCCCAACGAGCGAAATTTTTTCCCCTTTAAAATCATCGACCGTTTTTAAGGGTTTCTTGCTCATAAAATTGTAAACGCCTCCCGGGGGATTGGAAATCATTACAACATTCTCCCGCGTTTCATCCGCAACAAATTGCGGGATTTCCGCCCGAATTTGTCTCATCGCTTTGGCTACAATGGTATAATCAGTTGGTCCGAACGGGAATATGTACTCAAAGTTCCCGATGGGAAACCGACCCGGGGTATACCATTCGTGTGTCTGGGCTACCTGAACGATGCCGTTCTTTACCAGGTCAATATGCTCTGCCGGGGCACCCAGGGCAGCTCCCCAAAAATTTTCAAAAGTGATGGCCCCCTTCGTTTGTTTGGTGACTTCATCCTCCCAGGTTTGCAGCAGTTCACTCATCATCGATACGGTGGGGGGAGGAAAGACGGAGGCAGCTTTCAGTTTGACTGGCTTAACAGCCGACTGTGCTGAAACGCACTGCAATCCGACCAAACATACAACAAAAAAGATTGTGACCAATACCACTGTGACGATCCGCGCTTGTTTCATTTTGTCCTCCTTTAGGAATAGTTCGGCTTATTCCAAGTTTAACGAAATGTCTTTGTAAAGCAAAACGTGTTGACTAGATCCCACCCAAAAAGATTTTCCCTCCTCATGTCCCCATTCGTGCTGAAAGAGCCATGAGGAGGGATTAATTCATTGTCACTTATTCTTAAGCTAAAACAATGGAACTTCCATGATCTCCTGCACAGGCCACTTGCTCAGGATCTCGAAGCCGTTCTCTGTCACGCAGACCATCTCTTCCATTCGGACACCGTAGCTTCCAGGAGTACCATGTTGAGTTTCAATAGCAAAGGACATCCCTTTTTCAAGCAGAACGTGGTCATCGAGAGAAACCCCTCGCCAGATGAAGGGATCGGGTCGGTACATATTGAAGAAAATTGATTAAGTGTCGCAATGCCTTGTCTGAACACGATCCATACTTTTTTGCAATGGGTGTCCTATAGGTCAACGATCGTAATCTCCCCGATAGGCCACTTGGTTAATATCTCGGTCCCAGTATCCGTAATATGAATCATTTCCTCGATTCTTGAGGCACCGACTCCGATGGTCCCTAACTGAGTCTCAATGGCAAAGGTCATGTCCTTCTCTAAAGGAAGGGGGTTATCCAGTGACGCTCCACGCCATGCTAAAGGAAGTTCATAGAGTGTTAGCCCTATGCCATGCATCCAGTTGCTTCCTGCCGTCTGGTCCTCATGTTTTATCAAAATATCGCTCCAGACGTCCGGGGAGGAAGGCCATTTCTCACATACTTCCTTCGTAGTTATACCAGGTTTAATCACATCGATGGCAGCATATAACCAATCCCTTGTCCTGGCATAATCGTCTATCATTAGCTGGGTTGGCTTTCCAAGACAGAATGTCCGATAATAACATGTCTTGTAACCCATATAAGCCGTGTTGTAAGTATCTGCATAGAACATATCACCAGGACGGATGATACGGTTTGCACATGTTTCACGAGCGTTGGGCCAGCTAAACTCACCTGAAGTGCAAAAGATACCAGAATACACCTCTCCCCCAAGGTCATAAGCCACCTTGTGCATCATACCTACTATTTCATTCTCACGTACCCCGGGTTTCAGCATGTCCTTAACCGCTTGAAACTCTGCGTCTCCAATTGCAGCCGCTATGCGTAAGCATTCTACTTCATCCCTGTTTTTTATCTTTCTGGCATGAAACATCAGTTCCTGTCCCGCTAGACTCACTTTAATTCCCGCATTTTTGAAACCCTCCATGATTCCTGGATCTGCGAAATCCAATGCAAGCGGTTCTTTGTCCATTCCGTATGATTTAAGGTCATCCACTATCTGCTTGACAAACTTATCTCGTTGTACCTTTTGGGCTGCAGAACCTATGATTATACTGCTCCATCCAGTTCCGGTAATAGCTACCTTCACCTTGTCAAGCCATGGACACATCTGTCTCGTGTGATAGCCAATTTCAGCATTTTCGTAAATAATCGGACCCTTGGCATTTCCTACAAAAAGGCAATACCTCAAACCGGACGAAGGAGTCGTCCAGTGAGGAGTCCATGTTCCACTGATATAACGTGTATTCCACTCATTCAGCGAGAGGATAGCCCCCACCTTATATGCATTTAATTGCTCTCGGGTACGCCCAAGACGATAATTTCTCATCCTCTCGTAGTTTATGTTTTCGTCCCAATCAACAGCCTGAGTTTGACATCCCTTGTGGTAAGCATACTTATCCCAATCGAGAACAGGATACTCAAAGGCCATAGGTGTTTCGCCGAGTGAACCCTTATGGAGTGGCCCCTTATAGATTGGTTGATCCTTTGGGGGAACTCTTTTACTAATGTATCTTTGGTACGCTCCTTTTGCCATTTTTTCATATTCTTCTGCTTTCATGCTAAGTTACCTCCCTTCAACTAGATTGAATTGCTTCATTGTTTACCATCCTTTGAGAAAATAACCAACTGGATAGGGTAACCTTTGTTCGGCACACTCATATCCAACCTCTTCAAGTTAATTTTTCAAAACCCCATCTCTGTAAACTACTTTTCACCACACCCCCTTTCAAATTCCAGACTCCATTTCTATGAATTGATCGGTTTCATCACCTCCCCTCTTCTCCCATGAATATGGCCTAATCCTCCAAGCTCACCTCGATGATCTTCATTCCGTTTTCCAAATGCTTTTCCAGGACTTTGTTCCCCAAGTTGCGGTCACCTTTTCGCAGGGCCTGAAGTATCGATGCGTGCTCCAGGTTGGCGCGGGCCACCGCTTTCCTATTGTCTGAAAAGATTCTCAGGTATGGCCCTGTACTATTCCATAGGCCTTGAAGGATTTGAAAAAGGCGGGGCGACCCGGACATCTCATGAAGTTTCATGTGGAAGGCCCGGTTGAGATTGAACCACTCCTTCCCGGCGCCATGAGGCCTTGACATCTTTCGGTGCAATTCTTCCAGCTCTTTCAAGCTTCCACGATTGGCCAAATCGAAACACCTCATCAAAGCAATCTTTTCCAATGGAATTCGGATGGCATAAATATCGTTAAGTTCTGTTTTAGAAAGTCGACTGGCCGTGATACGTTTATTGGAATGAAAAGAAATCATACCCTCTGCCTCAAGTTCCCGGAGTGCCTCCCGTATGGGCATGGCGCTGACCATGAGCTTTTCTGCCAAGTTACGGATATTTAGCTTTTCCCCAGGTTTGATTTCCCTTTCCAATATTGCTTGGCGGAGAATATTACGGACCATTTTTTGTAAGGACTGCTTTTCGATGGGTTTTCCTAAGATCATGATACTCACCCTGGGTCTACCCAGTTTGTTAATCAAGAATTAGGTCTTTAGGCAATATATTATATAAAATATCAAATATATCAAATGTGTCAACAAAAAAATGCATTGCCCTGCCCCATCAAGTTTCCTTCTTCGCATCGACGAGAATCTTCTAAAGAGCAAAATATTTATAAAGTTTCGCTGGACAAATGAACATAAATCTTCAAACCCCATCTTCGCCGGCAGAAGTTTTTTTGAATGGCAAAGGGATGATAAAAACCGGTTTTCGGGTCCGGTGTAGTACCGAGCTCGCAACACTCCCGAGAAAGGTGTGGACCAAATAACCTTTCCCATGGGTTCCGAGGACGATCATATCACATTTTTCTTCATTGGCTGCGTTCAAGATCTCCTCGGCCGCATGACCCGTGGGTACGAGGATATTGGATATGAGTTCAAGGCACCGAGTACCTGTCTGAGTTTCTATTTTTGTGCAAAATTCTTGCAAGCGGTTCTTAATCAACTCAGCAGTCTCCTTCTGGCCTTGTTCTTCCACCTCTCTCCCCACCCCCCCCAAAAAACCTCTTACATAACCAGGAATGGGTTCAATGGCATGAAGGATCACAATCTTTGCATCACGCCTTTGTGCTAAATCGACAGCATATAAGAAAGCGTACGACGAGTTTTCACTGAGATCTGTAGCATAAAGGATCTTCTTGATTTGTGGAATCATAACGTGTCTCCTTTTTCTAAATTGATCTACCTTTTTCTATGATCAACCAAACGTGAAGGGCTTAGCTTCTTTCTCTTCTTCTCGCCTCTCCCGAAGTTCTCTTCTTAAAACGTTAATGAAGAGATTCCGAGGAAGCATATCGACACATTCCACTTTTTTCCTTAAAGGCAATTTATTGGGCTTCGACTATGAAGGTCTGTGTAAGTCGACATTGGGTCTTTTGGGTTTATCTCCTCAGATTTGGCAGCCTGCTTTTGTTCCTTCATATACTGCATTAATTATTTTCCGGGGCTCGGCACAATCTCCGATCATGATAAATTCGGCTATTTCACCTTTAAGATCGCTAAGTTTTTGATCCGCCTGTGCTCCTATTGCTAGCACAACTGTGTCTCCAACAATTTCCTCGGTTTTCCCATCCTCTTCCACTACCACCCCTTTGAGCGTAATTGAGGTGACCTTTTTCTTTGTAAATACCTCAATATCGAGTTTCTTCCACCTTTCAAGCATGGTTGTTTTTTCATTCAAAAACATATCCGGGGCAATGTCTTCACGCATTTCAACAATTTTTATCTTCTCACCCTTTTCCGCTAACCACTCTGCCACCCCGCACCCTACCAATCCCCCCCCGACCACAATGACCATACCTCTGCATTTAGACTTTCCCTGAAGCACATCTCGAGCCTCAACCACATTGACATTATCTAACCCAGGTATATTCGGCCTGGCTGGGTATGAACCCGTTGCAACAACAAGCACATCCGGTTTCTCCCTGCTTATCGTGTCCTTGGTAACATTTTTCCCGATCATTACCTTTACACCGTTTTCGATAACCTGTCTCATTTGGTAACGAGAAAATACATTCCAATCATCACGGGTGGGAGGCATAGCAGCCAGTAGCATCAGGCCTCCCAATCGATAGTTCTTCTCGTAGAGAGTCACACTATGTCCTCTTTTGGCCGCCACCCAAGCGGCCTGCATCCCAGCCGGTCCCCCACCAACGACCATCACCTTTTTCCTTTTTGGAGCAGGCTTCATATCGAGTTCCTTTTCACGGCCGCACCACGGATTCACTGTACACTGAATATCTATTTGAGAGAAAAGACGCTCCTGGCATCCCTGACAGGTTATACAGTAGTTGATTTCATCCATCTGTCCATTCATTACCTTATTCGGTAGCTCAGGATCAGATAGGAGAGAGCGACCCAGAGCAATGAAATCCGCTTGATTTTTGAGTAATACATCTTCCATAAGTTGAGGCCGGTAGATCTTCGCCACCGCAATGACAGGTTTCGAAGTCACCCGTTTAACTGCCGCTGCGAGTTCCACCAAGGGAGCAGGTGGGATGGACATGGGTGATATCATCTTCCCCTTAGGAAAAGACTCATATATCTCTCCTGTAATATGGAAACCATCTATTCCAGCCTTATCCAGCTCCTTTAAAACTCTCAGGGCATATTCAATGCTTATCCCTCCTTCTATAAAATCGTCTCCATTAAGCCGTATAGTGATGGGATAGTCTATACCAACCTTTGAACGGACTCTATCAAGTACTTCCAAAACAAAGCGCATACGACCAGAAAAGTCGCCACCATACTTATCTGTTCGTTGATTTGTATAAGGGGACAGGAATTGATTGATGATATATCCATGGGCTCCGTGTAACTCCACAAAATCTAAACCCGCTTCCTTATTCCGGCGAGCTCCTTCAGCAAAATCCTCAACCAGCTTCCCTACTTCCTCGGTACTCAGTTCCCGAGGGGTATATCCAGGATCGATAAACTTCATTATTCCACATGGTTTGGGAGATGGAGCTACCGGCTGCCCGCCGCAAAACGCCGGAACAGTCTGTCGTCCTGCGTGAAATACTTGTGCGCCGAGCTTCGCTCCATGTTGATGTACAACATCGGCCAGGCTTTTTAATCCCTTGACACACTTGTCATCGTAAATACCCAGTTGGTTTAGGAACCCTCTTCCAATGGGCTGAACGTAGCAGGCTTCAAGCATTATCATGCCCACACCTCCTGCCGCAATAGCTGCGTAGTTATTTAAGAGACGCTCAGTCACAAGTCCGTCATTGGTAGCCCAATTGCGGACCATAGGTGCCAAAGCAATTCTGTTTTTTACTTTCATCGTGCCGATTTCTCCCGGCTCGAATATCTTTCTAAATTCCATCTCACGACCTCCCTTCTCTCTCTTCCAGGGGAGCCCCTCTTACACTTCTTGATGATCGACCCTTTCTACATTCTTACTGCTTTGTCCCGCTCCTTCTACGCCTCGCCTGCAAAACCGGGATCAAGGCATAGCATAAGAATTCGATCCTTGGGCGTTAAAGGTCCAATGGATAGGGGTTCAAAAAGTTTGTCCATCGAATTACTGTCTTTCCCTTTCTATAATCCTAAATAAACCCTGATCACTTCTTCATTCTTCTGGATTTCATCGGGCGTACCGGAGGCGATCACCTCTCCGAAATTCAGAACGACGATCCAATCCGAGATGTCCATGACCGCTTCCATGTTATGTTCAACAATGAGAAGGGTCTTCCCCTTCTTAATCAAACCATGAATGAGTTCCAGCATCCGGTCGACTGTACCAAGAGGAAGACCCGAGGCTGGTTCATCCAGCATGAGCAATTCTGCATCCGTTGCCAAGATTCGTCCAAGGGCTAAGAGCTTCTGCTCACCATAAGAAAGGTTTTCCACCAGCTCATGGTCTTTATTGTCTAATTCGATAAGCTGAAGGAGGTCTTTGGCTTTTCCGAAATCCTCTTTATCCTCCCTCGTCAAAACCCTGCCACTGAGCAGGGCATTAAACAAACGCTCACCTTTCCGGTTCTGAAACCCTAAGAGGATATTCTCGATAACTGTCAGTTTATACAAGAGCCTTAAATCCTGGAATGTTCTGGCAATTCCTAACTGCACAATCTGATGAGGACCCAGCCCCGTTATTTCCTGGCCTTTGAAAAAGATCTGGCCTCTATCAGGCCACAGGTAACCCGAAATTAGGTTGAAGGTCGTCGTCTTTCCAGCTCCGTTGGGACCAATGAGGCTGGTGATCCTATTTCGCTCGAGGCCGAAAGGTGAGATTGCACACAGCACTGAGGCCGCCGAAACTCTTGTTCAAATTGACCACGTGAAAGTATTGATTCTCGTCTTTGATATCTAGGTCTTTCATGTCTATGATGATTTTCTCCTGTATCCTGGAAGAATCCCCTGGGGCCGGAAACGCATGAAAATCACGAGCAACGCCCCATAGATCATCTGGCGCAATGGGGCTGCAATAGCTTCCGATACTTGCAAAAACTTAAGGATCTCCGGCAAGCTGATGAGGATGAAAGCGCCGACCATCGACCCGAAGATATTCCCAGTTCCTCCAATAATGACCACCGCCAGCATGAAAATAGAGTCATGAACAGTAAAGCAGAATGGATCGATGAAACGGATGGCTGAAGCGTAAAGGCTTCCAGCAATGGCGGCAATAGAAGAACCCACGACAAAGATGATGACCTTGAAACGGTTCACATTCTTTCCCAATGATGAAGCCGCCACCTCATCTTCCCTGATCGATTTGAGAACCAGACCGAATCGGGATCGTGTGACGCGCCACACAAAGAGGACGCAGATCAGCGTGATGCTGCTGGCCAGGATCAGGTAGGATCCATAAGTGGAGAACCTATAGCCAAATATCTTCGGCCGAGGAATGCCAGAAAATCCAAAGGGACCATTGGTGAGAGAAACCCAGTTAAGGAGAATGCTATATAAAATGATCTGGAGCCCAAAAGAGGCAATAATGTAATGGTCTCCTTTCACTCTCAAAAAAGGAAGGGCCAGAAGACCACTGACCACGGCAGCAATCCCAACCCCCAGAGGAATGGTAAGTAGAAAGTTCATTCCAAACTTTAGGAGAAGGATGGTCGTCGTGTAGGCGCCTATGGCCATGAACCCAGCATGGGCAATGGAGATGAGGCCTGTGAAACCTACCAGGAGATTCAAGGAGATGGCAAGGATGATGTAGATGTCCACCAAGATGAGGATATAAAAAATATAGTCCATGAATAAAATTCCTAAGTCTTTTTGATCATCAGTCCCGTCGGCCTGAACAGGATAAAGACCACTAAGATTCCAAAGGCAATAGAGGATTTCCATTCTGACGGGATCTTCCATATCCCTATGTTCTCAACAATGCCCAAGAGCATCCCGGCTAAAGCGGTACCTGAGTAATTTCCAATCCCCCCCACGATGACGGCAATCACAGCAATGAGCAGAGCCATGATGCCGGAATTAGGATCGATCCCCACATCCATTGTCGCTAAAATAGAGGAAACGGCAGCCAGGGCAGAACCCACCCCATAAACCAAAAAACGAATTCGGATAGGGTCGATCCCAACAATCTCTGTCATTTCCGAGTCACTTTCTACAGCCCGAATAGCCTTTCCTATCTTCGTCTTTTTGATAAACAGGAGGAGTAAGACCCAAAGGATGGCGCCCATTCCGATCATGATGAGTTGAAGGTAGGTTATGCTGATGCTTCCAATCATCATGCTCCTACGAATTGGATCCGTCACCGGCAAAACCCTCGGATCGCTGTGCCAGAGGATGATGATCAGGTTCTGAAGGAGGATGAACAGACCGAGAGAACTCACCAGGATCTCCATTGGCGAAGCACCCAAGTTCCGCAATGGTTTATAGACCAATCCCTCAATGCCGATCCCCAAAAGGATCGCCGAGAAAATCGAAAGGCCGATGGACGGGATTAAGGGGAGACGCCAAAATACATTGAAATGGTAAGCGAGGTAACCGGCGACGCTGTAGATCGCACCGTGGGCAAAGTGAAAGGTTCGAGTATTGGAATAAATGATTCCAAAGCCCAAACCCAGTAGGGCGTAGACGCTACCTGCAATGATCCCGTTTGCGAACAGTTGTAAGAGGAGCACAGATCAGATCCTTTCACTCAGTCCTGGGATAGACTTGGGATTGCCACAACTCGGACCCAACCCAATCATTTATAAGATACGAAATTTCCTCCTTTGACGACCAGGAACCTGCACGGGAGATCCACCATCCCATCCTTGTCGATGCTGATTCTTCCGATGATGGTGTCCCAATCTTTAACGGTGAAAAGATATTTTGAGATCTCCGGGCCGGTTCGGGCTCCGCTGGCAATCGCCTTGGCGAAAAGCATGGCGGCAATATAGGAGTTGGCTGAATAGATCGTGGGGATGACCCCGAAGGCATTCTTGAAGCGTTGGCCAAATTCCTTCATCTTAGGAGTCCCACCGACCGGATCATAGGGGAAGGCCACAGCGTAAAATCCCTCTGCAGCCTCTCCGGCGATCTTCAGAGTTTCAGGAGCACCGGTGGCAATAGTCCCCGTCCAGGGAGTCTTCATACCAAATTCCCGCGCCTGTTTGATCGCCCGGCCGCACTCATTGGCATGGCCGGCAAAATAGACCACATCGGGGTTTTGGGCCCGGATCTTGGCCAATTGCGTCCGATAATCGGTGGCGCCGAGGTCATAGATCTCCTTCCCTTCTACTTTTCCGCCAAGGTCAGTGAAGACCTTCTCAAAAATATCCTTTGCCCCATGGCCGTACTCGTTGTTCACATACAGAATAGAAGCTTTCTTGGCCTTAAGCTCTGTAAATGAAAACTGTGCCGATCCTTTACTTTCCGTTGCCGTCCCCGGGATAATGCTGAAGACATAGGGTTTACCCGCTTCCCGAATCTTCGGATGGGTGGCGGCTGTATTCATTAAAACAATCTTATTCTCGGCAGCAACCAAAGCAAGGGCAAGGACTACGCTCGATCCCACAGTTTCAAAATACTGTACCTTGTCGATATTGATCAATTTTGCGAGGCATGCCAATGCAACCTTAGGGACATTCTGTCCATCCTCTGCGACGACCTGGACCTTGCCATCTTTAAGCATCGCGCTCTTATGGATATCCTCCAAGGCCAGCTCAAAACCCCTTAACGTGTATTCACCATGTTGGGGAATGCCTCCGGTCAGACATGCCACGGTGCCTAACTTGTAAACTTCCGCACCATAGGAAAGATTGAAACAAAAAATGGATAAAAGAATCAAAAAAATCTTAACCACCATTGTCTTCTTCATTTTTCCCTCCTTTTCCCAGACTCGGGCCGGAGTTTCCGGCTCGACGGTGTCCAAAAAGATATCATCGCTTCATACTCTTCTATCCGTCACCTCCTCCTTCTTTAAGTTCGCACCACTCAAAGAAATCCATCGAATGTCAACTCAGATAGCTTTTCCTCAATCTCTCATCCTCTAAAAGTGCAACAGGATGACGATCTTCCAGGACGATCTTGCCCACCCTTAACACGTAGGCCTTCTGTGCAAAGGAGAAGGCTTCCCGGACATTCTGTTCCACGATGAGAACACTCGTTTCCATCCTCTGTCTGATTTCTAAAACGGTCTTCATCAGTTCTTTGACTAAAAGCGGGGCCAGACCTGCGGAGGGTTCGTCAAGAAGCAATAGTTTTGGGATCAGCATAAGAGCCCTTCCAATGGCTAACATCTGGCGCTCACCTCCACTCAGAGAATTGGCCCTTTGGAACCTTCTCTCCTTCAAGATTGGAAAGAGATGGTAAATATATTCAACATGCTTATTCGTGGTCGATGGATCCAAAAGGTACCCTCCAAGTTGGAGATTTTCAAAAACCGAGAGATCAGGAAAAACTCTCCCGCCTTGGGGGACCAAGGAGACCCCATCCTTCACATTCTCCGAAGCCTTTCTGTGACTGATATCCTTCCCGTCAAAAAATATCTGACCTTTTTGAGGATGGAGGAGCCCCTGTATGGTATTCAATGTAGTTGTCTTTCCTGCTCCGTTTGGCCCCACGAGGGCAACGATTTCCCCCCGCTCCAAAGAGAGGGAGATACCGAATATGACCTGCTTCTTATGATAACTCACTTCCAGATCTATGACCTGAAGAAGCATCTGACTCCCTTTATCTATTCCATCCACCCATAAATATTGAGCTTCTTTTTTCGAAGAACGAAAGGATCCCTTCGTCCCTTCTATGAAATCCTCATATTAAATTGCATAGGTGCATTAAACCATCCGTAGTGTAGCCTTCACGGGCTAAAATGAAAACTGAAAGGGTTTTGCTTTAAGTCTTGCGCTTTCAGCCGAATCTGCAATGTAGCCCTTTATGGGCGTAAATGGGAAGGCGCACCTGTGTACCGAAGCACTTCTGTGCGCAGGCACAAGACCCCACACAACAAAATGTTTATAACGTTTAATTACGTTTGTATTTTTTGTATTATTACTTTTTCCCCTTGCCCCGCTCCCGGAGTCCTCTTTAAAACCTTTCCTGAAGGATTTCTGGGTAGAAGGTCAATAAACTCTATTTCCTTAGGGACTTTAAACTCGGCTAACTTCGTTGAACAGTGAGCGATGATCTCCTCAGCAGAGAGGCTCTCTCCTTTCTTCAGCACCACATAAGCTTTTGGAACTTCCAGCCATTTGGGATGGGGAATGCCCACCACAGCCGTCTCAAGGACCTGAGGCAATTGGTAGATCACCCGCTCGACTTCCAGGGATGCAATATTCTCGCCTCCGCTGATGATGATGTCCTTCTTCACGGTCTCTAAATGTACAGATACCCTTCTTCGTCAAGCCTTCCAATATCTCCGGTATGAAACCAGCTGTCCTTGATTGCTTCAGCTGTTGCTTCCGGGTTTTTCCAATATCCTTTGAAAACCTTGGGGCCCCGGAGAACGATCTCGCCCAATTCGCCAGGAGGAACGTCTTTCCCTTGTCCGTCAACCGTTCGAACACGAAGTTGAATAACCGGTTTGCCCACTGACCCGATCTTTTCAACCATTTTATCCCGCGATAGAAAGGTGTCCCCAGAAACTGTCTCTGTCAAGCCGTAAGCGTCAGCAAACCAAGTGCTTGGAAATTTTTCTTTGATCTTATTGATCAGTGGCAACGGCATCTTCTCCCCACCATCGATAAGAAACCGAGGGGAGCTTACATCATATTGGTCAAAGGAGGGCTCTTGAAAAAGAATATTGACCATAGCCGGCGCGAACCATGTATTGGTAATCCTCTCTTTTTGAATCGTCTCCAACACAAGGATCGGTTCAAATCTTCCAAGAATGACCAAACTCCCCCCTGCATAGAGTGTTCCCGTCGCGGGCAGATCCAAACCGCCCACGTGGTACAAAGGGCCCGCGACCAAAGTCTTGTCCTCGGGCTTTAAATCGAACATCTGGATATGGCCAATATTCTTCCAATAAACGTTACCATAGGTAATCATTACCCCTTTCGGATGGGCTGTTGTCCCTGAGGTATACATGAGCCTCTGCAAATCTTCCAGATCTACAAAGGCATGGGGGACCGTAGCCCCTTTATTCTCGTTCACAATGGAATCATAACTCACCCACCCTTGAGGAACCTCCTTGCCTACGGCGATAAGATTCTTCACCCCAGGAATCTCTTGTTTAATGGCACGAATCATCGAGTCGAACTCCGCCTCTGAGATCATCATCTTTGCCTCGGAGTGGTTCAGGATATAGGTAATCTCTGGGCCGGCGAGTCGATAATTAAGAGGAAGCCATATCCCTCCTAATTTGTTGACAGCGAAGGTGACTTCAATAAATTCGGCGCAGTTGTAAAGCAAGATAGCCACCACGTCGCCCCGTTTGATTCCAAGCTTCTGCAGTCCCCTGGCCAAGGCATCTACTCTTTTCTTCAATTCTTTATAGGTAAATCTCCGTCCTTCAAAGACAATCGCTTCTTTATCTGGAAACTTTTCCACGTTCCTCTCAAGAACATAACTCCAATTCATATCTCCATCCTCCTTGAACCGATCCTTCTCAGCCTTTCCAAAGATTTCGCTTTCGATGTTTCATATCTCGGTAACTCATCCTCTCGCCGGCCTTGCTATATCCCAGATAGAACTCCCGCACTTCCTCATTATCCCTCAATGACCCCGGTGGTCCGTTTAGAGCTATCCGACCATTCTCCATAATATAGCCATAATCTGCGACAGAGAGCCCAGCCAAAGCATTCTGTTCCACTAATAGTATCGATGTACCTTCCCCAAGATTGATGCTTTTCACAACTCTGAAAATCTCTTTGGTCATTAAAGGACTGAGACCCAGTGAGGGTTCATCTAAGAGAAGGACTTTAGGGTGGCCCATTAAGGCACGGCCGATAACCAACATCTGTTGTTCGCCGCCGGATAAGTAACCGCTCGTTTGACTCCGGAGATCTTTAAGCCGGGGGAAGAAGGAGTAGGTGGCATCGATATCCCTCTTGAGGTTATACCTGCCCTTCACAGGGGAAGCCCCGACGATCAAATTTTCCTCGACGGTGAGGTGTTCGAACACCCTTCGTCTCTCCATCACTTGTACAATTCCTAACTCAACAATATCTTCTGGCCCAAACCTCTCAATTCTCTTCCCGTCAAGCAAGATATGGCCTTTGCTGACTCTGCCCAGCTCTGTATGAAGTAATCCTGAAATAGCTTTGAGGGTCGTTGACTTGCCTGCTCCATTGGCACCAAGAAGGGCAGTGATGCTCTTGTCCTTGACTTCGAGTGAAACCCCTCTTAAGACAAGGACCACATTACTGTAGATGACCTCAATGTTGTTGACGCTTAGCATCCTCCCCTCTCATGATTACCGCCCAGCGTCAGATTCTTTTGCCACGACCCTGGGCAGATGATCATTTGTAAGACAACCCCGGACAATGGACGTATTTGATCACCTTCAATTTTCCTTTCTCTGCTACAAGAAGGGCTGCATCATGAAGCATCGTTGCATCTGCAGGATTGCTGGTCACGTCAAAGTCCCCTGGAATCAACCCACCCGGAGATTTCCATACTCCCTTTCCGTCCGCACTGAAAAAGGCATCTGCCACCTTCTCCCCGGTCAGAGGATACCCAAACTTTCTCAAGGCGGTCGCGATCCCAGCCTCCACGCACCTGGCATAGACGATGCCGAGACCGTGTTGATAGAAAATGTTTGTATTGGGATAGTAACGTTTGATGATCCCGCGCATTTTGTCGTTGAAGGGGTGTGAGTCAAGAATGTGACCCGTAAAACCGATGCCGATGGTTCCTTCCGCATACTCGCCGGCCTGCTGGATGAAGACATCGTCAAAACAGGCCTGGTTGAGAAAGAGATGAACCTTACCGTGCAGTTCCAGGCGACCAATGGATTTCGCCAGATTTGATGCGAATGGGGCAGTATGATTACAAGCAATCCAGTTTGCCCCTTTATCCACCATCGTTTTCACCTGAGGGGTCATGTCGATATCCCCCACCCCAGCAAAAAACGTCCCTAAGTATTCCACGCCGTTCTCCTTCATGTAAGCTTCTGTGCTGGGCTCCAGCAGCGCCTTACCAAAGGCTGTATCAGAAGTGATGATCCCTAACTTCACTTTCTCTCCTGGCGGTAGGTTTTTGGGAGCCCACTCCTTGGCAATCCAGTTGATCCCCGCACCAAAACTGTCGGTATATGCTGCGCTGGGCGTACCGACCCATTTGTGCTTTGGATACATCAATGCCTTGATATTTCCAACATGGAGCTGGGCGATCTTGTCCCTCTTCGACATTTCGAGACAGGCTAACGTGCCACCCACGCTCCCATTAATGAAGAGGACAATGCCTTCGCCCTTCATCCTTGTGTAGTTCGCAACGATCTTGCTGACGACATAACCGTCATCTGCCCAGATATGGTCTAACTTGGCCTTTTCGGCCTTTCCTGTTTTGGGATTCGTAAATTCGATCCCCTCCCTTTCATTCAGATCTTTAAAATAGGAAATCATTGCTTCCATATAGGCTGTGTGGGCTACAGAAACAGCTCCCGTCATACCATGAGAATTCCCGATCTTGACCCAGCGCACGTCTTCAGCTGCAGTGGAAGAACCGTTACCGAAGAGGACGGACACCAAACTGACGATGATTCCTAACAAGGTCAGCCGAAAGAAATTTGATCTCTTCATCTCTCTTCACTCCTTTCTCTAATATTTTTTCAACCAAACGAATTGCTCCTCTTTCCGATCACAAGTAAAATATATGGCGCATCACCACCTTTCAATATGGAAATGGCCAGAGTTGTATGGATAATTTAAGGCGCTGCCAAGCATGAACCAGTCCCCTCGGTTCAAAAATAAGGAATACAATGATCATAAGCCCGTAGACCATCGGTCCTAATGCAGGAGCGATGTTCGCCCCCCAGGCGGGAAAGATGTCGGCCAACGCGGGGGTGGCAATGCGCAGTATTTCATCCAATCCTCT
>CAWGAV010000006.1:0-53454 GCA_963820625.1 uncultured delta proteobacterium
TATCACCTTGGAGATATCTATTATGAAGCGGGAAATTTCCAGAGCTCCAAAGAACATTACGAAAAAGGGATTGGGGCTTTCGAACGCAATCGATTATTTCCTTCCTGGGTGGGATGGGGAAAGGTAGCTTCAACGAGGTCAAAAGTGAGGAATAAAGAAAAAGATGTGAATTTAGAATCCCTGTATACCCATTCCCGAAATAATAAGGTAAAAGCAGCCGAAGGCTGGATTCAGAGATATGTAGGAGAAATTCTGCTCAATGTTGATGACCAACACATATCTGAGTCGGAGCATTGGATCCAGAAGGCTATCGAGGCCGATCAAAGAAATGGAATGATGTTTCACCTGGGGAAAGATTATGCCCTTTATGCAGAGTTGTTCAAGCGAAAAGGCGATAGATTAAAAGCTCAGGAGAATCTCGGAAAAGCCATAGAGATTCTCAAAGAATGCGGTGCCGACGGCTGGGCAGAGAAATATGAGAAAGAGCTGGCTACACTTTCATGAGAAATTTTCTCTTGGTGGACTATGGAGGGAAAAGTGAAATGTGTGAAGTGCCAATTTAATAATCCAAAAGAAGGAATGGGGGACATCCATATAAATTTTGATTTAGAATAATAAAAGCAAGACCCCGGATTTTATTAGCTGAGATTCATATTGGCGCTGTCTCAACCTTCTCAACAGGAAGGTTCTCAATGGTTATATTGACGAGGTCTTTCAAGGATAACTTTTTGCTTGCGTCGAGAATTTCGATACCGACAATGTGTTTCTTTTCATCAAGATCAACTGTAACTCCCTCTTCGATGTCTATATTGTCATCCACAGATGCTTCCCTAAGCTGGATATATAAGGCATCAGCTTCTTTATCATACTCGATTTTCAAACTGGATCACCTCTTTACATCAACCTCAGTAATCCCATGCAAACGCATTCTGTTTCTCGCGTGTCTCGTGTATTTTATTGCTTTCACTAACAAATCATATCAGATACTCTGTCGGGTTGCAAGCGATGCGGGATTGGGGTTCGAATTTTTAGCCTTTCTTTAGGGGGGACTGAATGAAATGTCCGAAGTGCCAATTTGAGAACAGAGAAGGGGCAAAATTCTGCCTCGAATGTGGAGAAAGATTGGAGTTTAAGTGCCCTAATTGTGGCAGAATGTTATTACCATCCGCGAAGTTTTGTGATGAGTGTGGCCACGACTTAACTCTTCCTTCAAGGCCAATTCTTAAAGAACTCTCCTTTGATGAAAAACTTGCCAAAATTCAACGGTACCTTCCCAAGGACCTAACTGAAAAAATCCTAGCGCAAAGGGATAAGATCGAAGGTGAGCGTAAGCAGGTCACAGTGATGTTTTGTGATATGGAGGGGTTTACTGCACTGACCGAAAAGCTCGGTTCTGAAGAAATGTACTCCATAATGGATCAGGTTTACGAAATTCTTATTCATAAAGTCCATGATTACGAAGGGACAGTCAACGAACTAACCGGAGATGGAATTATGGCTCTTTTTGGAGCCCCGATTGCATTGGAAGATGCTCCCCAGCGAGCTATTCGATCTGCTTTAGCTATCCATCGGGAGATGAGTAAGTTTAGCGATCAACTCAAAAGCGAAAAGAGAATGCCGTCCGTTAAGATGCGGATTGGCATTCATACGGGTCCTGTAATTGTGGGCACGCTGGGTAATGACCTTCGGGTAGAGTTCAAGGCAGTAGGGGATACAGTGAATTTGGCCTCCCGAATGGAAGGATTGGCTGATCCAGGAACAACATATGTGACAGAGGATACCTTTAAGCTTACCGAGGGATTCTTTAGGTTTGAGGCTCTGGGTGAAAAGAAGATTAAGGGCAAGGAAGAACCAATTAAAGTTTACCAGGTAATCGCTCCCAGCACCAGGAGGACAAAATTTGATGTCAGTGCAGAACGGGGTTTAACTCCCTTTGTGGGGAGGGAGCGTGAACTTGAGCTTCTATTGGATGGATTCCAACGAGCCAAGGCAGGCAAGGGGCAAGCCTTTTCCATTGTATCCGAAGCCGGTTGTGGTAAATCCAGGCTTTTATATGAATTTAGAAAGGCCATCGCCAATGAGGATGTTAACTTTTTAGAAGGGAAGTGTCTCTCTTACAGCAGGGGTGTAGCCTATCATCCGGTGATAGATATTTTGAAGTCAAACTTCGATATACAGGAGGGAGAAGGAGATCAGGGAATCAGAGAAAAAGTCAAAAAGGGATTAAAATTGATAGGAGTTGATGAACCCTCAACCCTCCCTTATCTCCTTGAGCTTCTCTCGGTCAAAGATAGTGGAATTGATCAGATCTCCATGAGCCCTGAGGCAAAGAAAGATAGGATTATTGAGGCAATCAAGCGGATCGTTATTAAAGGTTCTGAGATACGGCCTCTTATCATAGCCTTTGAGGACCTTCACTGGTTGGATAAGAGTTCAGAGGATGTTGTAAGAGACCATTTAGAGAGCATACCTGGGGCGAAGGTATTGTTGATATTCACCTGTCGCCCTGAGTTTGTGCACATCTGGGGCGCAAAATCCTATCATAACCAATTAACTTTGCATCGGCTTTCCAACCGGGAAAGCCTTGAGATGGCTACCAACATTCTGGGGACAAAAGAAATTGAAAAGGCGCTTGAAGAGTTAATCCTTCAGAAGACGGAGGGAGTTCCATTTTTCATCGAGGAGTTTATAAAGTCCCTTAAAGACCTAAAGATCGTAGAGAAAAAAGATAACACTTATCGTTTATCAAAAGATATCCAGCGCCTGACCATTCCTTCGACAATCCAGGATGTTGTTATGGCCAGGATTGATTCCCTGCCTGAGCGGGCCAAAGAGGTGCTTCAGACAGGGTCCGTCATTGAGAGGGAATTCAGCTATGCCCTGATAAAGCGTGTTACGGGCCTACCGGAACAAGAATTACTCTCCCATCTTTCCGTTTTAAAGGACTCAGAGCTTCTCTATGAAAGAGGTATTTACCCTCAATCAACTTATATATTCAAACATGCTCTGGCCCGCGAAGTGGTGTACGATTCGATATTAACTAAGAGGAAGAAAAAACTTCATGAGGAGATCGGGATCGCTATCGAAGAATTGTACAAGGATAATATAGGCGACCATTATGAAGTTTTATCCGAGCACTATTTTTTGAGTGAGAATTATTCAAAAGCGGGTGAGTGTTCAAGGCTGGCAAGTAGGAAGGCTGAAAAGACAGCTTCGCTAAATGATGCGATTGTCTATGCTAAGAAAAGAATAACATCTCTTGAACGATTACCCCAGAGTGATGATGTACAAAAACAGATTATTGATGCCAGGACGGCCCTTGGGCTCTACATGGCTCAGATGACCTATCTTGTTGAAGCCAAAGAAGCCATCGACCCGATTATTGATTTAGCCATAAAACAGGATTATAAGAGGAGGCTTTGCCAGATATATACCATCTTGGGAACATATCATCTTTTTGTAGAAGAGAATTTCCCAGAAGCATTTAAAGTTTTAGAAGAAGCTTTGAAGATATCAGGGGAAGTAAGAGATATTGTTTCCTCGATTTTAGCAAGCTACTGGTTTGGATGTGCTTTGGCTTGGAACTCTGAATTTGAAAGGGCATCGAACTTTTTCCAAAGAGCTCTTGATATTAATTTGGCAACAAAAACTCTTTGGGGGATTTCAGTAATGAAGAGCAATCTCGCTCTTCATTGCTATTCCTTTGCCGGAAAAATAAATTTAGGATTCAAAACAACCGAGGAGGCTGTCCATATTGCCGAAGAAAGCAGGGATATTTATTCTAAAGCAATTGCATACGCTTGCCACGGAATTTCCTGCTATGGAAAAGGATTTTTGGAAGAAGCGGAAAAACATCTTTCAAAAGGGGGCCAATTCAGTGAAAGGATCAATTTCCCCACCTGGGAAGCGATTGCACACTCTTACCTTGGAGAGACCTATTTTGAAACGGGAGATTTCAAAAGATCCAAAGAACACTACGAAAAAGAAAGTTGGATTTTAGAGAATATTCGATTATGGCCTTCCTGGGCGAACGCAGGAAAAGTAGGTTTAGTAAGGTCAAAGGTTTTGAATAAAGAAAAAGAAGTGAATTTAGAATCTTTGTATGCCCATTTACGAAATAATAAGGTAAAACTAACCGAAGGCTGGATTCAAAGGTGTATTGGAGAGATTCTGCTTAATATTGATGATCAGCACATATCAGAAGCAGAACATTGGATTCAGAAGGCCATCGAAGCCGATCAAAGAAATCGGATGATGTTCCACCTTGGAAAAGATTATGTCATCTATACAGAGTTATTCAAACGTAAAAGCGATAGATTAAAAGCTCAGGAGAATCTCGGCAAGGCCATAGAAATCTTCAAAGAATGCGGCGCCGACGGCTGGGTAGAGAAATATGAGAAGGAGCTGGCTACACTTTAGTGCCACTTTTCCTCATGAGCCCTTGGAGGGAGAAATGAAAAATCCCCGGTGCCCGATTGAAATTCCTGATAGCCTGTGGTTTACCATTCCTTCAATTCAGACATAAGGGATAGACATCTATGAGAGATAGAATTAGAGGGGGGAAGGGAGGGGTGTGGATGACAGAATGGTAAAAAATTATGGTTTTCTATATTTTTTTCTTGACAAATAACACCTAATATGTATTATAGGTGTTATGTACCGTGAAAAGATTTCTCTTCATCGGAAAAAGGTTCAAATCTTAACGGGGAAGAGGGATCAATTGGAGAGGGTGGCGATGGGGCGGGCTCCGATGGTCGCCGCCTCCTTTATACCCCGTAGAATTAGGCCCGGTGGCCCTGTGGTGTATTATCTTTCCGCCTCGATAAAGGGGGAGAGCCGGCATCGCTATATTCGGAAGGGGGAAGTGGAACATTGGCGCAAACGGGCCTTTGCCTGGCGGAGGTTCATCAAGGCGATGGCCTCGTGGGTGAAGGTGAATAAGGAGATGGAGAAGGAGTTAAGGGAGATCGGAAGGCTTCGGTGTGAGGCATTGCCTGGAGGGAAGCGGGGGTGATGGAGAAGCTGATTGTTTTTAAAGAGAACAAGGTCGAGGTGAGGAGGAGATTGAAGGATGGGAGGATTGACTATTTAGATCTGACGTCTTGGAGTTTTCAGGACAGGCTATTTGGATTTTTGATCGAGGAGAGATTTTTTGAGTGGTGTGGGTCAAGTTTCCCCACACCACGGGAGAGGGAGAATATTCCTGTATGGTTTTTATTAGGGTGTGCCCTTCAAATGAAACTTCACAGGACAGCCGCCTTTCAGAGGTTACACTATATCTTACGTTCTGGCTCCATCCTGACGAGGGTGAAGTTCAATGTGGGATTAACAGGAGGGGGATTTAACTCGAAGAATAAGAAAGAGCGAGAGAGTCCGATTGATCCGGACACGGCCCGTAAATTTTTTACCGATACGGAGGCTTCCAAGGTCGAGCAGTGGTATAACACGGATGTCCAGAGATGGTTGAGGCGGCATCGCGGATATTCGGACAAGGAGGGGATATTTATCTTAGACCCCACCTTGATTCTTCTTCCTGATAACCCCAATTACCAGGGGGCGGCCCTCTTAGCGTTGGATAAGGAGGGGAAGTATGTCGATGTGAAGAAACTTCCTTTAGCCGAGAGAAGGAAGTTTAAATATACCCGGGCTTATAAACTTACGATGTTACTTCACTATAGTCGGCAGGATGATTATTTCATGTTTGCGGGCGGTCAGTTAGGGAGGGGGGATGAATCGGGGCTCAAGCGGGGAGAGGAGTTAGTCGACCATTTCGTTTCACAGGTTGGCAAGGGGGTGATTAAGCTTCTGATTATGGACCGGGAGTTTATCGATGGGGCGATGATCACTCGTTTCAAGAAGATCCATAGCATCGACTGTTTAGTGCCATTAAAGTCCAATATGCATGCTCTGATGGATGCCTTGGGGATTTCAAGGTTAGAGGATACAAAATGGGTGATAGACCATGAGGTCAGAGATGAAACGGGAAGGGTGGTTGAGGTGGAAGAGGTCGCCGGGGTTGGGAAGGTAGAATCGTGGCAGAGTTGTGAAGTACCTCTTTATATTGTTTTAGTGAGGACGAGAAAGAGCAATGGCAAGCAGGAGCTGTGGGCTTTGGCCTCTACAAAGATCTTTGATGATCCCAGGTCAGCAAGGAAGTTGTACACGGGGCGCATGCAGATCGAGGAGAGGATCGATCAGATTAAGAACTGCTGGTGGGTGGGTTCCTTTACCACCCCTAATTTTAATGCCGATGCGGTGCATGTCTTTTTTGTTTTGCTCACCTATACCTTGATTCAGTTATACTTGAAGTCTACCTATCATGAGGAGTTCGCCACAAAAACCATCGAGAGTTTAAAACAAGAGGAGAGATTAGGGAAGGATGCGGTGATTGTTTATGCAGAAAAATACTTTGCCGTCTTTGACGTCGATGAGTATACCGAGATCATTCTGTATCTCAGGGAAGAAGCCCGATTGAGAATGTGTCGATGGATTAAAAGGTTTAGGAGGAATAAGATCAGAGCGCCCTGAAATAGAACCATTTATTAATCCTGGTTCTTTCTATCTATTAAAAAACCACGAGGAAGAAGCCTTTTTGGCCCTTCTCTAAATACTCCTCTCTCTTACTATCCTTTCTATTCCTGACAAGATTACTGATAAGAATTATCTCTGCCCCCCATAGGTGCCCCACCTGAAAGTCAATGGCTCTTGCTAGGAATCGCAGTAAGCTTACTTTCTAATACCTCGCTATGTCTGAATTGAAGTTACCATTCATGAAGGCTTGACAGGTCAAATGAATTTGTTATAATTGTTATAATGGTTATATCAGTTATATCAATTATATAAGGAGTTGAAGGAAATGTATAAAAAAATCTCTGCTCTCAAAGTCAGGCAAAATCTCGGACAAGTGATGAATGAAGTTGCGCTCAGAGGGGACGAATACATCATCGAGCGGGCTGGGAAACCCTTAGTGGCGATGATCCCCATAGAAAAATATCAGTCCTTGCAGGAAGATTTAGACAAAGTTTTTGAAAGCCTGGATAAGATAAGAACCAACGTCAAAGATGAAAACCCAAATGTCATGGACGGACTTATTGATGAGGCGCTGCAATCTTATAGGAAGGCCAAAGCCAAAACAAAGAGATGATGCTCAAAGTCGTTTTGGATGCCAACATATTTGTCAGCGCCGTATTAAAGCCTCAGTCCAATCTGGCGGGTATATTCGAACTCATTAAAGAAAATAGGATAAAGCTTATTTTATCAGGCGATATTCTCTCTGAAATTAAGGCTGTCCTATTATATCCTAAAATCAGAAGACGCCACCGACGTACTCCAAAAGAGATTGACAAATTTCTTAAAGAAACAGTTCGTGTCAGTATATTGGCTCCTGGGAAGTTAATAGTGGAAGAGATTAAGGATGACCCCGAGGATAACAAATACCTTTCAGCAGCCGTTGAAATGAAAGTAGACTTTATCGTATCCGGGGACCGCCATCTCAAGGATCTAAAAATCTTTCAAGGTATCAGAATCTTAGATCCATCCACCTTCCTAAATTTTATAGCAAGATCAACTGAAAAATAGAGGTTTTGGAGAAAAATTTAGGGGCACTCCCACTGTTTCTTAAAAATGCGGCGCCGATGGCTAGGTGGAGAAATATGAGAGGGAACCACCAGCAATTTCATCGTAAGATTTCTTCTTCCAAATTTACCCGATCATCTTTTTGAATTCTTCTTCAGTCAGGATCTTAATTCCTAATTCCTTGGCTTTATCGAATTTGGAGCCGGGGTCTTCGCCCACCACGACAAAATCAACTTTTTTCGAGACGGTGGAGGCAGTTATCCCTCCTAAGGATTCCACCAAATTTCGAGCCTCATCCCTTCCAAAAGTCTTGAGGGCTCCTGTGAAAACAAGGGTCTTACCTGCCAGTTTTCCCTTCTCCTTTATTTTGGGTTCAATCACCTTTACCCCGGCCTTCTTCAGTAATTCGATGGATTCCCTGTTTTTCTTATCCCTGAAGAATTGATGGACACTCGCTGCCACTTCGGGGCCTATCCCTTCTATTTCCATGAGGTCCTCTTCCGAGAGTTGGAAGAAATCGTCCAGCCTTGGGAAATGATGAGCCAGGTCTTCTGCAGTGGTTTCACCTACGTGGCGGATGCCAAGGGCATAGAGAAACTTTGATAGGGGTTTTGTTTTGCTCTTTTCAATGGCGTCGATGATATTTTGGGCAGATTTGTCTGCCATGCGCTCCAATTCGATGAGCCCTTCTTTATTGATACAGTAGATATCTGCCACGTCCTTGATCAAACCTTTGTCCACCAATTGGTCAATCAACTTCACGCCAAGGCCTTCGATATCCATTGCCCGTTTGGAGGCAAAGTGTTTGATCCGGCCTTTCAATTGAGCAGGACAGTCGAGGCCATTGCATCGGTGAATGGCCTCCTCTTTGATGACCTCTGCTCCGCACACCGGGCATTTCGATGGCATCCTGAACTTCTTTTCTGTTCCTTTCCGTTTCGAAGTAATCACCTGGACCACTTCAGGAATGACATCTCCTGCCCTCTGGATGACCACTGTATCGCCCACTCTTACATCCTTCTTATCAATCTCATCCTGATTGTGAAGCGTAGCACGGCTGACCTCGACCCCTCCTACTTTCACCGGCTCCATCACTGCCACGGGTGTGAGGGCTCCGGTCCTTCCAACCTGGACGATGATATCCAATATCTTTGTGGTCTCCTGTTTGGGTTGAAATTTAAAGGCCAGTGCCCAGCGTGGACTTCGAGAAATTTCACCGAGTCTTGTCTGGAGATCGAGATGGTCCACCTTGATCACAATCCCATCAATCTCATAGGGAAGGGTTTCCCTCTTCTCGTTCATTTTATGGTAATATTCCAAAACTTCATCGATATTTTGACATCTCTGAATATTGGGATTCGTCCTCAAGCCCCATTTGGGAAAGGTCTGAAGAATCTCCGAATGGGTTTTAAATGTCCGACCTCTCACCCCGCCTACGCCATAGCAGTAAATTTCCAGAGGTCGCTCCGCCGTGATCTTTGAATCGAGTTGCCTGACCGAACCAGCTGCCGCATTTCTTGGGTTGGCGAAAAAAGGTTCTCCCATCTCTTCCCTTTTTCGATTGAGTTCCTTAAATTTCTTGAGTTGTATGATCACTTCACCCCGGACTTCTAATCGTTCCGGAGCTGGAATTTCCTTTCGTATCAGTTGAAGAGGGATGGTCTTGATCGTACGGAGATTCTGGGTGATATTTTCACCGTTGATCCCATCACCACGGGTAGAGCCCACCACGAACTGTCCCCTTTCGTAAACGAGTTCAACAGCCAGGCCATCGAGCTTGGGTTCGGCCACATAGGTAATATCCGCAGAAGTTCCTAAAAACTTCTTCACCCGTTTGTCAAAATCCCTTGCCTCAGATTCGTCGAAAGCATTGGCAAGGCTGAGCATTGGGATAGTATGCCTGAAGATTTCAAAGGCTTCTAAGGGAGGTGCGCCAACTCTCTGAGTGGGTGAGTTTGGAGAGCGAAGTTCGGGGTATTCCTCCTCGAGCTTCTGAAGTTCCCTCATCAGGCGGTCGTATTGAGCATCGGAGATTTCAGGCTGATCAAGAACATAATAACGGTAATTATGATATTCGATCTCCTCCCGGAGCTTTTCTACCCTCTTTTTTATCGCTTCTGATGCCATCGAACCCATTTTAGACAGGATGGAAAGCCTTGTCAAATTAGATAAATTGCATAGGGCATAGAGCATAGCGCATAGCGCCTGCCTGCCAGAGAACCTGTCTCGCCTGCCAAATCCTCAATCTGGCGGCCACAGAGAGCTGCCCCTACGGCTGATAAGCCAATTTTCATCGTTCGAGCCTGCCTGCCGCAGGCAGGGATGGCGCACCTGTCATGAAAAATTCAATAGAAAATAAGAGGGTCTAAATATGGGGTAAAAGTAGCCTGCTTTGGATAGATATTGGGGTCATGTGAATGAAAGGAAAAAATTGAATTAAGTATAAAATTTTACTTGACAAAATTGAATTTTCGGTTTATTTCTACATCCCAAGTGGTAAAAAGTGGGAAAAGGTGGTATGGTTTCTTAAAATGAGGGGAATGAAGCAATGTTTAGGGGTAGGTATGAGCACACCATAGACTCTAAAGGTCGAATCAGCATTCCTTCAAAATTTAGAGAGATCCTCAACAAAAAATATGATGATCGGTTGGTCATCACCAATTTTGACCACTGCCTGGTCGCATTTCCTTATGAAGAGTGGTTCAGTTTGGTAGAGCAGAAAGTGGGCTCATTCTCTCTCGTAAGAAAAGAAACGAGCGCCTTTTTAAGGTACTTTTATTCGAGCGCTATCGATTGTGTCATCGACAAACATGGAAGACTTCTCATTCCTCAGACCTTAAGAGATTATGCGAACCTTCAAAAAGATGTCGTATTAGTGGGCGAGGGACGATTCATTGAGATATTTGCCAAGGAGCGTTGGCAGGAAGTGGCTCAGCAGGTGGAAGAGGGTTTTGATCAAATCAGGGATACTTTAGCCAATCTCGGGATATAAGTAAATTGGGAAATCCGAAGCACGAAATTCCTGCCTGCGGCAGGCAGGCGAAATACGAAACAATTTTCGAAATAACAAATTTAAAATGTTCCAAACGCGGTTAGAATTTTTGTCATTCGGTATTAGAGTTTGTTTCGGATTGATCCCTGTGGGATGCTTCGTGCAATATTCGAATTTCGGATTTATGTAATTCAATGGGACTTAAACACATCCCCGTCATGGTTGAAGAGGTGATGACATTTTTGAGATGTGAGCCTGGTCATACTTATGTGGATGCTACCCTAGGAGGAGGAGGCCACACTTCAGAGATATTGAAACGGACCACACCGGATGGAGTGGTCATCGGAATGGAATGGGATGAAGAAGCCCTCTCTGAGGCAAGATATGCATTGACGCCCTTTGGTGAGAGGGTCAAGATATTTCGAGAAAATTTTATTCGTCTCCCCGACCTAATGAAGGCTGAATCCGTTGATGGGATTCTGCTCGATTTGGGACTTTCTTCCCTCCAACTAGAAAAAGAGGGAAGGGGGTTCAGTTTTAAAGGAGAGGGTCCCTTGGATATGAGGATGGATCAGCGAATAGATCGAACGGCAGCGGATCTGGTCAACCGCCTTTCATTGAAGGAATTAGAAGATACCATATTTAAATATGGAGAGGGGAGGTGGGCCAGGAGGATTGCAAAGGCTATCGTTTATGAGAGAGATCGGGAGCCTATCAGTAAGACTCAGGCGCTGAGAAAGATCGTCCACCATGCGATTCCCAGACGATTTCATTCGCGGAGAATTGATCCTGCCACCAGAACCTTTCAGGCCTTCCGTATCAGGGTGAATGACGAATTGGAAAATTTGAGAATCATCCTCGAAACTGGATGGAAGGTTTTAAAAAAGGGGGGACGGATGTGCGTCATCTCATTTCACTCCCTTGAAGATCGGATGGTCAAAGAGACCTTTCGAAAACTGGAGAAGGGAGGAGAGGTGCGTGTCCTGACCAAAAAGCCTGTCATACCTTCTGAGGAAGAACGAAAGAGAAATCCGCGATCCCGCAGTGCCAAATTGAGGTGTGCGGAGAGGATTTAAGATGTCAAAGACCATGAATAAAAATGGAGATCGAATCCTTTGGACAGGAGAAGATTCAAAGGTCAGACCGAAAGGAATAAAATTGAATCTCCTCGTCCTTTTCACCTTTCTCATGCTTTTTTTCATTGGGGGCTCCTTGTTCTATGTTTGGTCAAGAATTCAGGTGATCCAACTCGGATACGAAATTTCGAATACCCTGAAGGAGGAGAGGGCGCTCACCGAAGCCAACAAAAAGTTGCGGTTGGAGATCGCTACGCTCAAATCCTATGCACGGATTGAAAAATTAGCCGTGGAGGAGTTGAGACTGGCCAAACCCAAACCCGAACAGGTAATCGTGATTCGATGAAACTGAAATCCATCAATTGGTTTAAGGTCCGGATCATCTTTCTCTCCTGTCTCCTTTTCTTCTGTTTTGTCCTCATTATGGGGAGGATGTTTCAGCTTCAGGTGCTGAAAAAGGAGCAACTCTATAAGCTGGCCGCTCAACAGCAACATGTCCAGATCCCCCTCGTTCCAAAGCGTGGGACCGTTTACGATAGCAAAGGAAATGAACTGGCGGTCAGCATTGAGGTGGATTCGGTTTATGCCGATGCTCGAAAAGTCGTTGAGGTGGAAAAGACGACGAATGAACTGGCCTCGATCCTTCAGTCCGATCGGGCGGAATTGAAACAGAGATTGAAAAGCCATCGATCCTTTGAATGGATTCAAAGAAAAATTTCCTCGAAAGAGGTCGAACAGATCAAAGCCCTTCATCTCCCCGGCATCTGTTTCTTAAAAGAGAACCGACGGTTCTATCCCAATTCACAACTGGCTGCCCATCTCGTTGGTTTTGTAGGTCTCGATTCCAAAGGTCTGGAGGGAATTGAATTTCAATACGATGCCTTGCTTAATGGAGAGAACCATGTGTGGACGAGTGCCAGAGATGCCCTGGGTCGTGAAATCGCCATGGGCAAGGTCCCCTTTGAGAAAGAGGATCATTACCGAAATATCGCCCTGACCATCGACAAGTCCATCCAACATATTACCGAAACAGAGTTAGGGCGAGGCGTTGAAAAGTGGGGAGCAAAAGGAGGCATGGCCATCGCCATGGATCCCTCGACCGGGAAAATCCTGGCCATGGCATCTTACCCGACTTTCAATCCAAGCCAATTTATCCAGTACCGCTCTAAGAGTTGGAGAAATCAAGCTGTCACCGATGTCTTTGAGCCAGGTTCACTTTTTAAAGCCTTTCTCGCTGCAGCGGCTCTGGAGGAACAGGTAGTTCGACCCTCAGATTCTTTCTTTTGCGAAAATGGTTCCTATGCGGTCTATGACCGCACCATCCATGATCACTCCAAACATGGATGGCTCACCTTTCAACAGGTCATCAAGTTCTCCAGTAACATCGGGGCGTCGAAGGTGGGCGAAAAGATGGGGAGGGATCGTTTCTACCGATATATTTCTGCATTCGGTTTCGGGGAGAAGACTCGGATCGGTCTTCCAGGGGAAGGAAAGGGAATCGTCCATCACCCGAGATATTGGCCTCCGGTGGCCCTGGATACGATCTCCTTTGGCCAGGGGATCTCTGTGACAGGGATCCAATTGGTGACCGCCCTGTCAGCCATTGCCAATGGTGGATTCCTGATGAGGCCTTATGTGGTAGGGAAGATTATGGATGAGAAAGGTGTGGTGGTCCAATCCTTTCAACCGGAGATCGTCAGGAAGGTCATTTCAGAAGAGACCGCTAAAAAGGTAACGGTGCTACTTAAGGGGACTACTGAAAAAGGAGGAACAGGGGAAGGGGCGGTACCCGCAGGATATGAGGTGGCTGGAAAAACTGGAACGGCACAGAAGGTGGATTCTTTATTGGGTGGGTACTCTGAAGACCGCTATACCAGTGGATTTATGGGATTTGCCCCTGCGGAAGAACCTAAGCTCGTCCTCTTAGTCGTCCTTGACGAACCCCAGGGAAACAACTACGGAGGAGTGGTCGCTGCTCCGGTATTTAAAGCAATTATGGAAAAGGTCCTCCCTTACCTCAATGTCGTTCCAAAGGGGACAACGATTGTGAAGAACGAACTGGATTCCGCTCCTAAAAAAGAGGCATCGGGAGCACAACCCTTGATTGAGGGAGTGAAGGTGGGGAAGGGGATTGGGATGGTGGTGATGCCAGACCTCACCGGTTTATCCATGCGTAATGCCTTGAGCCGGATGGAAGGGAAGGGACTGATCATCAAGGTTTCAGGGAATGGGAAGGTCGTGGAACAGATCCCCAGACCGGGGATAGTGGTTGAAAAAGGAGACATCTGTTATTTGAAGTTTCAGACTCCATCATAGTGCCCATATGGAACTGAGGAAATTATTGGAAGGCGTGGAGATCAGAAAGATTACTGGAGAGACTCTCAAAGAGATCAAGGGGATTGCTTACCATTCGAAGCAGATCGGGAAGGGTTTTCTCTTTGCGGCCATTCGAGGGATGGAGGTAGACGGACACCAATTTATTGAAGAGGCGGTTGAGAGGGGCGCGGAGGCCGTCGTTTTGGAAGAAGAGATAAGAATCCCGACTGTAGGGGCAGGGCTTGCCCTGCCAAAGAAGGGCGCAGCAAGCGGCGCCCCTACCCATGTGACCATGATCTTCGTTCCCAACAGCCGTCAGGCCCTGGCAAGGATTTCATCAAACTTCTATGGCGATCCATCGTCTCGGGTCAAACTTATTGGTATTACCGGAACAAACGGGAAGACCACCACCACCTATCTCTTGGAGTCAATTTTTAAAAAGGCTGGATTCAAAGTGGGTGTCATTGGGACGATCAATTATCGGTTCGGGGAAAAGACAACCCCGGCTCCCAACACGACGCCGGAGTCCTCAGATCTTCAAAGAATTCTGTGGGAGATGCTCAGGGAGGGGACCTCTCATGTCATCATGGAAGTCTCCTCCCATGGGCTTGACCTCGACCGTGTTTTCGGATGTCAATTTGATGGTGTGGTCTTTACAAATTTTACCTCCGAACATCTTGATTATCATAAAACTCTGGAACAATATTTTGAAAGCAAAAAGAAACTCTTTTCGAGTTATTTGATGAAGAGCCATAAGGAAAGACGGTTTGCCGTGACGAATCATGACGACCCCGGAGGGGAGGAGATGGTGAAAGGGATCGACTTTCCTGTCATCCGTTATGGGCTGAGCCCTTCCTGTGATATCACGGCGGATCAGGTGACCTCTTCTTTTGAAGGCCTTTCCTGCCGGGTCAGAACTCCCAAGGGGGATATTTCCGTCCATTCGAAATTGATTGGAAACTTCAATCTCTATAACATCCTCGCTGCGGTGGCCGTAGGGATTGGCATGGATGTCCCCTTAGACACCCTAAAAGAAGGGGTGGAGGGATTAGAAGGGGTTTCAGGAAGGTTTGAGAAGGTCGAGAATAAGAGAGACATTCACATCATTGTGGACTATGCACATACCCACGATGCCTTGGAACGAGTTCTACTGGGATTGAGGAGTATCTTAGAAAACAGCTCCCGGAACCATGGAAAGATGATTACTGTCTTCGGATGTGGTGGAGACCGGGATCGAACAAAGCGACCTTTGATGGGGGAAGTGGCGGGAAAGTACAGCGATCTCGCCATTCTCACTTCTGACAATCCCAGGACAGAAAATCCTTTGGCCATCCTGAATGAGGTGGAGATGGGGTTTAAATCTCTTCCTTTAAAAGAGTGGCATCCAAATGAAATCGAGTCATGGAGATCGAAAAGGGGATATCTTAAAGTTCCAGATCGACGGGAGGCCATTCGGATGGCAATCCGATTGGCTCAACCTTCGGATACTGTTCTCATCGCCGGGAAAGGTCATGAGGATTATCAGATCATCGGAAAGAAGAAGTTTCCTTTCGATGATCGCATCGAGGCCCAAAAGGCCTTGGAGGAAAAGTGATCCTAACCGTTGAAGAGGTCTTGAAGGCCACGGGAGGAAAACTCCTCCAGGGGAAGGGAAGCACCTTCTTTCAGGGGATTTCCACCGATTCAAGAACGGTGGCCGAAGGAGAACTTTTTTTCGCCCTGAAGGGACCTCGTTTTGATGGCCATCATTATGCCCTGGAGGCTCTTGAGAAAAAGGCAGGAGGAGTGGTGCTCGAAGAGGATAAGGTCGGAGACATTCGATGGAATGGTTATCGATCCAGAGCGGTGATTGCTGTAAAGGACACCCTCAGTGCTTTAGGAGACATGGCCCGGGATTGGAGACGCAAATATGGCATTCCGGTAGTGGCATTGACCGGAAGCAACGGTAAGACCACGACAAAAGAAATGATTGCTGCTTGCCTTGAAACCACCTTCCCCGTTCTCAAAACAAAGGGGAATTTGAACAACCTCATTGGGGTTCCCCTTACTCTCCTCGCCCTCACTGAAAAGGAGAGGGTGGTCGTTCTCGAGATGGGGATGAATGTGCCAGGTGAAATCCGAAGGCTCACCGAGATTGCAGAGCCTGATGTGGGATTGATCACCAATATCCAGATGGTTCATCTTGAGGACATGGAAAGTTTGGAAAAGTTGAAGGAGGAGAAGGGAGAACTCTTCCAGAGGATGAGGAGGGATGGAACGATCTTGGTGAATCAGGATGATCCCCGGGCGATCGATCTGGCAAAGCATTACCCGGGCCAAAAGATTACCTATGGGATCGAACATCCTGCCGAGGTGATGGCCAAGGAGACTCGGCTCAGGGGAGCGGAGGGTACGTCTTTTACTTTGATCTTGGAAAACGAAGTGATGGAGATTAATCTTCGGTTATTGGGAAGACACTTCATTCCGAATGCCCTCTCTGCCATAGCTGTCGCGTGCCTCTTCGGAGTGGAGGTGAACCAGGCAAAGGAGGCGTTGGAAAATTTTCAACCCTTCCCCATGAGGATGGAGGTCGTTCCTCTCAAAGGAGGAAAGACCCTGATCAACGATGCCTACAACGCTAATCCTAACTCGATGGAACTTGCCCTGGACACCCTTGTAGAGGTGAAAGGGAAAGGAAGGGCCATCGCTGTATTGGGCGATATGTTAGAGCTCGGAAGTTTTGCAAAGGAAGCTCATGAACAAATAGGGAAGAAAGTGAGCGAACTTTCCATCGACTTCCTCCTCGCTTTGGGAGAGGAAGCGCCCATTGTCGTCGAGTCAGCGATTCGTCATGGGTTTCCGATGGAGAGGGCAAGGATTGGAGAGAGTCATTCAGAGGCCATTTCCATATTAAGACAGATGATTCAAAACGGGGATTGGATATTGGTCAAGGGTTCAAGGAGGATGGCCATGGAAAAGATCGTAGAGGGTTTGACAGAGGGGAGGGCCTAAAGAGTGTTATATCATCTGTTCTATCCCCTTCATGAGTTATTCTCCTTCTTCAATGTCTTCCGGTATATCACCCTTAGAACCATCTATTCGATTTTAACTGCCCTTCTCATCAGCTTTATCATCGGGCCCTGGTTGATCAAAAAGTTGAAGGCTTTTCAGATTCAGCAGGTGGTGAGGGAGGACGTTCCCTCCCGGCACATGGTTAAGAACGGAACTCCCACGATGGGAGGAAGCCTTATCCTCGCTGGCATTCTCATCCCAACCCTTTTCTGGTCCGACCTGACCAATCCGTATGTCTGGATTGTTTTGTTGACCACCCTGGCGTTCGGCGTCCTCGGTTTTTGGGATGACTATAAAAAGATGAGGGATAAAAAGGGCATTGGCATCCGGGCTCGATACAAGTTTCCCATTCAGGTGGCCATAGGACTTGTGGTCAGCTTCATCCTGTTCAATACCATTGACCACGATTCCAGGTTGATCTTTCCTTTCTTTAAAAAAGTGATGCCGGACCTTGGGGGATGGTACATCCTCTTCAGCCTGCTCGTCATCGTGGGTTCGGCCAATGCGGTCAACTTGACGGATGGATTGGATGGATTGGCAATCGGCCCCGTGCTCATTGCCAGCGCCACCTTTATGCTCTTCTGCTATCTTGCAGGGAACTTCAAATTCGCCAGTTATCTTCAGATTCCCTTTGTCAAAGGAAGCGGAGAATTGACTATCTTATGCGGGGCTCTGGTCGGGTCTGGCCTGGGATTTCTCTGGTTCAACACCTATCCGGCTCAGGTCTTTATGGGTGATGTGGGTTCTCTCTCTCTGGGAGCAGCTTTAGGAACGATCGCTGTGATCACCAAACAAGAGTTTCTTTTAGTCATTGTGGGCGGCATTTTTGTCATCGAGGTCCTTTCGGTCATCATCCAGGTGCTCTCTTATCAAATTCGCAAGAAACGGGTCTTCAGAATGGCGCCCATTCACCACCATTTTGAATTGAAAGGTTGGGCTGAACCGAAGATCATCGTCCGATTCTGGATCATTGGCATTATTCTCGGACTGATCGCAATCAGCACGCTGAAGTTGAGATAACCCATCTATTCCCCTCCCCCTTGATGGGGGAGGGTGAATAGATTTAGTCCCCCCTCCCCTTCATCCCCTCCCGCCAGGGGAGGGGGAGTTCAGAGGGGCAATGGCAAACAGAATGGATCTCAAAGGTGAAAAGGTTTTGGTTGTAGGGTTGGCTCGAACAGGAATCGCGACAGCAAAATTTCTTAAGGCGAAGGGTTCTTTTGTGACCACCACTGAGGTGAAGCCGAAAGAGGAGATGAGGGAAGCTGTTCAGGAATTGAAAGGAATGGATATCTCGACAGAATGGGGTGGACATCAGACAGAGACCTTTCTCAAACAGGACATCATTGTGGTGAGCCCTGGGGTTGACCTGGGCATCGAACCTATTCAGAAGGCAATCAAACAAGGAGTACGGGTCATCAGTGAAATTGAGCTGGCTTACCATTTTATCCGCGTTCCCATCATCGCTGTGACAGGAACCAACGGAAAAACAACCACCACCCTGCTCATCGGTGAGATGTTAAAAGAAAATGGAAGAAAAGTCGGGGTGGGGGGCAATGTTGGAGAGCCAATGATCCTTTTTACAGATGGAAAAGATCGATGGGAGGTATTGGTAGTTGAGATCTCCAGTTTTCAGTTGGAGGCCATCGAAGATTTTCGGCCCCGAATTTCTGTTTTGCTAAATATTACCGAGGATCATCTGGATCGGTATTCCAGTTACGACGACTACATCGAGGCAAAGGTGAAGATTTTTGTAAATCAGAATTCCGGGGATTTGGCTGTTCTCAACAGAGATGATCCCATCGTGATGCAGTATAGAGAGAAGGTGAAGGCGAAAAAAGTTTTATTCAGCTTGAGGAAGAAGCTCGATGAGGGCGCTTTTTCCAATGGCCACACCATCTCTCTTAGACTTGGAGGGAAAAGAGAAGAATATTCCTTGGCCAAGGCGCCCTTGAAGGGGATCCACAATGTGGAGAATATGATGGCAGCCCTCACTGCAGCCAGGAGTTTCGGTTGCTCGAAAAAGTCGATTCAAGACGTCCTTAATTGTTTTGAAGGGCTTGAACATCGTCTCGAATTTGTTCGGGAGATTCAAGGGGTTCGTTTCTACAATGACTCCAAGGGAACGAATGTGGGTTCCGTGGTCAAATCTCTCCAGAGTTTTTCAGAGCCCGTGATCTTGATTGCAGGAGGAAAGGATAAAAACGGGGATTTAAGCCCCCTGAAAGAATTGATTCAGAAACAGGTGAAGCATCTGATCCTGATCGGAGAGGCTAAAGAGAGAATGAACCGTGAACTCGGAGGGCTGGCAGAAACTGTCATGGTCAAGACCATGGAAGAGGCAGTGCCCATCGCCTATCAAAAAGCAAAGGCAGGAGAGGTGGTTCTCCTCTCACCAGCCTGTTCAAGTTTCGATATGTTCAAAGATTATAAGGAGAGAGGAAAAGTATTTAAAGAAGCAGTCAAAAAGCTCTAGGGCTTATATACAGCATAGAGCAGAGGGTATAGAGCATAGCGTTCGAAATCTTTACGCTCTGCGCTATGCGCCATGCGAAGTTAGGACAAATCGATGAAGGGAAAGAAAAGGCTCGACATTATTCTTTTGATCACAGCCCTGGCCTTGGTGGGGATCGGGATTGTGATGGTCTACAGCACCAGCGCGATCATCGCTGGGGATCGTTTCGGAGATCCTTACTACTTTCTAAAGAGGCAGGTCCTCTATGCAGCGGTTGGTTTCGTGTTGATGATCCTCATGATGTTTTTCCCTTACGAAGTTTTAAACCGATTTGCCTACCCGATTCTCATCCTTTCCATTCTTCTCTTGATTGCCGTATTGATCCCAGGCATTGGGCATCGGGCGGGTGGAGCCATGCGCTGGTTGAAGATCCAGGCTTTCTCCTTTCAACCCGCGGAATTTGCCAAGCTGGGTTTGGTTATTTTTCTTGCTTACTTTTTAGCTAAGAAGGAGGAGAAGATTCGGAGCTTCTCATTCGGATTTCTTCCCACCGTTCTCCTTTCCGGTCTCGTCATCGCTTTGGTGATGAAGGAACCCGATTTTGGGGCAGCCTTCTTTCTTACGGTGATGGTTTTCCTCCTTCTCTTTGTCAGCGGTGCCAGGATCATCTATATTGTTGGAGCCTTTTTGATTGCCATCCCAGTGGCTTATTATTTTTTGATGAACGTGGGGTATCGTTACAAAAGGTTGATGAGTTTCATTCGGCCCTGGGAAGACCCCACTGGCACAAGTTTCCAAATTATTCAGTCTTTCCTTTCCTTTGGGTCCGGAGGTCTCTTCGGATTGGGATTGGGAGAGGGGAGACAGAAGCTCTTCTTTCTCCCTGCTCCCCACACAGATTTCATCTTTTCTGTCATCGGAGAGGAGTTGGGTCTGATCGGTGCGATGGTGGTCGTGCTCCTCTTCCTCATTCTGACCCTCAGAGGGATCCAGATTGGGCTGTCCCTCGAGGAACGGTTTGGGGCCTATTTGGCATTGGGAATTACATTGATGATCTCCCTTCAGGTAGTGATCAATATGGGAGTGGTTTTGGGACTCCTCCCCACAAAAGGGTTGACTCTTCCCTTGGTCAGCTATGGAGGGACATCGTTGGTCGCCAATTTAGTCGGGGTGGGGATACTTCTTCACCTTTCGACCCATGTGGAACGAAGATGAGGTGTGTAATTGCCGGGGGAGGTACAGGAGGTCACCTTTTCCCAGGCATGGCAATTGCTGAGGCATTCGTTGAAAGAGAGAAAGGGAACGAAGTCCTATTTATTGGAACGGAGAAAGGGATCGAAGCCAAAGTTTTACCAGGGGGGAAATTTCCTCTGAGAACGATTAAAGTGAAACCCATTCAAGGGAGATCCCTTCTGGAAAAGGGTAAAGCGATTTGGAGCTTACCGATGGCCATTTCTGAAGCTTGTTCGATCTTAAAAGAGTTTCAACCCCAACTCGTATTGGGCGTTGGAGGATATGCCTCCGGTCCAACTCTTTTAGCCGCTTTCTTTCTCGGAATGAAGAGGGCCATCCAGGAGCAGAATGTGATGCCTGGAATGACGAATCGAATTCTAAAGTGGTTCAGCCAGCAGATCTTTGTCTCCTTCGAAGAGGCGAAGAAATACTTTCCTGATAAGAGAACCGTTGTCACGGGCAACCCGATCAGAAAAGAATTTACGACCCGCCTCAAAGAAGCCAAGGAGGGAACCAAGAAGAGCGATCGATTTACCCTCCTTATCTTTGGAGGCAGTGCAGGGGCTCATCGGATCAATCAGGCAATGATAGAAGCTCTGGACCCACTTCAGGGAATAAGCCCCTCCCTAAAAATTATTCATCAAACAGGAAAGGAAGATCTCGATTTCGTATCAAAAGAGTATCGGGAAAAAGGGTTTGATGCATTGGTCAAGCCTTTCTTCGAAGACATGGCCACCTGCTACCAGATCTCTGATCTGGTCATTTGCAGATCAGGAGCGAGCACCGTGGCTGAACTGGCAGTCTGTGGAAAGGCTGCTCTCCTCATCCCTTATCCTTATGCGGCTCATCGTCATCAATTGATCAATGCCAAGAAATTAGTTGATTTGGGTGCAGCAAGAATGATCTTAGATCAAGAGTTAAACGGTCAATTGCTGGCCCAAACCCTCCTCCACCTTTACGACCATCCGGAGGAGCGTGTCAAGATGGAAGAGACGATTCAGCGGTTGGGCAAACCGAGAGCAGCCGAGGAGATCGTCGATCATTGTTATGCTCTCGTTAGAGAGCATAACAATGGTTCATTGAGTTTATTTGGTTTGTTTAGTTTATTTAGTTAACTAAAGAAACCAGATAAACCAGATAAACCAAAGAAACCAAAGAAACCGGTCATTGAGAGATGTATCGAAGAGGAAAGATCCAACATATCCATTTTGTAGGCATTGGTGGGATTGGCATGAGCGGGATTGCTGAGGTGTTGCTCAACCTCGGTTATCATATCAGCGGTTCCGATATGAAGGAGACAGAGGTGACCCGAAGGCTCCAGTCCTTGGGATGCGAAATTTCCTACGGTCACCGAAGGGAGAATTTGAAGGAGGCAGACGTGGTCGTCATCTCCTCAGCCATTCGGCAAAACAACGCTGAGGTAGAAGCCGCTGAAGAGAGGCGCATCCCTGTCATTCCAAGGGCAGAGATGCTGGCAGAGTTGATGCGAATGAAGATCGGGATCGCCATTGCAGGGACGCATGGGAAGACGACGACCACTTCTCTCATCGCCACGGTCTTGGCAGCAGGTGGTCTCGACCCCACGGTGGTGATCGGCGGGAGACTCAACAGTATCGGAAGCAATGCGAGGCTAGGGCAGGGTGAATTTTTGGTGGCCGAAGCGGATGAGAGCGATGGGTCTTTTCTCAAACTGATGCCTACCATTGCCGTGGTGACCAACATCGACCCAGAGCATCTTGATTATTATAAAGGGATCGATGAGATCAAAGAAACCTTCCTCTGTTTTTTGAACAAGATCCCGTTTTTCGGATTGGCCGTGCTCTGTCTCGATCATCCGAACATTCAGAGTCTTCTCCCGAGGTTGAAGAAGCGTTTTACCACTTACGGATTGACCACACAAGCTGACTTTCAAGCGAAAGAGATTGTCTTCGAGGGGCTCTCTACCTCTTTTGAGGTTGTTCACCGGCGTCAGGAAATAGGGAGACTAAAACTTCGGATGCCGGGACTTCACAATGTCTACAATGCCTTGGCCACTTTAGCCACAGCCTTTGAACTGGATATTCCCTTCCAGGTCGTCCAGGAAACGCTGCGTGATTTTAGCGGGATTCAGAGACGATTTCAGATTAAAGGAGAGAAGAAGGGAATCCTCATCGTGGATGATTACGGCCACCATCCTGTAGAGATTATGGCCACGCTGAAAGCGGCACGAACCGGTTGGGGAAAAAGGATCGTTGCGGTATTTCAACCTCATCGTTATACGAGAACCCAAGCCCTGTTTAAAGATTTTCTCACTGCTTTTTATGATGCCGATGTCCTCATCCTTACCGATATCTACCCGGCAGGAGAGGATCGTATTGAAGGCGTTGAAGCAAAAGCCCTCTTTGAGGGACTCCGGGAATATGGCCATAAGCATGTCACCTATTTAGGTGACAAAAAGGAGATCGTTGAACATCTCCTCCGTATTGTTTCTCCGGGTGATTTGGTGATCATCTTGGGAGCTGGAGATATCTGGCAGGTTTCCGATGAGTTGGTGAATCGATTGTAAATGCGGATTTCGGAATGTGGACTTCGGAATGTGAAAAACTTTTGATTTGTGATTTTGGAGGTTAGATTTAATTCCGCACTCCGCAATCTGCAATCCGCAATGGGATGATGAAACGGGATTACAAGAAATGGGCATTGGGTCTGATCAAGGGAAGGGTTCTTTTTGATGCTCCCATGAGGCAGTTCACGTCGATGAAAGTGGGAGGGCCTGCAGACAGCCTTTTGTTTCCAAGGAATGTGGATGAATTAAGAAAGGTCGTTCGGTATGCCAGAAGGAAAAAAATCCCATGCTTGATTTTAGGAAAGGGAACCAATCTGGTAGTAAGAGATAAAGGAGTTCGTGGATGGGTCATCAACCTCACGCAAGGTATGAAAAAGATCCATATGGATGGAGAGGTGGTAGAGGCGGAGGCGGGTCTCTCCCTTCAAAGTCTGGTTCAATTCTCAATCCAGAAGGGACACACAGGGCTCGAACCCTTTTTCGGCATCCCCGGAACCGTTGGAGGGGGTTTGACGATGAATGCCGGAGCACGGGGTGCCGAATTGAAGGATGTCCTTCTTTCCATAACCTTGATGAAGGAGGATGGAGAAATGGTGGAGAGGTCCCGTTCGAAACTTCGATTCTCTTATCGAAGATTAGTCCTTCCCCCTTCCTGGATTATTCTCAAAGGCAGGTTCCAGTTGAAGAAAGGGAAAAAAGAAGAGATCCTTGAGCGGGTCAAATCTTATTCGGAGATAAGGAAGAGAACGCAGCCCCTGGATTATCCCAGTGCTGGCTCCATTTTCAAAAATCCCAAAGAAGGCCCTGCAGGGAAATGGATTGAAGAAGCTGGGCTGAAAGGATTTCGGATAGGCCAGGCAATGATTTCAGACCTTCATGCCAATTTTATCATCAATCTTGGAAAGGCCAAGGCAGAAGAGGTGATCCGTTTAATGGAGTGGGTGGAAAAGAAGATCTATGAAGAAAAAGGTATCTCTCTGGAAAGGGAGGTAAGGGTGGTGGGTGAGTGAAGGAAAACTCCCTCAAGAAAAAGAGGATTGCTGTGATGATGGGGGGTCTCTCTCAGAGAGAGAAATCTCACTGAAGACTGGAAAGGCCATCCTGAGAGCTTTGACTGAGAAAGGATATACGGTGACCCCTGTCGATGTGGGGGACGACCTTGCGGAAAAATTGGTTAAAGAAAAGATTGAATGTGCCTTTTTGGCCCTCCACGGAAGATTTGGGGAGGATGGGACCATTCAGGGGATGCTGGAGTTAATGAGAATTCCTTATACCGGGTCAGGAGTTCTGGCGAGCGCCTTGGCGATGCATAAAATCATGGCCAAGAAGTTCTTCCTTTGTGAAAAGATCCCGACCCCTCGCTTCGAGGTTTTTCAACGAAGAGAGATCAAGAAAGATCTACCAGAAAAAATTTCCCTCCCTTTACCCGTCGTAGTGAAACCGGCCAGGGAAGGGTCCACGATCGGCGTTTCAATTGTCCGGAAGGATGAAGAACTGGGCGCGGCTTTAAAGAAGGCAGGAGAATACGATGAGGAGATATTGGTAGAGGAATTTATGAAAGGCAAGGAGATCACCGTTGGCATTCTTGAAGATATTCCTTTACCTGTCATTGAGATCGTCCCCAAGAGCGGTTTTTACGATTACCATTCTAAATATACAAAGGGTGAGACGCAATACATCCTCCCTGCTCGAATTCCAAGAGAAAAGTATCTCTATGCCCAGGAAATAAGCCTCAAAGCCTTTCAAACACTCGGTTGCTCAGGTATTGCCAGAGTCGATTTAATGACCGATGAAAATGAAAATCCATTTTTGATTGATGTCAACACCATGCCCGGGATGACCGAGACGAGTCTTTTACCCAAGGCAGCCAGTTATGCAGGCATCCCATTCGAAGACTTAGTGGAACGTATTCTTTTGAAGGCATCTTTAAAGATGGAATAATCCCCCCTTTCCCCCCTTTAGAAAGGGGGGCTGGGGGGATTAGGGATCAAGGGAGATGGGAGACGCGGTCACCATAAGAGATGGAAAGTTCCTCCGGCCGAAAACAAGGAGGGAAGAGAAAGGTGGGGAAAAATTTCAGGGGATCGTGAAGAAGACCATTCGGGTGGCTTTTCAACTTCTTCTCCTCTCTTTTTTCCTCTTTATCGGCCATTGGGTTTATGTCCATCTCTTAGGGGATCCATCTTTCCGAGTGAGAGAAGTTGAGGTGGAAGGAGGCCGTAAGATTTCAAAAGAGACCCTCCTCTCCCTCACGGTGGTGGAAGGAATGCCCAATCTCTTCTCGGTCAAGCTCAAGGAGGTCGTCAAACGATTAGAGTCTCATCCTTGGATTGATCAGGTTCGGGTGAGGAAGGTTTTCCCCAATAAGATATTGATTCAGATAGAAGAGAAAAAGCCGATGGCCATCATTCAATTAGAAGAGCTTTACTATATCGATACCAAAGGGGAGATCTTTTCTCCTTTAGGGGATAGAGATGAATACAATTACCCCTATCTCACTGGATTAACCCGCCAGGTTTTAGAAAAAGATCCGGTTGAGGCAAAGCGCCTGATCACAAAGGCTCTGGAACTTTTGAGGATCATGGGTCAAGAAAAGGGTCCACCCCTGGAGGAAATATCTGAAATCCATATGGAGAAGGTTTTTGGAATTCATTGTTTTACCAAGGCAGAAGGAGTGGAGGTCAAAATGGGATGGGAAGACTTTGAAGAGAAGTTGAAAAGATTGTCTCTCATCTGGTCAGACCTCCGGAAAAGAGGATTTTCAGCAGTCTCGATTGATTGCAGTGAATTAAAAAGAATGGTGGTCAAAAAGGCTCCCTCAGGGGGGACTTGAAAGGAGGTGATGAAAAGGTGGGGAAGAAGGATTCATTGGTAGTTGGATTGGACATCGGGACGACAAAAATCTGCACCGTGGTCGGAGAAGTTTCTGACGGTCAGGTCAACGTCATTGGTCTTGGAACTTTTCCATCGAAGGGATTACGGAAAGGTGTGGTCATCAATATCGAGAGCACAGTCCATTCGATCAAAAAAGCGGTCGAGGAAGCAGAGTTGATGGCAGGGTACCATCTTACCTCTGTCTATGCAGGAATCGCAGGCGGGCATATCAAAGGGATTAACAGCCATGGTGTGATTGCTGTGAAAAACAGAGAGATCGGTCCGAATGATGTGAAGCGGGTGATCGATGCTGCCAGCGCCATTGCCATGCCTATGGATCGAGAAGTGATTCACATCATCCCCCAGGAATTCATCGTGGACGATCAGGATGGGATCAAAGACCCTGTTGGGATGTCGGGGGTGAGACTGGAGGGAAGAGTTCATATCGTCACCGGTGCGATTACCTCTGCCCAAAATATCATTAAATGTGCTAACAAGGCCGGGCTGGATGTGGATGACATTGTATTGGAACAGTTGGGTTCGAGCGAAGCCGTGCTGACTCCTGAGGAGAAAGATCTGGGAGTGGCCATCATCGACATCGGAGGCGGGACCACAGATCTGGTTATCTTCTCAGATGGTTCGATCAAGCATACAGCGGTCTTCTCCTTAGCAGGAAGCCATATCACAAACGATATCTCGATGGGACTTAGGACACCGGTGGAGGAAGCGGAAAGGATTAAAATAAGATATGGATGCGCCCTGACTTCTTTGGTTCGGAAGGACGAAACCATTGAAGTTCCCAGTGTGGGGGGCAGAAAACCTCGTGTCCTATCCAGGCAGACCCTGGCAGAGATCATCGAGCCCAGGGTCGAGGAGATTCTCACCTTAGTTCAAAATGAGGTGGTGAGGACAGGCTTTACCAATCTGCTTGCCTCTGGAATTGTCCTCACCGGCGGGAGCGCCATCCTCGAGGGCATTCCTGATTTGGCGGAGCAGGTTTTTAATCTGCCTGTCCGGAGAGGAGCACCTGTCGGGATCGGAGGGCTGGTCGATCTGGTCGCAAGTCCGATGTATGCCACCGGTGTAGGTCTGGTTCTCTATGGAAGTCGAAGTAAAGGAAAGAGTCGATTTAAAGTGGGTGAGGGAAATATCTTCAGCAAGGTCACCCACCGGATGAGGGAGTGGATTGGAGAATTCTTTTAAAAACTTTATGGAACGATGGAATATTGGAATAATGGAATATTGGGTATTAAAAGCAAAAGGGATGGTTTTGTTGCTTTTTGTGCTTTGAGCCCATTCTTCCACCATTCCATCTTTCCACTATTCCAATTTTGGGAAGAAGGAGGGAAGGTATGATCGAATTTGACGAAAATAAAAATTTGGCCGCCAAGGTCAAGATCATCGGAATTGGAGGAGGAGGAAACAATGCCCTGAATACCATGATTTCTTATCAACTCTCCGGGGTTGAGTTTGTCGCAGCCAATACCGATGCTCAGGCGCTGGCGGCAAATATGGCTCCCTTCAAATTGCAATTAGGAGAAAATTTGACCAAGGGCTTAGGAGCCGGGGCCAATCCAGAGATAGGAAGAAAGGCTGCCCTCGAGGATGTAGAGAAGATTCGTGAAGCTCTCAAAGGGGCGGACATGGTCTTCATCACAGCCGGATTAGGCGGCGGGACGGGCACGGGCGGGGGGCCGGTGATTGCTGAAGTAGCCCGTGAAATGGGTGCTCTCACCGTGGCCATTGTGACCAAACCCTTCTACTTTGAGGGAAAGAAGAGGATGAAGCAGGCCGAGGAAGGGTTGGCCAATCTGAAGATGACAGCCGATGCCCTCATCACCATCCCCAACCAGCGGCTCCTGAGCATCAGCGGGAAGAGCATGACCCTGCTCGAGGCCTTCAAAAAAGCAGATGAAGTTCTCTATCATGCCGCGAAAGGGATCTCAGATATTATCGTTGGCCATGGCATTATCAATCTGGACTTTGCCGATGTTCGGACCGTCATGTCTGAAACAGGAATGGCATTGATGGGAACAGGAACTGCTTCGGGTGAGAATCGATCCGTGGAAGCTGCCCAAAGAGCGATCTCCAGCCCTCTTCTGGAAGATATTACGATTGAAGGAGCCCGGGGGCTTCTCATCAACATCACCGGAGGCGAGAATATGACCCTGAACGAGATCAATGAGGCAACCACTCTCGTTCAGAAGGAAGCCCATGAAGAGGCCAATGTGATCTGGGGCATGGTGGTGGACAAGGCGATGAAGGAAGAAATTCGAGTGACCGTGATCGCTACGGGTTTCGGAAAGAAAGAGGAGAAGAGAACCTCTCAGTTTAAGAAAGTAGCTCCTATCTCATTTGGCCTCAGGGAACAAAATAAGGACTTGTCACAATTCTCTTACGGTAACAAAGAGAATAATAGGGATATCCCTGCTTTTATGAGGAGGGTGAAGGCCAGCGAGCGGTTCGATGAGCTAAAATTAGATCCGCCATCGGATTTCTCGATCGAGGATGAAGATCGTTTTGACATCCCTACTTTTTTAAGAAAACAGGCTGATTGAATTTAGCGGGTGGTCAGTGGTAGGTGGTGAGTGGTAAAAAAAGTTACATGAGTAGATAAAATTCTGTTATATTGAATTTACTACTTTCTACACTCCACTATCCACTTACGAAAATGACTTCCTGGAAACTCGTTCAGAAGGCCAAAGGTATTCTTGAGAAAGAGAGAGGAGCTGTCCAAAAACCATGGGGCGGAAAAATTACTATCTGTCTCCTCTATCCCAATTCTTATCATGTGGGGATGTCCAACCTTGGATTTCAGACCCTCTATCAGATTTTAAACGCTGATGACCGCGTGGTCTGTGAAAGAGCCTTCCTCCCTGAACCGGAAGATCTTCAAGAGTATCACAATACCCAAACCCCTCTTATCTCATTAGAATCCCAGAAGCCTCTCTCCAGCTTCGATCTTTTAGCCTTCTCCATTTCTTTCGAGAACGATTTTCTCAACGTCCTCACGCTTTTGGAATTAGCCCATATTCCGTCAGAGAGCCGTCTTCGTGATGGAAGATATCCTTGGGTGATCGCTGGGGGGGTAGCCGTCTTTTTAAATCCGGAACCCATCAGTGATTTCTTTGACCTCTTTGTCCTCGGTGAGGCAGAAGAGGTGATTGGAGAATTTTTAGAAGCCTATCGTCAAACCTTTTCAGATAAAGGAAAATGGGAGAAGGACGATTTTTTAAGAAAACTGGGTGGGGTGGAAGGGGTTTATGTTCCAAAGTTTTATCGAGTGACCTATGCTGAAAATGGAAAAATAGAGGCGATGGATCCCGAACCAGGATTCCCCAGAAGGGTTAAACGGAGATGGGTTCCTAAGCTCGATCAATTCCCAACCCAGTCCACTCTTTTCACTCCGGATACGGAGTTTAAAGAAATGGCTTTAGTAGAGGTAAACCGGGGTTGTCCCAGGGGGTGCCGTTTCTGTGCAGCTTGTTTCGTTTACCATCCTTTTCGAAGCAGAAGCCTTTCCGTCCTTGAGTCGATCTCAAAGGAAGCCCTTTTAAAAGAACATCGGATTGGATTGACCGGGACCGCGGTCTCAGATCATCCTCAACTCCTCCCCTTATGTCAGAGTATTCTCTCTCAACAGGGAGGGATCTCTTTATCTTCCTTGAGAGTGGATGCTGTCACTCCATCCCTGATCCAATGTCTGAGAGAGGGTGAGTATCGCACAGTGGCCATTGCACCTGAAGCGGGTTCAGAAAGACTCCGAAGGATGTTGAAGAAAGGTTATTCCGAAGAGGAGATTTTAAAATCCATTGATACGTTAGTTGAGAATGGTCTTTCCCGGATCAAATGCTATTTTTTAATTGGCCTCCCCTCGGAGACCGATGAGGATGTCAAGGCAATTCTTCTGCTTGCTAAACGGATTGGGCACCAGATTCAATCGAATCTGAAGAACCAGAGGAAGAAATGGAGACTGATTTTGAGCGTCAACCCCTTTATCCCAAAACCGGCCACTCCGTTCCAATGGGTACCTATGGAAGAAGTCGGTGAGCTGAAGAAGAAATTAAGGATAATTCAAAGAGGGGTTCAAGGGGAGAGGGGGATGGAGATGATCTATGATCTTCCCAAATGGGCCTATATTCAGGCCTTGCTCTCGAGGGGAGATCGGAGAGTAGGGAAGATTTTGATGGCCACTCATCACAACCAGGGGAATTGGAGCCAAGCTCTTCGGGAGACGAGTATCAACTCTGACTTCTATGTTTATCGAAAAAGGGATTTGGATGAAATCTTCCCTTGGGATTTTATCGACCACGGCGTCCCCAAAGAACAATTGAAGGAAGAGTATTTAAGAGCGATGAAAGAAGCGGGGATTTCAATATAAAAAGCTCAAAGCTCAAAGCTAATCCCCCTCTTTCCCCCTTTAGAAAAGGGGGAAAGTTGGAGGCAAAAACAAAAAAAGAATTGTAGCCGCAGGCTTCAGCCTGCCTAAAGAGAATTGGATTTCCGGTGAAGTATCTGGGTCCTGACCCGAATAAAAGAGATGAGGGGGATTTGATTCAAGAGGTGCGCAATGATTGTTGAAAAAGTTTTCTTTAAGAGTGAAGGCAATAAAATTTCAGGGATTCTCCATCTTCCTGAGAAGAAAAATCCTTCTTGCGTGATCGCCTCCCATGGTCTTCTCTCCAGCAAAAATAGTGAGAAGTATATCGCCCTTGGAGAACAGATTTCAAGAGAAGGGATGGGCATGCTTCGGTTCGACTTCAGGGGGATCGGGGAAAGTGAGGGAAGGGAGGAGGACAATACGATCAGCAAAAAGATCGCTGATCTGAGTTCAGCGGTTGATTTTATAAGAACCTATCCTGGCCTGGGAAATGGGATCGGGTTACTCGGGTCGAGCCTTGGAGGTTTTCTCTCCCTGATCAAAGCCTCGGGGGACAAAGAGATCAGGGTTGTTGTGATCTGGGCCACCCCCCTTCACTTGGATGATCTCGGATCGAAAAAGCAGGAAGAAGATTATCCACTCCCTCCGGAGGCCTTTTTTGAGGATCTCCCGAAGCATCGGCTCATGCCTCTTTTACCCAAAGTCTCAAATTGTTTGGTTATTCATGGAGAGGAAGATGAGCTGGTTCCCTTGGACCAAGCCTTGGGAATCTTCTACAATTTGGGCGTTCCCAAAGAGATTCATGTGATCGGTGGTGCAGACCACCGTTTGACCGATCCAGCACATCGCCAGCGTGCCATAGAACTCAGTGTGGATTGGTTCAAAAAATATCTCTAACTTTTTAAACCTGGGATGGAGCCATCTGCTGGATAACCAAACTTTTCCCAATATCCAGTTTCTTGTTTTTCAGTAAAGACAATTCGCTCCACCCATTTTACACCTTTATAAGCATACATTCTGGGGATGATCAAGCGAAGTGGAAAACCGTTCTCTGAAGGAAGATTTTTATCATTGACTCTGTGGGCAAGCATGGTGTCTGGTTCAAGAGCCTCCTCGATCGAGAGACTATCCCAGTATTTTCCTCCTGTTGCGTGAAAAGTGACATATTTAGCTTTTGGACTAATCTTCACCCTTAAGAAAATTTCCTTGAGGTGAATTCCTTCCCATTTTTGGCTGTCCAGTCCCCAACCCTCAACGCAGATAAAATTTCTCACTTGAATCTTCTTGGGAAGGGCCTGTATTTCAGCAAAGCTGAGAGCAATGGGCTTTTCAACTAGTCCCTCGATCTTGAGCTGCCATGTCTTGAGATCCACCCGCTTTGTTCCTTCAATGGAACGGATGAGAAATTCCTTAACTCGAATATATTCAACTTTTGCCCACCCAATCGTTTTAAAGGCAAGATGGTACAGAGCTAAACCCATCCCTCCGAGAAAGCTTCTACGGGTAAGACTAGTCCGAACCCATTTTAAAATATGATTCATTTTAGTCTACTCCAGAAAATCTTGGAATTAGGTTTTAGTGGTTTGGGATTTGGTAGCCCCTGCCCGCGGTAGGCAGTCTAACTCCCAATCCCTAACACCCATATAAATTTTAACTCATCCTTAGAGCATTGCAAAATATCACTATTTGCCTTAAGGACCTTTTGCAGGTTAACATGGATTGATATGGACACCCTTACTCATACGCTGACAGGCGGCGTTATTGCAAGGGCTATTGATGATAAGAAAATTGGAAATTGGGGGACGATTGCTGGTCTCGCCGTGGGATTTTTTCCCGACTCTGATTTTGTTCTGGGCCTCTTCAACCGTCAATTTTACCTCCAATATCATCGGGACTTTACTCATTCACTCCTATTGCTTCCCTTTTACGCCCTTTTTTTCAGTTGGCTCTTTGTAAAAATATCGAAACGCCGCTACTTCTGGAGTTATTTTAAGGTTTGCCTTTTGGTCTTGATCAGCCATGTCGTCCTCGATCTTCTGACCTCTTATGGCACCATGATTTTCTCACCTTTTTTTGAGCATCGATTTTCCTGGGATCTCGTTTTTATCATCGATTTGGTCTTCTCCGGAATCGTTTTTTTCCCATTGGGAGTCAGTATTTTTTGGAAGAAGAAGGCTCAATGGATCTGCCGTGGTTCCTTGATCGGTCTCACTCTCTACATCCTTTTTTGTTGGGTCCAGCACCACCAGGCTATTGAGCTGACGAAGGTTTTTGCAAAAAAATTAAATGAAGAAGTCATACAGGTCGCTTCCCTTCCTCAACCCATTTCTCCTTTCCGGTGGGCCAATTATGTGGAGACCGAAGATAAAGTCTACCAGGGGTTTGTGAACCTTATCTTGAAGGAACCTCCTCACCCTGTTCACAGACAGACTGGATCCTTATCCAATTTCTCCTTACTCTTGGAAAGACTGAAGAACCTTTATGAGCCTCCTGGAAAAGTTCATTATCACTCCTATCAAAAACTTCAGACCTCCCCCTGGGTGGAGAAAGCCTTGACCACAGAAGGTGTGAAGTTTTACTACTGGTTTGCTCAATTTCCGGTGGTGAAATCTGTCAATTCAAAGAACGGGAGACATCGAGTGGAGTTCATGGACGTAAGGTTTCTCATCCCTGGGATTCGCCTGCCTTTTGTGTATTATGTAGAATATGATGATTCAGGAAAGATTCAATCTGAAGGGTTTGTGGGGGATCGAAAGGGGGGATGAAGTGGTTCTGAAGTTAAAAGATCTTTTCTAGAAACTCAACCACCCTGTTTCACTTCTTTTATTTTCCACCCACCTTCTTCTTTTTTCAATGTGACGTCCAGAATGGTTTTACTTTCCTGGGGCTGCCTAACAGACGTTGGAGAAATTTTGATCAGCCATTCAATTCTTGCCTTGGCCGTATTGCCTGATATCGAAGGGTTCTTTAAATCATAGGACAGGTCAAGGTAATCAAATTTTTTCCAATAGGCGAGTGTCGCCTTCTTTTTCCCTTCCCGATCTTTAAAATCAGTAGCGTAACAGGATATGAAGAGGTCAATATTCTTTTGTAAATTTGCCTGCCGGATGTTTTCGAGCAGATCTTTTATTTTCCCTATCTCCGGTGTTTCTGAAAGAATGACATCAGAAGGGGTGAAATTGGATGCGGGGGGAGGAACTACCTCAGCCTTCTCTTTAGAAATCGCTGAACTTTGTTCTGCCTCTCTTCTTTCGGTCTCTTGTGGAATTGAAACATTGGCTGTTACATTGGTGGGAATTGAAGGGCTGGAGAGAGCCGGGCTAGAAACGTCTTGAGAAGTGGTTGCCTTTGGCTCAGGCCGTTTCATTATGAAATGGGAATAGACTGACCAAAGGAAATATCCTCCAGCCACAACCATTATCGTGATACTACCTACTTCTCGGAATAAACGGCGATAATCTCTCTTGCGTTTCCTTGGACGGCTTACCCTCCTTTCCAAATCATCAGCTGATTTTTTAGTGGGTTGTTGTTCAGGGGTTTGAGGGGATTCTTCTTTAACCTCAACCTCTGGTGCGGGGGAGACTTCAATCTTTTTCTTATTAACCCGTTCGGCGGCGACCGAGCCCCGTCCTTTAAGACTAGGAAGAGAAGGCTGCTCAGGGTCAACCCCGAGCCCCTCGGTCTGAGACTTCGGCGTGAGCTCAGTCGAACGCTCGGCCGAAGGCAAGCCCCAGTCTTCAGACTGGGAAGTCGAAGGTTTGACTTCAAGGGTCTTGGATAATTTAGGCTCTTCCTTTTCTTGGGATGGAATTTGTGCTACCAGGGTTGACCCGCATCTTATGCAAGAATTCCCACGTTCGTAGATAATTTTACAAGTGGGGCAGATGAGTTTTTGATGTGGGACCTCTATCAATTGTTCTTGGAGTGTTTGTAATTGAACGGATTTTTCCTCCACTTCAGGCTTGCAAGCCGTCTCAGACTCTTGCTTCGTCTGAGTGGGAATTTGAGTGATCAGAGCTGATCCACATTTTATGCAAGAGTTTCCGCGTTCGTAGATAATTTTACAATCAGGGCAGATGAGGTTTTGATGGGGTTCCTTTATTTGTTGTTCCTGGGGTTTTTGTGGTTGGAGGCCTTCTTTCTCGCCTCCAGGTTTTTTATGATCCGTCTTCAACTCTTCTTTTTCCATGGGAGGGATTTGTGCTATCAGAGCCGAACCGCATTGTATACAAGAACTCCCAAATTCATAAATTATCTTGCAATGGGGACAGATCAGTTTTTGACCCGACTTTTCTTCCTCCTTCTCTCCAATATTCTTTTGAATTGGAGTGAAATCTTCCCTGGTTACAAGGGGGCCTCCGCAATAATTGCAAAACTTTTTATCTTCCTTGTATTCGATGTTACAACTTAGGCAAACCAGCATTTATCCCTCTTGGAATAATCATTTTTAATCATTACATTGGCGTAGGTTTGGGGGGAGTTTGAGAAGGAGAAGGGTTAGATGCCTCGGAAGTGGCTAATTTACTGACCCATGCCTCGCTTCCGTCCTCAAGTCGAACATGCAACCAATCTCCCGTTACTTCAAGAATTTTCAGAGAAGTCCCTTTCTTCACATTGCCAATTACTTTATAGTTCATCCCTGGCCCCTCACGCAAATTCACATAAGCCCATATGACTTGGGTAATACGGAGAGGAAGAGGAGGTGGGGGTGGAGTGACTTTTGGAGATACGGGAGGAGGTGCTGGAGGGGGTTTTGGTGGAGGCGGTTCTTTTACTGAATAATAATCAGGAAGTTCTTGTTTCTGGGTCTGCCCGATTGTTGGTTTAACTGGGGGAGTAGGCTCTGTAGTAGGTTGGACACTTGCGCAACCAAATAAGAAAAAAAGAGTTGAAATAAATATAAGAATATTCAGAATTGAATTCTTCGGTAAGTACTTCATAAATTTTCACCTAATGGGTAGTATCCAGGATATTATAATTTAGCAAAATGAGTGCCAAATTTTGCGTATTTTAATTATTTGAATTTACACAGTTTTTCTACAAAATGATTTGTTTTATGCACAAAAAAGTGCCAAATTTTTGTTCACTGGTTATAAAATGTCCAGTTTGTTAATAGAAAATTGTGAATAAATTAAGACAGATAAGGTGGGTATTAATCGATTAAAAGCAATCCATTCCAGAAGAGTCGATCCTGGGAAGAGAAATCGAAGGGAAGCCCAATTTTTCTTGCTGTCTGAATCACATCAATCCCCATTCCTTCTACGGAAGGTCTTGCTATTAAAGGATGACGACAAGGACCGGTGGGGCCAACACACTTTCGGCAGAGTTTGCAGGAGCCCCCGATGAAGCCCGCTGCCAGTGGGTATCCTAAAGAAAGTGCCTTTCTCTCCAATTCATGGATGATTTTGTGGAGCCTGAGCCCATAACTACGGATTTCAGCTTTGGAGATTTTTCTCTTTTTCTTTAAGACCAATTGGACGAACAAAGCCTTTGAATATCTCTGGACCGACTTCCGGAACTCCTCCACCGAGGGGAGATTCGGGGGACACATCAGATTGTGATTATATTTATCACAGAGAGGAACCAGGCATTTTAATCGAACCCTTTCATCGATTACGATCGAGGAAACAGAAATCACTTTCGCTCTGGTGGCTCCCAATTGAATGGCCTCATTTTGAAGTTGTTTCATTATTTTTTCCATAGGTTTTAATTCTCAATTCCGCAATCCGCAATCTGAAATCTTCATTAGCTAATCCCTAATCCCTTGTTTCACATGCTCCAAAATACCGGCCATGGTAGGGCCAGCCTGACCGTGAATGACAGCATCCGCCATGTCGTCGTAAGGGGTTGGGTCACGATTGATGATGACCAACCTCGCTCCATTCCTCTTTGCCACCAGAGGCATGGAGGCAGCGGGCTGGACAACCAGGGAGGAACCGATCACAATGAGGAGATCGCAGATGGAGGATCGATGATAGGCCTCTTGGGTTTCCTTCTCAGGCATGGATTGGCCGAAGGAGATGGTTGCGGGTTTGAGAAGGCCGCCACAGTCATCACAACAGGGTGCCTTCTGACCCTTTTTTATTCGTTCTTGGATTTCGTCGCGGTCATATCTCTTTTTACAACTCAAACAGGAGACAAATATGGCTGTCCCATGGAGTTGAATCACCTTTTCTTCTGAATTTCCAGCCTTGAAATGAAGGCCATCAATATTTTGAGTGATGACGCAGTCAAGTTTACCCAGCTTCTCCAATTCTGCAATGGCAAGATGAGCCGGATTGGGTTGAGCCTTTTTGATCGGCTCCCACATTTCCGTCGCCATCTGCCAGTATTTTTCCCTGGAGGCTTCACTGGCCAAAAAATTCTGAAAGTAAAAGTCTTCAGGATCATATTTGTCCCAAACTCCTCCAGGGCTACGAAAGTCTGGAATTCCTGATTCTGTGCTGAGGCCTGCACCCGCAAAGACGATCACTCTCTTAGAAGTAACAATCCACTTGGCAACTTGTTTTAATTTATCCTCCATTTGATCCCCCCTGGCTTGGTATCCCGTAAATCCGAAATCCGAATATCGAAATCTTCACCCTGTTAAGTAATTCTGTTAGAAATTGATGACCTCACTTTTCCAGAAGAGTCATAAAAATCAAACCAGAAGTAACTCATCCCGTACTTAACAGGGCGGGCAAATCCGAAATTCTAATCTCCAAATTTTAAATTCTTTGTTTGGATGATTCGTATTTTGAGCATTCGTGCTTGTTTCGAATTGATCCCTACGGGATGCTTCGCCCGTATTCGGTGCTTCGAATTTATAATTGCCTATATCACACGGGTAGGTACTGTCCTAATTTGGAAAAAAACACTACTTATAGAGAGTGAGAATAGTAAGATCGTACAATTTGGTTCACATTATGAACCAAGAGAAAGGCGGTTGAAAGTGACAAAAATTGGGTATAAATGGTAAATTGTTTTCACTATTCTTATTTAACCTTCTAAAACGGAAAGTAATATTATTTATTAGATTCAGGATGTTATGTAGTCATATATCCTATGGTATAGATATTGCTTGTTTTACAATAAAAAAAATTTTGGAAGATGCATTTTTTTCTTGACAATATATTGACTTTTTGATAGATAAGATTATACTTAAATTAAGAATGAACAGCCCCTCTTTAGAATAAGGGGCGTGAATATGAATGGGGAGGCAATTGAGTTAGACATTGGCCTCCCCTTTTATTTTCTCTATTTCATTTTTAATTTCATTCAGGTCCGTAAACTTATTCGATACATTGATTAACTCCCAAGCAGTTGATTGTCTTCGTCCAACGCAGATTACATGTTTCCCACTCTCTCGAAGATGCTTAATCAATGGAGCAAAATCGCTGTCGCCTCCCAAAAAGATGATCTCATCGTATGATCCCATGGAGGCCATAATGTGAAGTGTAATTTCCACATCAAGGTTAGCTTTTAATGTTCTGCTTCCCGTGGTTCTATCTGTAATAATTTTTGCCTCTTTATCTACTACGTAATATCCAATATGAATTAAAGCACCTCTGAAGCCTCTATATTCCTTTATTTCATTTATATTATCGTATGGTGGCGTTCCCGTAAAATAATATGCTCCCCAAATCTCCTTCCCTTTAGTGAAGTAATCATATACTTTCTTATAATCAATGTGCCACCCGTTATCCCTCTGTGCATAAAACATATTGGCTCCATCAACAAAAATTGCCACTCTCATGCTCATCCTCCTTTCGCCTTTTTTAAAGTTTTGCGAAATTCACTCACAATAGTCGCTCTTATTGCTGCCCATGGTGAATTGATAGGCCCTTGATGAAGTACCGCAAAAAACCGCCTCTTCTTTGAATTATCTAACCCGTGAGACCACACATAGCACCGTGTAGCTTTTGGGTGTCCCTCTAAATTGAATACCTGAACAACTCCTTCCCAGACCGTTTCGCCTTCAAATACCTCTTTAACGGGTACAGACTTAACCCATGTGGCTTTACAGCCATGAAGATCAAGAATAGCTTTTTGGAGGGCTTTAATTGATGTTTCTGAAAGCGTATGCTTCATTCAGAATCAAACTTAGGAGAGAAAATGCTCTCTAACTTGTCGAGTAGTTCAAGATGTTTGTCCGTTGGAAGAGGAGCCGCCGAATAATATCTATTTTCGGAAAAGGGTACACCAACTGTCCTCTCAAACGTAAATGGAGCAGGGGAGACTTTATTTATTTGATCGGGCCAAAAAGATATTCCACCAAGTTGGAAAACATTCTCTCCTTGTTCAACAGTATTAGATAAATATTCTGAGATTAATTTTAGCTTGCTATTAATCATCTCTAAAGATTTATCCGTAGAAACAAAGAGTTGGCTCAAGTAGGCTCTTCTTCTTATTATGGATTCACGAGGAGGCATTTTGAAAAGTTCGGAAAACTTAGTATACATGTCTACCAAAAAGGCATCAGTGTGATTAGTAGATGAACCGGTATCTGCAATTACACCATCGTTATATAGAGTAAGATTCACAACAATTGGATAATCACCCCCAATATCAAAATCTCCGAGTTCAAACTTTATCCCCTTCGACAAATCTGGAATTTCTGTTAGAGAAGGCAATTTTTTAAATTTATATGTATTTGCCAGAAATGGGAATAAAATAGAATCGAGACTTGCCCCCCGTGGATTTAAATCTGACATGGGGCCAATTAAAATAGTTCTTGCAAGATTAACCGATAGCAGCTTCATTGCTATCCTCCGATATTTTATTTTGAATTGGAGAAAGTTCTTCTTCAAATTTGGGTTGTCGTCTTTGACGATAGGAAATTAAACTGCTTACAACGCCTTTGGGTTGTTTGTCCGGTTGACGGCCAGCATCTTGAGAATAATGCTTCATTAAAAGATCGGCGGCTGACTCATCCATTGATTGTTCTTTGAAATATGGATCGTTGTCGAAAGAATTTCTCTCAAGGGTTTCTCGTCTAAATCTTTCAATATCTTCTATGCGTCTTCCAAAACTTTCAAATGAGACACAAAGCGTTAGATCAAAGGCCTCGGCTATCTTCCGCAATATTTTAATACTCCAAGACGAATAATTAACATTTTCCATAATAGAAATTCGTGGTTGCATCATTCCTCCAGCATGTTCGCCTAATTCTGTTTGGCTCCATCCACGTTGTTCACGCAAGACTTTTATTTGAGTGGCAATATAAGCATTCAAAAACTCATCAACATATCCGTGTCGATATTCTTTGTCTTTAAATGATTGTCTAAGTGTCTTCTTCTCTTTCTCTGAATCGTTCATGTTTACACCTATTCTCTGAATGACAAATTAGATCATTTCTGTTTTGTTCGGCTCTTTCTGGAGCGTCTCGCTGAACAAATTTTCTATCTCGTTCAGTGGTCCCAAATAAAAAAGTAAATTCTCTTCGATGATCAAAAGGACCACGACAAAGCATTGGCCGAAGAGCCACTTCGCCATTTACCACCAAATGCATTATATGTTTGCACCGCGTGGTATGTAGTAATTTGGGAGGTAGATTATCTCCCGCCCGTGCAAGTAGATCAATCTTACTATCTAATCTGCCACGATCTCTTTTTTGCATAGACATTTGGTTTGCCCAAAACTGCATGACATTAATTCCGTTTGAATCTTTATAATCAAACAACTCTATTAAATTAATTATCATAATTTTATTATATTTGCAAGCATTTTTTTCTTGACATATTATAATAAATTTATTATAATCTCCTACATAATGGAAATAACAAGACAAAATAAAAGGGAAACAGGTTTTACAAGAACCTATTTCCCAAAGACTTGGTGGGGCGTGGAATGGGCAGCCAGCACTGGGGTTTACACCCGGATGTTAGGGGTTCAAATCCCCTGCGCTCCATGTCACTTTATATCAAATTTTTTGGAGGATTGCAATGAATATTTTAAAAAGTGAGAAACAGGAGATGGTGATTAAGGGATTGGTTGAAGGTTCTTCGATCCGTTCTATTGAACGAATGACAGGGGTTCATCGGGATACCATCATGCGCCTTATGGTTGGGGTTGGCGATACCTGTGAGAAAATTATGGATACCTCCATGCGTAATTTAACCTGCAAAGATATTGAGGTTGATGAAGTTTGGTCGTTTGTGGGGAAAAAACAGAGGCATGTGGGGCCGATGGATAATCCCAATATGGTTGGCGATTTCTATACTTTTATTGCCCTTGATTCAGAAACAAAACTGATTCCAACTTATAAGGTTGGAAAGCGTGATCTCCCTACCGCTCAGGCTTTCATTTCTGACTTGTCATCCCGTCTTAGCAATCGTATTCAATTAAGCTCTGATAAACTGAAAGCCTATGTGGAAGCCGTTGAAGCTACCTTTGGAGCAGACATTGATTATGGACAAATAGTAAAATCCTATGAAGCTGAACCCATCGGGCCGGGTAGATACTCACCTCCCAAAGTCATTTCCGTCCTAAAAGAGTATGTTACGGGAAACCCTGATTTTAATAAAATCTGTACCTCATTTGTGGAAAGGCAGAATTTAACTGTCAGGATGCAAATGCGGCGATTTACCCGTTTGACAAATGCCTTTAGTAAGAAGCTTGAGAATCTCAAAGCAGCTGTGGCCCTGCATTTTGCCCATTACAACTTTGTGAGAATTCATAGCACATTGAGGATGACCCCTGCAATGGCGGCGGGCGTGACAAATGAGCTTTGGTCTATTAGGGATTTAATTGAGAGGGCAAATTAGGACAGTACCCACGGGTAGTATGACTTGCAAGGGGAAGATGGCATGTGATAAAATTTTAAAATGAAATGCAATTTAATTAAGCAAGGCTATCCCCAAGGGAGTTGTTTTGTTGAGGTCGAACAAGGGAAATCCCTTGCCTGTGAAGCCACCCTCAAAAAGACAGACAATGGTCTCCTCAGGCTGATCTCCGCTGTTCACCTCTCCCGTCCAGAAAATTACCTTTCCATCTACCAATCAGGTTGTAACTTTTCGTGTCGAAAATGTCATTCCTGGAATTTCACAAAAATGGCCAAGGGCGATTGGTGGTCTCCTGTCGATGTGTTAAAGGCGTGCAAAGAATATGAAAAAGAAGTAACGCTTCGGGAGCCACGAAACAGAGCCACTGCATTTCATGCCCATGATTCCTGTCGTGGTTGCGGGGCTTGTGTGATGTATGGAAAACGATCTTCTCTCTGTCCCAAGGTGATCCAGAAAAAAGAGATCGTTTTGAGTCCTCAGGGATGGGGACCTGCACGCAATATTGTCGCTTTCACCGGGGGAGATCTGACCTGTTGCCCAGAGTACTATATCGAATGTACTCACCTCATCAAGGCAGAGACGGAGCTCTGGGTGCTGATCGAAACCAATGGTTATGGCCTTACCCCTCAGAACCTCGATGCGCTGAAGGAGGCAGGGGTTGACTCCTTCTGGCTCGATATCAAGGCCTATGACGGAACTGACCATAAATGGCTGACCGGCTGTTTCAACCGGAACATCCTCAAACTTCCTGAAGAGATTGTTAAAAGAGGTTTTATTCTGGAAGTCCTTTCTCTCTATATCCCGAATCTTGTGGAGACGCGCCAGTTGAAAAAGATCGCCCAATTGATTTTTGAGGTCGATCCAGAAATCCCGTTTACCATTTTGGCCTTTTCCCCTGAATATCAAATGAAGAGGTATAAGAGTCCAAAGGTTTCCGAGATGATTGAGGCCTACATGGAAGCCAAGGCCGTTGGGCTGAGGAATGTGAGATTGGGAAACACTGGAATTTTTGCTTCATCAGAGCAGGATTATGATCTCCTGAAAAAGAAGGTTGGGATAGGGAACTACTAAAAAAGAAATTTCAAATTAACAATTTAATCGCCCCCTTTACGAAAATGCTGCAGAATGCCAAGCCCTGTGGGTGACGATAATACAGGGATTCCAAAAAATCCGGTAGGCCGGACATTCTTGTCTGGCCGCCGCATTTTCGCCGAGGCTGGAAAGTCTCGGCCATCTGCTGAATTCGGACTGCAGAATGCGCCTGCCTGCCGCAGGCAGGGGTTGCGGAGTGAAAAAAGGGAGGAAAATTTAAAGATGGAGCGAATTAAAAATTATATCAATGGGAAATGGGTTGATTCTAAATCCGGGGAGACTTTTCGGTCGATCAATCCAGCCAACAAGGATGAGGTCATTGGAATCATTTCCAAGTCAGGCAGAGAAGATGTGGATCAAGCAGTCAGGGCAGCGCGAGGGGCCTATGATCAATGGCGGCTCACTCCCGCCCCACGTCGAGCTGAATTCCTGTTCAGGGCTGCAGAGATCCTTTTGAGAAATAAAGAATCTTTGGGGAGGCTCGAAACACTGGAAATGGGTAAAATCCTTCCTGAAGGTCTGGGGGATGTCCAGGAAGCCATTGATATGGGTTACTACATGGCTGGAGAGGGGAGAAGGCTTTCCGGAGAAACCGTTCCCTCTGAACTTCCCAATAAGGATATGAAATCCGTTCGCGTTCCCATTGGTGTTTTTGGGTTGATCACCCCCTGGAATTTTCCTATCGCTATCCCTGGATGGAAAGTTTTTCCAGCCCTCATCTGTGGCAACACAGTTGTCTTCAAACCCTCCAGTGATACCACCGTCTGTGCGGCAAAATTTGTAGAAGCGCTGGCGGAGGCGGGTCTGCCCAAAGGGGTTCTGAATTTGGTTCATGGGCCAGGAGAGGAGGTGGGGGAATATCTGGTGAGCCATCCAGGAGTGGATGCCGTCTCCTTCACTGGTTCCTTTGATACTGGGAAACGTCTCGAAACAATTTGTGGGTCCATTCATCGGATCATTGTGACTGAGATGGGTGGAAAGAATGCGATCATTGTCATGGATGATGCGAACATCGATTTGGCTGTTGAGGGGGCCATCTGGGGTGGTTTTGGAACGACTGGCCAGCGTTGCACTGCCGCCAGTCGAATCGTTGTCCATAAAAAAGTCTATCAAAAATTCAACGACCTGTTTAAAACAGCCGCCTCCCGTCTCAGATTGGGAGATGGCCTACAAAAAGGGACAGACATGGGTCCGGTGATCAATGAATCCCAGTTCAATAAAATTCTTAAATATATCGAGATTGGGAAGAAGGAGGGAGCAAAACTCATATTGGGAGGGAAACCTTATCGGAAGGGCAATTGTTCCAAAGGATATTACATCGAACCCACCATCTTTATTGAGGTGTCTCCTGAGATGCGGATCGCCCAGGAGGAAATTTTTGGGCCTGTCGTTTCAGTGATCAAAGCGGAAGGCCTTGAAGACGCCATTCGAATCGTCAACCATACCCCTTACGGGCTCTCCTCTGCCATCTACACACAGAATGTCAATTCATCGGCCATCGCAGAGAGAGATCTGGAGACGGGAATTGTTTATATCAATGCCTCCACGATTGGCGCGGAGATACAACTCCCTTTTGGCGGAATCAAACATTCGGGTTATGGAAGGAAGGAAGCGGGAGGTCAAGGGGGTGCTCTGGATACCTACAGTCGATGGAAAGTGATCTACCGGGATTTCAGTGGCCGGCTTCAGAAGGCCCAGATCGATAAATGAATGGAATAATGGAAAACTATAAGGTTGAGGTTTAGGTTGAGGTTTAGAACTTCTCAAACTTAGCCTTAACCTTAACCTTTTACTTCCGCAGCATTCGAATATTCCAACAAATGGTTGATTATTTGGCAGGGTTGTGATAATGAAAATTGAGACTGGATGTTTTTAATAGGAGATCTTATGGAGGGAAAAGTCCTCATCGTGGACGATGAGGAAAGGGTTGTTCAATCGATCGCAGGTGTTCTGGAGGACGAAGGGTTTCGCGTCGCCAGGGCAAGGAGTGGAGAAGAGGCGATTAAGGCCTTCCAGGAGGAAGGGCCGGATGTCACCCTCCTCGATATCTGGATGCCAGGGATGGACGGGATCGAGGTATTGAAACGGCTCAAATGGATTGCTCCGGAGTGCCAGGTGATTATGATCTCCGGCCATGCGACGATCTCAACCGCTATGACCGCTGTAAAATTGGGCGCTTTCGACTTCATTGAAAAACCCCTTTCTCTCGATGTTCTCCTGATGACCATTCGTCGAGCCCTTGATCATCAGAAGGAGTTGTTAACCGTCCCACAATCGGGAGAAATCGTCACAGAGGAACCTTTCCAAGGTAAGAAGATTTTTCCAAAGGAGATGGCCGGAGAACTCGCGGGCCCCCCTCTTGCTTCCATCCGGGAAGCCATCTCCTTAACCAAGGAGGTCGTAAAAAGAAAAGGGACTTCCTTATTACCTCAGCGTACGCTGAAACAGAGTATGGTCCTTTACGGAACAGGACTCCATTCTGGAAAGAAGACGGGGCTTCTCCTCCAGCCTCTCCCTCCTCACAGCGGAATCCTTTTTGGAAACATCTCTTCTGATGATGTGGTTCCTGCGCATCTCGACTATGTTCAAACCACAGAATTTGCAACCTCCCTTAAAAAGGGGAGGGCGATTGCCAAGACCGTCGAGCATCTCATGGCGGTGTTGCATGCCTATCATATCACCAACCTGATGGTGAAGATGATTGAAGAGATTCCGATCATGGATGGTTCTGCCTCAGAGTTTTGTAAAATCGTGGAAGAGGCAGGCGTGGAGGAGCAGGAGGAGAGGGTGGATGAATTGATCATCGATCGAAGACTGGAGATCGTTTACAAGAATAAGTCTCTGATCATCGAGCCTGCAGAAGTCTTTTCTGTCCATTTCTTTTTAGACTATCCACCCCCCATCGGGGAGCAGACTTTTGATTTTACATTGGAGAACGAGGAGGCCTTTCGGGATCAAATCGCTCCGGCAAGGACATTTGGCTTTCTGAAGGATATCGAGATGCTTGAACGGATGGGAATGGGAGGAGGAGGTCGTCTCCATAACTTTATCCTTCTTGACGACGGGAAGATTGTCAACACCGAGCTTCGATTCCCCGATGAATTTGTCCGGCATAAGATTCTTGACTTGATCGGTGATTTCTATCTCCTCAATCGTCCGGTTCGAGGAAAAGTGACCGCCCGTTTGACCGGCCACACGGAAAACATCACCCTCATGATGAAGATTCAGGAAGCGGCAAGAGAAAAGGAACGGTGAGGGATCAACCCATTCTCTGGAGGGACAAATGGCACAGGAAGAGTACCGACCCCCGATCAAAGAATTTTTAGACATGCTGGCAGACCTGTTGACCGAGAAGTATTTCGAACGGATGGACGACCGGATGAAAAAGATTCCCGAACTCCGAAGATTGATTACCGCCAAAGAGGCGAGCCAATACTTGAGTCTTTCAACAGATACCGTCTACCGGATGGCCTCGTTGAAAAAACTTCCTTATCTCAAAATCGGGGATCGGGTCCTTTTCGATGTGAAAGCCCTCGACCACTGGATTGAGAAGCATATGATCCGGGAGAAGGAGTGGAAGAGGGAAGAATTAAAGCAAGAGATCGAAAAGGAGAAGCCCAACACGAAATCTTCTAAAGAATCTGACCTCCTTGGTTTGCTGAAGAAAAAGGGAAAGGATTAGGTCATTCGATTTTTATCACACATCCAGTAAAGCCGCTAAGAACAGCCCCCTGTTTTCTCCTTCCTTTTGATATTCTTATCGGATAGAATGTTTTTGTCAACGCATGATTTTTTGATGAAAGGGCATAGAGGTTTATAAATAATGGGAGGGACGGAGAGGGTGGATTACTTTCAGGTAGAGGCGCTCTTGAAGGAAGAAGAGAAAAGCTTCAGAGACAAAGTCCGAAAATTTGTGGAGGAAGAATGCATGCCTCTCATCGCCACCCATTTCGATAGTGGGACCTTTCCCATGGAGCTCATCCCCAGAATGGCGGAGATGGGTCTCTTCGGCCTCCATGTGGATGGTTATGGCTGCACCAAAGCAAGCCATACGATTTACGGCTTGATCTGTCAGGAACTGGGGCGCTGGACAGCGGTCTCAGGGCCATGTTTTCAGTTCAAAATTCTTTAGTGATGTACCCAATCTATGCCTTTGGATCTGAGGAACAGAAGATAAGATGGCTTCCTAAAATGGCGCAAGGTGAGGTAGTTGGATGTTTTGGTCTCTCCGAGCCCGATTTTGGATCGAATCCTTCTGGGATGAAGACCAGGGCCGTGAAGCAGGGAAATCATTACCTCCTGAACGGAACCAAAATGTGGATTACCAATGGATCCATTGCACACGTGGCACTGGTTTGGGCGAAAATGGATGATGAAATCCTCGCCTTCCTGGTGGAAGCCGGTACTCCAGGGTTTCAGGCAACCCTGATCCAGAGAAAGTTTTCTTATCGAACCTCTCCGACTTCTCTTCTTGTCCTCAAAGACTGTATCATTCCCAAGGAAAACCTCCTCCCAGAGGCAAAGGGCTTGAAATCGGTTTTAAGTTGCCTGAACTATGCCCGTTACGGGGTAGCTTGCAGCGCCTTAGGTTCTGCCATTGCCTGTTATGAAGCAGCCGAGATCTTTGCTTGCAAAAGGGAAGTCTTTGAAAAACCCATTGCCTCTTATCAGCTTGTCCAGGAGAAGCTTGTCCGGATGGTTTTGGAAATTACCAAGGCACAGTTGCTCACCTACCATTTAGGCAGATTGATGGATCAACATCAAGCGAGACCTCCCCTGATCTCAATGGCTAAACTGAACAATGTTCGGGAGGCCATGAGGATTGCCCGAATGGCCAGGGACATCCTTGGGGCCCGGGGGATTCTGGCCGATCACCACGTTATTCGCCACCTCTGTGATCTCGAGGCCATGAGCACGCTGGAAGGGACAGAGAACATTCACACATTGATCATCGGGCAGGATCTTACCGGATTTTCAGCCTTCCATTGAAATCTTCACTTCAATAACCCCAATTCTTTTAATTTTTCTGGAATGGGAATACCGTCTTCGGACCAACCGCGATATTCATAATATTCGCTGAGCATCTGGCCAAAGGGCGGGAGGTTGGGTGTTAACCCCTTTCCCACACGCTTAAAGGTAAGAAAACGTGGAGGCAAAAAATCATCTTTCCGACTGATGCCCAATCTGACATTATACAAGCGCTTCAGGTTGAAGATCCTTTCCCCGGTTTTCGCGAAATCATCGAACGCCATCTCTTTTCCTGTCACATACTTGTACCACTTCACGATATCGGAGATCGTGACCCCTGCGAACAGGATAAACTTACAAAGTTTTAAGGAATCCATCATCCCCATCAGGTTTTGGGTCTTGGCAGCGAGGATTCCTTTCCCCTCGACCTGAAAACGATCTAAGGGTTCTGGAATTCCAATTTCTGGTGCCTTTAAAACCCTTTCGAAGGTGTGGCTCAGTCCAGCCAGATGACATGCTCCTCTGGAAGAGGTGGCAAAGCCCACACCCCCTGCGTTATAGCCTCTCGGGTCATGGGCAGGCATTTCCAATCCTTTAATGTGCATGGCAAACTCGGAAGAATTTTTTCCTATCTCCTCTGAAGCTTTCTTGATCCCTTTGCCCAGAAGTTCCCCCAGCCCTTTTTTCCAAGCAATCATTTTAATCATTTCGATCAATGCCTCCACGCTTCCCCACCGGAGGTCAATGCCACCCGTATCCTTTCTGTCAATCAGACCTTTCTCAAAAGCTTCCATAGCAAAGGCAATGACCCCACCTGTGGAGATCGTATCGAGACCAAAGCGGTTGCAGAGTTCATTGGCAAAGCATAAGGCTTCAAGATCATCAATCAGGCAGTTACTTCCAAGCAAAGCGAGGGTTTCATATTCCGGGCCTGCGCCATCCACACCTGCATAGGGACCCTTTTCCAGCTTAATCCTTCTACCACATCCAAGTAAGCAGGCGTCACAAAAAAACCGGCCTTTTAATATTGTCTTGGCCATCGTGAAGCCATTAATCTTCTCTGCTGATTCTTCCCAGCGTCCAACAAATTTCCAGTTCTGAAGAGGGAGGGTACCCATGGCCTCGAAGGTGGAAAGCGCCCCTGCTGTTCCGTAATTTTTGAAGTTCTCCCCGTTCTGAATGATCCGTTGACTATATTCCTTTGGAAGTTGCTTGACACTTTCTGTGTCAAACACAGAAACGTTTCCAGTTCCGCAAGCAACGATGGCCTTCAGATTTTTTGAGCCCATCACTGCTCCCATTCCACAGCGACCTGCTGCCCGACCATCTCTTCCATCCGTCATGATGGAAGAGATTAAGACCTGGTTTTCTCCAGCCTGACCGATGGCGCTCGCCACTGCCTTTTCGTGCGTCTCGCTTTTCAGAATGGGATCGATTTCATAAGTGTCCTTTCCCCAGAGATGGGAGGCGTCACGGATTTCCCAGGTCCCATCATGGACCCACAAGTAGGTTGGTTTCTCAGATTTGCCGGTGACGATGATTCCATCGAATCCAGCTTTCTTGAGGTTTGCGCCCCATGTGCCTCCAACATCAGACTCTCCGAAGATGCCAGTAAGAGGAGACCGGGAGACCACAGCATGCCTACCCGAGAGAGGGACAGAAGTTCCTGTAAAAGGTCCGGTCATGAAGATCAGAGGATTTTCAGGGCCCAATGGGTTCGTTCTCTCGTCTGTCATCTCATATAAATACTTTGTTCCCAGGCCGCTCCCCCCGATAAATTGGTCAGCCCAGTCCTCTTTGAGATCTTCCACACGGCCTTTAGAATGAGTGAGATCGATGTGGAGAACTTTACCGATGTAACCTTTTAATTTCATCCGGGATTCCTTTCAAAAATGTCGATCTAAGTTTAATATGCCATGACATCATTCTTAAATCAACCCCTCGTGAGATTTCTGAAAAAGATCCAGAAATCTCTTGATTACATAGATTTGAAAGATGATTACATAGATTACCGATTATTAAATATTGAAAGAATCTGTTTAATCGGTTTTTAAATCTACGTAATCAAGAGACATTCTGGTAGTTTTTCGGAGATCTCTCTTTTGTTTTCCCTTGACAGGGGGAGAGATAGACTTTAGAATTTAAGTAATAGAAGGAGGTGAGGTCCATGAGATGGATGTTTCCCCATGCAACCCATTGCTCGACCTGTGGTTCGTTGCGCTGGTCCCGAGCAAGACGTTAAACGGCTCATCAGAAGGTAAGAAAACCCATTCAAGATTTTTTGAAGATTTCAAAGGCCGGCAGATTCCTTTCCGGCCTTTTCTTTCGTTAGATATCTTTGATATGGATATCGTCTCATCAACCAATTCTATTTTGGAGGAGGATGGATATGAGAAAAATGGCTTGGGTTGTTTCAATCGTTTTGACTTTAACTCTTGTTCAACTTGCGGAGGCTCAGTTCGGAAAGAGCGCAGGACCCAAATTTTATTCCGACTTTAAACCAGTCGTAGGCGGGTGGTCAGAGTACCAAATGACCCCCAAGAGTGAATCCCCTTCAAAGATGAAGATTGCCATTGTTGGCAAAGAAGGGGATGCCTACTGGTACGAGACCGTGATGGAAGGAGGACGACAGGGAAGAAGTATTGTTAAAATGCTTGTCTCCGGAGATCCAGGGGATACAAAGAATGTAAAAAGAATGATCTTCAAACAAGGAAATGAGCCCGCTATGGAGATGCCCGTCCAGATGATGGAGCAGCCTTCAACACAAAAAGGACAACCGGGAAAGGTGATTGATAAAGGGACAGAGACCATTAAAGTCCCAGCGGGAACCTTTACGACAAGACACATGCAATATCAGAACGGAGAGGTGGTGGATTCTTGGATTTATAAAGATATCTCCCCTTATGGAATGATCAAATCCGTATCGAAAGATCTTGAAATGGTTCTTCTCGGGTACGGGACCGGGGCAAAGACTTTGATCACAGAGACGCCTCAGAAGTTTGAAATGCCCCAGATGCCTGAAAGGCGTCCAAGAAGAAAATGATGAATCGTTTCAGGGAAATTCCGATATACCTCTAATCACTTTGATACCGGCCCGATGGTGGATTTAAGCTCCCATCGGGCTTTTTATTCGCTCTCCTTCCCCTATTTGCCCATTATTGACTTGAGCCCCTAAATCCTTTAGACTCCAATCCAAACTATTGATTTTGTGAATTTCTCATTTCTTGTCGGAATTCGAATGAAAAGATTGAAAATCTTCTGCTTTTGTTTCTTCCTGCCCCTTCTCGCCATACCGTTTGCTCATGGCGAACAGATTGAAATACGCATTCTCCACGTTAACGATTTCCATGGGTTTGTTGAACCTTATAAACCCCTTGGATCGGAAGGACTGCTCGGAGGTATCGCTTATCTTGCGGCCAAGGCCAACGAGCTTCGAAAAGAAAAACCATCCTTACTTCTTTCTGCAGGTGACATGATTCAAGGCGATAACTGGGCAAATCTTTTTCAGGCTGAATCAGTGATTGAGTTGATGAATGTGATGAGGTTTGATGCGATGGTGTTGGGGAACCATGAATTTGATTTTGGACAGGAGATTCTTAAGAAGAGAATTTCAGAGGCAAGGTTTCCTGTTCTTGGAGCCAATGTTGAGGGGTTGGATTATCTTAAGCCTTATATCATCAGAGAACTGAACGGGATTAGATTAGCACTCATCGGTATTGTCACTGAAGATGTCCCTGCATCCACCCATCCCCGAAATGTGGCAGGCTTGAAATTTACCTCTCCGGTAGAAACGGTTGGAAAATATATGAGAGAGTTAAAAAACAAGACGGATGTCATCATCGTCCTTTCTCATATAGGATACCCCGCTGACAGGGTGCTCGCGGAGAAAGTAAAGGGAATTGATGTGATCGTGGGTGGGCATTCCCATACAAAAATTACAAAACCTGTGAGCATCGGGAGAACACTGATTGTACAAGCCTGGGAGCACGGAAAAGCTCTTGGCGTTTTAGACCTCACGGTAAAGGATGGAAAGATCATCAAGTTCGAAGGCCATTTGGAGGAAATCAAACCTGAAAAGGGTAAAGAGGACAAGGCTGCTTTGGCCATAGTGAATAAATATAAAGAAAGGGTGGATGCTGTTCTCAATGTAAGAATCGGAGAAGCGGAGGTGGACCTCGACGGAGAGAACGTGAGAAGGAGGGAGACAAACCTCGGGAATTTCATTGCAGATATTATAAGGAGTTCATCGGGGGCTGATGTCGCCATGATCAATGGAGGAGGAATCAGGGTCAGCATCAGAAAAGGGGAAGTGAGAGCGAAAGATATCTATTCCGCCTTGCCTTTCGATAATTACATCGTTGCCATCAAACTGACAGGGAAACAGATTAAGGAAGCATTGGAGCATGGGGTATCCGGTGTTGAAAATGAAGAAGGTCGATTTCCCCAGGTATCCGGCCTCACTTTTAAGTATTCCCCATCTGAAAAGAGGGGTTCAAGGATTAAGGAAATTTTCATCGCCGGTAAGCCGATCGATCCCGATAGAGAATATATCGTTGCCACAAATGATTTTATGGCTGTAGGAGGGGATGGATATAAAGCCTTTGGAGAGGCCATGAAATCGTCGAGAGATTTCTCAGTCATGGGGGGGATGATGAAAGGCGAAAAGGTCGTTTACAGCGATTCCAGTAAATGGCTGAGGGATGTGGTGGTTGAATATATAAAAGAGAAGAAAAGAATCGCTCCAAAGGTTGAGGGGAGGATCATAGAGATTCGCTGATGAAAGTTTATGTCAATGACACCTCTGTGGATGTTTTGCCAGGCATGGCAGTGAAACATATCCTGATTCATGCTGGACTTCTCAAAGAGATAGAAGGCCTAAAGAAAGTGTATGATGAATGGGGGAATGAGTTGGGTTTGGATGGGGCCGTGTCTGAAGGGATGAAGATATATGTGAAAAATTGCAGGACATAAGAAGGCTGGCTTGCGGAAGGCAGGTATGCCTTCAAAGTTTTATAAAGCAATCTTTTGATATATTTATGGGAAACAATTGTTGTCATAAAAGTGAATTTTGGTAATAGATTTGGGGTGTAGTCGTTAAACGTTTATTTGTTATCGCTATAAAACTTTTGGAAGCTCTTCTCAAAAAGAAGAAGCTTCCCGGCTAAATGTTATATCAGTTGATATTGTGCCCTGTCCTGTCTAAGACATGACAGGGCAACGTGGCCGCCCAGCATACCTGTCTTCCTATTGCAACTTTTGTTTGGAAAAGGCGGGCTAACTAATAAGAGGCGGGAGGAAAAACGACTATGGCAGAAGTTGAACTTCCGAATACAGAAGAGCTTGAGGAAATAAGGGGAAAGAGATTTACGAAGCGTGTGGCACTCACCACTGCGATCTTCGCGGTCATCCTGGCCATTACTTCATTGGGCGGGAATAACGCAATGAAGGAGATGCTTCTTGCTCAGCAGCGGTCCTCTGATCAATGGGCTTTCTACCAGGCCAAAGTTTTACGTGAGCATCTTTATCGGGGGCAGAAGTTGCGCCTGGAGATAGACCTGATGGAACGCGGAAGCGGGATGAAGCCGGAGGTGAAGGAACGGGTTGAGGCGATGCTCAAAAAACTGACCGATGAAGAAACCCGGTATAACGCCGAGAAGAAAGAGATTGAGAAAGAGGCAAAAAAACTCGAACACGAACGGGATGTGAATCGAGACAAAGACCCTTACTTCGACTATGGAGAAGTCCTGCTTCAGATTGCCATTGTGATGGCCTCCGTCTCCATTCTTTCAGGATCCCGTCCAGTTTTTTATTTTTCCATTGTCAGTGCCTGCCTGGGAACCCTCTCTTCACTCAACGGCTTCTTTCTGATCTTTCGAATTCCTTTCTTTCATTAGAGATACATACATTGGTATGCTTTCCTTTTAGATGTAAATGTTTGTGAGGATGATCGAATCAGTATTGAGGTTTAGGGATAAAAGACTAAACAGATGAAAACACCAAGAGTCCAAGATTTGGGAAATACAGAAAGAGAGCCCTCATCTTTTCGTTCCCATATGGCGCCCCTTCTCTTTCTCGTAGGGATCTTCTTCTTGAACTTCATTTCTCGGGTTGTGCTGTCACCCCTGTTGCCCAC
>CAWGAV010000007.1:0-174719 GCA_963820625.1 uncultured delta proteobacterium
TCCCGCAAAACGCGGGAAAGTCCGATGTCTGAATTGCAGTAGACGAGGAAAACAGGGTTTGAGAATTTTAAGGTAACGGTTTAAATTTCTCAAAGTGAAATATATGCCGCGACTGATCGAATCAGGACTCTTGCGAGCTGCCAGGAATTACCCTCCTCCCCAGAAAACCACAGCTTTTAGCCGTCGGGCTCCACGTTTTAGGGGTGAGACGGGAAGATCCTAACCTGATCAACTTCGATCTAATGATCCCTCTAAGGACGGGATTTTAAGAACGTTCGAGATAGGTGTCTTCCATCTATGATGGAAAAATGCATTGCATTTTTACAAAATTGATGTAAGATTGATTTCATGGGCGAGAAAGAAACCCTCCTTCGTCGTCTCCTTTCCTGCCCGGACCGGTCGTTTTTCCTCTTTGGGCCGCGGGGGACAGGGAAGAGCACCTGGTTGGGACAGGTTCTGCCAGAAGCGGCTTGGATAGATCTGCTCGATACATCGCTCTACCTGGAACTCAGTCGCGATCCGCATCGAATCGAAGCTCTCATCGGCAACCGGCCTTCAGGGAGTTGGGTCGTACTGGACGAAATTCAGAAGATTCCCGCCTTGCTTGATGAAGTCCATCGACTCATGGAGAAGCGCCGCTGGCGATTCGCCCTTTGCGGTTCATCTGCGAGAAAGCTCCGCCGAGGGGGCGCAAACCTGTTGGCGGGGCGCGCCATCACCCTCAATATGGAAGGGTTCTCGGCTGCCGAACTGGGGGCCACCTTTGATTTGGAGTTTTCCCTAAACTGGGGACTCCTTCCCTTTGTACAGCGTGAGCGCGCCCATGCTGCTGACATTCTGGAAGCGTATGTAAGCACCTATCTCAAGGAGGAGATCCGGGAAGAGGGACTGGTCCGGAACGTTCCTCCGTTTCTGCGCTTCCTGAATGTAGCCGGGCAGCTCAACGGGCAACTGGTCCAGGGACAGAACATCGCCCGAGAAGCCGCTTTGCCGCGAAGTACAGTGGATACGTATTTTTCCATTCTGATTGACACCCTCCTCGGTCATTTTTTGCCAGCCTGGCGGCCCGGGCTCAAGGTACGTGAAGCAGCCCATCCAAAATTCTACTGGTTCGACCCGGGGGTTGCACGGGGTGCTGCCGGTCTCATCCGCGATCCCACAGATCGGCTCTGGCAGGGAACGGCGCTGGAGACTCTAATTTATCATGAATTGCGCGTGTACAATGAGATCAGTGGCAAAAAGCGGCCTCTGGCTTACTACCGGACTGCCTTTGGGGTGGAGATCGATTTCGTCATCGAAACCCGTAAGCGGCAGGCCGGCGCTCCGCCCCATCTTGTAGCCATCGAAGTAAAAAGGGGGGAAAAGTGGAATCGGGGCTGGGAATCCGGCCTCAGGAATCTTGGTAGTCAGGCGGGCATCAAGGTTGATCGTTTGGTTGCCGTCTATACCGGTCCGCGTGCATATCACTTCGAAGGCATTGATGTCTTGCCGGTTTCCAAATTTCTACAGAGTTTATATCAAGGTGAGATCTTCTAAGAATAAGTGGTCTGGAATTTTGTTGTTGAGCAGCCTTACAAAGAGAAAATCTTGCCTTTCCCCCGCCTAGCCTGCGGCAGGGATGCACATAGACGATCGAGCTTTTGGAGAGATTATTTTGGATCAAAATAGTGGTCTGCCCTTTCGGTCAACTCATTGAGGCGCGTCTCTAAGAGGGTCCTCCTCTCCTCAAGATGGGCTCGGTCCCCATTGGGATCGACATGGATAGGTTCCCCCCAGATGAAGACTCCCTTTGAGAAAGGATAGGGGAGGAGGAAGCGATCCCAGGTTTTAAAAATTTTCCTCTTCGAGGCACTAAATGAGATTGGAACAACGGGTCTCCCTGTCCGCCTGGCCAATTCGATCACACCAAACTGGACACGGTGGCGGGGTCCTCTCGGCCCGTCTGGAACGATGGCAATATCAGACCCATTCTGAATGGCTTTCACCATTTCCTTGAGTGCGGAAGAACCACTCCCTGTTCGTGGAACCCAGGATTGGATGAAAGCCGAACCGTTCCAGAGCCTTTCCCACGATCTGCCCATCCCGATGAGGGGAGACGAGAAAACTCAATTTCTTCCCTTTATAAATGAGCGGCATCATGAAAAGCCTTCCATGCCAGAAGGCCCCGATGGCAGGGATCTCCTTCTCCCAAAAAGACTCGGGATCTCTGGATTGACCTCTTCAAACCGCATGGTTCGGCCCAAGATCTTGATGACCCAGTAGGCCAACCATGGACCCAGCCAAGCCAGCACTTTCTTTTTTAGAGTTTTAAAGACCATCTTTAATCGGATTAAATTAGAATCATTGCGGATTAGGGAGTTGGGGGATTTGTAATTCTAATATCCGCATATCCTGCCAATCCCTATTAGTAGATTAATAGATTTTCTTTGCCTTGGCTGTCTTCAAAGCTCTCATCCCGTCATCTTTAAACTGAAGATCATAGAGTCGCCGATATTCGCCATGGAGGGCGATCAATTCTTCATGAGTTCCTTCCTCTACAATCTGGCCCTCAGAGAGAACGATGATCCGATGGGCATTTCGGATGGTGGAAAGCCGATGGGCGATCACAAAGACCGTTCGGCCCTTCATCAAACCTTCCAAGGCCTTTTGAACCTCTGTCTCAGAATCGGAATCAAGGGAGGAGGTGGCTTCATCCAATATCAGGATGGGTGCATTCTTCAGAAGGGCCCTGGCGATGGAGAGGCGCTGGCGTTCCCCACCGGAAAGCTTGACACCCTGTTCTCCAATGACGGTCTCGTACCCCTGGGGAAGCCTCTGGATGAAATCATGGGCATTGGCTGCCTTGGCTGCTTCGATGATCTCCTGATCAGAGCATTTCAGACTTCCATAGGCAATATTATTTCGAACGGTATCGTTGAAGAGGATCGTCTGCTGAGTGACCAGACCGATCTGATCCCTTAAGGATTGAGAGTGACTCTTCGAATGTCATAACCATCGATGAGAATTTGGCCTTCCTCCACATCATAGAACCGGGGCAGGAGATTGACCAAAGAAGTTTTGCCCGCGCCGCTCATTCCGACCAGAGCGATCACTTCTCCCACTTTGACATGAAGGGAGATCTCTTTGAGAACGGGCTCTCCATCATATTTGAATGTGACTCTTTGAAAATCGATCCCCTTCGAGATGGGAGGGAGGGGAATGGCTCCCTCTTCCTCCTTGATGTCCGGGGCGGTATCGAGGAGTTCAAAGACGCGCGCCGCCGCTGCCAGGCCCTCCTGGACCTCGAGATTCACCTTGCTCAAATCCCGGATCGGGGCATAGAGCATGAGAAGGGCAGTCATAAAAGAGAAGAAGGTCCCTGGGGTTAAGTCTCCCCGGATGACGCTGTAGCCGCCCACCCAGATGATCAGGGCCACACCGATCCCTCCCAACAACTCCATCAAGGGATGAGAGAGGGCCCTGATCTTCACCCGTTTGAGGACGATTTTGAAGAATCGGTTGTTCTCTTCAGCGAATCGGCGCTTCTCATAGTCTTCCATATTGAATGCCTTGACAATCCGATTTCCGGTGATGGTCTCATGGAGGAAGGTGGTGATGGAGCCCATTCGCTGTTGACTCTTCCGGCTAAATTTCCGAAGCCTCTTTCCAAATTCTTTGATGGGGAATGATGGCCAAAGGAAAGATGATGAAGGCGATGATCGCCAGTTTCCAATTCGCGATAGAAGACAACACCGGTCAGGCCGAGGATGGTAAAGGCATCCTTGAGAAGGCCGGTGATGGTATTGGAGACCGATCCCTGGATGAGGTTGACATCATTGGTGATCCGGGAGATGAGGATGCCCGTGGGCGTTTTGGTAAAGAAGGAGAGGGAAAGGCTCTGGAGATGGTTGTAGAGTTTCTCTCTCATATCCGCTACAATCCTCAGACCTACAAAGTTCATCAGGTACGCTTGGCCGTAGTCGAAGACTCCCTTGAGGAGAAAAAGCAGGATGATGGCGATGGGCAGCAGGAAGAGCATCCTCGCATCCTTCTTGAGGAATACATCATCCAAGGCCGGCTTCACAAGAAATGCCTGGGCAGCTGTCAAGAGAGAGACAAAAACCATACAGATCATGGCAAGGGCCAACTTAACCCAATAGGGTTTGATCAGATCGAGGAGTCGGCGATAAAGAGACATATTGAGCTCAAATCCCAATGACCAAATCCCAAGCTCCAAATAAATACCAATGATCCAGTCACCCAATTGTAAATTTTGGTTATTCGAGATTGGTATTGATTGGGCAAATGATGCTTGAGATTTGGAATTTCATTTTAACTAACCATCGTAGTCCATGATGGTATCATACTTGCTCCGCATGCAGCAAGGAAGTGACGATGCGGGCAGCCCGCTGGGCCGCTCCAGGTTCCCCAGGCTCTGACGGACCCTGCCATCGACTCGGTCATTCTTCGGCAGAGGATGGGATCCCTTAGGATGCGAAGGGCTTCCTCAGCAATCCTTTGGGGATTGACATCCTCCTGGATCAGTTCCGGGACGATCCCTTTTCCTGCCACCAGATTGACCAGGCCGATGTGGTCCACTTGAATCAATGCCCTGCCGATCCAGTAGGAGAGCAAGGAGACCTTATAAACGATGACCATGGGCTTTCCAAGGATGGCTCCCTCCAGCGTCGCCGTTCCTGATGCAGTGATCAGAAGTTCAGAGAGGTTCATCACATCATAGGTCCAGCCCTCGACCACCTTCACCGGCACAGGAACATTTCTCATCCAGGGTGATAAGGTCGTCTTGGGGATGCCAGGGGCCAGAGGGATGATGAACTGAAGGTCTGGGATCTCCTTTTGAAGGAGATGGCTTGAGGCCAGAAGCGGAGGGAGAAGCCTTTCCACCTCATGCATTCGGCTTCCGGGGAGCAGACCAATGGTCCTGCGTTGGGGATCGAGACCGAATCGTTGGAAGGCCGCTTCTTTGGAAAGGGTGGGCTTCACGATATCGAGCAGAGGATGGCCCACCCACTCCACATCCACGCCTGCCGCTTCATAGAGGGGAACCTCAAAAGGGAAGAAGACGACCATTTTCTTCACCCACTTAGCGATCAATTTAACCCTTTTAGGCCTCCAGGCCCATACCTGAGGGCTGATATAGTAGAGGACCGGAATACCCCTTTGGTGGGCCATTTTGGCCAATCGGAGGTTGAAGTCAGGAAAGTCGATCAGGATGATGAGATCCGGTCTCTCCCGATCCAGGGATTCTTTCAACTCCCGAAGAGCCTTCAGGATCGACCTGAGTTTGAGGAGGACTTCTGTAATCCCCACAACAGAAAGGGAGTGAGAGTGGTAGAGGAGCTTCATCCCCTTCCTTTCCAAACCCTCTCCCCCGACACCAAAAAACTGGATTTCTGGATCGATGCGTTGGATGGCTTCCACCAGGTGGGCGCCATGGAGGTCTCCCGAGACTTCTCCGGCGACCAACAAGATCTTCTTCGATTTCATCCCGTTCAACGTTCCACTACCTCTCTTTTTTCGATGCTTTCTTCAATCTTCTGAATGATCTGGAGTGCCACCTCCAATGCCCGCTTTCCATCCCGTCCCGAAACCCGAGCATTTTTCCGATCCCTCACACTCTGGAGAAAGGAATGAATCTCAGCCTCCAGAAGATCGACCTTCTTGACCGGAATCTCATCCGTTACCATTTCTGGAATTGTCTCCTTCCCTGGATGGACCACCTTTTTAGAGAAAGAGACCTTTTGAGAGAGATAGTCGATGGAGAGGGTCCCATCGGGTTGGAAGATTCGGGTTCTCCGAATCTTCTCCTTGAGACTCGGCTTGCCGTCAAATTCGCCGTACATCCGTTTTCGAATTCGATCCGGGCATTGGCAATGTCGAAGTGAGGGGTGAGAATGGGAATGCCAATGGCTTGAAACTGTTTCACCTTTGAGTTCACCAGGCTCAAAATGATATCGATATCGTGAACCATCAAATCTAAGACGACATTCACATCTGTTCCCCTTCCTGAAAAGGGGCCCAATCGATGGGATTCGATGAACAAGGGATTTTGAACGATTCCCTCCAGGGCGAACAGGGCTCCGTTAAATCGTTCCAGGTGGCCCACTTGCAAGAATCAGACCCTTCGATTCTGCCAATCCGATCAGTTCATCAGCCTCCTCAAGGGTGCTGGAGATAGGTTTTTCCAAAAGGACATCGATCCCATGGAGAAAGAAATCTTTTGTGATGGAATGGTGAAGGGGGGTGGGGACTGCGATGCTGACTGCCTGAACTTTATCGAAAAGGTCAGCGTGATGGAGGAAGGGCTGGGTCCGATATCGTTTGGCGATTTCCTTGGCACGGGACGGGTCGATGTCCACCACACCGACCAATTCCACCCCTTCCATTTTGGCATATTTTTCTGCATGGAATTGGCCAAAGTAACCGACACCGACCACACCCACCCTGATCTTATCCACTTAACGACTGATCCCCCTCTTCGAATGCTGGATGAAATGGAGGAGATGCTGGACCTCTGGCATTTGAGAGATCTCATCCTCTCCCACCCTCTTCATCGCCTTCTCCAATGTCAGACCGGAGCGGAAAATGATGCGATAGGCTTTCTTCAGGGCCCTCAAGGTCTCCTCCCGAAAAGTGGTGCGCGTTTGAGACCCACGGTGTTGAGTCCGAAGAGTTTGGCCCGACTTCCTGATGCCAGCATATAAGGAGGGATGTCCAAAGAGACACCGGTGAGGCCGCTGATAAAGGCATGGGTGCCAATCCGGCAGAACTGGTGGACGGCGGAGAGTCCGCCGATGATGGCATGATCTTCGATCAGAATATGTCCGGCTAAGGTGGCTCCGTTGGCCAGGACAACCTGATTTCCGATGTGGCAGTCATGGGCGACATGGGAGTAAGCCATGAAGAAATTGTCATGCCCGATGACGGTCTTCCCGCCCCCTTGAGCCGTGCCTCGATGGAGGGTGACAAATTCCCGGATGATATTCTGATCGCCGATCAGAAGGGAGGTCTTCTCTCCTTTATAGGCAAAGGCCTGAGGGGCTTCTCCGATGGAGGAGAATTGAAAGATCTGACATCTCTTTCCAATTTGGGTCCCTTCCCTGATGACCACATGGGGTCCGATCTTCGTCCCCTCCCCAATGGAGACACCCTTTTCAATCACAGAATAGGGACCAATCTCAACCCCCTCACCGATTTCAGCCTTTGGATCGATGATCGCAGTGGGATGGATCATTTCTCCTTCTCCTAACATGGCTAACAGGTCTGCCTCGGCGACCAATTTCCCATCGACAAAGGCCTTTCCCTTAAATCCCCAGATCGATTGGCGATGCCGGGTGATCTCCAATTCGAGACGAAGTTGATCTCCCGGGATGACCGGTTTTCTGAACCGGACATTGTCCATTCCCAAAAAATAGACCGGCTTTTTCTGATTCTCCTCCGGCATGGATTTGAAGGCGAGCACCCCGGCGGTCTGGGCCATGGCCTCCACGATGAGCACACCGGGCATGATGGGCCGACCGGGAAAATGGCCTGGGAAAAAGGGTTCGTTATAGGTGACATTTTTGATCCCAACGATCCGCTTTCCCGGTTCAATCTCAATGATCCGATCCACCAATAAGAAGGGGTAGGCATGGGGCAGCATGGTCATGATCTCCTTGATCTCGATCATCTACTTCTCCTTCCCTTCTGAAGAGATGGTTTCTTCGATCTTCTTTAAACGCTTCTCGATTTCGATGAGGGTCTTCCTCATCTCCGGCAATTTCGGAAAGACAGTGACCATCCGGAGAAACTCACGGTGGGGCAATGCAGGGCTTCCACTATATGCCTGGTTGGCGGGCAGATCATGAGACACTCCGGATTGGGCGCCCACCATGACATTGTCTCCGATTTCGATGTGGTCCGCCACTCCCACCTGCCCGGCCAGCGTGACATTGCTTCCGATCTTTGTCGAGCCTGAAATTCCCACCTGGGCGACGATGATCGAATCCTCGCCGATCACAACATTATGGGCGACCTGAACGAGGTTATCGATTTTCACCCCTCTTCGGATGATCGTCTTACCCAGCGTGGCTCGATCGATCGTGGTATTGGCGCCGATCTCGACATCGTCTTCAATTTCAACCCCTCCCACCTGGGGGATCTTCACATTTTTCTTTCCCTCCTTCACATATCCGAATCCATCGCTTCCCACCACCACACCGCTATGAAGGATGACCCTTTTCCCAATCACCGTTCCTGGATAGATGGAGACATTGGGATAGAGAATCGATTCCTCCCCAATGGAGGAATCTTCACCCACATAGACTCCCGGATAAAGGGTGACCCGATCCCCGATCCGGCAGCGGTCTCCAATATAGACAAAAGGATAGATGGTAGATCTCTTTGCCCAACTGGGCAGTGGGGCTGATCCAGGCATTGGGATCGATCCCTTTGGGTTGGTAGGTTTTTGAAAAAAGAGACTGAGGATCTTTGCAAAGGCCAGATAGGGATTGGCCACGCAGAGAAGAGGTGTATTGGCCTGGGTGACTTCTTTCGAGACGATGACCGCAGAGGCATTTGTTTCGTTGAGCTGTGGGAGATACTTCGGATTGGCGATAAAGGTGATCTCCCCGGCTCTGGCCTCTTCGATGGCCGCCACTCCGGAGATTTCCACTTCTCCATCTCCAACGACCGTTCCACCCACCCACTCGGCCAGTTCCTTAAGTTTCTTTTTCATCCTTTATCCTATCTTGTGCATCTGACAAATTGTGGTGGTCGTCCTTTAAATCCAAATACCAAATTTCAAATGTCAAAGGAATGCCAAATGACTAAGTTTCAATGACCTAATCGATTTGGAATCTTGGTTTCGATTTGAAATTGATTCACTTCGTATACTTGTCGAGCTTTGACATTTGACATTCATTCTCTATTTCTTCTGGGCATCATAGAGTTTAATCACCCGGTCGGTGAGATCGATGGCCTTGGAGGCGAAGAGCACAATGTTCTCATTCTTCTCCAAAATGAGGGTATATCCTTCATCCGCCCCTACTTTTTGAATCACCTTCTGAAGCCCGAGGGAGATGTTTCGCTCCATCTCCATCCGTTTCTGATTGATCTCGTTCTGATTGTCCTCCCCCCACCTCTGGAAGTCCCGGAGTTTACTCTGATAATCTTTCTCTTTGGCTGCCCTGGCCTCCGGGTTCAGCATGGGGCTCTGCTTCTCCAGGGATTCTTTCATCGTTTGAAGCTCTTTCTGTTTCTCCGCGATGAGACGCTGAAATTTTTCAACCTCCTTGACGATCGCCTTCTTAGCATCCTTCCCTGCATTGCATTCATTGACCGCCTTCTGGATATCAACGAAGCCAATCTTAAAATCGGCAGCCAAAACCGATCCGAGCCATCCTCCTACAAATGAGGATTCCAATCACCATCCCAAGCCTTTTTCCGTACATCATCATTTCTCCTCTCCTCAAAGTTGATTCATCACGCTTTGAACGGAGGAGCGTTAAATTTAATGCCCCTACTAAAAAACGGTTCCTGCCGTAAAGTCGATCACGCTCGCTCTTTTCCCCTTCCTTGGGACTCGGGTTGAACCCGATATCGATATGGATCGGCCCAAATGGAGAGAACCAGCGGATTCCCACTCCCACCCCTGTTTTCAAGGGGGTGATGTCACTGAAACTATCAAAACCCTTCCCGACATCCCAGAAGACCGCTCCCCTCAGCCCGATCTCGCGGGCAAGGGGAAAGATCAGTTCAGAATTGAAGACCACCATTTTTCCGCCCCAGGGGTTCTTTGTTCTCATCACAGGCCCGGCCATACCATATTCAAAACCTCTTACCGTATGGAGCCCACCCACGAAGAATTTTTCATAGATGGGCACTCTTCTTCCACCATAGGGTTCGATGAATCCCACCTTTCCCCGGAGGTTGAGCACTGTATTCAAAGGCATGGGAAAGAACCAACTGGTCTCTCCCATCACCTTTACAAAATAGTTGTCACCCCCTAAGATTCCTCCTGCGTTCTGGATGAAAAGGCTGTGCCGTGCTCCCCGGGTAGGGACTAAAGTAGTCGTCACGGGTATCCATGGAGAGGGCAAAGGAAAGGGCACTGGTTGTCTTTTTTCCCAATCTGTTCCTTGATAAATCGAGAGGCATCTTCCGTCACGTCATAAACATTGATGTTCTCCAGTTTATACACGACATCGAGACGGAGATTTTCGATCAATTCCTTTCCGAATCGGAGATCTCCTCCGATAATCTTATACGAATAGGTGTCAAATTCCCGGCTTTCGTTATAGAGATCGAATCCCGCCGGCATAGGAATACCCCAGAAAATAGGGATCCGTAAAACTGAGTCTGAAATCCCGGGTCTCCGATCCCAACCTGAATCTTAAGGCTCCTTGGTAACCCAGGCCGAAGAGGTTACGGTCTGAGATGGAGGCAGACCCGACCACATTTTCAACGGTACTATAACCTACTCCAAAACTGAGGGCACCTGTTGGAGCCTCTTCCACTTTGATATCGAGATTGATTTTTTCGTCGGTGCTTCCACGGCTGGTGGTGAAATCAACCTCCTTAAAGAACCCCGTCCTTTTCAGTCTCGTCCCGACTCTTATTCAGCCCAGTGGCACTGTAAAGTTCTCCTTCGGCCACCTGGAGTTCCCGGCGGATCACTTTGTCACGGGTCTTCGTATTTCCGACGATCTGAATCTTCTCAAAGGAGACACGTTTCTTCTTTTCGATATCGAAGGTGAGGTGAACCAAAAGGTTTTGGGATCGACGGAGGAGTCCGGGGAGATCTCCACATAGGCATAGCCTTGATTGGCAAATTTTTCGGTGAGGGCATTGATGTCCCTCCGGATCGCCGAGTTACTATAGACATCGTTTCGTTTGATCTTGATGGTCTTGAAGAGATCCTCCTTGGTGGTCAGGAGGTCACCTTTGAAGTCGATATTCCCCAAACGGTATTGAGGTCCTTCCACGATCTCGATCTCGATTCGAATCCGTTTCGGATCATGAAGATCGATCTTGGGTTCGGAGACCTTCACATCGAGATACCCATGATCAAAATAGTAGGCGGTCAGGAGTTGGATGTCATTTTTAAGGATGTCTTCATCGAGAAGGCCGGTCTTGGTGATGATGGAAAGGATATTCCACTCTTTGGTCATCATCACCTTCTTCAGCTCGGAGGATTTGATCTTCTTGTTCCCTTTGAACATGATTTTTTTGATATGTCCCTTTGGACCTTCTATGATCTGAAAGGTGACCACGGCTTCATTGGTCTCCAGAAAGTCGACCTTGTGCTCCACATTGACCCCATAATAACCTTTAGAGAAATAAAGCTTCCGAATCTGTTCCGAATTCTCTTTCACCTTTTCGAGGTTGAGGATGGAGCGTGGGGTGAGGGTCATCTTCTCCTTAATATCCTCCAGCTTCAACTTTTGATTTCCGGTGATCAGGATCTCTTTGATCGAGGGTTTTTCCACGACAATAAAGATCACCTCTTTGCCCTTGCGGGGTCGATTTGATATCGACTTGAACATCGGAGAAGTGACCCAAGGCCGAAAATGGATCGCAGGTCCTCACGGACCTGCTCAGTGGAAAACGGCCCTCCCTCCCGGCTCTTTATCGCTCCCCGAATGACCCCTTCTTCCACTTTCACATTTCCAAGGAACGTGATTTTGTAAATCACTTCCTCCGCTCCAGCACTCATTCCTATAAAGAGAAGCAGGATGAGGAGGAAAAGCTGCATTCGCCTGAGACCATATTTCCGCTCCTTCTGATCATTTTGTGGAAGACATCCTTGACCATCTGCACTCCGATCTTGGGCCGAGGGGATGGATATCGTATCGTAAAATTCTTCATTTTCATATCAAATCTTTATCTTTTTGTAAATAGAACATTATCCCTATCCATTGCTTTTCCATCGACGAGCTGGATCTGGCGGGACAGTTGATCGGCCAATTTCAGATTGTGCGTGACGACGATGAGGGTGACGCCCTTGATCTGGTTAAGTCTCTTGGAGAAGATCGAAGACCGACTCTCCTGTCTTGGTATCCAGATTCCCAGTGGGTTCATCGGCCAGCAGGACTTTCGGTTCCAAAACTAATGCCCTTGCCACGGCCACCCGTTGTTGTTCTCCCCCGGAGAGTTCTCCCGGTTTATGGGAAAGGCGATCTTTTAGACCGACTAAGGTGAGGATGGTCTCTGCCCGAAGCGCTGCCTCCTTCTTTGGAATCCCTTGGATGAGACAGGGCATCATCGTATTTTCCAATGCATTGAATTCGGGGAGAAGATGATGAAATTGAAAGACGAAACCGATCTCGCGATTTCGAAAAATGGCCAGATCCTCTTTCGTTCAGGGTGAAGATATCCTTCCCCTGATAGAACACCTTCCCCGCGGTCGGCCGATCAAGGGCGCCCAGGATGTGAAGAAGGGTGGTCTTTCCAACGCCCGATGCGCCCACAATCGCTGCCCTCTCACCCTGGCGAAAAAGAGAGATCGATTCCCTTAAGGACCTCCACACGTTTCTCCCCATTTCCAAAGGATTTGAAGAGCTGTTGAACCTGAATCAATTCCTTCACACCATGGCCTCCTTGGCCTTTTCAACCTCTCCCTGAGAAAGGATCTCTTTTATTTGGGCAAGGCGCTTGAGAGAGATCTCTTTCAGCGTCGATTGAAGTTTCGGGAACTGGAGGAGGCATGCCTCCAGGTCTTCTTTGGTCAACTCAAACAATTCCGAGGGCTGGGTCGTTTTGGCAGAGGCCATTCGGGGCTTATTGAAAACGGGCCCGATCTCTCCGAAAAAATTTCCGCTCTTCAACGTTCCCAGGACGACCCTCTTCCCCTGACGGTTTTGAGTAAATATCTCCACCTCTCCGCTTTGAATCATATAGAGGGAGTCCGGAGGGTCACCTCCCTTGAAGAGGAGGGTTTCTTCAGGGATCTTAGGGAGACGAAACCGTTTGAAGACCTCTTCTCTTTCCATGGGGGTGAGCGAGGAGAACAGGGGGGAGAGGGCGAGGAAGAGGTCTAAGACCCGTTGTTTAAAAAGGTCTTGAAGCACCTCCTTGACACGGGGATGGGTCTTGATGATCTCATTGAGTTCGTTTCGGGAGATCTCCAGAATCTCGCATTCCGTGAGGGCCTTGACGGTGGCATGCCTTTTTTGATCGGTGAAGAAACCAAACTCTCCCAAAAAATCTCCCTCCCCGAGGTTACGAATCCACACCTCTTTTCCCTCTGAGATTTGTTTGGAGATCGCTACCTCTCCTCGACTGATGACCATCAGAGAGTCCCCTGCCTCTCCCTCTCGACAGATGAAACTATCCTTCGGAAAGGTCTTGACTTGGACCTTTCGAAGCAATAATTGAAGCTCCTGTTCGTTCAGTTCGGAGAAGAGGGGGATATGAGGCAGCGGTCGAAGGGGTTTGGCCTCCTGGGCCTTCTCCGTATAGAGTTGTGCCAGCCGGTCATTGACATCTTTCAGAGAAGGATCGATCCTCAAGATCATCTTATTGATCGAGATGGCCTGAAGCAGAAAACCATCCTGGGCATAAGCTTCGGCCACCTTTCGGTAGATCTGGATCGCCTCCTTCTTCTGTCCCAACCGCTCCAGCAATTCAGCCACTTTCAGCCTGGGATCGAAGATCCTTCGGATCCTGGGCGCAATGTTTTTGAAAACACTCGAGGGCCTTCTTCCATTCCCCCCGGGAGAGGGCGCGCTGGGCTTCTTCTTTAAAAGAGATCTTCTCCTTATTCATATCGCAATGCCTCAGCCGGGTCGAGCTTCGAGGCCCTCCAGGAGGGATAAAGGGTGGCCAGGAGGCTGATGAGGATAGCGGTGATGACGATCAGCCCGACATCGAGGGGATTGACCTGTGAAGGGAGTTTATCGATATAATAGACATCGCTTGAGAGAATTTTGAATCCAAAGAGGTTCTCCACAAACCCAGTGATCTTTTCCAAATTAAAGGCAGCTCCAAGGCCCAGGATCGTTCCCAGGATCGTTCCCACGACACCGATCACCAATCCTTCGATGATGAAGATCTTCAAGATCCCTTGGAAGGGGCCCCCATCGATTTCAGAATGGCGATATCCTTATTCTTCTCCATCACCACCATGATGAGCGTGGAGATGATATTGAAGGCCGCCACCAGGACAATCAGGACGAGGATGATAAACATGGCGATCTTCTCCAACCTAAGGGCAGAGAAGAGGTTTCTGTTCATCTCCATCCAGTCCTTGGTCCAAAAGGGGAATCCCATCTTTTGGCGGATCTCTTTTCCGATCTCCTTCACCTTATAGATATCATTGGTTTTGATCTCGATCCCTGTGACGCGGGCTCCCATGCTGAAGAACTTCTGAGCACTTTCGAGAGAGACATAGGCCATCGTATTATCATACTCATACATGCCGGAGTAGAAAGATTCCCTTCACACGAAACCGCTTCATCTTGGGCATCATCCCCATCGGCGTCATCGTGCCAAGAGGAGAGATCACCTGGATGGGATCATTGAGGGAGACGGAGAGATGTTTGGCCAACTCCACCCCGAGGATGATGCCTGGGAGGTCTCCTTCCTCAACCTTCTTCAGATCCTGGAGGCGGCCGGCTTTCAGATTGTGGGCCAATTCGGTCACCTTCCCCACCCGATCCGGATCGATCCCTTTGAGGACCACTCCGGAGACATTCGACTCCGAAGAGAGCATCACCTGGCTGAAGATGAACGGGGCAGCCGAGACCACACCCTTCACCTCTTCAACCTTCTTCACCACTTCCTCATAATGATCCATTCCTTCTTGACTGGCCTTCAGGAGGACGAGGTGGGCCTGGGTGCCCAAGATCTTCTCCTTCAGGGTCTTTTCAAAACCACTCATCACTGCCAGAACGACGATCAGAGCCATCACGCCCACCATGACCCCGGCAATGGAGATGACGGTGATGATGGAGATGAAGGTCTGTTTCCGTTTTGCCTTAAGATATCTCAGACCGATAAACCACTCATATCTCATAGGACACTATTTCTCCATTCGAAGCAAAGGAAAGAAGATGACATCTCGGATGGAGGGGGCATCGGTGAGGAGCATGACCCAACGATCGATACCAATCCCTTCGCCAGCTGTGGGGGGCATCCCAAATTCGAGAGCACGAAGAAAATCTTCATCGAGGAGAAGAGAAGGATCGGCCTCATCGGCCCTCTCCTTCAACTGTTGGAGAAAACGCTCCCGTTGATCGATGGGGTCATTCAGTTCAGAGAAACCATTGGCGATCTCCCGGCCGGCAATGAAAAGCTCGAATCGATCCACCACCTCTGGATCCTCCCCATTCCGACGAGAGAGGGGAGAGACCTCTGTGGGATAATGGGTGACAAAGGTGGGTTGAAGAAGATGGGGCTCGACCACCTCCTTGAAGAGATCGGCCAAAACCCTTCCATGGGAGGTTCCCTTTTTCAGTTCGAGGCCGAGCTCCTTGGCCACTTCGATGGCCTTTGAAGGTTCTTTCAGGATGGCAGGATCAACCTTTCCATATTCCAAAAGGGATCTTTGAAACGAGATCCTCCTCCAGGGAGGAGTAAAATCGATCTCCTTCCCCTGATAGGTGAGGGAGAGCCCACCATGGAATTTCTTTGACCATCGAGCAGAGAAGTTCCTCAGTCATCTCCATCATATCTTGATAGGTGGCATAACTCTGGTAGAATTCGAGCATGGTGAATTCGGGATTGTGTAGGGTGGAAATCCCTTCGTTTCGAAAACTGCGATTGATCTCAAAGATTCTTTCAAGCCCTCCGATCACCAATCGTTTCAGGAAGAGTTCAGGAGCGACCCTCAGATAGAGTTCCATGTTGAGGGCATTGTGATGGGTCTTGAAGGGTTTGGCTGTCGCCCCTCCAGGAATGGGGTGAAGCATCGGGGTCTCCACCTCAATGAAATCCCGTTCGGGTAAAGAAATCTCGGATCTTCTGAATGGCCTTGAATTCGTGTCAGGAAGATCTCTTTGACCTTGGGATTCGCGATGAGGTCCAAATAGCGCTGACGATAACGGGTTTCGATGTCGGTGAGACCATGCCACTTCTCCGGGAGGGGCCGAAGCGACTTTGCCAGAAGCCGAAAGCTCTGAACCTGAAGGGTGAGCTCCCGCGTCTTCGTTCGGAAGACCTTCCCTCCAATCCGATGAAGTCACCGATATCGAATGTTTTGAAGAGTTGAAAGGCCTGTATCGCCGACGATATCCTTTCGGAGATAAGCCTGGATTCTTCCCTTTCGATCTTGAATCTGAATGAAGCTGGCCTTGCCGAAGTCCCGGATCGCTACGATCCTGCCAGCAAGGGAGAAGGTTTCTTCGACAGATTTCAGTTCCTCATCTGACATGGAATCGAAAGTCTCTGCTGAATATCCTTGGAGGTATGGGTCACCCTGAAATTGTTGGGGAAGGGATCGATCCCCTCTTTTCTCAATGCCTCCAGTTTTCGGATCCTCTGCTGGATCAGTTCATCTCGCTTCATCCATTTCCATTTACCCCGAAGAAGCGATCAAGTTGAAAAGCCAGAAGTCTGCCGATATTGGCTTTGTTAAAAAGCGATGTATGATTCAGCATTTATATCATTAAGAGTTTCTAAATTAACTCATTTTCCCATATCCGTCAAGACAAAAGGCGTTCCTGTCAAGCCATCCTCTGCCCTGGCCCACCGACGTGCTGTCATTGGGGGGAGGGAAAAAGCGAGGGGGGGGTAATAACAAAAGATCTTGACCAGCGAAGGGGTACTTCGAGAAACCACGGATGATGAGATCAGGACATATCTATCTGTCTATCAAGGCAGGCATTTTTCGATCTGACCCACAAGATCATAGGGAAGGGCCTGGGTAATTCGAGCTTCTACCCAATCGCCAGGTCGCGCCTTCCCTTCAGGAAGACACAGCCATCAATCTCAGGAGCTTGAGTTTGAAGCCTTCCCCTTAAGGTACCCCTTCCCTGATCCGATCCTTCCACTAAGACCTCCATCTTCTCCCCACCATTTTTCGATATTTTCTTAAGGGAGATCTTTTTCTGGAGCTCCATCAAGGTTCTCAGACGTTCTTCCTTTACACCTTCTGGAACTGGATCGGGAAGTCGGGAGGCAGGCGTTCCTTCTTCGGGGGAATATTTGAAGGCACCGAGGTGATCAAACTGAATCTCCTCAACGAAGTCTAAGAGTGCCTTGAAACTGGCTTTCCCCTTCTCCTGGAAACCCAACAATCAGGGAGGATCGAAGGCTGACCTCCGGAAGAAAGGTTCTGATCTTTTGAATAAGGCTTCGAATTTCCTGACCTCTCGATCTTCGTCCCATTCGTTTCAGGATTTTATCATCGATGTGTTGGATGGGGAGATCGAAATAGGGACAGATCTTCTTCTCGCGGGCGATGAGCTCAAGAAGTCCCTCGGTGAAGTAGCGTGCCCTTGGATAGGAATATAGGATTCGAATCCAACGGAGCCCATCCACTTTGATGAGGCCTTCCAGGAGTTTTTCTAAATTGGTTCCATCTCGGAGATCTTCTCCGTAGGCGGTCGTATCCTGAGCGATAAGAATGAGTTCCTGGACCCCCTGATCTGCAAGCCTTTTGGCCTCTTCGAGAACGGATCGCAACCTTCTGCTTCGGTAGGGACCCCTGATCTTCGGTACCGTGCAGAAGGTGCAGGCATTGGAGCAACCCTCTGCGATCTTCAGATAGGCGGTATACGAGGGGGTGGAGAGGATCCGGGGCGTCCTTTCATCGTAAAGAAAAGCAGGGCTGGAGAGATAGTTCTTTCTCTTCCTTTTCTGTGATAGGATCTTGGGAAGGTTTTGAAATGCTCCGGTGCCAACGAAGAGGTCCACCTCTGGTAATTCCTTTTCCAGAACCTTTCCATATCGTTGCGGGAGACACCCTGAGACAATGAAGAGATGGCAGCGCCCCTCCTTCTTATAGCGGCTGAGGTGAAGAATGGTCTCGATCGCCTCCTTCGTCGCATCCTGGATAAAGGAACAGGTGTTGACGATGAGGATTTCAGCCTTCGAGGGATCCGTGGTCAGGAGATAGCCCTCTTTTGAAAGAAGGCCGAGGATCACTTCGGAATCGACTAAGTTCTTGGGACATCCCAGACTGACAAGACAGATGGTCTCTTTCATTGATTAAACATTATACCTGACCGACAACCGTTTTCCAATGGAAGGCCTCATAGGGGTTGTTTTATCCGTGTAAAAAGTGCAAAATGAATCGAGATAGAGGGAAGAGGTTTGAGGCGAAAGGCAATCCCATTTTTTCCTCAAGCGATTCAGCCTGCGTAGCCGAAAAGGCTACTTCCGGCAGGAGTAGGCAGCGCTCCCTAAGCGGAGCGTTTCATTCAGTCCTACCTTGGAGAGGAATCCGATGGGGCTGATTCAAAAACAGTATGAGGATCTAAAAAAGAAAATTAAGAAATCCGAGTTGGAGAACCAATGGCGTGCATTCAAGGAGACCCGATCTCGCCAGAGGCAAAATCTCGCTTCGATCGATGACCTTGAAAAGATCAAGGAAGAGGTGAAACGGATTCGTTCTGAGTCTGTGGGAAACTGGGATCTCCTCCAAAAGGCGATCTCCACTCTTGAGAAGAATCAGTTTAAAGTGATTCAAGCGAAGGATTCAAAAGAAGCCTGTGAGATCTTCCTGAAAGAGATCGGCGAGGAAAGGCTTGTGGTCAAATCGAAGTCAAATATCTCCAAGGAGATCGGCCTCACTCCTTTTCTAACTCAACACGGCATTGAGGTGATCGAGACCGATATCGGTGATCGGATCAATCAGATTATGGGAGGACGATCCTCCCATTATACTGGACCCATTGTCCATCTCTCTCGATACGAGATTGCCGAGATCCTATCCCAACATTTAAAAAGAGAAATTCCTCCTGTTCCTGAAGAGGAGATGCGGGCGGTAAAAGAAGATATCGAATCTTATCTCCAGAAGGCAAGAATCGGGATCACGGGCACCAATGCGATCGCTGCAAGGGAGGGAGCGATCCTAATCATCCACAATGAAGGTAATGTCACCCGGGTTCGAACGAGATCAAAGCACCTCATCATCGCTTCGATCGATAAAGTCTATCCGAATATTCAAGATGCCATGCTCATGGCGAAATTGGAGACCTATCTCGCCACCGGCTCTCTTTTCCCTTCTTTTATCGATATCGTCGCAGGAAGGTCCAAATCATCTGATGTCGAAAAGATACCTTTTTATGGAATGCATGAACCACAGGAGTTGGTGATTGTTCTTCTAGATAATGGAAGAAGGAGATTTTGAACGAAAAGAAGGATTTCTCCGATCTTCTCTATTGTATCGGGTGTGGAAATTGTCTTCTCGATTGTCCTACTTATAATGCTATTGGTCCCTCTTTCGGGGCAGACGGAATGCTGGGCGGAAGAGGGGTGGCTCTCTCTTCCCTTCAGAAAGGAATGAGAGAAGGCGTTGAGGACGGTCTTTTCCTCTGCACCACCTGCGGTCTCTGTGGAGAAGTTTGCCCAGTTGGAATTGATGCCGGGAAAAGGATTAAGGATCTGAGGAGGGCAAGCCTGGAGGATCATGAAGTCTCTCTCCAACTGGATGAAGTTACTTTGCTTCAAACATACGATCGATCAGTTCGGAACCCCCTATGGCGAAATGGCCAGAGCCGATTTCTCTCCCCTCAGAAAAAGATCTTCGGTCGTTCTTTACATCGGTTGTGTTGGAATGAGCACTGAGACCGAAACCGCATCGCATGTCGATCGAACTCCTACAGCGATTGGGAATGGATTTCACGCTCATCGATGAGGTCTGTTGTGAAGCCGTAAAGGGGGAAACCGGGTTCGATCCGAATCCCAACCGGATCCGGCAAAACATCGAGAAGATCGAAAAGGCTGGAGGTCGAGAGGTTCTCTTCCTCTGCCCCACCTGTCTCAAAACTTTTCTCGAATATGAGGAAACACATCGAAGCGGTCTCGTTTTTGAGACCCTTCTTTCCTATTTGGGTAAGCATTTCTCATTTACTTCCTTGGAGGCCGATCCAGCGATTGTGACCTATCATGACCCCTGCCATCTGGGGAGAGGGCTTGGATCATTTGATGGAGCAAGGGAATTGCTGAAAGGCCTTGGAGGCAAGTTGGTGGAGATGGAACATCACCATCAGGAATCCCTCTGTTGCGGAGCAGGAGGTGGGGTCAGGGCATTTTATCCCAAATTCTCAAGGGACATCGCAAGAAGGAGAGTGAAGGAGGCAGAGGAAGTGAGGGCAGATATCCTTCTGACCGATTGCCTTTCCTGTAAACATAATTTGAAACAGGGAGTCCCCTTTGAAGGCAGAATGAGAGTAATGACCACCCCGGAATATCTTCTGGAGGGTATAAAGGCTGGAAAAATTCGGTTCTCCTGGAAAAAAAGTGATTCATAAAAATTGGGGGCGGGTTCAAGTTTTTTAAGTAGGTTATAATTTTAGGGATCCTTTGACCTCACTTTAGTCTCTTTGATGGAAGTAGTTGAAGTAGTTAATGAGAGGTCCACTTTAAATTGGAGACGGTGTCTCCATCTGGCTTCACATCTTAGGTTTTCGACCCATTCTTTTGGATTCAAAATTTTTCCATTTATTGACACTACCCAATCATCCGTTATAAAAAAGAAATAGGATTGCATGTGAGATGATTGAAATGAAACAAAATAGATCTCTTGTTCTTCTGTTGGTCTCTCTTCTTCTCGTCGGTTGTGCGTCACTGTCCTCACGGCGAATTCCCGTTTCCTTCGAGCGACCGGAACAATGCCAAGCCTTCTTTGACCGGTTGGATGAATGGGTGAGAAAGGCTGGTGTCAGGGATGCCTCAAGTGTCTCCATCCCCGGCTTTCCTTACCTTCGCACCAATCGTTTTCTTGCAGCCTTGAAGAGAACCCTGCAAGACGACAGGGAAAAAGAGGCATGGGTCCGATGGATGCAGGAACTTGACCTCAAGTCCAGAAAGAAAGAGATCAGCAACTTACCGCAAACAATGCTTCTTCCCATCCTGTCAAAAAAAGCGGAGCAGACGGAGCGGGAGGAGATCCTCTCCCGGGTAAACTCTTGTTCCTCTGAGCTTCTGAATCATGACCAGACGCGACCGGATCTCTATGTCACCCTTGAGCCGCTGGTGGATGTTCCGGATGAATATTCCTGGCTCATGAGAACACTGGGTCTTTACCCTTTGATCGCCCTTCCGGTGGCTGCGGCCACAAACAGTTCAAGGAAAAAGATCCGATCATGGTTCGATACGAACCTGGATCATCTCCCCGCCGATGGACGTCTCAGGCCATTCGTGCCCAATGCGGCGATCTCTCTTCCTGAGAACGAGGTTCAAAGGATCGTCGAGGAAGCGAAGAGAAACCCTTTGGGAGTTCCTCTGTTGAATGAAAAAATGGAGAAGAAGTTGGTCGCATCTTTTGCCCCCGTCTTCATTCAGGACGTGGCTGGGCCCTATGATCAATTGGGCGAGGTGGTCTGGAAGGATGATCGCATTGAAGTCAACCCAGAAAAACCTGTTGTTTACTATTATCTTTCCCATGCCTTCTTAAAAGGGGAACCGATCCTTCAAATCGACTACGTGATCTGGTATTCAGAACGGGCCGGAGAAAGGCCTCCGTGGATCGAACTGGGCCATCTGGATGGTTTGACGATTCGGGTCTCTCTGGATCATCAAGGAAAAGCTTTTATGGTCGATGTGGTAATGGATTGCGGATGTTATCACCTCTTTGCCCCTCAGGAAGAGCGTGTGGATCGGATTCTTCCCAGACCTTTTATGTTTGATGCCTTTGTGCCCCAATGGTTTTCTGTCCTTTCTCCGGGAGAACGTCTCGGGATTCGGATCACCTCAGGCTGGCATCAGGTGCAACGTTTGATCTCCGTGGGAGAGGTCCTTGATCCGATCCCTTATGAATTATTCCCTTACGGTGTTCTCGAAGCCCTCCCTCACGAGGATGGCCGAACGGAGAGCATCTTTGATACCAGGGGAATTGCAAAAGGTTCGGAAAGGACGGAGCGGTTTCTCCTCTTCTCTATGGGAATTCCATCCGTCGGGAGCATGCGCCAGAGGGGTCATCATGCTATCGAACTGATCGGCCGGGTTCACTTTGATGATCCGCTCCTCTTCGACCAGAATTTTGTCTTTAAATAGAATGGTCAAGCTCGTTTCCATATCTTTCATGTTGGCCTTGACGCTTCTTCCGTTAGCAAAATCCGTTTACTCAGCGGAACGATCTGACGAAAATCGAATCCTCCCTGTCCTCCAGAAAATGGAATCTGCATTCAAAACCATGGAGGATTACACCTGCGAGGTGGAGCAGATATTCTATCAAGATGGCGTGGAGGATCAGCGCTATCGGTTCAAATTTTATTTTAAGAGAGATAAGAAAATAAGGGTCGATTTCTCCCACCCCTACCCGTCGCTCACTATCTTTTTTGAGGAGGGAGATAAAGAGGCAACCGTTATTCCGTTTCGTTTCTTACCGGCAATGAAATTTCGATTTTCCATCGATAACCCCATGATCAAAACTCTGGCCGGACAAAGGATCGATCAGACAGACATGGGCTATTTCATGGAGTTTATCTTTAAAAATATGAAGAAGGTGAAACAGAGGGAGGATGAGTTCTACGAAGATGGGGAACGGATACGATTCGTACTCTGGGCGAAGGATTATATTGAAGAGAAGGTTCCTGAAAAGTATGGGATTACGATTTCAAAAAAAAATTGGTTTCCGATTCACATCGAAAGGCACAATTTAGAAGGGAAACGGATTGAGGCAACCGATATAAAAAATTATACCATGAACACTCATCTTGAAAATAAACTTTTTCACCCGTGAGCGGAAAACCCTGGAGGCGAACCCCTTTGAGCTTTGAGCTTCGAACTCTAAGGAGGGATTGACAAATCGGGATTTCGTGGTAATTTCCCATTAGCAAACCAGGGATGGTGATGATGAAGTGGGACTATGATGTCATCGTCGTGGGTGGCGGACCCGGGGGGTCAACGGCTGCTCGGTTTTGTTCTCAGACCGGATTGAAGACACTTCTCATTGAGAAGGAGCGATTGCCGAGATATAAGCCCTGCGGAGGTTGCCTTTCCCTGAAGACGGTTCATCTGCTCAATTTGGATCTTAGTCCGGTAATCGAGAACACCATCTATGGAGCAAGATTCACTTATCTCTTGAAGGACCCCTTTTCCATCCAAGGTGACTCCCCGATTGCATTCATGGTGATGAGGGATCGTTTCGATCAATTCTTAGTTGAGAAGGCCATCGGGAGAGGTACAGATATTCTGGAAGGGGAAAAGGTCGCCACGGTGAAAGACAGGGGTGATGGGGTAGAGGTGGATTTAGCAACAGGGAGGAGGTTCCGTTGTCAATACCTCATCGGTGCAGATGGTTCCGAGAGTGGAGTTGCAAAGTCATTATCCTTATCGCCGCATCAGAGCGATGGAAGTGGCATTGCAGTGGAGAGTGAGATCCCTTTTCATCTCGCCAACAGCTTTCCGGAAGAGAACCTTCACCTCATCCATCTCGATTTCGGGGGGGTTCCCAATGGTTATGCTTGGGTCTTTCCCAAAAGAAACTGGCTCTCCATTGGTATTGGTGGAATGTTCCGAGAAGGAAAGAAGTTGAATCCTCGACAATACTTCGATGCCTTTATTAAAGGACTGAGTTACCTCGAAGAAGACAGGGTGGAGCGAGTCATGGGCCATCCCCTCCCTGCTTTTTATGATGAAGGGCAAAAGGTCTCGCAGGGAAGGGTTCTTCTTGTGGGAGATGCTGCCCATCTGATGGATCCTCTGCAGGGAGAGGGGATCTATTATGCCATTCGAAGTGGCATGCTGGCTGCCGAGGCGATCATCCAATCGAAAGAGAAAGAGGTCTCTCCTTCTGAGCTGTACCAGAAGGCCATCCAGGTTTGCATCTCCGAGAATCTGAAGTGGGCCCTCTATTTTTCTCGTTTTGTTTTCCGTTTTACAAAACTGGCCTATCGTGCACTGAAAAGCTACCCCGAATTGGCGGACCTTTACCTTCAGGTGCTGGAGGGAAGGGAGACCTATCAGGGTTTTGTGACGAGGGTCAAGGAACGGATGAAGGATCTCCTCAAGGGGCGGCTCAGTGAGAAGATTAGAAAGGCAATGGCGAAGGCCTGAAGCGCTACGACTGTGCAATCCTCCGAATTAAGGCAATTAAAAGCAAAGGTAAGAAAGATCACTTTCCTTCTGGAAAAGCAATACGGCATCCCCCGGAAAGTGGGTCCGGCCAATCCTCTCGATGTTCTCATTGAGACCATTCTTTCACAGAATACCAACGATCAAAATCGAGATAAAGCTTATCAGAGGTTGAAAAGACGATTTCCCCGATGGGAGGATGTCCTCGGAGGGAAAAGAGAAAGTATCGTTTCAGCGATCCGACCAGGTGGATTGGCTGAACAGAAGGCGAGGCGCATCCGTGAAACCCTTCACTGGATCAAAGAACGTGAAGGGAAGTTGAGTCTTTCCTTCTTAAAAAAGATGGATTCAGAGGAAATTAAAAGGACGATTGGAGGCCTCAAAGGGGTTGGGCCGAAAACCGTTCACTGTCTCCTTCTTTTCGGTCTGGGAAGGGAAGCCTTTCCGGTCGATACCCATGTTCTCAGGGTTGGGAAACGCCTCGGTCTTATTCCACAAGGGAAGAATTCAGAAAAAGCACACGAATGGATGGCGCCTCTCGTCCCGATGAAAAAGTCCTTATCACTACACCTCAACCTTATCCGGCATGGGAGGGAAATTTGCAAAGCGAAAAACCCTTCATGCAATACATGTTTTCTTATCAAAGAATGCCTTAATTTAATAGAATGAATAATCCCCCTTATTAAAGTAGTGGCGGCCCTCAGTGGCCGCATCATTTGGCCTGCCTGCCGCAGGCAAGGAGCCCGCAGAGGGGCTCCCCTACATTTCTCTGTTTAAAATATGTTAGAAAGATTTGGGATTGAATGCTGAAATGCGCCCTTTAAGGGATCTGATCAAAAAACTCCTCCATATCCAAGATACCCCCGAGCGGACTGCTCTGGCCTATGCCATTGGTATCTTCTTGGGTTTTTCGCCATTTTTGGGTTTTCATACCCTTGCCGGTTTAGCGATTGCTTTTCTATTTGGGTTAAACCGGGTCGCTGTCCTTTTAGGAGTCTGGTCGAACACTCCTTGGTGGATCGTTCCCTATTACACGTTAGCGACATGGCTCGGCATGTGGGTGACCGGATTTTGGATTGACTGGGCGAGAGTCAAAGAGATTTTCCAATTGGGAATGGATCGAGGATTTATGGGTTCACATTTTTGGGTTCGTGTTGCTTCCCAATGTGGTCTCCTCCTCTCTTTTGTGGTCGGATCATTGATTCTCTGCACCCTCCTCAGTTTGGTCGCCTATCCCCTCTCTCTGAAGTGGATTAAATTCTACCGGTTCCGTAAGAAAGTAAAGAGCTAAGAGCAAAGAGCAAAGAGCAAAGAGCAAAGAGTAAAGAGTAAAGAGTATGGAGAAGGATAAAGTTGTTCAAAGAAAAAACTCTATGCCCTATGCGCCATGCGCTGCGGCATTCCGTCCTTGACACTTCTATTCTTTTAGTTGGAAAATGAAAAAATATGGCAACTTTGATTGAAGAAAATTCCCATTCTTTTGATTCGTGGCTTGACTCAGTACCAAAGAGAGAATGGAAACGTATCGGATTGACCAACCTAACAGGTTCTTCCAAGGCCTACCTTCTCTCTCATTGGAGAGAAAAGGTGAGGGGGCCCCTGCTGGTCATCGTCCCCCATTTGCGAAATGCCGAGATTTTCCTCGAAGATCTCCGATTTTTTATGAAGGAGTCGGACGTCCCTTCCTATCTCTTCCCTCAATGGGAGACCCTTCCTTATGATGAAATCCCTCCCCATCCTGAAATTGTCAGGGAACGGGTAAGAGTCCTTTTCTCCCTTCTAAAAGGCGAGGAAGCAGTGATCGTCTCTTCCATCAAGGCTTTGATGCAGAAGGTTCTGGCCCCGGTCGATTTAAAAGAATCTGTTTTCTCTATTTCTGTAGGAGAAGAGTTGGACCGCGACCGATTCATCCATTTTCTTCACGAAGGTGGATATAGTTCAGCGAGGATTGTGGAGGAGAGGGGAGATTTTAGCGTCCGGGGGGCGATCATCGATCTCTACACACCATTCTATGAAGAACCCCTTCGATTGGAATTTGATGGAGACCGATTAGAGTCCATCCGCCGATTCGAGACAGAGACTCAGCGTTCCCTCCCCCAGGGGATGATGGATCATGCCATCCTTCTTCCAGCGAGGGATACCTCGGGAGATTCTTCTGTCCAGCCTCTCAAGACACTTCTGGATTATCTGAAGGGGAAAGAAATCATCTTTATTGAGGAAGGCGGTGAAGTGGAGAAAGAGGCTGAGATCTTTTCTCATCTGATCCAAGAACATCATGAAAAGGTCTTGTCCAAAAAGAGATCCGTTCCTCCGTCAGGGGCCACTTATCTCAATGACGAGGATGTCTCGCTTTATTTGGGAAGATTCCAAACGATCTATCTCCAGGGAGGACCTCTTGCTCCTTCTTCCTGTCAGCATGTTGTATCCTTTGAGATGGAGACGAATGAGAATCTTCAGAGGGAAATGAGAGCCGTCCTCTCCGCGAAAACCGGTTCCCCCGAGACTTCTCCTTTTTCGATCCTTTTGAAAAACCTTCATGATTGGCAAGAAAAAGGAGTGAGAGTCTTCATCGTTTCCCATGCACAGGGTCAGGCTGAGCGATTGAGGGATCTTCTCTTGCAGTATGGAGTGGAGCCACGGCTGGAAAAAACGAAAATGTTCAGAGAAGCCCTTGATCAACCCGAGGAGGGTCTCGTACTTCTTGTCGGCCCTCTCTCCTCAGGGTTTCGAAACCCCCGGGAAGGTTGGGTGATTCTGACCGAAGAGGAGATCTTTGGTGAAAGAAGGAGGCTTCCTGAAGGAAAGGTTCGGACTTCGACGGCCTCTGCCTCATGGCAGAGGGGGAGCCCAACCCTCTCTTCACACCGGGAACTTCGGGAAGATGATTTTATTGTCCATATCGACTATGGAATAGGTCGTTACAGAGGGCTGAAACACTTGAAGATTTGGGGAGTCTCGAACGATTACCTTCTCTTGGAATATCAGGAAGGGGATAAGCTCTATCTTCCTGTAGACCGGCTCAATTTAATTCAACGCTATATCGGAGGGGACGGAAAATCTCCCAGACTGGATAAACTGGGCAGTCATTCTTGGCAGAGGGCAAAGAAGAGGGCAGAGGCTGCGGTGTCAGAGATGGTGAAAGAACTCCTCGACCTCTATGCGGCCAGAAAGGTTTTTGAGGGGTTCACATTTCCTCCTTCAGATCAGTTCTATAAAGAGTTTGAAGCCACCTTTGAATATGAAGAGACTCCTGATCAGGTCCAAGCGATTGAAGAAGTGATGAAGGACATGGGCAACTCCAAGCCCATGGATCGCTTGATCTGTGGGGACGTCGGATATGGTAAGACAGAGGTTGCTATCCGAGCTGCTTATCGGGCCGTGATGGGGGGAAACAGGTTGCCATTTTAGTGCCTACCACGGTTTTAGCTCAGCAGCATTACCAGACCTTCTGTGAACGATTCAAGATTTATCCGGTGGTGATTGAGGTCTTGAGCCGATTTAAAAGTCCCAGGGAACAGAAAGAGGTCCTTCACCGGCTGAAAGAAGGAAGGGTGGATATTGTGATCGGGACACACCGGCTCTTGCAGAAGGATGTGTCCTTTCGAGATCTGGGGCTGGTGGTGATTGATGAGGAACATCGATTTGGCGTCTCCCACAAGGAGAAATTGAAGCAAATGAGAAAATTGGTGGACGTGATCACGCTCACGGCGACTCCTATTCCAAGGACGCTGCAGATGGCTGTCTCTGGAATTCGTGACCTCAGCCTCATCCAAACCCCTCCTGAGAATCGCCTGTCGATTCGGACTTATCGTGATCCGTTATGATGATGAAGTCATCCGGGAAGCCATCCAAAGGGAGTTCCATCGAGGAGGTCAAGTCTTCTTTGTCCACCATCGCGTTCAAAACATCCATACGATCGCCAACCATCTCAGGCGGCTCCTTCCGGAGGCCTCCCTGGCCATTGCCCATGGCCAGATGCGAGAGAAGGAATTGGAGAAGGTGATGCTCCAATTCGTCAGGAAGGAAATTAATCTTCTCGTCTGCACCAGTATCATCGAATCTGGTTTGGACATCCCGACGGCCAACACGATCCTGATCAATCATGCAGAGCGTTTTGGTCTGGCAGATCTCTATCAAATCCGGGGCCGAGTTGGCCGGGGGAGCCACCAAGCCTATGCTTATCTCATCATTCCCGGAGATCTCACCCTTTCCAAGGATGCCATGAGAAGACTCCGAGCCATTCAGGAATTGAGTGAACTGGGGTCTGGATTCAAACTTGCGATTCAGGACCTTGAGATTCGGGGAGCAGGAAACCTCCTCGGACCCTCTCAATCTGGATACATCACTGCGGTGGGATTTGAACTCTACACCCAGCTGATGGAGAAAGCCGTCAAGGAGTTAAAGGGGGAAGAAGTCGTAGAAGAGATCACTCCAGAAATTCATTTTCATCTTCCTGCCTTCATCCCAGAAGCCTATGTGGAGGATCCGGGAGAACGATTGAGTCTCTATCGAAGGCTTTCTCTTTCTCGTTCCGATGAGGAAGTGGAGAGGATTCGAGAGGAACTGGTGGACCGATTTGGCAGGATCCCCTCAGAAGTGGATCATCTCATCGAGGTGATCAAGGTAAAAATTGTCCTGACGAGATTATCGATCCGAAAATTCGAGCAGACTCCTTCCCAGATGGTTCTCACCTTCGACGAAACGACCCGGGTCTCTCCAGAGAGGGTCGTGGATCTGGTCCATCGAGGAGAAGGCCGATATCGGCTGACCCCAGACTCAAAATTGGTTATCGAGGGATGGCCCAATGTGAGGAAGGATCCCTTTGGGACGGCCAAAAAGCTATTGCAAGCATTGGCCTGATATGGTAGATTTCAGACGGAGAGAACATGGCTGCGCCTAGAGAGGCTTCTGCGAGCGTGTGACGGATAGAACAATTCATTTCCATTCTCTTTAGGAGAGGAGACGATAATGAAAAAAAGATGGATCTTCTTGGGGATCTCACTCCTCTTTTCGCTCTGGTTCTCGGGATGTGAGAAATTGGGAGAGAAGGGGTTAGGTGGGAAAGAGTTGGTTCGGATCAACAATGTTTCCATCTCCCTCGAAGAGTTCCGTCAGATGTCGGAAAAGCAACCCCTTGAGGGGAAGATCAGGCTGGTGAGCGAAAAGGGCCTGAGAGGATTTCTTGAGAATTACGTAATCACCCGAGAGGTGCTCTATCAGGATGCGAAGAAGAAGGGCCTCGATAAGAAGAAAGAGATCCTGGCGAGGGTGGAGGACTTCAAGAGGGCAATGGTGATCGATGCCCTTCTTGAAGAAGAATTGAGAGGGAAGGACGAGGTCTCCGACAGTGAGATCCAAAAATATTATCAGGAGAATCAAGATCGCTTCACCGAACCCCGTGAGGTGAAAATCCGTCACATCGTCGTCAACTCGGAGCCCATTCTGAAAGAGGTCTTGATGAAGCTCTCGAAAGGCGAAGGTTTTGAGAAATTAGCGTCCACTTACAACATTGACAAGTCCCGGGAGGATGGGGGGAACCTCGGATATATCCGGAGAGGACAATTGGCACCTTCGTTTGCCCAGTTCGAAGAAGCGGCCTTTTCGCTCAGGAGGAAAGGGGAGGTCAGTGAGGTCGTTAAAACACCCTATGGGTACCATCTCATCGAGTTGGAGGACAGACGGGGGACCGCTTTGAGGCCCTTCGATCAGGTCAGAGAGAAGATCCGGTTTTTTCTTCAATCGAAAAAGAAGCAGGATGCCTACCTCCAATACGTGAAGGAAGCGAAGTCAAGAGCCAAGATCGTCGTGAATGAAAAGTTATGGGCGGAGGAGGAGAAGAAGGAACCGAACCGAAAAGAAGAGAAGAAATGAAGAGATATTTTCCCCTGTTGAGCTTACCACTCTTTTTCTTTTTCCTGTGGGGGTGCGGCCAGTGGGGAGAGAGCCTTCCTGAACATGTTCTCGCTCAAGTGAATCAGGAACAGATCACGGTCGATGAATTTGATCGGGAGTTTAAAGAGTTGATATTGGAGCCGGGAAAGGAGGCGAAGGGAACCCCCATGGGGAACCTGAAGCAGGCCTATCTGGATCAGGTGATCGAGCGTAAGATCCTTGTCCAGGAAGCACGGCGATTGGGGATCAGGATCTCCCAAGAAGAATTGAACCAGGCCATCCTTGAAATAAAAATGGACTACCCTGGGGAGGGATTCGGAGAAAAATTGGGTCTCAAAGGGACGACCTTAGAAGAGTGGAAGGTTCGACTGGAGGAAAAATTACTGGCGGAGAAAATGATCCAGAGCACCCTCCCCTATCGAGGGGAGATCGAGGAGAAGGAAGCTCTCCAATATTACGAAGCCCATCGTTCTTCATTTCAACTCAACCAGAAAGTGAGGGCCCGTCAGATCGTTGTGGCAGATGGCGAAGAGGCCATCCAGATCCTGAAACGCCTGAAGAAGGGAGAGAGTTTTGAGAAGTTAGCCTTGGAGAAATCACTGGGACCGGAAAGGGTGAATGGTGGAGATTTGGGCTATTTCAGCCCAGGGGAGAGGCCGACCGAATTTGACCATGTTTTTGCGATGGAGGCGGGAGCGGTCAGCGAGGTGATCAAAAGCCCGTATGGATACCATATCTTTAAATTGGAAGAGAAGATTGAACCCCGGCAGATTCCGTTTGAGGAGGCAAAGTTGAGGATTGTCCAGGAACTCCGGAAGAAGAAAGGGGAGGAGGAATATCAGGGGTGGCTCAAAGGGCTCAGGGGGAAGGCAAAGGTGAAGATCAACAAAAAGTGGCTGAGGTCATGAAAGGGCGAGTGGAGAAGATGAGAAGGATTCTTTTTGGAATGGGCTTCTTCCTGTTTTTATATGGGCCGGTCTCTTCAAGCGAAGCGGTCGTCGATCGTATCGTCGCTGTGGTCAACCAGGAGATCATCACCCTCTCTGAAGTGGAGAAGTTGACCGGTCCTCTTCAAGCAGGAGATCGAGACCGAGGATCGTTGGGAGAAGAGAGAACGAGTTCGTGAGGTTTGTCGAAAGGTTTTGGAGAGGATGATTGAGGAGAAGTTGATCGACCAGGAAGTGAAGAGAGCAGGGGTCAAAGTTCCCAGCAAAGAGGTGGAGAGCGCCTTGGAGGAGATCAAGCGACAGAACGCCGCCAGCCAGGAGGATTTAGAGAAGGCCTTGACAAAAGATGGAGTGACCTTAGAGGCTTTTAAAAAGGAGATCGAAAAAAAGCTCCTGCGCATAAAGTTGATCAGTTGGGCTATCAAGACGGAATCGAAAGTCGAAGAAAAAGAGTTGAGGGATTTCTACCAAAAGAATATCGATCGGTATCGACGCAATGAATCCTATCGACCCGGCCACATCCTATTCATCATTCCCAAAGGGGCGACGCCGGAGGAGATTCGGGAAATCAGAAAGCAATGTCAGAAGGTATTGGAGAAAATCAAAGGGGGAGAGGATTTTGGTGAGATGGCTCTTCTCTATTCCCAGGATGCCACGGCGAGGGATCGAGGCGAGTTAGGTTATTTTAAGAAGGGAGAGCTCCTCCCCGCCTTTGAGAAGGAGGCGCTCCGTCTTCAGATCGGAGAGGTAAGTGGGATCATTCGAACAGAATACGGTTTCCATCTCATTAAACTCCTCGATCGAAAGGGAGGGGACGCTCCTCCGTTTGAGGAGATCAAGGAGAAGGTCCTCGCGGACTATTTTGAAAGGGAGAAAGAGAAGGCCATCCAACAATTTCTAAGCACCCTGAAGGAAAAGTCGGTCATTGAGATCAGACTTAGATTTGAAATCCCAATTTCAAAATAATAAATAGTTCGGAAATTCAGTTCGGGGATTCGGAGATAGAGATAGAAGTTCCAAACTCAAAACTACGGGGTAAATAAATAGGTCGGAAATGATTCAGATGGAATAGGAGTTCCAAGCTCAAAATCCCACGAAATATTCCGATTCACAATCTCCCAATCCGCAATCTTAATGATTCAAAGGTGAGTGTATGTCTCTTCCCATCGTTGGAATCACCATGGGAGATCCGACCGGCATTGGACCGGAAATCATCGTAAAGGCCTTATCGATGGAGGAACCCTTTCATGCCTGCCGGCCCATCGTTTTCGGCGATCGAGAAGTCCTCTCAAGGGCCATCCAAATACAAAACCTTTCTACTACCCTGGAGGTCATTGATAAGATTCCCGAAGACGGATATCTCCCTAAGACAATATTCTTCTTTCCTTTAAGTCAATTGGAAGTTGCTTCTCTCCGTTTCGGACAACCGGACAGGACCTGTGGAGAGGTAATGGTGAAATACATTGAAGAGGCGGTCAAATGGGTAAGAAGCGGCAGGGTAGATGCCATCACGACTTGTCCGATCAATAAACAAGCGATCAATGCTGCCGGCCATCCTTTTTCCGGCCATACAGAACTCTTAGCTCATTTCGTTCAAGCCTCCTCCGTTGCCATGATGTTTTTGGGATCAAAATGGAAAATCGTTCTGGTGACGACCCATCTTCCCCTTAAGGATGTCTCAAGATGGATCACCGCGAATCGTATCCTTTCTACCATTCGATTGACGGATGAAGGGATGAAAAAATATTTTGGGATTCGTCACCCAAGAATTGCTGTCCTCGGCCTCAATCCCCATTGCGGAGAAGGGGGGCTCTTGGGAGAAGAGGAGAGGGAGGAGATCCTTCCGGCCATCGCCGTAGGCGAAATCCCAAGGGCTGAAGGTCGAAGGCCCTTTTCCTGCTGACTCTTTTTTCGACCTTTCAGGTGATCGCGCCTTTGATGCCGTGATCGCCATGTATCACGACCAGGGACTCATTCCTATCAAAATATTCGATTTCAAAGAGGCCGTCAATTTTACCCTCGGATTGCCCTTCATTCGGACCTCGGTAGGTCATGGAACAGCCTATGACATTGCCGGAAGAGGGTTGGCCGATCCAACCAATCTCATAAAGGCCATGCAGATAGCGGCTAAGTTATCAAAATTAAAGAGAGATTATTGATATCCGAATTTGAGAAAAAGATGTTGACAAAAAATCTGAATTGCGCTAAAAGACATACTTGTGAAAATTATCTTTTGAACTCAAAATCGTCATTGCGAGCCTGAAGGGTGTGGCATTTTTCTATTCGGAATTGCTTCGTTTTGCTCGCAACGGCCGCTTTTTAGCGGGAAAAGGAGAATGTATGAGAGAAGTTGTCATAGTGAGTGGAGCAAGAACAGCCATCGGTACATTCGGGGCCTCTTTAAAGGATGTTTCGGCCATCAAATTGGGCGCCATTGCAATCAGAGAAGTTCTTAAAAAGATTCGTCTTAGGCCCATCGTTAAGAAGGAACTTCTCGAAGTCGCTCCTGATGCATTTAAATGGGCGGGAATGACGGAGTTGGAAAAAACCCATTCCCAATGGGATGAGTCCATGGCAGGGGTTCAGGTGGATGAAGTGATCATGGGCAACGTCCTCCAGGCTGGGCAAGGACAGAATCCAGCCCGTCAGGCGATGATTTATGCTGGGGTTCCGAAGGAAACCAATGGCTTTACGATCAACAAGGTCTGTGCCTCAGGCCTAAAAGCCATTGCGTTAGGTGCCCAATCGATTCTGGCAGGTGAAGCAGAGGTCGTGGTGGCAGGGGGAATGGAAAACATGAGTCAGGTTCCTTATGCGTTCCCTCCGGGTCGTTGGGGTGCCAGGATGTTTAACCAAGAGATGGTCGATTTGATGGTCTTCGATGGCCTTTTTGAAATTTTTTATGGATACCACATGGGACTTACCGCAGAGAACATCGCCGAGAAATTCGGAATTTCGAGAAAGGAGCAAGATGAGTTAGGATTGCTGAGCCATCAGAGGGCGAGAGCTGCCATCAAAAACGGGATCTTTAAGGAAGAAATCGTCCCGGTGCTGATTCCTCAAAAGAAGGGGGAACCACTGACCTTCGATACGGATGAAAGGCCCATGGACACTTCTTTGGAGAAGATGGGGAAACTCCCCACCGCCTTCAAACCAGGGGGAACGGTTACCGCAGGAAATGCGTCCGGGATCAACGATGCCGCGGCCGCCGTCCTATTAATGTCTAAAGAGATGGCAAAGGCAATGAATTTAGAACCCATGGGAACGATTCGGTCTTATGCTGCAGGAGGGGTTGATCCAGCCTATATGGGCTTAGGTCCTATTCCTGCAGTGAGGAAGGCCTTAAAAAAGGCTGGAGTTTCTCTCAATGACATTGGACTGATTGAACTGAATGAGGCCTTTGCTTCCCAAGCGATCGCATGCATCCGTGAGCTCAAATTCGACATGGAAAAGACCAATGTAAATGGAAGCGGGGTCTCTCTGGGGCATCCCATTGGATGCTCGGGCGCAAGGCTGATGGTCACTCTCCTTCACGAGATGAAACGGCGAAAGGTCAATCTCGGTCTTGCCAGCCTCTGCATTGGTGGCGGCCAAGGCATGGCCATGATCGTGGAAAGGAGTTAAGAGTTCTGAATAAAGATTTTCTATTTTAGATTGCCGATTTCCGATCTGGAAAAAAATCGCAAATTGCAAATCGAAAATCTTTTAGGAGGACAGATGGACTATAAGAATATTCTATTATCCTTCGAAGGGGAAATCGGGGTTCTCACGATTAACCGAGCCAAGGCGCTCAATGCCTTAAATATCGAGGTTCTCAAAGATATCCAGATGGGAATCCAGGAGGTGAAGGACCATTCAGAGCTGAGGGTTCTCATCTTGACGGGGAGCGGAGAAAAAGCCTTTGTTGCAGGGGCGGATATCGCGGAGATGAAGGGAATGGACTCCATCGAAGCCCTCAACTTTTCAAAATTAGGTCATCTCACGTTGAAAATGTTCCAGGAGCTTGATCGACCGGTCATTGCGGCGGTCAATGGTTACGCCCTGGGGGGAGGAACAGAGATTGCCCTTGCCTGTGATTTCATCTTCGCTTCTGAGAATGCAAGGTTTGGCCTTCCTGAGGTCACCCTTGGCATCTTTCCAGGCTTCGGGGGAACTCAGAGACTTCCGCGTCTGATCGGAAAAGGGAGGGCAAAAGAACTGATTCTGACGGGGAAGATGATCACTGCTCAGGAGGCTTTCCAAATGGGGATTGTCAACCGAGTTTTTCCTTTGGTCTCCTTAATGGAAGAGACCAAGAAAGTGGCCGCCCAGATCGCTGCGAATGGAGCCATCGGAGTAAGATTGGCCAAGATGGTCATGGATGCTGGTTTCAATATGGATCTCGCAGAGGCGTGTTCTTTAGAATCCTATGCCTTCGGCGTTGGGTTCGCGACCGAGGACCAGAAGGAAGGGATGACGGCGTTCGTCGAGAAGAGGAAGCCCAATTTTAAAGGGAGATAAGGAGGAAAAGGTGAAGATCGCTGTATGTATTAAACAGGTACCCGATACCACCGATGTGAAGATCGACCCGAAGACAAACACTCTGATTCGAGAGGGAGTGGCGAGCATTACCAATCCCTTCGATGAGTACGCTGTAGAAGAAGCCCTTCTCATTAAAGAGAAACATGGCGGAGAAGTCCACGTGATCAGCATGGGCCCTCCACAGGCCATCGAGGTGTTGAAAAACGCACTGGCCGTGGGTGCGGATAAGGTCTATCTGGTCTCAGACCGGGCCTTTGCAGGAGCCGACACCCTGGCCACCGCTTATACCGTTGCTAAGACGATTCAGGCGGTCGTTGGAGATGTGGATCTCGTGATCTGCGGAAAACAGGCCATCGATGGAGATACGGCTCAAGTCGGGCCAGGCATTGCCACCCGCCTGGGAATTCCACAACTGACTTATGTTTCAAAGGTCAAGGAGATTGATCCCGCAAAGAAGAGAATTGTGGTGGAACGATTGCTGGAGAATGGGAGAGAGGTCGTTGAATCTTCACTTCCCGCTTTGTTGACGGTTGTCAAAGACATCAATGAGCCGAGACTTCCTTCTCTTTTAGGGATCAAGAGGGCGGCTAAGGCACAGATTCCTACCTTAACCGCAAAGGATGTCGGTGCGGATGAGAATCGTATTGGATTGAAGGGATCACCCACTTGGGTGACGAGGGTCTTTTCCCCAGAGGCCAGAGGAGGGGGCGGTGAGATTTTGAAAGGGGAATTAACAGAAGTGGTTCCTCTTCTGGTGAACAAATTGATGGATACAAAATTTATTAAATAATCAAGAATCAAGTTTCTTTGGAATGATGGAATATTGGAATAATGGCTGACCAAAATTAGGAATGGCTCGACTGTCGTATGCTTTTGACCCAACATTCCACCATTCCATTATTCCAATTTTCCAATTTAGATAGGAGGGAAATCGAATGGCCAGTCTAATAATTGACAAGGATGCTTGCACGGGATGTGAATCCTGTATTCCTGCTTGTCCCTTTGGGGCACTGAGCATGAAGGAAGGGATTGCAGTGGTCGATGAGAAGTGTACCTTCTGCGGCGCTTGCGTGGATGTCTGTCCGGTGAGTGCCATCACCTTAGAAAAAGAAGAGAAGGCCGTCACGATCGATATCAGTGCTTATAAAGATGTCTGGATATTTATAGAGCATGAGCAAGGCAAGGTTGGAAGTGTCTCCTTCGAACTCCTTGGGGAGGGAAGGAAGTTGGCCGATGCCATAGGATGCAAATTATGCGGGATGCTCTTCGGGGATAAGGAGGCCGTCGATAAATTTGCCAAGGAGGTCATCGCCTATGGCGCGGAGAAGGTCTATGTCATGGAAAGCCCTCTGCTCAAAGAATATCGTACCGACCCTTATGCGAAGGCTGCTATTGATCTCATTCGGAAATATAAACCTGAGATCGTTCTCTTTGGAGCCACCACGCAAGGTCGAGATTTTGCAGGCACCGTCGCCACAACCATCGAGGCAGGATTAACAGCAGATTGTACCGGTTTGGACATCGATCCGGAAACAAAATTTCTCAAACAGACTCGACCAGCGTTCGGCGGAAACATCATGGCGACGATTCTCGACTATCCCAATTACCGGCCTCAGATGTCAACGGTCCGGCCCAAGGTGTTCGCCATGCCCCCCAGGGATGATTCGAGAAAGGGAGAGATCATTCGCGAAACCCTTCAGATGACCGAAGATCAGATCAGGACAAAGGTTGTGGAATTCATCAAAGGGGCGGAGACGGTCAATCTGGCTGATGCGGAGATCATCGTCTCAGGAGGAAGAGGGATGGGGGGGCCTGAGAATTTTAAAGTCATCCGTGAACTGGCAGGAGTTTTGGGTGCTGCCGTGGGCGCTTCTCGTGCAGCCGTCGATTCGGGCTGGATTCCCTACGAACATCAGGTCGGGCAGACAGGTCGGACCGTTCGGCCCAAGATTTATATTGCCTGTGGGATCTCTGGTTCCATTCAACACCAAGCGGGTATGAAGACATCCGATATCATTGTCGCCATCAATAAGGATCCTGAGGCTCCCATTTTTAAGATAGCCACCTATGGAATTGTTGGCGACCTCTTTACGGTTGTCCCCGTGCTGAAGGAAGAGTTCAAAAAACGATTGGGGCGATAATCTTTTAAAAAACAATTCCAAATGCCAAAGTTTAGAATTAGGTTTAGGTCAAGGTTAAGGTTTAGAACTTTATTGTATTGACCTCAATCTTAACCTCAACCTTCACCTTAATTTGGATTTTGGGCTTTGACATTGGGTATTGCTCTAATCCTCATATTTTATTCTTGATTTTTCCTATTCCTTTCATCATAATGGGAAGGTCTATGTCCGAAGGGCAGGCCCTGGCGCGTGGTGGTGTGATAAGGCGGGGCTTCCTAATCTCCTTCCGGCCCAAAAATTGTGAGTAGGGGGTTTCGTATGATTGTTACCTGTGCCTCCTGTTTAACCAAGTTCTACCTGGATGACTCCAGAATCCCTGCAAAGGGAGCAAAGGTTCGTTGTTCACGATGCAAGCAGGTCTTCTACGTCGTCACCCCTCCCGAGACAAAAGAGGAGATTATCGAGGATTTCGAATCCTTTGCCAAGTATCATGAAGAGTTGATAGAACCAGGTCAAAAAGACCTGGAGTCTCCCCCTCGTTGGAAGAGGAAGAGAAAGGGATGCCAAAAGAGGAGGAAGAGGAGGAGGAGGAAAGGAGAAAGAAGAAGAAACATTCCTTTTTTTTGAAAAGGCCCCCGCAACAAAAGAAGAGCAGGTGCCTTCAAAAGAATTTGCAGAAGAAGAGAGGGCCGAGGTCGATATCTTCAAGCCGAAGAGGATGGTGCGAAGGGAGAGGAGGGGACCCTCTCTCTTCTTTTCCCTTCTCGTTGTCCTCGTCCTCCTCATCTTCGGTGTCTTCTACTTATGGACGGAGTTGGGATCCGGCGGCAAACTCTTTCCCTATATCCAGAATATCCCGTTCAAGAAGATCACCGAACTCTGGAGTGACATTTGGGGGAGCGAGAAGGAGGGACTGACCGTTGGAGGTCTGAATGGATACGAGGAGAAGATGGAAGAGATTCCATTATATATCATCGAGGGTAAGGTAAGCAATCAATCTCGGTCCACAAAAAGATATATTAAGGTTAAGGTGATGATTTTTGATCAGAACAAGGACAAAATGGCCGAAAAGGAGACGATCTGCGGCCGAATTCTTCATCGAGAAGAGTTGAAAGACTTGCCGGTCGCTTTTTTCAAAGGGAAGATGTTGATTCTACCTAAAAAGGAGGAAGACAGCATCACCCCTCCGGGTGAGGCCGTACCCTTTATGGTGATCTTCAAAGATCTACCCAGCCAAGCAAAAGAGTTCCAAGTTGAGATTATAGAGGCGCCCAATCTTTAGTCATGCGGATTGTTGAGTGCGGAGTGGAGAATAAAACTCCATAACTGCAGCACGGAGGAGAAATCCGTATTCCGCCCCCGCCTTCCAAGGTTACTGGATTCCCTGGACATAGATTTCGATGAGAGTAAGAAAGAGGGTGGCGATCAAAGGTCCTGCCACCAGGCCGATTAATCCAAAAGCCTGGATCCCTCCCAGCACAGCGAAGAAGAGGAGCAAAGGATGGATATTGGTTTTGGCACTGATAAAGAATGGTCTGAGAAAGTTGTCCACCATGCTTATCACCAATACTCCCAAACCGAGTAAGAGGAGCCCTTTCAAAACCGCCCCTCCGATCAATAAGATGATGGCAGCCGGAGCCCAGATGAGGGCTGTTCCACCAATGGGTATAAAGGAAAGCAGAGCCATCGCTGTTCCCCAGAAGATAGGCGAAGAAAGTCCAAGGGCCCAAAAGAATAACCCACCCAAGAAACCCTGAATGATGGCGATCAGAATCCCTCCATAGATCGTTGCATAGATCATGTCCTTGAACCGTTGAATGAGAAGGTCCCTCTCCTTGGAGGGGAGGGGAACATCTCTTTCAATCCTTTGAAAAAAAGGCTCCCATCTTTAAAAAGATAGTAGAGGGAGAGGAGGGTGAAGAAGAATCCAGCGATAAAGGTGGAGAATCCCTTTAGGAGGGTAGTGGTCTGGTTGAAGATGAAGGTACTGATCTGTTTAAGGTTTTTTAGTAAAAGGGGGAGGGGGTCCGTTTGCGAGAGATCGATATGCTGGCCCAACCTCGCCAAGATCCATTTGAGCATAGGGATCTCTTTTACACTCTCCAAATAAGCCTGAAGCTGACCGGTCTTGATCATTTCTTCCACGCGATAGTAAACATCCACCACCTCGCCGGCCAGAGACACCATCAGAAGAGTGAAGGGCAATACGATGATGACGAGCACCAACAAGGTCATGATAAGGGCGGACAGGAATTTCCTGTTCTTCAGAAGGCGTTGAAGTCTCTGGAAGAGAGGATAGAAGACCATCGCTAAAAGGATCGCCCATATGATCGACGTGAGAAAGGGGGAGAGGATCCTGTAAAGGAGGTAGATGGAGAGGAATGTGAGGAAGAGGGTGAAGATGAGAAAGATATGTTCTCTTTTCATTGTTTTATCCCAATCCTGCATATGCTTTATGATTCTCCCTCTGGCCCCTCACCAGATAGATCAAGGGGAGACTCGCGATGGTGATGGCCATCTTTATCATATATTGACCTTTGATAAGCATCCAGATCGGCATGGTTCCGTAGAAAGCGAGGGTGATGAACACCACACTATCGACCCAAGTGGAGACGGCATTGCTTACCAACACCCTGGACCACTTCAACCCCTGCACACGGGCTCGCCATAATGCAAAGATCTCCGCATCGATGAGTGAGCTGATCAGGTAAGCCGTTAGACTGGCGAAGACGATCCTCGGGGTGCTCCCTAATACCGTCGCAAAGGCCTCTTGCCCAAAATAGAACGGAGCGGGCGGAAGGACCACTGCCAGTTGGGCATAGGCGGCAAGCAGGAGATTGGCGATGAAGGCGGCCCAAATGACCTGCCGGGCCCCGTGCTTGCCTAAGGATTCGTTAATGAGGTCGATGAGCGTGAAGGTAAGTGTATAGATAAAGATAGCCGCCGGAACAACAATGCTGCCCAGTTGAATGGGTTTCGAGGCGGTCACATTGGCGATCAATTCACAGGCGATGTAGAGGCCGATGAGGATTGTCCTCATGTCGAAGCTGTTATCCCTTTGAACGGATAAGGAGAATGGGCGTTTCAGCCCGTGTTAAGACTTTGAGGGCAACACTCCCCAAGACCCACCGGCTAATTCCAGAGCGACCGTGGGTACACATGATAATCAGATCCGCCCCAGCCTCTTTTGCAAAGTCAATGATCTCGACGGCCACCTGTTGACCTGTCTTCACGATGGCGGTCACCTTGTGCTCTCTCTTTTTCAATTCCTCAGCGAGGTTGGTGAGATACCTCTCTGCCGATTCCTTCTGCTTCTCATCGACGATAAGAGGGGTGACCAACTCCGGCGATCCGTAGATGGGCAAAAAGGGGACCACTTGGAATAGAATGATTTCAGCACCGAAGGTCTTGGCCAGTTTCTCGGCCTGATCCAAGGCTTTTTTTGCCAGCTCCGAGCCATCCAATGGGACCAAAATTTTTTTGTACATACCCCACCTCCCCAGGACTTATTTCAATCATTTATACCAATTTTGGTTCGGCAAGGCAACAGAAAAGAGAGGATGGGAGGAGAATGCCTCGATGGACCTTATTGGGAGCGACCCGTAGTCAGATCTCGAGCGAGGAATACTTGGCCAAAGCTATTACAAATCGCCAGATCGTTGAACCGCTCGACCTGAGAAGGTGTGAACGTTCCAGATCGCCTACAGGGTCAGCCTGACTGCAGAGCGGCTATCCATCTTCCAGGTCAATGAAGGTTGACTCATGCAGGAGATGTTAAACTGACTATAACCGCTACATTTTCAGTACCGCACTGCGGGAGATTCCCTCGCGCTACACCGCCCTAATTTTTTCTCACCTCGAGGCATTACGGAGGAGGATTTCCAGAAGGTGGAGGGGATGTGTCGAAAAAAACCAATTTGACTTTTTTCTTTAAGGCATTAGAATGGATTTAGGGAGGAGAAGAGGTGGCAGCTTGATCTCTAAAAAATTAAAGCTGAAATTTATGGAACGGAGAAAAGAGATGGATGAAGTTCGCCTGACTTCAAAGGTCAAAAAAGCGGGTTGAGCCTCCAAAGTCGGTCCAGAGGATCTGGATCAGATTCTAAAGGAGTTGTCTCTTCCAAAAGATCCTAAGATTTTGGTAGGTCTCGACACCTCGGATGATGCTGGGGTCTATCTGCTCAATGATGAGGTTGCTCTTGTTCAGACCGTGGATTTCTTCACCCCCATTGTGGATGACCCTTTCACCTTTGGCGAGATTGCCGTCGCCAATGCGCTGAGCGATGTCTATGCAATGGGAGGAACTCCCCTCACCGCTTTGAATCTGGTGGCCTTTCCCATCAAAACCCTCTCCCCCTCGATCTTGATAGAGATTTTGCGTGGAGGGCTTTCGAAGATGGGAGAGGCTGGCGTGGCCTTAGTGGGAGGACATACCGTCGAGGATCCAGAGGTCAAATATGGCCTCGCCGTGACAGGACTGGTCCATCCAAATAAGATCCTGACCAATGCCAAGGCCGCGCCGGGAGACCAATTGGTCTTGACCAAGCCCCTCGGCACAGGGATTATCTCGACAGCCCTTAAAGGTGGAATGGCGTCTGAGGATGCAGTACGAAAGATGGTGGAGAGCATGAAGGCTCTCAATCGAAAGGCCTCGGAATGGATGTTGACCTTTGGAGCCCATGCCTGCACTGACATCACGGGGTTTGGTTTCATTGGACATGCATTGGAGATGGTTTCGGCGAGCCAGGTCGGGATGGTGATTCAATCAGAAGACATTCCTATCTTTCCCGAGGCTTTAGAATATGCAAGGTTGGGGTTGATCCCTGAAGGAGCCCATTCGAATCGCCAGTTTTTCTCCTGCCGGGTAGAAGTGGGCTCCGAATGTCCCAGCCCTCTTGGTCGATCTCCTCTACGATCCTCAGACCTCTGGTGGGCTTTTGATCTCCTTGCCTGCGGTCGAAGCGGAAAGGTTGGTGGCGACTCTTAGAAAGGAGGAGAATATCGATTCACGAATCGTTGGGAAAGTGGTTGAGGAACCCAAAGGGAAAATTCAGATCTTTTAGCCTCATGATATGATTCTTTCTCACTGATAACATTGCTCATACTTCACTTGCAAGTTCTTCACTTTGTGTCGTTCTTCCCTTCACTCCCATAGATTTTTTCCATCGGAAAATGTCTCCAGTTTCGTAATGAGTATGGGGTGAAGAGGAGAGCCAGGATGGTTTCTTGGGATGAAAAAATTTTCTCATGGTGGAGGCAAAAAATGTCATTACATTTTGTCACTGTTCGAAGCCTATAAAATAATTCATTTTCGATTTTGATGAGTTAAACAATATTTATGGGTTTGGTATAGATGATGCAAAAAGGAGATACTCTTCTTTTTGTCACTCTCGCTTGAAAGGAAAAAGATTTTGACATATGATATAAGGGGTGTTTGAAAAATGAGAAAGTGAGGATTTGGTCTCCGATGGAAAATGGATCTCAACAGGTTGGCAAAATTCAGAACTATGTGGTGGCCCGATATCGAGACGGAAGAGTGGTCAAAGGGGTCACCCATGATTTTGGAACCCAAAAAAAGGCATTCCATGTGGTTCCTGTGGAGGAAGACAAAGGGGAAGGCGGCGGGAAGGTTTCAGAAGTCTTCCTATCTGACTTGAAAGCCGTTTTTTTTGTAAAGTCCCTTAAGGGGACAAAAGATCATCCTCCTGCTAAAGAATCTTTGGAAGAAGGGAGAAATCCGGTGGGTTCTGTAAAGGTGAAGATCACTTTTATCGACGGAGAGATACTCATCGGGACAACCCATGGATATAGTACTGAGAGGAATGGATTTTTCGTTGCCCCTTTGGAGAATGAAACCAATAACTTGAGAATATTCGTCATCTCCAACGCGATAAAACAGATAGAGACCTGGAAGTGAATGGATGCCCACTGTTCAAAGAAAATGGAGAATGAAGTTCGATGGAGATTGAGGTAAAACTATTTGCAACACTGAGGGATTATCTTCCGAAAGGAAGTAGCCGTTTTTCCTGCAAGATGGAAGTCGATGGCCATACCCGAGTTCAGGATATTTTGTCGAGGCTCAAAATACCCGAAGAAATACCAAAGATCATCTTGGTCAACGGCATCCATGGAAAGAAGGAGCAGATATTAAAGGAAGGAGATGTCCTGAGCATTTTCCCTCCCGTCGCAGGGGGGTAACATAGTTGAAAACCAAGCCCAAATGTCAAACTCAATGACAAAATTCCGAATAATTAAAGAATCGAAGTCAGGCTAAGGGTGAAAAAAACTTAACTCAGGTTGACTTTGATTTTGGACTTTGAACATTTGGCATTGGATTTTATTTAGATTGCTTCTTCTTTTAGTTCCTGAATCTTGTTTTTCAACCTTTCTATCTGATCCGATTTAGGTTCCAGTTTTAAGGCCCTTTCGTAAAACTCCATGGCTTTTTGAATCTTGCTCAGTTTGGAATAGCTGTCGGCGAGATGTTCTGTGATGATGGGGTCGTCCGGAGTCAACTGGTTCGCTTTTTCAAGCTCGATCACGGCCCTCTCATAGTCCCCCAGCTTGAAGTAGACCCAGCCCAAACTATCGGTGATATAACCCATATTGGGTTTAAGCTCCATGGCCTTCTGAATCATTTTGAGAGCCTCTTCGAGATGGATGCCTCGATCCGCATAGGAATAACCCAAATAGTTGAGTGCATCGGCGTGGTCGGGGTTCAATCGAAGAACCTCCTTCATCTGGGCAGTCATTTTTTCAAAGTCGCCCAGCTTATCGTAGATCGCCCCCATCTGGAAAAGGATTTCTACATTTTCTTTGTTTTGATCAAGGCCTTTTTTGAGAGTGCCCAGTGCCTTTTGCAACTGGTTCTCTTTTTCGAAGATGGCCGCGAGGATCATGTAGAGATCCCCATCTTTCGGTTTGGTCTGAATCGATTCCTCCAAGGTTCGAATTGCCTCTTCCACCTTGTTCTGTTTCCTTAAAATCTGGACGATGCTTCTTATCGAGTCGGCATAGAGATCCGATTCGGGGGGGATTTTCTTGAATTCTGAGATGGCCTGATCCAGGCCCCCTTTTTCCACATAGGCCGCTCCCAAATAATATCTCACCCGGTCGTCCTTCGGATGGGCGGCGAGAACGAAGTTGAATTCCAAGATCGCTTGGTCCAGTTTTCCCTGTTCCAGGTAGATCAGACCCATCTTCGTGCGGATATCGATATCCCCTGAATCGAACTTCTGGATTTCCCGAAATTGATTCAATGCCTCATCGAACTTCTTCTTTTTGATGAAGATCTGGCCCAGTCGATTCCTCGCCCTTTTGTTGTCCGGATCGAGGCTGAGGATCTTTTGATAAACGTCGGCGGCCTTCTCCGGCTCATTCTGGATCTCATAAGTAATCCCTAAATCCAGCAGAACCGAAATCAGGTTGGGTTCGATGGCTAAAGCCTTCAAAAAATATTCCTTTGCCTTCTCATAAGATTTCATCTCGGCATAAATTCTTCCAAGGGAGTAAAGGCCCATCACGGAGTCCGGTTCGATTTTGAGGAATTGTTGAAGAATTTGGATGGCCTGGTCGTAGGCCTGTTCATCGGCATAGAGTGAACTGAGGAAGAGATAACTTTCCCGATGCTGGGGGTCGATCTCCAATGCTTTCTTGTAAGCTTCGATGGCTAACCGGTTCTTTTTGAGGGAGGAATAGATCCCGCCGAGGAGCAATTGGGCGGACAGAAGATTGGGATCATGGATGAGGGCAGCCTTGCATTCATCGATCGCTTCATTCAAGAGTCCTTTATGAATATAGAGGGTCGCCAATTCCACATGTAAAGAAGGTTCTTTTTCGTCATAAGCGATGGCTCGTTTGAGGTCCTCAATCGCTTCATCGATTTTCCCTTCCTTCAACTTGGACTGGGAGAGAAGGAAATGGTAGTAAGCGAGTGAATTCGGAGGGGCCTTTTTCTGGGATTTCACTTGAATCGTTTGCCGTGAGACAGATTCTGACTTTGGCTGTTGAGCCTTCGGGACTCCGGCACAGGCAACCAGGAGAGCGATGGAGAGGACGATGGACAAAAGGTTCTTAAAAAACAAATTCATATTTTTAAAAATAACATTGTTTCCCCTTTTAAGTCAATGGTCAAAAGGCTTCTCATTCAGATGCAAATGTGTTAAATTATAATACCAAAATTTCATTATTGAAATGGGGTGGATATCGTTTCAATCCTCTCCCTCTTCAATTTATGAAACCCCTCTAAGGAAGCGGAGGCCCTCATGTCAAGAATAAGAAATCAAGTGGTCCTTGCATTATTTGCAGCCGGTTTCTCTCTTATTTTGAACTGTGCAACCGAAGAGGAAACCATCCGGCCTCAGAAGCTCTCTGAAGGGCTCAATTTGGAATTTGTGGGGAATCGAATGGAATTGCGAAATCCTCTGCCCCGAAATGGGGAAGAGGTGGAGGTGGTCGTCATCGTTCGCAATCGGGGACATCAAGATGCCAGGAGAGTCCCTGTCTTTTTTTATGATAACCTCAGGGTTTTTTCAACGGAAGAGATCGATTTAGAACCAGGTGGGCAACGGAGGCTTAGCGCCAGATGGAGGGCAACAACGGGCAGTCATGTCATCTCTGTGGTCCTTGACCCTGCCCATCATTTTAAGGAGATGAGAAGAGAAAAGACCGAAGTTTCAACAACCGTATTGGTGAAATAATGGTGATTCTTTACTTCTTTGGGTGGTCCGATAATAATCGGTCGGGGTTTCACGTGGATCAGGAAATTCATATCTTTAAGATCGCCTCCAACCGGTACCTGGAATTTGGACTCCTCCGATGGGAGGTGAAAACTACATCTTCGGGTAATGTGGCAGGGTCCAGTTTTAATATATATTCACCCGGCAGGATGTTCTCGAAGATAAATTTTCCAGCTTCGTCGGTATAAGCCGTTATTGTTGCCCGGCTCTAAAAGAACAAGGACGTCAGAAATCCCTTTTTCACCAGGATCGAACTTTCCATTGCATTGACATCGTTGATCACCCTCCCCTCAATTCTACCAGCAGCAATCAGCTGGAAGTTCACCCGCACCGTCTCCCTCAGTTTGACCTCGACCTTCATCTTCTCAGGGCTGATGGTGCTATAGTCAGCTGGAATCCTCCTCACATCGAGCGTGACTAAGTGGCCCCTGACCTCCACCCTTGAAAACTGGTAATAACCCTTCTCGTCGGTCTTGGCTGTTGAACCGTCCTCAAGCCGGATTGTAATGTCTTTAACGCCCTCCTCCCCTTTATCCCGGACACCGTTTCGGTTGATGTCATTGAACACAACGCCTTCTATCGTTCCATATCCTTCTGTCTCAATCCCTGGTTTCAGGCCAGCAATCTTTTCACGCTTTCCCCAGTTGAATCTTTTCATGACTCTGAGATTGGCCTGAAGCCCTTGGGCTTTTAGCGTCTCTCTCTGAGGGTTAAAAATCTTGTCGTATCGGACATCGCCATAGAGCTGAACATCCCAGGGAAGCTGCACGGTTAGGCCGAAAGCCCCTTCGATCTTGTCCCTCTTGGTATCCTCTTCCCTATCCTTCAATTTGCTGTAGATAGCCTCTCCCCAGCATGAGAGATTTGTAGATAAGTAGTAATTGAACCCAATCTTTCCGGAAAGATCACTCTCCTTTCCACCGTCGGGATATTTCTTCTGACTTGATTCTCCTTCGATATAGACAATGGAACCCTGCTTAAAATTTTTCCGGATACCCAGGGTGATGTCGTTTTGGTTATATTCATTTGTCGGTTGAATTTCATCTTTGTAGTCCACCCGGCGATATCGCATATAGGGATTGAAATCCTTATATTCGTATCGAACTTCGGAAAAAAGTGTGTAGGTGAGATTGTTAAGAGGCGATGGAAGATCAAGACGACTTTTTTGATCCGCCACGTCAAAGGTCAAGTAGAAGGAGGGATATTGAGGTGAGAAAAAAGAGAGGCCGATCAAACCGCGTGTATTGTCAGTTCTGTTCTGGTCGTGTTTGTCCGATACATTATCATGATAGCGGTCTGCATTGCCAAAGAGGGTGATCTCTTTCCAGGGTTTATACTCAGCAAGGAGAAAATAGCCTTCCTGATCGCTCTCCCCTTGTGTCGCTTGATTCACAAACCGGTAATCCGTCCCGATCCGGCGATAATTAGCCTCCAATCTGAAGGTTATCGGTCTTAATCATCGGCCCGAATCTGAGCATGATAATCATTCTGGCTCTCGATCCCCGGTTCTCCCTTAAAGTCGCTTCTCCGGAATTCCGTCAGCCATTTCATCCAATTAAGTACCTGCCATTCGGAATCGAAGAGGAAGATATTATTGTTTTTCGTGACGGGTTTATCGGCACTATCTACTTCATCCTGCGTTCGAATAAACCCTGTTCCTAAAAGAAGCCTCGGGATGGGTCTGAAATTGCCTTTGAACCCATAGAGAACCTCATCTGTAATATCATAGGTTTTCCCGAGAAGACCTTCGAGCCTTGCCACTTTTCCTCCAAAAACTCTGAACCGTTCCCCATTTAGAAAGGACGTCGGCTTGAAATCCGCGGAAATAGATGTCCGGATAAATGGCATTTGAAAATTTTTCCGGAAGGTTTGTGAAAATTAAAGTGGAGTCTCCCACAAGACCATTGAGAATGAAGTCATTGTATCTGAAGTCTTTGAGAGCAAGAAATCCTCTTCCCAATTTGTTCATCCTATCGTCGTTCTTGCCATTAGTCCAATCGAGCCATAATAGAAGCTTTCCGGTATTCGGTACATTCTGCCATACATCCAAGTGGTAATTTATTTCCGATTCGTTGGTGTCAGTAGTAGGAGCCTCCCGATTGATCGAACGGTATTCAATGGAAGTTGTAGCACCACCTTCATCGAGGGCATAACTCTGTGATTGAAAAATGAAGAGGGAAGACTTTAGAATGAAAAACAGAAAGATAAAAACAAAAGGTGGGCCTTTAAGAATCAGGATGGATCTCACGGACCGGGTCGATTTCAACTCCACCCAAAATTCTCCCCCTACTCGATATCAAACGTGGTCTCAGCACCAATCAGCTCTTTCCTTCCGATATCCACAACGGCTGTTGCTGTATATTTCCCCTTTGGAATCGATTTATCGTAGCTGACCTTAACATCTCTTTCTGATTCCTGGAGGACCGGTACATCCGGGATGTCCACCTCAAATGCCTTGTTTCCATTTGAATCTTTGACGGTGATCGAACCTTTCGTCCTAAAATGGACCTTTCCTGTATTTTGGAGAGCAAGGATGAAATCCATCCCCTCTTTTTTAAGATCCGCTTTCAGGCTGTTGGCGTGCCCTTGGGGGATGGGTTTTCCAACCACCTCATAGACGATTGTTGCGATCCGGCCTTTCAGATAGACCCGTTTGGCCTTTTCGCCTGGCGTGACCTCAGGGACCGTTTCAAAGATAATGGCAACGCGGAAACCTCCATCCTCAATTCCTTCTGGAACCGTAACGGTATACCTCACCTCCCTGGTTTGCCCCGGATCAACCCTGAAATCGACTGGGTTAATCCGAATCCACTCCGCACAGGAATAGGGATTTTTCCCCACCTTCATAAACATCGGATTTCCGTCCCTGGTCAAGGTCCAATCCTCGATGGAGACTTTCAGCCGGGTAGGAGCTGTGCCATCATTCGTCACCGAAATTGTATCCGTGCCCTTTTCACCCTGCTTGACCAGATGCTCAACCCGGATCGGTGAGACACTGATGGAGACCTCGGCTGAAAAAAGGAGCGCAGGGGCCAAGATCGCGATGACGACAATGAGTAAAATAATCCAGGATTTATTTTTCATCTTCCCTCCACCTCAGGGTGCTGTCAAAGTATAGTTGATGGATGTTGAATAATTGCCAATGGTGTATGACCAGGAATTGGCAAGAAAGTAACTAAATGTTCCTGTTCGTTGTCCGGAACCGGTCCAACTCCCTGCGGTCTGTGCGGTAGTTCTATTCATGGTGCCCGGCAAATAACCTGTTCCAGTTGCCGTCCATGTCATGTTGCTGATGGCAATAGTGTTTGTTCCTGAAATGAGATCACCGCTTGCAAGACAGGTTAGAGTAGCTGTCTGGGATGAACCTGTTCTGGCGCTTGAAGTGACAGAGAGGGGATTCACATTCGCAGGGATAGAGGGTACACTATCCGGGTTCGCATCCGGAAAATTCATTGCCAGCAATCCGAATTGCAGTTTTGCCCTTGCTGCTATGTTCGTAGACAGGGTAACGGTCCGGGTTTGAGCTGTCGCACCGGGAACAGTGAGTCTGAGAGTGACTGTCCCACTATAATTCCCTGTGGGATAGGACCAGTAATTTGCAAGATAAAAGTAAAAAGTAGATGTAATATCCGCCACGCCCGTTACTTCGGCCGGGCCCCTGTTCCCGCTGAAACATAAGAGCCTATGACAAGGGTATCCATTGTAAAAAGTTGGAGTTGGGGTTCCGCTTCCTGTAACCGTCCAGCGAATATTCCCAGCCGGGATGGTATTCCACGCCCCAGGTCTGTGTTTGCACGGATATCAAGGGTCCAATTTTGATTCGAGTTGAGTCCCTGATTGAAAAAGTGACAGCTACGCTGGGAGAAGAAGTTACTTCTCCCAGATCCGGGTCCTGGTCTGCAAAAGTGACGCTTGTCGGAGAAACGGTAAATGACGAAATGGTGGCAGCATACAAAGGCCTTGATGTCAGAAATGGGCAGAGGATGAAAAATAAAGCCAAGAAGAGAATTTTCTTTTTCATAAGAAAGGACCCCTTTGGTTTAGCCATGACTATATAACAGCCTTTAAAAAATTACAAATAAAAAAGGATAGACTGCACAGCTGGAGATGCAATCTATCCTTTTTACGATCTCTTCACCTTCACGGCCTTTACGGAGCAGTTAAAGTATACGTGGAGGAGGCGCTATAAGTTCCAGTCGCGTAGTTCCAGCTATTCGCTAAGAAATAGCTGAATGAGCCATCGGTATGGTTCCCAGAACCTGTCCAGCTGGCTGCTGTTCTGGGCAGTGGATTTGTTCATTGTTCCCGCTATAAAACCTGTTCCTGATGCTGTCCATGTCACATTGCCGATAAGAATTGTGTCGCTACCACTTTTCAAATCGTCAGCAGCCAGGTGAGTTAATGTTGCAGTGGAGCTTGATCCTGTCCTGACTTTTGCAGTGACAGAAACCGACGCAGGGGTAGAAGCAATACTGGGAGTTGAATCAGGGTCTGCATCAGCAAAGCTAATACTTGACGCTGCCCTAATGTTAATGTTGCCCTGGCGCTGACCGTAGCATTAACTGTTAAAGGCTTTGTATCCGATGCGGCGAAAGCCCCTCCAGCCATTAAAACCAAACCTAAACCAATTGCCAATACCAAACTCACCTTCTTCATTTTTTCTTCCTCCTTTTCTTTTTTGATCCCCTCGGATCTGGGAGATGAGGGGAATCATTTTTTATTTGCCCTTTTGTACAGCAAGGTCTGTGCCAACTTGGATTTATCTCTTAAAAAGCCCTGATCAGAACAATAATATTTTAATAATATCAAGGTGTTTAAAGTCTTACTTTTTTCTGTTTTTACACCATTTTACAGTTGGATAAAACGGTCAATAACGGACAAATTTTGGCATCATATGGAAAAATTTGAAATCGCTATGGGCGGCAATGATCATGCCATTTTCTAAGGGGAGGATTTCATAAGCGAAATTAGGAAGTTTGGAGTTATGGGGCTGTGAGGGTGAAGACCGTCGTGGTTGCGTAATCGCCTTTGGCATAATTCCAGCGGTTGGTGAGGTTAAAGGAGAGTCTCCCTGGATGGGAGCCACTTCCAAGCCAACTGCCTATAGGCTGGGGAGAAGTCTTATCCATTATTCCGCCAGCGAATCCGGGTCCGAAAGCTGTCCAATTGACATTATCAATGGCGACAATATCAGATCCTGAAATAAGGTCACCGGTTGCCAGTACGGTTAATGTCACATTGCTCTTCGCCCCGGTCCTGGCCTTCGCTGTAACGGATATTTGACTTGGGCTTGAGTTAATGACGGGCGCATCGTCCGGGCTTAGACTCCCGACCTCAAAGGTTACGGTTGCGGAGTCCAGTTCCAGTTTTGACAAATTTTTTACCTCAGCCTTGATCGTGAGTGGCACTTGTCTCGTGTCCGCAAAGATTTCACCGGCAGCGGAGGTGAAGATAAGAAAGATAAAAAATGCTGTAATTCCCAAGAATTTCTTGTCCATTTCAGTGTCCAAAAATGGAAAAAGGGAGTTCAATAGTGTGGTTTTGTCGGATGATAATGCAAAATGTGTACCAACGAGGATGGTTTTTTGTCCCCCTGTCTCCCTCAGGGGGACAATCTTTTTTGGAGGAAGGAAAGTGCGTTAAGGTGTTGTCAGCGTATATGCCACGGTAACCTGGTATTCTCCTTTCTGATAATTCCAGCTATTGTTTAAGTAGTATCGAAAGGTGCCTTCTCTCACTCCACTTCCTTTCCAGGACCCCCCGGTCTGGACAGTGGTCTTGCTTAAGGTCCCGCTCGAGAACCCCTGTCCGGAAGCCTGCCACATAACATTTTGGACTGGGATCGTGTCAGGCCCAGATGAAAGGTCTCCGTCAGCGATGACATTCAAATTAACAGGACTTGTGCTTCCAGTCCGGGCCTTGACAGTCACCCTGATGTCATTTTGAAGAGCCGGAACCTGTTTTACCTCATCCGGGTCCATATTCGGAAAAGTGATTGAATTCGTATCAATAATTAGCTTAGCCACTTTATCAATTTTTGCTTTGATGACCACATGTTTTGTGTCCGATGCTGCCATCGATATCCCGGAAGCGATGAGCCAGGTTAAAATCATACAGGCGATGAATATAAAATTTCTTGTCTTCTTCATTCTTTTTCTCGTCCTGGTATGTTACATAGCAAGACGCATACCAAAATGGAATAAGCATGTAACATATTGAATTTATGGAGTTATTTTATTTAGTGAAAAAATGACATTGAGTCATGATATGAATAAATTGTCAAAAATATTTGTTAAAATATATATAAGATATTGAAATTTATATATTATATTTTATTTGACAATTTGTCCTAAACCAATCTTATTTGGCATTCAAAGGGGAGAGCCTAAAATACTTGAATCAAGTTTGACTCTTTTTTTCGAAGCGGTAAAGTGTTCTGGGATTGACCTTAAGGATTTCAGCGGCAGTTTTCTTGTTTCCACTGGCTTCTTTCAATATCTCTGCAATATATTCGGCCTTGATCTCGTCCAGAGATTTACGATCCTTGGCACCTCTTTTTATAAGGTCAGAGAATCCCTCACGAATATTTTGGGGGAAATCGTTTGGGGTCAAGTAATCCCGATCTGCCATGATAACGGCCCTTTCAATAGCATTTTCTAATTCTCTGACATTTCCTGGCCAACGATATTCCAAGAGGAGGTTCATCGCCTCTGCTGAAATTCCTTTGATCTGTTTCTGGTTCTCCTTGGTATAAAGACCGAGAAAGTGGTAGGCGAGAAGAGGGATATCGTCTCTCCTGTCCTTCAGGTCGGGGAGGAAAATGGGAAAGACATGGAGACGGTAGAAAAGATCTTCCCGAAATTTTCCATTTTTCACATTGGCTTCCAAATCTTCATTGGTCGCAGCAATCATCCGGACATCAATCTTCGTCCTCTCCGTGCTCCCCACCTTCATGACCTCCTTCTCCTGAAGAACCCTCAGAAGTTTTACCTGAACAGAAGGGAGGATGGTGGAGATCTCATCCAAAAAGAGCGTACCGCCGTGGGCCTCTTCAAACAATCCTCTCTTTGCCTGAATGGCTCCTGTGAAAGCACCCTTGGTATGGCCGAAGAGCTCGCTTTCCACCAGTGTTTCAGGGATCGCACCACAATTGAAAGGCATGAAAAGCCGATCAGCCCTGGGACTATGGTAATGGATTGCCTTCGCAACGAGCTCTTTCCCGGTTCCGCTTCCCCCGTAAATGATCACTGTGCTGTTGCTGGGGGCTACTTTTTCAATCAGGGAGAAAACCTCCTGCATCTTTTTGCTTTTTCCGATAATATTGTTGAACTCGAATTTTTTCTTTACCTCCATCCTCAGAAGCTGGTTTTCCCTGAGGAGGAGGTTCTCCTTTTTGGATTTCGCGATGCGAATGAGGAGATCATTGAAGTCAATGGGCTTTGTCACATAGTCATTTGCTCCATTCTTAATCGCCTCAATGGCTGTTTCAATCGATCCGTAGGCGGTCATCAGGATGACCATAATCTCCGGCCTCGTCCCTTTGATCGTCTTGAGGAGTTCGATCCCATCCATTTCTGGCATCTTCAAGTCGGTCAAGACCAAATCGAAAACGTCCTTTTCGATCTTTTCAACCGCCTCCACTCCATTTTGAGCGGCTTCAACAGTGAATTCTCCCAATTGGGAAAGGCCTCTCTTAAGCATCTCCCGAACATGGGCTTCATCATCGACGACCAATATTTTCATAGACTCCATATCGGACTCCTCGAAAATATCTGTAGCAAAAATCAAACTTTAAATCAAATAATAAATTAGGGACCCTTGCCATATCTCCTTATCTTGATTTTATGAAACATGAGGAAACACAGTTGGAGATTCTGTCCCGATCAAATCTTCAAAGGGAATCTGTGTAATCGTTTCATAATCGGCGTAATCGAGATTTCTGAAAAAGTCCAGGAATCTCAGGAAACTAATTTGACACGGGTGGAAATTTGTATATAATGCTCTACAAGAGTTGGTAATTGGGCTCATAATCCTTTAACGGTGGGGAAAGGAAATGATAAGCCCTGATCATCCAACAAAATTGGGCTCTCATCGTTCCAACCTGCCTACGGTAGGCAGGGAAGTTTTGGATTGTGAGGGCTTTTTTATTGCCCATAAAGTTAGGAGAGTAGGTAATACTCAAAACTCCGAACTGGTTGCTCCGAACTAATTTTATGAGGGGACTAAGATGAAAGACCAATACAAGACGAAAAAGCAACTCATCAATGAGTTGGCTCAATTGCACAAACGAATTATGGAATTAGAAAAATCAGAAGCCGAACACCTTTCTGACGCCATGCCTGCTGGCGGCCGGGTGGAAAAGGTTCTGAGTGAATCAGAAGAACACTATCGAAGTCTGGTGGAAATGACAAGGGATGTTCTCTATACTCTCTCTTCGGATGGCACGATAACCTTCTTGAGCTCGGCATTTGAAGCGATTACTGGTTGGTCACATACGGACTGGATTGGCAAGCCTTTTACAGGTCTCATCCATCCGGATGATTTACCTCTCGTTATTAAGGAATTCCAGCGTAATTTAAATGCGGAAATCATTCCACTAACCGAATGGCGCATACTCTGTAAGTCTGGTGAATATAAAATAGGGGAATTTATGGCAGCACCTCAGATCCGGAACGGAAGGGCGGTCAGGGTTGTTGGTATCGCTCGTGATATCACCGAGCGCAAGAGTGCGGAAGAAGCTTTGAAAGAAAAAACCAGTTTGAACCAGATCCTCTTGGACAATTTCCATTGTACTGCCCTTCTTCTCAGACCATATACTCGAGAGATCGTTGCTTCTAATAAGGCTGCCGTCGACGTTGGTGCCGTTCCGGGCAAGCAATGTTTTGCAACCTGGGGTCGACGTGACAACCCTTGCCCATGGTGCCTCGCCCCCGCTGTATGGGCTACCGGGGAGGCAAAACACTTAGAAGTTGAAGCGCTTGGGATCATCTGGGACGCCTACTGGATACCGGTGGCACCGGATCTGTATGTGCACTATGCCTTTGACATCACCGAGCGCAAGCGGTTGGAAGAGGAAACTGTCCAACTCGCTGCTTTGGTGGAATCTTCCAACGACGCCATTATTGGTAAGACCTTGGATGGAATCGTGACCAGCTGGAACAAAGCTGCAGAAAAAATCTATGGCTATACCGAGAGCGAGATTATCGGCAAGCCAGTATCAATGCTGGTCTCACCTGAACATGAAGATGAGGTGCCGCAGATTCTTGAAAAGATAAGGTTGGAAGAACACATCAAGCACTATGAAACAGTACACCGAACAAAAGGCGGACAACATATTCACATGTCCCTTACCATTTCGCCTATCAAAGACGCAGAAGGCAGGATTGTCGCCGCGTCAATAATAGGACGCGACATCACCGAGCGTAAGCGAGCAGAGCAGCAAATCCAACACCTTGCCTCTTTCCCTCAATTCAACCCAGACCCGGTCGTTGAGGTAGCCTTTTCTGGTGCAGTCACTTTCTGCAACCCGGCAGCTATTGAGATTCTCAGAGAAATGGGCATTGAAGACGCGCGTGTATTTCTCCCACAAGATGTAGATGAAATTCTGAAGATCCTTGGTCCGAACCAGCCAGGACCCTTCCACCGCGTGGTAACGGTCAAAGACCGTCTATTTGAGGAGAGCATCTGCTTCGCATTTGGATTCGATACGGTGCGCATCTACAGTCGCGACATCACCGAGCGCAAGCGGGCGGAGAAGGTGGTGTTGGAAAGTGAAGAAAAATTCCGAATGGTTGCGGATTTTACCTACGACTGGGAATATTGGCTGAAACCAGATGGAAATTTTGTTTATGTTTCACCCTCGTGTGAACGGATTACAGGCTATCGTGTTGACGAGTTCTTTGACAACCCCAACTTATTGACGTCAATCGTACATCCGGATGATTACGGCCTGGTCTCTCAACATATTTCTGAAGTTTTAAAACCTGGTTGTGGAATCTGTAGCCACGATTTTCGTATCATCACCCGGGGAGGAGAGGAACGGTGGATCAGCCACTACTGCCAGCCAGTCTATAGCCAAGATGGGATTTGGCTTGGGAGACGGGGCAGTAACCGCGACATCACCGAGCGCAAACGAGCAGAAAAAGAACGAGACCAGCTCTTCGAGCAGGTGCATGCCAGCCATGAACGACTGCGAAACCTCTCCCGACGTCTGGTAGAAGTGCAGGAGGTTGAGCGCCGAGAACTCGTCCGAAAACTCCATGACGAGGTCGGTCAGAACCTGACCGCACTGGGCATCAACCTGAACATCGTGCACAGTCAATTGCCCCCTGAAACGGTGACAAAGACGGCGACACGAATAGATGATTCTCTGAAATTGGTGGAGGAGACAGTGGAACGCATCCGGGATGTCATGGCTGAATTGCGGCCGCCCGTGCTGGACGATTACGGAGTGAGCGCTGCCCTGCACTGGTATGGCAAACAATTCTCGGAGCGCACGGGTATCATTACATTGCTACAAGTCGAAGAATTGAAGCCACGCCTGCCATTACCCGCAGAAACGGCCCTTTTCCGCATTGCTCAAGAAGCGTTGACGAACGTGGCTAAGCACGCCCAGGCAAAGAATGTGACGGTAAGGCTGGAGGAATTTGGCGAATCGGTCCATCTCAGCATTGCTGACGATGGTATAGGTTTTGATTCCGAGGCCCACCAACAGCCAGAAGCGAAACCTGAGTGGGGACTGATTAACATGCGCGAGCGTTCCCAGGCAATCGGTGGACAACTGAGTGTGGAGACCGCACCGGGAAAAGGAACACAGATCATCGTGGAAGTGCCGAGAAAACATTAAAGGCGGATACTTCTGGATACTGGATAAAGGATGTGTGATACTGGATACTTGATTAAAGATACTCGATGCTTGATCCTTGGTGCTGGATGATAGCCTTGTTAAAACAATCATTAGGGTAAGGAAATGAGTTATAAGAATTTGGAAATTTGGAGACTTGCTCGGGAAGCAGTCATTGACATTCATAAAATGACGCTTAAAGAGCTACCCAAGTTTGAAATCTTCGAGGAGAGTAGTCAAATCAGGAAGTCATCTAAATCAATTAAATCAACGATAGTGGAGGGTTATGGGCGTCGAAGGTACAAACAAGAATTTATTAGATTTTTAAATTATGCTATTGCCTCAAATGATGAAACCATTGATCACTTGGAAACTCTTTTTGAAACTGGATCATTAGTGGATAAAGAAATTTATAACTCAATACATGATAAATTGGAAATTTTGGGGAAGAAATTAAATCTATTCATTCAATCTGTTGAAAAAGGGCACCTGAGTGAAAAGTAGATGCTGGATACTTGATCCTAGATGCTTGATACTTGATATCAAGTGACCAGTAACCAGTATCCAGAATCCAGCATCCAGTGTCTAGTATCCAGTATCTGAGGTGATATTTATGCCATAAAAGTTTTTCTCGCTGATGATCACACTGTAATCCGCGATGGCCTTCGGTTCATGCTGGAGGCTCAGGGTGATATCACCGTGGTCGGAGATGCGGCTGATGGTCGCCAGGCGGTAAACCAGGTACAGAAACTAAAACCTGATGTGGTAATCATGGATATCGCCATGCCGGAATTGAACGGCATTGAAGCCACACAGCAGATTCGTCATACCTGTCCCTCAACGCAAGTCGTCATCCTCTCCGTATATTCCAACGCTGAGCACATTTTTCGAGCACTGCAAGCCGGTGCACGCGGCTACTTGTTAAAGGAATCAGCCGGCAAGGAGGTGGTGTCTGCTGTTCGGGCTGTTCGTGTAGGCCGCCGCTATTTAAGCCGTAAAATCGCCGAGACAATGATTGATGACTATGTGCACCAGCGCGAATCTACTGAAGCGAAGAGTCCATTGGAGAGGCTCAGCCCTCGGGAGCGAGAAGTTCTACAACTGGTCGTAGAAGGCAAATCGAGCAAAGAGATCGCCAATATCATCCACCTTTCCCCTAAAAGTGTTGAGACCTACCGTAGCAGATTAATGCAGAAGCTGAATATTAACGATATTCCTGGTCTGGTGAAGTTCGCCATCCAACACGGACTCACAAGCCTTGAATAAATCCTGGTATTAGGTATCAGTAATTGGGTACCAGGAACTGGGTACTAGTCTCAGGAATGTCTTTACACAGTTTGTCATTCCGGACTTGATCCGGAATCTAGCCTTTTCAATCTGGATTCCCGCTTTCGCAAGAATGACAGTTCTCAGATATTGTAAAGCTGTTATTGAGACACCATACTGGTGAGGAGGTATTCAATACTGAAAATTTTATTAAATATCAAGATGGTTCTTATTTTCAAAGGTTTCAATCTCAAAGCAAAAAACCAATACCCAATAACCAATACAATCCACAATAATTTCCATAGATTATCCAGCATCAAGTAACTAGAATCGGTTCTTAAGTTTCCACCATCCAGTATCCAGAAACCGGCATCCAGTATCAATTTATCAAGCTTTCCCCACACAAATTGTCAAGCTTTCCCGATAGATAGACAAAGTCCATATAACCTAAAATACCCACGGTGTATTATGACCACTAATAACCGCCCTCGCTTCAGTGGTCGATCGTTGTCTATTGCTTTTAGAGGATTGGAGATGAAACAAACCATTTTGATTGTAGAAGATAATGATGTCGTGTGCAGTTCGTTGCAGGACTGGCTCAGCGTTACCTTTCCAGAATGTACCTTCATGATAGCAAAGAGTGGGGAAGAGGCGGTGGAAAAAGTTGCCAACCGGCCACCCACTATTGTCCTGATGGATATCGGGCTGCCCGGGATGAATGGCATTCAGGCGACCCGTATGATTAAGGCGGCTTCGCCCAAGACAAAAGTGGTGATGCTCACCATCTACAACGATGTCGAGCATCGGGCGGACGCATCCGAAGCCGGGGCGAGCGCCTATATATCAAAGAGCAAGATGCATAGTGAGCTCGTCCCCTTGATGAAGACGCTGTTGTCTTAGATGATAGAGCCGGTTGGGGATCGGAACAAGAGTCCTATGGAAAACCGAATCCTGATTGTCGATGATGAGAATTGAATAAGCCGCTACTTGCATCTTACAACTTGGAACTTGCATCTTAAAAAAATGGGAGGTGTCCCTAATTTCTATAAGAGAGTTGTGTAGGAGGTGAGAATGTTTAAAATAAAAAAATCCTTTAGCAAAATGATTGTAGCAGCATTCCTGACAGTTATCGTGCTGGCTTCTTGCTCTCCTTCGAAACCCGCACCGCAGATCACAATTCCGCATTGGATTTTGCGGAGACCAGAGCTATTTCCTTATTTCGTCATGCAAGAGAAAGGGTTTTCCAAAGCAGAACAGGCTTCAATTCGTGGAGACATTATATCTGGAGGAGGGCTGCGATCATTAAGGCCATGGCGACCGGGTCTTTGGACGCTGGTTTCAGTGGTACAGTTCCCGTACTTTTGGCCGGTGAGCGTGGGCTCATCCCTGAGAAAATTGTTCCCTTGGCTTCAAGCAGTTTTGCTGACCCCGACCATCCCGGCTTTGGGCGTGCTGGTAGCTTCAGCCATTAAGAGTTGGAAAGACCTGGAAGGGAAGCAGATTGCCATCAACGCCAGGAATAGCTTGCTTGATGCGGCCATCAGGGGTCGCCTGCAAAAGGAGGGGGTGCAGAATTACAAATTGATAGAGATCTCCTTTTCTAATATGGGGTTGGCTGTGGCTGGGGGGAACATAGCGGCCGCGATTATGGTCAGAGCCCTACCTTACTCAATCACTGCTCCGGAGGGATGGGAAACTGCTGGGCTGGATCGTTGGCGGGGCGCCCTTTGAGCGGATGGAATATATGATGATTGTTTTTCGGGGAGACCTTTATCGGAACAATCCCCAGGATGCTTAAAGCTTTTCTGCGAGCTATCTGAAGTCGGTCCGCTGGATAGACCAGAACCCAGAAGAGGCCCGGTCCATCCTTGCCAAACGATTGATCATTAGCCAGGAAGTCAGCCAAAAAATAAAACTGCTGCATTGGCCACTGGATGCGCGAAACGACCCGGCCTTACTGGAGAGCATGCAGCCGCTGTTGGTAGAAATTGGTATGCTTAAAGACACCAATCCCGGCAAAAAAACTATATGATGAGACGTTGCTCGAAGAGGTGCTGAAAGAGCAAAGATAGATACTGGTCACTGGATACTAGTTTCTTGATAATGTTTTCGATTTACAAGTGAAATTTGAATTAAAAATCCAGGAACCAGAGACCAGAATCTCGGAACCTGAAACTTGAAACTTGCAACTTGAAACTCAAAACTTGAGGGTAAAAAAATGCGTGGAATCAGATTGTCAATCAAGTTGTCAGCATTCGTCGTCCTCGCGGTGTTGTTGATGGCCGTGGCAGGGAGTCTGCTGGCGATTTTCATCGGCCGCAGCACATTACGGACAAGAGAACTGGATCATAACGTTGAAGCTGCCCAGACTTATGCCAGTGCCGTTAATTCTTATCTTGACAATGCCCGGTCAATCTTGGAGACGACAGCAGGCCTTTCAGAAATCAAAGACTTCGCCACGGTCCGGTTCATTAATCCGGCGCTCCATGGAATACCGGCCAGTGTAGATAAACCCAAGCACAAAGTGGCAGGTCTGATCTTAAAGCACTCCGAAATCTTTGAATATGTCATGCTCCTTCAGGCCGAGGGGTCAGTTTACATGCTCGAACCTTACGATCTTCAGATCAAGTTATCGCACCATAATTTGGCCTTCACGGACTGGTATAAAAAATTGATGAGCACCGGTAAGACAGTCATCAGCGATCTGCACATCTCGCCCGCCACTCAGCGACCGACGGTGGTCATTGCCACACCTGTTCGTAGCTCTGCTGGAAAGATCATCGGGATATGGACCGGTGCGTTAAAACTGGAGGAATTTTCGGAACTAGGCCGCGGCGAGTTCGGGAATAAGAGGCTATTGCATTATGGATACATCACCGACAGTCGAGGGCTGATTATTGCGCATCAGGCTAACCTCAAGTATGTGGAGGAGCAAACCGATTTCAGTTCGGTGCCACCGGTGCGAGCCGCTCTATCTGGGCAGAAAGGCACGATTCAATTCATAAATCCAATTGAGCGGGAGGAGAAACTGGGAGCATATTTACCCCTTTCAGGATCGGGGTGGGCGGTGGTCTATGTGGTACCCACGACCATTGCCTTTGCACCCATGAATGAATTGGCGCGGAACATCATATTGATCGCAGCGGGGCTGGCTGCTCTCCTGGGCTTCGTCAGTTGGATTATCGTACGTCAAATCGTCAGGCCGCTCGGTCAACTCACAGCGGCGGCGGCCACAATTGGCACCGGAAATTTTACTCAGAGAATCGAGTTGAGAACCGACGACGAGATCGGGAAACTCTCTGAAGAATTCAACCGGATGGCCGCAGCACTGTCTGATAAAGAGACGCAACTGCTCAGCTACACAGCACAACTTGAAAATACTAACAAAGAGCTAGAAGCTTTTAGCTACTCTGTTTCACACGATCTGCGGGCGCCACTGCGTGCCATCGATGGTTTCTCCCGTATCATGTTGGAAGATTACATTGATAAACTTGATGAAGAGGGTAAGCGGGTTTTAAACGTCATTCGAAACAACACACAGAAAATGGGACAATTGATCGACGACCTTCTTTTATTTTCTCGTTTAGGCCGGCAGGAGATAAGAGCTATCAGACATAGACATGGGGAAATTGGCAAAGGCTGTATTTGAAGAACTTAAACTTGCTGTTCCTGAGCGGAAGTTAAAATTCAGTATAAACACTCTCATTCCCGCTCAAGGAGACCAGGCAATGATTCGCCAGGTCTTTGTCAATCTCCTGTCCAATGCCGTCAAATTTACAAGACCCAAGGAGAGAGCAGTGATTGAGGTCGATGGTAGAAGCGAAGGAAATGAAAATGTTTACATGTCAAAGACAATGGGGTCGGGTTTGATATGCAATATGTAAATAAGTTGTTTGGTGTTTTTCAGCGATTTCATAGCTCTGACGAATTTGAAGGAACAGGCGTCGGGCTTGCCATTGTTCAGCGCATTATCCACCGCCATGGTGGAAGGGTTTGGGCGGAGGGGAAAGTGGGAGAGGGAGCCAGTTTCTACTTTCACGTTACCACGAGAAAGATGAAGGACAAAAGATAAAGAACGAAGGATGAGGGATGAAGATGAGAGATAAGAGGGATGAAAGATAAGATGAAGGATGAGAGAGATCGAGAGACGAAAGATGAAAGATGAAGGACGAAGGACGAAAAGGATAGGTAGCGTAAGGGATTTGGAAGTTTATCGACTTGCTTTTGATACGGCGATGGAAATATTCGAAATAACAAAGTCATTCCCAAAGGAAGAAAAATATTCTTTAATTGATCAGATCAGAAGATCTTCGAGATCCGTATGCACGAATCTCGCGGAGGCATGGCGGAAACGGAGGTACAAGGCAGTATTCATCAATAAGTTATCGGATGCAGAGCAAGAGGCAGCAGAAACACAAACTTGGTTGGAATTTGCCTGGAAGTGTAATTATATCGACAAGGAAATATTTCAAAGACTAGATGGAAAATATGAACACATGATTTGCAATGCTCATTACTATGGAACGAAAAGCAGACGCATTCTGTAAAGAAACTCGTCCATCATCCTAATGAACGAAGTGAGTGATCGTCCTTCGTCCCTCTGTAATCGGTGAAGCGATCATCAATCGTAAAGGAAAGGAGGCATAAGATGGCATACAAACGAGGTAGAGATTTTATTGGTGGAGGACAATCCGAATGATGTGGAACTGACGCTGAGGGCGCTGAAGAAACACAATATAACTAACAAAGTTCATGTGGTGAAGGATGGAGCAGAAGCCTTGGAGTATATTTTTGCTACCGGGGCTTATGCGAGCCGGGATATCAATCATAGTCCGAAAGTAATACTCCTTGATTTGAAACTTCCTAAGGTGGATGGTTTAGAGGTTCTGCGCCAAATCAAGTCGAATGAGCGGACAAAATTGATTCCAGTGGTAGTATTAACATCTTCAAAAGAAGAACGGGACTTGGTGGAGAGTTACAGACTTGGAGCAAATAGTTATATTGCCAAGCCCGTGGATTTTGAGAGTTTCGTCAAGGCAGTCTCAGAACTGGGGCTGTATTGGCTATTGCTGAATCAACCACCACGTTAATGAACGAGAAATGATGACGAAGGATGAAGACGAATATCGTCTATCGTCTTAGATGAACGAAGCGAACGATTCATCCATCATCACATCGTAAACAGGAGGGAGATTTAAAATGGGCACTCCTCTTCGGGTATTGATTGTTGAAGATTCTGAAGAAGATACTTTGCTGATTGTCCGCGAATTGAAACGGGGTGGATTTGATCCGATCCACGAACGGGTCGAAACAGCTGAAAGCATGAAAGCTGCCCTTTCCACGAAGACATGGGACCTCATCCTCGCCGATTACTCGATGCCACACTTCAGCGGCCTGGAGGCTCTGAAACTTCCCAAAGCAAGCGGACTGGATCTCCCTTTTATTATCGTCTCAGGCTCGATTGGTGAGGACGTTGCTGTAGAGGCGATGAAGTCAGGTGCCCATGACTATTTAATGAAGAATAATCTTACCCGACTCATCCCCGCCATTCAACAGGAGCTTCGTGAAGCGGAGGTGAGGCGAAAGCTCAAGGTGTCTCAGAATGCCTTGCAGGAATCGGAGAAGAGATATAGACAGGTGGTGGAGAACGCAACAGAAATTATTTATGCCGTTGATGAGAAAGGGAATTTTACCTATGGGAATCCTGCCGGACTGAAGGTTACTGGCTATTCGCTTGCGGAACTTCGAAGTTTCAATTATGCGGATCTCGTCCTTCCTGAACATCGTGAAAGAGTTATGGAGATCTACATCAACCAGTTTCGCCAGAGGATACCCACGACCCATGTTGAATTTCCATTTTTTAACAAGGCTGGAGAAGATTATATGGTTCGGACAAAATACCTCCCTTGTGATTGAAGATGGAAAGGTTGATGGGATTTCACATCATTGCCCGCGACATCACCGAACGCAAGCAAGCGGAGGAAAGACTCCAGGAGCGTGAACGCTACTTTCGCACACTGATGTATACCTTGCACGAGGACATCGTTGTCATCGACTGCGACTACCGCATCACCGACGTGAACAACACCTTCCTCATTACCACCGGCAGCAGCAGGGAAAAGGTCATCGGTAAACATTGCTACGAAATATCCCACGGGTACGCCGAGCCGTGTGACCGCCATGGTGAGCAATGCCTCCTCGGCGAGGTCTTCGAGACCGGCAAATCGCGTAACTGCAAGCACGTCCACATGCGTGGCGACGGCTCGAAAGTCCATGTGGACATCCTCCTTTCACCGTTGAAGGATGACTCAGGCAGTGTGACCCATGTTGTCGAGGCGATTCGCGACGTGACTGATCTCGTACAGGCGTATGAGGCCCTGCGGGAATCAGAAGAGAAATATCGTTTGTTGGTAGAGAATGCAAATGAAGCCATTTTTGTGATCCAGGACGGAATGCTTCGGTTTTTTAATATCAAAAACATAGAACTTATTGGTTACTCAAAAGAAGAACTAACCTCCACTCCTTTCATTAATTTTGTGCATCCAGATGATCGAGAAGTAACCTTAGGGCGTCACCTGAAAAGGATCAGAGGTGAGGAACTGCCCGGAGTCAATGTTTTTAGAGTTATTGATAAAGCCGGAAATATTAAGTGGGCAGAAGTCAATTCTGTTCTCATCTCATGGGAAGGAAGGCCCGCCATTTTGAATTTTTTGAACGATATCACCGAGCGAAAGCAGGCTGAAGAGGCACTGAGGGAATCAGAGGAACGATATAGAACCATTCTCGAGAACATTGAAGACGGCTATTATGAAGTGGACATTGCAGGTAATTTTACCTTCTTTAATGATTCGCTGTGCCGAATACTTGGATATACCAGAGATGAATTGATGGGTATGAACAACAGGCAATACATGGATAAAGAGAATGCAAAAAAATTATTTCAGGCGTTTAATCAATCTATACACACAGGGGAACCTCATAAAACATTTGATTGGGAGATCATAAGAAAAGATGGCACAAAGAGATTTAATGATAGTTCTGTTTCTCTAATAAGAAATGACAAAGAGCGAGGGGATCGGGTTTCGGGGTATTGTCCGTGACATTACCGACCGCAAGCAGGCAGAGGAGGAGCTACGGAAGAGTGATGAGAGATTTAAAGAACTGTTTGATAATGCCCCAGTGGGGTACTTTGAATATGACGCTCAAGGACGTATTACCAGTATCAATCGCACAGAGTTGGAGATGTTGGGTTATACTCCCGAAGAAATGATAGGCCAGCTTGTGTGGAAGTTTATTGTTGAAGAAGGAAGAAGCTCGTCAACAGATATTGGCCAAATTAACTGGAACCATGCCACCTGCTCGAGGTTTTGAGCGGACCTACAGACGAAAAGATGGGACAACCTTTCCAGCCATAGTTGAGGATCGACTCATCCTGGATTCAGAAGGAAAGATCAAGGGCATCCGAGCTACCATTCAGGACATCACCGAGCGCAAGCAGGCAGAGGAGGCGTTGCGAAAAAGCGAGGAGAAATTTCAGGAACTATTTGATGGGGCACCTGTGGGCTACCACGAAGTCGATAAGGAGGGACGAATCATACAAGTCAACCGAACGGAGTTGACTATGCTTGGTTATACCGTTGAGGAGATGCTGGGTCAGCCCGTGTAGGAAATTTATCGTGGAAGAGGAGTCGCCTCAAAGGCTTTAATGGCGAAAATCACTGGGGTCGTACCACCATGGGTCGACAATTCGAGCGCACCTACAGGCGGAAAGAGGAACAGCGTTGCCGGTTTTATTGAAGACAGACTCCTTCGGGATACAGAAGGAAGGATCTCAGGCATCCGTTCAACGATCCAAGACATCACCGAGCGTAAGCGAGCAGAGGGAGAAAAGGCAATCCTTGAAGAGCAGCTTCGCCAGTCTCAGAAGATAGAAGCGATTGGCCGATTAGCAGGGGGCATTGCTCATGACTTCAATAACCTTCTCACTGTTATCAAAGGCTACAGCCAACTCTCACTTATCGAACTTAAAGAAGGCGACCCTCTAAAGGGAAATATTGAAGAGGTTAAGAAAGCCGCGGATCGAGCCGCAGACCTCACCCGACAACTTCTGGCCTTCAGCCGTCGTCAGATTTTGGAGATGAGGGTTCTTGATCTGAATACCGTTCTAAGAGACCTGGACAAGATGCTTCATCGGCTCATCGGCGAGGATATCGAACTGATCACCTTATTAGCTGATGATTTGGGAAGGGTCAAGACCGATCCAGGGTGGGTTGAACAGATTGTCATGAACCTTGCGGTCAATGCCAGAGATGCGATGCCTTCTGTAGGGAAACTTACCATTGAAACAGCCAATGTGGAGTTAGACGAGGCTTATGCTCGTGGCCATATTGCGGTAACACCGGGTCGCTATGTGATGCTTTCGGTGAGTGATACGGGAGTGGGGATGACACCAGAAGTAAGACAACAGGTCTTTGAGCCCTTCTTTACGACCAAGGAGAAAGGTAAGGGTACGGGTCTCGGGCTTTCGACAGTATACGGTATTGTGAAACAGAGTGGAGGAAACATCTGGGTTTACAGTGAACCTAGGTAAAGGGACTACCATTTAAAATCTATCTTCCTCGTGTGGATGAGCCTTTGGAAGAGATTGAAAGGAAAGGGTAGTTAAGGAGGAACTTCCTCATGGGAGTGAGACTATCCTAGTCGTTGAGGACGAGGTAGAGGTTCGGAAATTAGCCGTGCGAATCTTACAGAGGCAGGGATATACGGTTTTAGATGCCCCTGATGGAGATGGTGCTCTGGTGATTTGCGGGGAGCGGAAGGACCCCATTCACCTGATCTTGACGGATGTCGTTATGCCAGGGATGAGTGGTCGCCAATTAGCAGACCGTCTGGGATCTTTTCACCCAGAAATGAAAGTTCTCTATATGTCAGGTTATACAGATAATGCCATTACTCATCACGGTGTCCTGGAAAAAGGAATGAATTACATCCAGAAACCATTTACAGTAGATGGACTGGCAAGAAAAGTGAGAGAAGTGCTGGATAAGTAATTTTAAAAACGACTTTTTGTCTTGAATAATTCTTTACCAAAATCCGGGTCTTAATAAAATTTTTACAAAAATATGACATTTTGTGCCTTCCTGGAAGTTTGATTCTGATCACCTTAATTTTAAAATCCCCTTTAATTTCAACTAACTTAATCTACTTTCCTCCTTTGGCATAAGACTTGCTTAATATATTTACAAACATTAAAAAGAATGGGGGATGAGTCTGATGATAAAAGAATTTGCTTTCTCCAATTTATTTATAATTTGGCTAATCATTTTCGGTGGTTTCGCATTTTTAAAAATTGTGAAAAAGCAATTGGAAGATTGGTAAATCACTTCAGGAAATTCCACAAATTTGATCTTTTTCTTACAAAATTGTAAATGGAGGAAAAGATGAGCGGTAAAGAAATTTTAGGTATCCAGGAAACAGAAAAGGGGAGAAAGATAGAGATTAGTTTAGAAAGGGTTGGTAGTTGGGCATTGGTCTTTACCAATGCGTTCTTCGTCTCCTATTTCTTCGCCAAACTGTTACAATGGGTTTAAAGTTTTTTGTTTATTTAAATAATTTTGACAACCCCTTAAACTCTTCAGTCCCAGCCTCCTTCAACAGTTGAAAGGCGATGATCTCGGTGGTCGAGATCATCGCCCCCCTTTTTTCCATCCACCTCAGACCAATCTCCCAATCCAATTTCCTCCTTGAACAGATTGCATCAGCCACCACATGGACCCCATAGCCTTTTTGTATCAGGTCGTTGGCCGTTTGCAGAACACACACATGGGTTTCGATCCCAACAAGGATAACCTGCTTCCTCGCCAATTGATTTAATTTTTCGTTGAACGTCTCCACCCCGCAGCAACTGAAAGAGACCTTCTCAATAGGAAGGATGGACCCCAACTCCATTTTGATTTCAGGGACCGTCTTCCCCAGTCCTTGGGGATACTGTTCCGTAATCAGAATGGGGATGGCCATTTTTTTTGCGAAGGTGAGCAGTGTCAGAATATTTCGTATCACATGTTTTCCTACCTCTTGATTCATCTTCTTCATCAGGACATCCTGAACATCGATTATTGCAAGAACGGTTTCTCCTCTTTCCAATTGTGGCAATGGACTCATCCTTGCTTCTCCTTTTACCCCCCTCCTATCCTCCCCCCAATAGCGGGGGGAGGGGAAATGAGGTGGGAAACTTTAGAGTTGAATTTTAAATCAATATGTTCTATTTGTAAAACGATGGGGCAACCCGTCTTTTATTTTTTAAGAATTTTCCTTTTAAATGAATGGCTGAATAAAATATCTCCCTCCCCCTTGACGGGGGAGGGTGTGGGTGGGGGTGAGTTAAGAATTGAAAGATAAAATTGCCACTATTGCTAAAACCCTCAGAAAAAAGTCTACGGATGCAGAAAATGTTTTATGGAAACAGTTGCGAAGAAAACAATTAGAAGGACTAAAATTCAGAAGGCAGCAACCTATAGATAATTACGTCGTTGATTTCGTATGCTTCGAAAAGCGCATAGTAATAGAAGTAGATGGAGGACAGCATTCAATAGAAAGAGATAAAGATTCTGAGAGAGATAATTATTTAGTCATAAATGGTTTTAAAGTTTGAGGTTTTGGAACAATGAGGTTTTACAAAATATTGAAGGCGTATTAGAGATGATAAGAAAGAGTTGTTGATTTCACCCTCCCCTTAATCCCCTCCCGTCAAGGGAGGGGAGATAAATTGTAGACTCCCATCAAGGGAAGGGAGAATGATTGGGGTATTAGGAAGGGATAAATTCACCTATTGTGAAAAGATGAAGACCATTGTTGGATTCGGAGCCCTCAACCTGGATTTGATTTTTGAAGTGGAAGATTTGAAATCGATCTCCTCGAAGGGGTTTCGTCTGGATCCCGGGGAAGAGGGCTTCGGTTCTGATGAAGAGTTTGAATCCCTCTTAGAGCAGTTGAAGCGATTTGGAACCTTGAAGTCAAAAAGCGGAGGGGGCTCGGCAGCCAATACGATTGTGGCCTTAGCCCGCATGGGATTTCCAACAAAATTCATTGGAAAGGTTGGGGAAGATGAAGAGGGGGATTTTCTTCTTGAAAATTTGAAGCCCGTCCAGATAGACCTGATACGCCGGGGGCAGAAGAGTGGTGTCTGTTTGGTAGTTTTGGACCATCACCAGGATCGATTCCTTTTCGTCCGGGGCAATGCCAATAGTACCGTGACGGCCGAAGAGATCAATTTCGATACACTCAAAGATATTTCCTGGGTACACCTTACCTCCTTTATCGGAGGCTCTCCTTTCGAAGCCCAAAAGGTTTTACTGAACCATCTTGATTCATCAGTGAAAGTATCCATGGACCCGGGAGAAATTTATGCGAAGAAGGGATTGAATGAAATTCGTCCTCTCATCAAGCGATGCGATATCCTCTTTCTGACAGAAAGTGAAGTTGGGTTGTTGACCCATCTGGATCTTCATGCTGGGGTAAAATCATTAATGAAGGCTGGGCCTTCTGTTCTGGTTTGCAAAAGGGGCAGCCAGGGGTCACATATTTTCACTAAGCAGGGTGATTTTGAGGTGCCACCTATTCAGGTAGAAGTGGTGGATAATACCGGTGCAGGCGATGTTTACAATGCTGGATTCCTGGCAGGCCTTTTTTTAGGGAGGTCTTTGGAGGAGAGTGCTCTTTTTGCAACCGTTATTGCGGCCAAGAGTGTGAAAGGATATGGCCGTGAGCAATATCCAACAAAAAAGGATCTTGAAGGATTTTTTGGGTTGAAGCAATAGAATGTTACCTTCCCCCCTTGTGGGGGAAGGTAAGGATGGGAGGATGGATAATAGCAGAGCGAGAAGCTTGAGGAAAAATTTGACAGAAGCTGAGAAGTCCTTATGGAAACATCTTCAGCTCCGTCAGTTAGGAAACTACAAATTTCGGAGACAGCAGCCGATAGGGAAGTACATTGTTGATTTCTTCTGTTTTGAAAAACGATTGATTATCGAAGTAGATGGGGGGGCATCATTCTGAACAAGTTCCTTATGATTCAGAACGTAGTTTATGGCTGGAAAAGGAAGGGTTTCGTTTATTGAGGTTCTGGGATAACCAAGTTTTGAATGAAACCGAAGCGGTAAAAGAAAGGATTATGGAAGCATTGAGTTGAATGTCGTATCCCCCCACCTCAATCCTCCCCCGCAAGGGGGGAGGAGGGGTAAAGGGCTCCTTTATATTGGAGGGAATAAATAAGGGAGGGTAAAATATCAAGAAGTATAAATTCATAGTAAGGGAGATTGGGTTCAGCAGATGGTCTTTCAAATAGGATGGTTTTCAACAGGTCGGGATGAAGCGGCAAGAGATTTGCTTCAAATTGTGGTGGATCATATTTCAAAGGGAGCCGTTCCAGCTGAAATCTGCTATGTTTTTTGTAATCGAGAAAGAGGGAAGTCATCAGAGAGTGATCAGTTTATTCAATTAGTAGAGGCAATGAAAATTCCATTGATCCTTCTTTCTTCAAGGGATTATTTACCTTCCCTTCGCCAGAAAGATATGGAGGGTTGGAGAACATCGTATCATCAAGAGATTGCGAGAAGAATTAAAGACCTCCCTGTGGACATCATTGTCTTGGCTGGATATATGCTCATCGTCAGCCCGGCTTTCTGTGAAGTTTTTTCCATCATCAATCTCCATCCGGCAGAACCAAGGGGTCCCAAGGGAACCTGGCAAGAAGTGATTTGGATATTGATTGAAAAAAGGGCGACCCAGACGGGTGTGATGATGCATCTGGTCACAAAAGGTCTTGACGAAGGTCCTCCTGTCACCTATGTCACCTTTCCCATAAGAGGCCCTGATTTCGATCCGATCTGGAAAGATTTTGATCTGAAGTTGAAGAAGCGCCCTTTTCATCAATTGATGCAAGAAGAAGGAGAGAACAACCCTTTGTTTAAGGAAATTCGGAGGCAAGGAGTGCGAAGAGAGCTTCCTCTTGTTGTCATGACATTGAAAGCCCTCGCTGAGAAAAGGGTGAGGGTTGAGAAAGGTAGAATATTGGATGGTAAGGGGAATGAGATTGAGGGATTTTGCTTAAATAAGGATGTGGAAGAATATCTTAGAGACTCACCTTCCTTATAAGTCTTATAGTCCCTTCCCCCCTTGTGGGGGAAGGTTGGGATGGGGGGAATGGATAGAATCAAAGCCAGAGAGTTAAGGAAAAATCTGACAGAAGCTGAACTTACTTTATGGAGACATCTTCGTCTTCGTCAGTTTGGAGGTTATAAATTTCGTAGGCAGCAACCCATAGGGAAATATATTGTTGATTTTGTGTGCCTTGAGAAGAGGTTAATCATTGAGGTGGATGGGGGGCAGCATTCTGAGCAAGTCAGTTACGATTTAGAACGTAGTGCATGGTTGGAAGAACAAGGATTTCGTGTGTTGAGATTCTGGGATAATCAAGTTTTAAAAGAAACTGAGGCAGTCAAAGAAGTAATTATAGGGCCATTGGGACGTAAGTCTTAATCCCCCCACCTTAATTTTCCCCCGCAAGGGGGGAGGAGAAACGAATAACAACAACCGAGTGACGAAGTGATGGGCCGCCAATTCGATACTGACTGCGAGGGACCGATCTCGAAGAATGATAATGCCATGGAACTTTCGGAATTCTATATTCCGGGAGGTCAGAACTTCTTTGCCATGGTGAGTAAATATGACGACTATTTGGCGGACATTGAAAAGCGACCCGGTTATAAAGCTGGCGATACCCTTAAATTGATTCTTCCCTTCTTAAAGGCGTGTGGTGTCACCGACGAGGGAATCAGACAATTCAGCAAGGAGCATCTCCTCCTTGTCCCTGAAGCGAAGGAAGCTCTCCGGGAGATTGGTACTCAAATAGAAGCCTTCATCATCAGCACGAGTTATAAACCTTATATTGACGCCCTTTGCGAGGCGACGGGGTTTCCTAAGGATCGAACCTACTCCACTCAGGTGACCCTGGATCAATATCCTTTAAATAATGGAGAGAGAGAAAGACTCATCCATCTTGCGAAAGAAATTCAGGAGATGGAGATGATGGGTTGGCCTAAGGAGGCAAAAGGGCTAAAGGATCTTTCAGACCGAGACCAAAAGACGATTCAAAGGTTGGATAAAATTTTTTGGAAAGAGATTCAGCAAATGGCAATTGGGAAAATCCTTTCCGAGGTGAATCCAGTCGGTGGGAAGGAGAAAGCCAATGCTGTGATCCTCAGCTTGAAAAGGACAGGGAATCGTCTGGAGGAGGTCATGTATGTCGGGGATAGCATCACCGACGTGGAAGCTTTTAATTTGGTCAGAAGGGGAGGAGGCGTTACCCTCTCCTTCAACGGTAACCACTATGCCTTACGGTCAGCAGAAGTGGCTTGTATGTCTCCCCATGCCTTTATCCTTGCCGTTTTCGCCGATGCCTTCCGAAAAGGAGGAAAGGAAGGCCTTATGGAGATAGTCGACCAGTGGGGGTTAAAATCATTGGCACCCTTCGGAATCCATCCAAGACTGATTCAAAGGTTCGAGTCTCTTCAATACGGGGACCGTCCAAAAGTTTATCGGGTCACGGATGAAAATAGGGCGAATCTCATTCAGGAGAGCGAAGCCTTCCGGAAAAAAGTCCGAGGCGTTAAAATTGGGAGCCTTGGTTAGTTAGGTTATTCTTTGCTAAAAACTTTCTCAATGCCCATCAAAAGTGATGGATGAAATTCCAATAACCAAATTCCAAGCCCCAAATAAATTCCAATGTTCCAATAATCAAACTCCCCCTCACTCTTGCCTTCTCTCCATTGGGGAGAGGGGAGGGAGAGGGGGAAATTCGATCATTGAGGTTTCGGTTATTATTTGATTATTGGTGCTGGGGTATTGGATATTTAATGCATTGGCTAATTTCCTGTTGAGCTAATTTTTGAGAGATGGATTAATGAAACTGAAACACTACCTTATTGGATGGTGGAACCTCTCGCGGGTTCCTTTTCTTTCTGTTGGGATTCTTCCTTTGATCTTAGGATTTATCCTGGCGTGGCGATGGGGTTACAAAGGACCTTTAGGGCTCTATGTTCTTTCTACGGTGGCGGTCATTCTCATCATGTGGATGACTTACTATGTTGGGGAATGGAACGATCTGGAAGGGGATCGTATCAATCAAAAATTTAACCGGTTTTCAGGGGGATCGAGGGTTTTGGTGAAAGAGGTCCTCCCTGCACGTGTTTCACTTCTTTTGGGATATGGATGTTTGGCAGGAGCGATTCTGATCGGTTTTTATATCTATCTCCGATACCAGACCGATCTTCGAACCCTTCTCTTAGGAGCGCTGGGTATCTTTTTTGGATTTTTTTATTCAAGCAAACCCTTCCGATGGTCCTACCATGGATTAGGAGAAATTCTCATCGGGTTCTGTTATGGATGGCTACCGATCGCTACTGGATTTTTCCTCTTCACAGGTTTCTTCAGCCCTCAGATCTTTCTGCTCTCCATCCCCGTCGGTCTTTCCATCTTCAATGTGATCCTGATCAATGAGTTTCCCGATGAAGAAGCGGATCGGACCATTGGAAAAAAGACTCTAGTCGTTCGATTTGGGAAAGAGCGAATGGGAGATCTCTACATGGGACTCTCCATATTGACTGGACTTTACTTTATCAAAATGATGTGGGGTTTTGGCAAGACCCCCCTCTTGCTCCCTGTTATTTCAACCGTTCCAACGCTTCTAATCTTATGGAATCTTATCCAGGTCTGGCGGGGGAATTATCACGATACCAGGAAACTTGAACACCTCTGTCGAAACACCCTTTTCGTGAATCTTTCGATGACGATGATCTTGACCATACGATTTACAATCATGAGTGCAGCACCCCATCTCACCCCTTCCCCTTGATGAGTTAGAGATTCGGAGATAAAATAAAAAGGTGAAAATGGAAGATATTCAAACCGTTATTGAGCAGATCAAAACTGATATTGCGAGTGGGAAATCGGATGAGGAAATTTTCCAGTCCCTCCTTCCTCTGTTAGAAAAAGACCCACCCGCCCCTGGAAGGTTGGCTGAATTAATGGTGACCATCCCTGATAGGATGATCGGCAGGCTTCTCCATCGAATGTTTGAAGTATCCCAAGATAAGAAGGTTCGAAAAATCATCAGGCGCTCCCTTTACCGACTCAAGAGTAAAGGGATTGCTGTTGAGAAGGTTTTATCCCACAAAGAGCCCCCTGTTCTCCGTCCAATGCAGGCAGAGCCCAAGGAAGGGTTTGGGAGCGGGATCGATTTTATTGGACAACGGTTCTTGTGCCTCGTCATTCCTCATCCGGGGCGGGGTCTAACGGTCATGCATGGAATCGTCAGTGATAGGGAGGGGATCGTTGATTTTTCCCATGATGAGATGACCAGGAAGGGGTTCAGGAGTTTCTTTGAAGAAGTTCAAGAAAAAAATCCATTCCCGATTGTTAAAATGGAACCTTCCTATGTCGCCTTTCTCTTTGCACAGGCCCATCCATTTACCCTTGAAAGAGGTGGGACTTCTTCCCAGGACTATCTCCACGCGAAAAGCGAGATAGAAAGTATTAAAAAAGATTATGCCAGGCCATTAATCTATTCCTACCTTCAAGCCGATGAGATTGCAGGAGACGACCAGATATTGAGGAAGGGGGGAGACCTTCTTAAAATAGAACTCTTTTATAGTTGGAGGATTGAGGAGGAACAGATACGACCCTATGCGGATGAAGTCTGGGAGGCAGAACAGTCGAAGATCGTTCTTAACGAATCTCAGAAGGAGGTGCGATTCCAGGGGATCTATCAAAAAGCATTGACCGAACTCTTCTCAGGAGAGAGGAAATTTCTCTACCAACGAAGGTTGGAGGAGATGGCTTATGTTCTCTTCAAATTGGGAAGAGAGGAGGAGGCAAAGATTTCTTTGTCCGTAGCGATGGGCCTGGAGAAACCTCTGAATCCGATTCAACCCAATCCTTTCCTCTTTCAATTGGTGACCAAGTCGATCTTCAGCCTTTTGGCAGAGGCCTATGAGAAGAAGTCAAAGGAAGTCTCTTTGATTGTAAAACCGTGATTTAAATGCGGGTTTCGGATTGCGAATTTCGGAATTAAATAAAAATTAGAAATAAATTTACATTTAATATTCCGCATTCCGCATTCTGCATTCCGCAATGAAATGAGATGACTCAAATTATTGCTTGTTCCACGCATGAAGGGATTGTGGTGGCAACAGATAGCCGAGCGACCTGGTTCGGCCAAGCCGGAGAGATGAGGCATTTCAGTCTAAAGAAACTCCTCCGATTAGGCTCCCACTCCGCCATGTTGAGCGCTGGGGCGGGGATAGGAGTAGAGATGAGTTTAGCCTTCCAGAATTTTCTTCAGAGGCAAGGGATGGAGGTTATTGATGATATCGCCAACATGGCTTTTTTCTTTTTTACTGAACAATATGGGAAATGGTTGAGCGAGCGAAGCATGCAGCATCCCTTCTCCGCTCCCGTATCCGATGAAGCATCCGAAGAGTCTTTCCCTTTAAATGAGGTTTATCTCATTCTGGCCGGATATTCCCTCAGAGATCGTGTCCAACCCTATCATCTCCACCTCTTTAGCAGTGAGGGAGAGAGGATTTCGATAAAAGCCTTCCAGACCTCTCAGATCATTGTGGTTCCACGGTCTCTGGTGATGGAGAGGAGATTGGAGGCTCAACGTGAGATGGGGTCGCCCCTTGATCAACTTCTCACCCTTTGCAAGTCCTTTCTCAGAAAAAGGTCTGCGGAAGGGGAGGAAGTCGGACCGCCCTTTTATTTTGCCACCATCACTCCTTCTGGCTATAAGGAAATTGTGGAGGAGGAGGTGGAAGGATGAAGAAATGGTTCATCCTGATCGGAATTCTTGTGGTCCTATTCATCGGAGGGTATTTTGTCCTTACCTCTTACACTGTGAAATTTATCCAGCCTCACCTTCAAAAGGTGATGGGGCCTGGATTAACGTTGGCGGAGATGAAGCTCAAGACCACCTACCTCTCCGCCAGGGGAATTCAATATGAAGACCCTCATTCAAAACAGAAATTCTTTCTGATCGAGGAGGTGAGGATTTATCCCTCTCTTCTCTCTCTTTTGAAAAAATCTTTACACATAAAAGAATTGACTCTCCTCCAGCCATCCTTTTTCTTCTATCGATCTCGAGAGGGAGTTTTTGCTGGTCCCGGGGTGATGATAAAAAAGGGAAGGGAAGGGGAAGAGGCTTCCGAAGGGGAGGAGAAAAAGAAGGGAGTATCGATTCCTATTCAGATCGATCGGATTCGAATCCAAAAAGGCTCCATCGATTTTGAAGACAGAAAAGTGGGGGAACCTCCAGTCCGAATTAAATTAAGAGAGTTAGATTTTGAAATAAGAGACATCCGATATCCTCTCGCCTCTTCGCATTCTCCTATTGAATTGAAAGGAAAAATGATGGGGAGGGAACAGGAGGGAAGTATTGATACAAAGGGATGGATAGATCTTAAAACGATGGATTTGGAAACTTCCCTGAAGATTCGGGGAATAGAAGTGGAGACCTTTAAATCGTACTATCGGAAGAGAGTTTCTGCAGAGATTGATTCTGGTTATATGAATATGGAATCCAAAATTGCTGTGAAGGAGAAGAAGATTGATGCCCCTGGAGAATTGGATCTCATCAACCTTCATATTAAAGAAGGGGGAGGAACCATCTTTTGGATTCCAGCAGAGACTTTGGTCCCTTTATTGGAGCAAAAAAAATATCAGATTAAAGTTCCCTTTCATGTCAAGGGGAATTTAGGAAATCCCCAGTTCAATCTTCAGGAAGTCTTCTTGACACGGATCGCCTTCTCTCTTGTAGAAGCCTTGGGGATTCCGATCAAGGTCGTGGGTGAAAGTGTCCTCGGAGATACCGGAAAGGAGACGGAAGGGTTAGCCGAAGGGTTGAAGTCCATTGAGGAACTATTCAAGAAAAAGAAGGGGAAAAAGAGATGAGTATTCTCAAAGACCTCGGCGTCCCCGCTTTTAAGGCCGGGGGGATGCCTGTAATTGATCTTCAAAGCTATCTTCTTTCAGTAGGGGGTCTGGTCAAGGAGGAAAGGTATTTTTCATGGCAGGAGATATTAGCGATGCCGAAGAGCCGTGTAAACTGTCGCCTGACTTCTGTGTCGGGTTGGTCGGTTCGAGCTGATTGGGAGGGGATTAAATGGAATAACTTCCTGAAGCAGATTTTAATTGATGCCAAGACGAATTATGTCCGATTCACTTCGGTGGGAGAAGGGTATAGCACAGCCGTATCGTTAAAAGACTTAGGGAATCCCAGAGTTCTTTTAGCTTATGGTGTCAATGGAGATCCCATCGAGACAGAGTATGGAGGGCCTTTGAGAATGGTCATCCCGAACTTATGGGGATATAAAAGTTGCAAATGGCTGGGCAAGATTGAATTCATCAATCAGGAAGAAGGAGGGTATTGGGAGGATAGAGGATATACCCGCTCTGGCCTGATCGAGCCCGGTTTTACCTTTGACATCAATACGAAAACCCGTCGACCCATCAAAGGAGGGGAAGTCACGGAATTTTAGTAGAATAATATTAGATCCTATCGCTCACAGGATGATGTCATTCCCGCATAAGCGGGAATCCAGAAAAGGATTACGGGGTGAGGTAAAGGCAAAGAATGGATTCCTGCTTCTGCAGGAATGACAAAAAAAGAGAAGGCCAACTAAGAGAATGGGTTGAAACCATGATTCGCCTCCGATGGATTATTTCCATTTTGTTGATGCCGTTTTTATGGGGATGCAGCATTCCACTGGTCCGGCCAACTCGGATCGACTGGAACCCTTCTCTCTCTCCAGAGACCATTCAAATTAATGGGCATACGATTTTTTATACGGTGAAAGGAGAAGGAAAACCTCTCCTATTGCTTCATGGCTATGGCGCTGGAATCTGGGTATGGGAGAAGCAGATCGATGTTCTCTCTCAATCCTATCGGGTCTATGCCATCGATCTCATCGGTCATGGTTTCTCGGATAGGCCAAGGATACCTTACACCCCGGAGACCTACATTCATTTTTTAAGAGACTTCATGGATGGAGTGGGGATCGAGAAGGCCACTCTGATCGGAAATTCGATGGGAGGTGGAATCGCTTGGGCCATGGCGATCTTATTTCCTGAACGAGTGGATCGACTCATATTGATCAATTGCGTGCCTCCGGATGTCCTCAACCAGGTCAAAAATGAATCCTTCCGAACCTTGGTAGCCATCAAAGATATTCCAATCCTCCCTTATCTGGTCATTGCAGGCCGAAACAAAAATTCGATTAGGTGGATCCTACTGGAGTGTGTTTCGGATATCAAACTGATCACTCCAGAGGTATTGAATCGGCAATATCAACTTTCTAAGATTAAAGGGACTACCTGGGTCCTTTACTCCACCTTCAAACATGCCGAGGAAGCCTTAACGCTAAAGGATCAACTCTCCCTTATTCACCAACCTACCTTATTCATCTGGGGAGAGAGGGACCTCATCTTGCCTCCCCATGTGGGGGAGACCCTCCATCAGGCCATCACAGGTTCGAAGTTTCTGAGGATTGAAAAAAGTGGCCATATTCCCATGTGGGAAACCCAAGATGAAGTCAATCAAACCATCCTCAACTTCCTGAAAGAATGAAAATCGCATAGAGGGGGAGGGATAGGGTGGGGGGATGTGCTATGCTCCATGCCCTTTGCGTTTTCACTTGAGGAGCGCAAGGCTAAACCATGGGACATAGGTGATGATGGCCAATACAAATAAGAGGACAGCAATAAATGGGAGGGAAGCCATTATGATTTTCGACATTGGTTTTTCAAAACGGAGGCTTGAGATAAAAAGGCTCATTCCAACAGGAGGGGTCAAGGCACCAATCTGGAGATTGGCAAGAAAGATGATACCGAGGTGAACCGGGTTGATCCCATAGGCATTGGCGACTGGAGTGATGAGAGGTACGACAACGATCAGAGCAGAGAAGATGTCCAGCAGACAGCCTACCACCAAGAGAAAGAGGTTCAGTAGGATCAGAAAGACGAAAGGGCTGTCGGTATAAGCTTTGAATAAATTAAACAGCTTCATCGGCACTTCTGCGTCGATCAGATAATTCGTGAAACCAAGGGCGGCTCCCAGAATGATCAAGATCCCTCCTACCAGCACCATACTTTTTCGGATGACTTGGGGTAGTTCTCGCCATTTGATATCCCGGTAGATGACTACCTCGACCAGAAAAACATAAACGGCTGTAATGGCTGCCGCCTCACTGACAGCAAAGTATCCGCTGTAAATACCACCCAGTACGACGAGGGGGAGAGGAAGCTCCCACATCGCTTCTCTCAATGCTTTAAACATCCGAGACGTATTGAACCTGGTTCTCGGGATCTCAGCAGCAATGGCTTTCTGAACACTGAACGCGGAGAGCAGGACGACCATGAGAATGCCGGGCAATAGACCTGCAAGAAAAAGTTGATTAATCTGCACCTTGGACACAATTGCATAAATAATGATGGGCAAGCTCGGCGGAAAAAGAAGGCCTAATGTCCCTGAATTGGTCACAAGCCCGAGAGAAAACTTTTCAGGATATTTCCCCTGTAGCAATGCAGGGAGAAGGATGCCTCCCAAGGCAATGATGGTGAGACCGGTAGCCCCTGTCAGGGCAGTAAAGGCAGAGCAGGTGATGAGGGCGATGATGGCTAACCCACCCGGCAACCAACCCAGGAGGGCGTCGGTCAGCCCGATCAACCTTCTGGGTGCCTTGCTTTCTGAAAGGAGATATCCGGCAAAGGTGAAGAGGGGGATGGCGACCAGGATGGGGGTGGTGGCAATCCGATGCATCTCTATGATCATGGCTGAGGAATCGATATGGCCGAAGAATAAAAGGAAGAGCGTCAGGCCAGAGAAAACAGTGAAGAGAGGTGCTCCGATAAACATGAAAAGGAGAGCGATGAGGATCAAAAGGAAGATCATGTCTCTTCCTCTCGATCATGGAGGGGTTCCATTTTTCCCATCTCGGAAAGATTTTTAAAAGCACGAAGGCCGAATCGAAAGGTCATCAGACCGAACGTAATAGGAAGAATCATCTCCGGGACCCAGGCAGGAATATTTAAAAAGGTCATATTTTCCATCTGGACTTCGTTTTTAATAAATTTCAATGTGGCATAGGTCAAAAGACAACAAATAAAAAAGGAAAACAAATGGATAATGAATGTGACAACATTCTTTCCTAAAGAGGGCAACCATCTCGAGACCACATCGATGTTGATGTGTTTTCCCTCCTTCGTGGCAAGGGTAGCCCCGATGAAACCGATCCAGAGGACCAGGTTCCTTAAGAGTTGGTCCCCCCAATCCAGACCCGTGCTAAAAAAATTTCGGAGGACGATCTGTAAGAAGGCGATGAGGATCATGAAGCCTAAGAAAGTGACGATGAGGGTTTGCTCCACTCGTTCAATGGCCTCATCGACCCGCTCCCATCGATTCATTATTTTCCTCCCCTTCGATAACTTTCCAGAAGAGAAGTTACTTCATCTAAGACTTTTTTAGAGAAGGTTTGTCCACTGATATGGCCCATTGCTTTATTCGATAGCCTCTTGTATTCATCGATTTGGTCCTTTGATGGGGTGATGATCTTAACCCCGTTTTTAACCATCACCTTAACGGCATCTCGATTTTCGTTTCGGGTCACGATCTTCAATTGCTCCAGATGTTGTTGATAACTTTCCGAAATGAAATTTTGGGAGGTTTGGGGGATTTGTTTAAAAATATCTTTTTTAACTACTACCCCACCCGCCAAATAAACCAAAGGGACATCGGTGAGATATTTGACCTTTGTGAACCACTGGAGGGAGATGGCTCCTGTGGGAGGGGCATAGACCACATCCACCAGTCCGGTTTGGAGCCCAACCAGAACATCGGGAACAGTGAGTGGGATGGCCTTCACCCCCGCCTCATCGAAAATGGCTTTGGACATCGGCGATTCCTCCCAGATCCATACCTTTGCCTTTTTAAGGTCGGCCACACTGGAGATGGGAAGGGTTGACATCAGGTAGACAAATCCGGCGTCAGACCAGCCCAGCAAGATATATCCATTGTCATCAAAGCCTCTCCTGAAAAAGGAATCCATTTTTTTCAAAACGGTATCGACCTCTTCATAGGTTTGAAAAAGGAAAGGGATTTGGAGAACGTCCATCTCTTTAAAGAGTGTAGAAAGTCCAGCGGAAGTGAGAGCGACGCCTTGAATTTGGCCAATCTTCAGTTTTCGGAGCATATCCATCTCATCGCCCAATACCCCGCCGGGATAAATTCTAAACTGGACTTTGTTTTCCGTCTTTTTCATCACTTCTGTGTTCAAGGTGTTGAAGGTCTTCATCCAGGAGCTTCCCTCTGGAGCCAGGGTTCCCATTTTGATCAATAAACTTTTTTCTGCTCCCATGGCGGTTTGGGTGAAAAAAAGAAAAGCCAGTAAACTGAGTCCTAAAATTTTGATGGTGTAACCGCTACCCATATTTTTTCTCCTATTCAAAATATTCTCCTACATGGCTGAGCAAGTCTTTTGCCTGTTTTTTAGCTACGGTATTGAGGAGGACTAAGTCCGGGGACGTATCAGCAGGAGTCTCTAAAACTTTTTGAAGGGTGGAGGTGAAGAGTTCTTTGTCCATCATTTTACGAGCGTAGTAGTTTGCATAATAGACATAAGCCATTAAAAACTTCCCTTTCCCTAGATCCAGAGCCCTCAGAAAATGTTCTTGAGCTTTTTTGAGATCCCCACCGGCTATTTTGGGCCTGGAGGCAAACCATATTCCCATGAAGAGATGGGGTCCGCCGTAGTAGAATCCTTCATCGATCTCCAGAACCCTCTTCATCATCCATTCCACTCTCGGGAGCTCAGACAAGGCCTCCATCGAATCCAAGTTAAGGCGGATCCAGTTCGCCCAACAGGTTGCCGCCCAAAAGATGGTGGGCACATCTTTTTTACCAAGGCTTTTCAAACCCTCCTTAAAATCATCGAAAGGTCTCTGGAGAGGTTCTTTAAACCCTCTCCTTTCGAGAGATCTCAGCGCGTATTGTTTTCCTCTCCCATAGAGCAGATTGGCATATTCCTTATCTTGATCCTCCACAAAGAGGGAAGCAAAGGAAGAATAGCTCTGGGCAGCCGGCAATGAGTAACTGCTCATTGTCTGGCCATGCCTGGATCATCCCATCGATCAGCATCAGATAAGCGGGCATCCCTTCTCGAAGAATTCTCAAGTCCGATTGTTTAGAGGAAGCCCTCGCCACCTCTTCCAATAACATCGCTGTAGCGCCGACGGTCAGCTTTTTGTTTGGAAGACAAGCAGAGAGAAGAAAGAGAAGACATAAAAAAAAGAAAATCAGAGTTCGATTCTGAAAGCCCTTCATTTTTTCATTCCTCAATACCTTGAAAAGGCTTGTTGGAGCCTTAAATAAAATTTATATTTCTAAACCAGAAGCATGTCAACCCTATTGTTGAAAAAAATTGAGGCACAGGCTCAACCTTTTTTACCAACCTTATGGAGGTCTCTGATAAAGATTTTCAGGGTTTTTCAGAGACCTTTTGTTTTGACCTTGACAAATAGGAGGGCAATCTATGAAAATACAAGACAACCTGGAAAGGAGATGAACGTGAGGAATTATAAGAAACGCGTGGTGATCACCGGAGTCGGTCCTGTCACCCCTGTAGGGATCGGAAAAGAGGCTTACTGGGAGAGTTTGATCCAGGGGAAGTCTTCCTTCCGGCGGGTTTCATTTCCCGGAAGAGACATGAGTCAATACCGATGCCAGATTGGAGCTCCCATTGAAGGATTTGATCTCTCTCATTTTGTGGAGAAGTCAAAACTTTCCAAGCACCTTGGAAAAGCGTCCCAATTCGCTATTGCTGCCACATGGCTTGCTCTGAAGGATGCTGGCATTGAGCTCGATAAGAAGGATTTGGAAAAAGAAAGGCTGCACAAACATACAGGAGTGTATCACCTGAAGGAGTTGGATTCCTTTCAGATAGGAGTGGTCTTGGGGGTGGGTGTGGAGGCAATGGATTTGATGGAGCATTTCCATGAGCGTTTTCTATCCAGAGGGCTCAGGGGCATCTCCCCCTTTGCGCTTCCGAATATCTACTTGAGTGCCATCACCTCCCATGTGGCCCAATATTTTTCGATCCGGGGAACTTCTTATGCCGTCTCGACAGCCTGCGCCTCAGCCACTCACGCCATGATTAACAGTTTCCTTCAAATTCAGGGTGGCGGGGAAGATCTCATGATCACCGGAGGAGCAGATGCCTGTATCACCTCCTATGTATTTGGAGGGTTTGATGTGTTAAGGGCGATGTCAACACGCAATGACGACCCGAACAAAGCCTCCCGACCTTTTGATCGTGAGAGAGACGGGTTTGTGATGGGCGAGGGGGCAGGAGTGTTGGTGTTTGAGGAATTGGATCATGCTAAAAAAAGAGGGGCTCACATCTATGGGGAGGTGGTCGGATTCGGGATGACCGCCGATGCCTACCATCTCACTGACCCCGATCCTGATGGAAAGGCGTTGGGGAAAGCAGTCAGTGATGCCCTTAAAATAGCAGGCATCCATCCGGAAGAGATTGATTACATCAATCCCCATGGCACCTCCACCCTGTTGAATGACAAGGTGGAGACGAGAATGATCAAAGGCGTCTTTGGAAAACAGGCTTACCAGATTCCCATCAGTTCAACCAAATCCATCACTGGTCATCTGATGGGGGCGGCAGGAGGGGTAGAGGCCATCTCAGTGCTGCTGGCTATCGAAAAAGGAATCATCCATCCCACCATCAACCATGAATTTCCAGACCCAGAATGCGACCTGGACTATGTCCCCAACCAAGCGAGAAAGAAGGAGGTCAGACTTGGCCTTTCTATCTCAGCGGGTTTTGGAGGTGTCAATAGCGCCATCCTGATCAAGAAGTTTGAAGAGTCTCCTTCCTTTTAAATCAAAGTCTAATGACAAAGCATCCCCCCTCCCTAACTACCGTAGGCAGGTACTAAAGGGACTAAGGGGGGATTATCAGTTGACACTTTTAGGGAAAGGTTTATAATAGTTTTAACCCTCAGAGTTGTCTTTAAAATCCTAGGTATCTATGGACCATTTTAAAATTGATCAAAAGCTTTTGGAGTCCATCATGGCCGATCTGAAGGCAAAGGGTTGTAACCTTTCCTTTGAAGAGGTGACCAGGGTGGTGGACCTGATTACCGAGGAAGTGATCTACCGATATGTGGATCGGCTGATCAGTCAGGTCGAAACCATCATGGAGATCGACCCCCATCTCACTGAAAAGGAAATCCTTGAGACCGTCGCAAAAAACGTGGTGGAGTATCTTGGGGCAGAGGCGGCAAGCCTACGAATATTTGATCCTGGAAAGGAGGAGATGATCTCTTTTGGATCTTATCCTCCTCAGACGGATGAGCGTGAGGAGGCGATCCCTTTTGAAGATACCATCGCCGGCGAGGTGGTGAAAACACATCAAGCTTACTTCGTACCCAACATCTTAAACGAGGAGAAGTATAAAAATAAGGAGAAGGTTCAAAAATATGGGATCCATTCGATGTTAGCCGTGCCGATTTCGATCCCCCGTTTCTCTTTGAAGGATGTCGATACAGAGGGATCCTTCCAGATCTACTATAAAGAAATGGATAAGATATTTACTCCCCTGGAGGCCAAGATCGCTGAAATGCTTTCGAGAAGGGTAAGTTATGTTGTCGCCCGAAAGCGGATCATGGACCTCCAGAAATTGAATGTGACCAAAAATAAGATTGTGGAGCAGATCTTCCTGAAATTGGGGAAGCGGGAAGGGATCAAGATGAAAGAAGTTTTCAATCTGGTCATCCCGGAATTGGTGGACATCATGAGGATCCAGAGGTGTTCCCTCTTCTCGGTCAGCGAAGATCGGCAGCATGTTGTTTTGGAGGCTGGGTATCCAGAGATACAGCACGGAATCGGGAAGGCCTTTTCAGTGAAGGGGGAGCCCTATATTGATGCGGTGGTGAACCAGCCTGGTCCTTTCGGTGAGTTTGAAAACGAGAAAATATTTCCTTCCTACATTCTCATTCACAACCCTCAGGGAAGCGGTCTCCTTCCTCCAGACCTCAAACGATTTCTGGAGGTCCAACAAATTCATTCGGTTCTCTATATCCCTCTCAAGGTGAGCGATATCGTCAACTATTTCTTAGCCTTCGATGCTCAGGCGCACCACCGGAGATTTATAGACGAAGAGATCGAGATTTTTATCTTCTTCGGCAAGGAATTGATGAAAGGCCTGAGACTGGAAAAGATGGACGATATCCTTCACGATTTTAAGAATCCGGCTATCGCGGCAGCAGGATTTGCGAAACGGATCCAGAAAATCCTGGAAGATGGAGAGGTTCTCTCCAAGAAGGAGAAGGTGACTCAGGCTTTGGATATTATACTGAAAGAGACATCCCGTATTCAGGAATTGGCCCTGACCCTTCACGGAGAGGGCAGGGAAGAAATTGTTGATTTGACGGAAAAACTGAAGAAACGCTTCCTCATCAATGAAGAGGCAATGAAGGAGTTGGGGCGGGAGAATGTTCATCTCATCGAAGGCGATTTAGAATCTCCCTTGTGGATTCGATGTTACCCCCTTCACGTCGAGAGGGTTTTAGATAATCTCCTGAACAACGCTTCCAATGCCATGCCCGAAGAGGGAGGGCATCTTTCCATTCGGTCCTATCGAAAAGATTTCTGGGCAGTGGCGGAGGTGACCAATACGGGGGAAATTCGAGAAGAGGATAGAGACCGATACCTCCTGGGCGAGGGGAGGGGGAGAGGGCTCCATATCACCACCCGATTGGTCAAACAGATGAAAGGAAAGATAGAAATGGAGTCAGGGGAAGGTCAGACGACCTTCCGGGTGATGTTCCCTCTCATCAAGGAATCATAAACTGAAAAAGCAATTCTAATCCCCCCTTATCCCCCCTTTAGAAAAGGGGGGATAAGGGGGGATTTCTCATTCTTTAGCATGGGAAAATATTTTTGTTCAAATTGTAAACGTTTCTATCCTCTTCAACCGGCGAGGTGGAGATGTGATTGCGGTTCCTTCCTCGACCTCGAATTTGAATCCAAGTTTCCCATTCAAAAAATTTTAAAAAGAAATCCTACCTTATGGCGATATCGTGAGGCAATCCCGATCCACAGCAATGCCTCTATCCTCTCCATGAATGAAGGATTTACTCCTCTGGAGGAGATCGAATTCAATGGGAATCGCATTCTATTAAAGATTGATTATCTTTTTCCGACGGGGTCTTATAAGGATCGCGGAGCGACAGTGCTCATCAGCAAAATGAAGGAGTGGGGGGTTCAAAAGGTAGTCGAGGATTCCTCAGGAAATGCGGGATCAGCCATCGCTGCTTACTGTGCCAAGGCAGGGATCACATGTGATATCTATGTCCCCCAGTACACCTCTCCAGGGAAGTTAGTCCAAATTCAAGCTTATGGAGCAACCTTAAAAAAGGTGGAGGGTTCGAGGGAAAAAACTGCTGAGAAGGCAATGGAGGCTGCCTCCAAAATCCCTTATGCCAGTCATTGCTGGAATCCCTTTTTTCTCCATGGGACAAAGACCTTTGCCTTCGAGGTCTGGGAACAGATGGGCTGGAAGGCCCCGGATACGCTCGTTCTCCCCATTGGGCATGGGACACTTTTTTTAGGAGCTTATATGGGTTTCAAAGAGCTGAGGAAAGCCGGGATGGTCAAACGGATACCAAGATTTGTGGGTGTTCAATCTGCTTCTTGTGCCCCTCTTTATAAGGCCTTTAAAGAAGGTTGGAGAGAACCCCGGCCGATTGAAAAGCAGGAAACCATTGCCGAGGGGATTGCTATTGCAGAACCTGTCAGGGGAAGGCAGATATTGGAGGTAATAGGGGAGACGGGTGGAGAGGTTCTGGCTGTGACGGAAAAGGAGATCAGGGTGGCCCTGAAGGAGATGGGGCGAAAAGGGCACTTCATCGAGCCCACCTCTGCTGCTACCATTGCTGGATTGAAAAAGTATTTGAGAAAAAAGAGAAGAAATGAAACCGTGGTTTCCACTTTAACTGGGATGGGTTTGAAATCCGTTGGAAAGATGTTATAAAGAGAGAGTTCTGGGAAATTACAATACGCTCTCTTGATTACACAGATTTCAGAAATATTATAAAGATTTTCTAAGGAGTAACTCATCTGTGTAATCGTTATTTAATCTTATTAATCAGAGAGCTTTCCATTTTTTTTAAGCTCTCAAAGATTTATCTTGACAACCCTTTGGCAAATGATTAAATTTTTGTGCGAAAAATTCCTTCCGGGGCTGGCAAAATACTAAATTTAAATAAACGAAATTTTAAGAGATGTTTTGAGGAGGTAAACATATGGGGCGAGTAAATCGAGGCCGAACGATATTCTTTATTATTTTGATCGCATTGTCATTACTCATTGTGCTCCCACCCTTCACTTTTGCACAGGAGGAGAAGAAGGATCTCAGGCCGGAGCGTGGCATCGCTGTGTATCCGGAATTCTCCGGGGTAATCGTCTCAAAGGGAGAGGCGGTGAGGATGGATCTGATTTTAGAGAACAAGGGACGGACGGACGAGACAATCGATGTGAAGATCTCGACAGTCCCAAAGGGATGGAGGGCACAGTTGAAAGGAGCCAGTTATCTGATCACCGGGATATATGTCCCTAATGGGAAGACAAAAAATCTGGCTCTGAATTTGGAACCCGATAAAACAGTAGGGGTGGGAACCTATGTTTTCCAATTTGATGCTCAGACCTCAGATGGAAAATTCACCTTCACTCACAAACTGACTGTGGACGTCCAGGAGCGAATCACAGGAGCCGATGATATCCAGATCACCACCTCTTATCCTGTGTTAAGAGGCCAGACGGATGCGAGGTTCGAATTCTCTATTGAAGTGATGAATAAGAGTGAGAGTGATCGTACCCTGAACCTTGCCGCTATGGGACCGGAGAAATGGGAGATCAACTTCAAACCCGCTTATGAAGCGAAGCAGATCTCCAGCCTCCGCATCAAGGGAGCACAGAGCCAAACCGTGGCGGTGGAAGTCACCCCTCCAAAAGATGCCCTGTCCGGAGAATATCCCATTCTGGTGAGGATTAGTTCAGGCGATAAGAAAGCGGAAGTAAAATTGATGGTGGCCTTGACAGGTATTTATAAACTTGATGCTGGGACACCTTCGGGGATCCTCTCCTTGGAGGCCATGCCAGGAAAACCAGCCAACCTTTCCCTCTTTGTCAAGAATACGGGTTCTGCTGTCAATCGAAATATCACCTTTTCCTCCTTTAAACCTGAAAATTGGGAGGTGACTTTCAAACCTGAAAAGATTGATGCTTTAGAACCCAATGCTTTGAAACAGGTGGAGGTCACGGTCAAACCTGCCCAACAAGCTCTGGTCGGAGATTATTCCGTAGGCGTCATGGTAAATGGAGAAAAATCGGATAAGACCATTGAATTCAGAGTGACAGTAAAGGCCTCTACCGCATGGGGTTGGATCGGAATCGGCATCATTATCTTTGTGATTGCCGGATTGAGTGCGTTATTCATCTGGTTGGGGAGACGTTAAAGTGGAAAACCAGGCCATCATTGAAGCTGAAGGACTGACCAAAAAATATGGTCATCAGATAGCAGTGAATGATCTCAATCTCAAAATCCGTGAGGGAGAGGTCTTTGGGTTCCTCGGTCCGAATGGGGCAGGGAAAACCACCACCATACTCATGTTCCTGGGGCTCACTGAACCCACCTCAGGGAAAGTCAGAGTCATTGGATTCGATCCAACACGGGATCCTTTCCACGTCAAGGAGAAGGTTGGATATCTGCCTGAGAATGTCGGGTTTTATGATGATATGGATGCCAGGCAAAATCTTCGATATATCGCCAGGCTGAACCGAATCCCCGATAAGATTTCTTCTGCGAAGATTGACGAATCGCTCAAAGTGGTCGGTCTTTTTGAAGAGGCGGGGAAGAAGGTTGGGATTTATTCGAAGGGAATGAGACAGCGCCTTGGAATTGGGGAGGTTCTGATCAAAGAACCCAAACTCATTTTCCTGGATGAACCGACCATCGGCCTGGATCCTGACGGGACGAATCGGATGCTCGACCTCATCCACTCCCTTAGTCGAGAAAAAAATATCACCATTTTTCTCTCCTCACACCTTCTGGATCAGGTTCAGAGGATTTGCGATCGAGTCGGAATCATGATCAAAGGAGATCTGGTAGCCATGGGTCCCATTGAAGAATTGGCCAAGAAGAAGCTGGGTGTGGATAAAGAAGATTATACGCTTGAAGAGATTTACATGAAGTACTTTAAGGAGGCCTAAATTGTACGGGATCTTCACTATATTTAGAAAAGAGATGGAGGACCACTTCAGCAGCATACGGTTTCTCCTGATTTCGGCGTTGATCGTGATGGTGGGTGTGATCATTGCGTCGATGGTGGGCATGAGCATCCAGGAGGAATCGAAAGGCATGGCGAAACCCACCCTCCTTTTTTTGTGGCTTTTTACCTCGACAGGAAAACTTTTCTCTTTTGTTCAGTTCATTGGCTTTTTCGGTCCCCTGATCGGTATCTTCCTGGGTTTCGATTCTATCAATCGGGAACGGGTTTCAAGGACATTGAGCAAACTGGTCTCGCAACCCATTTATCGTGATTCGATCATCAATGCTAAATTTTTAGCCGGTGTCGCCGTCATTGCCATTGTATTGGTGGCCATTGTCCTCATCATCTCAGGCCTTGGCATTCGATTAATCGGAGTGGTGCCAGGTTCGGAGGAGGTCTGGCGTCTTGCCATCTACCTCATCACCAGCATCCTCTACATCGCCTTCTGGTTGGGGATATCGATTTTATTTTCCGTAGTCTTTCGGAGCACAGCTACCTCTGCTCTGGCCTCTTTAGCCGTGTGGATATTTTTCTCCTTCTTTGTCAGTTTGGGGGCAGGTTTTCTAGCCGATGCCATAGCTCCGATCAGTCAAAGTGGGGCCGGGGTGGATCCACAAATGTTGATCAAACATGAGCGGATACAGAGGATGATTTCTCTCTTCTCTCCGATGACCCTTTACAGCGATGCCACCACGATCATCCTCGATCCGATGCGAAAGACCACCCAATCCCTGATCTTGATGGGACCATTGGAAAGACTTTCTTTGTCCCGATTTCAAAATCCACTTCCACTATTACAGAGCCTCGTCATCGTCATTCCCCATTTAATTTCTATTGTGGCCATCACCGTTCTCTGTTTTGGGGTCTGCTATCTCGCCTTTATGCGGCAGGAAATCAGGACGGTCTGAAATCCTATAGAGCAAAGAGCATGGAGCATAGAGTGTAGCGGCGGCATTTACTGCCGCCGAAAAACAGTCTTTGGTCAAGGGTTAAGGTTAAGATGCCAGTTTCGTTGAAGGGTTACGTCATTGGTCCTTAAATTCTTACACCTCCCCTTTTGACCTTAAACCAAACCGGCTTCCTTACCCTTACCCAGCAACATTTCCGGCTTCAATATGCCTGTTCAAAAACGAGAGATCTTCGGCTGGGCAATGTATGATTTTGCCAACTCTGCTTTTGCCACCACTATTCTCGCCGTCATCTTCAATCAATATTTTGCCACGATCGTAGCAGGGGGAGAGAGAGGAGTCGAATTTTTCGGATTTCGTCTCCACGGTGCCTCCTTCTTCACTTTTTCCGTGGCCCTCAGCATGGCCATCTCAGCGGTGCTCTCTCCTTTTTTAGGCGCCGTGGCAGATGCCTCAGCTTCCAAGAAGCGTTTTCTGATGGGTTTCTGCTACACCGCTATTCTATTCACTGGCCTCCTCTATTTTGTTCATGCAGGCAACTATTGGAGAGGAGCGATCTTCTTCATCATCGCCAATATCGGTTTCGCCGGTGGTAACGTCTATTACAACGCCTTTCTTCCAGAAATCTCGACCGATCAAAACATTGGTCGGATCTCGGGTCTGGGATGGGCATTAGGGTATATCGGAGGGGGAGCCCTTCTGGGGATCAACTTGATCATGCTGAAATATCCAGATTGGCTTGGATTCCCCGTTGGATATTTCACTGTTCAGGATTGTTTTCTCTCTGTGGTTTTTTGGTGGCTGATCTTTTCTCTTCCCACTTTTCTATTTTTAAGAGAGAGGGCACAAAAGACGCCTCCCTCTCTCGGAAAGAGTTATTTCAGTGAAGGTTATCAACGCCTCCAACATACTTTTCAGCGGATTAAAACCTTCAGAGAATTGACAAAATTTCTGGTAGCCTACCTTATTTACAACGATGGAATCGAGACGGTCATCATCATGGCTTCAATCTTTGGTGCTCAAGTGTTAGGGATGGAGACTGGCGAGATCATCCTCTTCTTTTTGATGATTCAAGGAATCGCATTTTTCGGTTCTCTCATTTTTGGATTTTTAGCAGATGCCATCGGGAATAAGAAGGCGGTGATGATCTCCTTAGGAATCTGGTCTCTCATTGTCATCTGGGCGTTTCGGTTGGGAATCATCTGGGATCCAAAGACAGAATACTGGATTTTAGGGGTTCTGGCAGGGATCGTGATGGGCGGAAGCCAGGCAGCCTCACGTTCTCTTCAGGGAATCTTTACTCCTGACACCAACAGCGCTGAGTTTTTTGGCTTCTTTGCCGTCTCAGGGAAATTTGCTTCTGTTTTTGGACCACTAATCTACGGAATTCTGATTGCGATCACAGGAAGTGTCCAATCGGGCATTCTTTCCGTCCTCCTCTTTTTCATTGTCGGAATGGCGATCCTCTGGACGGTCAATGAAAAGAGAGGGCTGGAAGAGAAACAAAAGCCGGTTATCTAAAAAGTCATTGAGTCACTGGGTCATAGATAGTCATATGAGCTCGATGGCAAATGCTAAGACTGACTAAGACCCTTACGACTCTAAGACCCAATTAAGACCCTAAGACCCTAAGACTCTAAGACTTTTAATATTTAAAATGAATTCTATATTTCACTTTTACTTCCTTATCCTTAGCAACGGGAACATCGAAACGGATTAAGTGGGCACTCAGTTTCTCAAAGGGATGGGTGTTTGAAAGCATTTCCCAGTCGCCAGGAATCGGTTCTTCCACTAACACCTTAATATCTTCCTTTTTGTGATTTCTTAAACTCACCTCAAAGGCCACCTCGAAGAGATTGGAGCCCAAACGTTTGTAATCCGTTTGAATCCTCTCTCCGACCACGTCGAAGGCCTCACCGATCTTGATCTTAAATTTTTCGTCCTTTGGGGTATGGTCAATTCGATCTTCTCCAATAAACTGGAGACTTCCATCCTTGTCCTCTTTGTAGACCCGAATCGTCCCCTTAGGAAGAGGAATTCCGAGATTATTCTTTTTAGTATTCTCAAGCTCAAGAAAAACTCCAATCTTTTGCTTATTTGAGCCTTGATTCATTTGATAATAGTAGTATTGAGGCGAGCCTGCAAAGATAAAGAGTTTCTTAAGAGGCACTTGATTGGCATCGAGAAGGGTCATCTGTTTGGTCTGATTGTCTTTGACTGTCGTCCTCCGGTCCAAAGTATAGAGATGGTATTCGAAGAAAGATTCTTCTTTAAACTGTGGGCTAGCAGCTTCCTTGGCAGCCATTTTGGCCCTTGCGTAATCCATCTGCATCTCCCCTTGAACCCGATGGATATCCCCAGCCACCAGTTTCAAAAGGGCATTTTGGTAAGTGGCGCCACTCCGGTTATCGATCGTCACCCAACCTGTTAAATCGGTCATGGTGTCCAGTTTGTTCAAGACTGCCACATAGTCAGCTTTCCAGTTAATCCCTGAGGTGAGGTAAGAAGCCTCCAACTTCTGAGGTTTTGAAAGTTTATTCTCCAGCATCCACACCAATGTGGGTTGAGGGATGAAGTTTTCAGGAATTTTTGAGAGAAGAATCTGTCCATAATGGCCAATATGAATCTTGTCTCCTATTTGAAAAATATTTCCGCCCTGGGTGGAGAGTAAGGTAGCCTCAATAATTTCTTCTTTTTTGGTTTCAGGGTTGATGGTGGCGAGTTGGACCTTCTGTCCCACAAACTTTTCAAGAAGTTTCTGTGGGCTGAGAAGATCGTATTCATAATTCTGTTCTAAGACATTGAGACTCGATTCATTGATCAGGGATTTGATGTGGACGGTTGTAGAGTCAATCTTTGCCGCCACATCCATGAATTTTAGTTCATGGATTCCAGGTTTAAAATCAATGAGTCGAGTATCCTTCACCAACCCCACATTCGAATTGTAGATAGTGACCGCCACATCCTGTTGATCCTTGAGAGTACTGGTCAGTGGTGCCGCATAGCCTATTTGGATAGAAAAAATAAATGAGATGAGAGTAATTAAAACGATTAACCTTTTCATTGTAAAACCCTCCTTTTTTTGGATTTTAGTATTAAAGACAACTTGGAAAGGATTTGGTTCCAAAATATTTAATAAAATAGGGACACATCCCATTTTTTCCTAATGGTCATCAGGATTCTCAGATAAAATGTTAATTTTATGATGTCGAAGTTTCGAGTTAAAGAATAAGGAAATGTGGAGATTGCAAGGGGCGTCCGTACTCGATAAATGTTTGGCAGTCAGGGAGTTATAAGCAATAAGGTTAAATACTGGGGAGTCCCCTAAGAAAGAGTATTAGTGAACTACTGTCTAGATTACGCCGGCTCAAATAAATGGGATGTGTCCCTATTTTACATGTCCCCTCTAATCCTGCCCTCCTCAGAGCCCTTCTTACCCTAAGAAGGAGGATGCTGTCTCAAGATCAACCGGACATTTTCACTTTGCACAATCTGGACATTATCGCTTTGTGTCTACACCATAAAAGAGGGGCTTGAAAAACCACCCTATTGAGTTTAAACTGGTCTAAAATTACGCACCCTCTATCTTATGGAATCCTATCAACTGAATGATCTCATCATCACTCTTAAGAAAGAAGGATCGAGGGAGTTCTCCAAGGTCAGTTTTCCAATTCGCTATGGCCTTTTTTCAGAGATAAAAGCTCCAGATTACATTTATCAATTTAATCTGAGCGGAGAGATCAAATATATTCAAGGAATCGGTCAGAACTGGCCTCATCCCGCAGAGTGGCTGAAGCGGACCGTTGGCAATGATTGGATATATTACTCTGCCGGTGATTATAAGGATGTTTACGACTACTTTGGTGAGTATTATTTCCCATGTCTTTCCTATCCAAGTAACTCCATTATTGGCAACAATCCTTTTGGCGGCGATGCCGTAAATTCTGCCATGAAGTCCTGGCAATTGCTTAAGACTAAAATAAAAGAACTGGTTCCGGGAATTAATCCAAAGAGCCTCAGAGATTTTCTAACTCCTATCGTCAAAAACGATGAAAAAGCCCTAAGGTGGAAATCCGAACAATTACATCATCTCATCGGGGGGCAGGTAACCGTCCTTCCCCCTGATACCCGACATGTGGACTATGAAGTGATCCCCATCATCATAGCGGATGGATGCCTGTATCACTGCGGCTTTTGTCAAGTGAAGACAGGACAAGATTTCGCTCCTCGTACTCCCAGAAACATTATGGAACAGATTAAGAACTTAAAAAGGTTTTATGGCCAGGATCTTCAAAACTATAATGCCATTTTTTTGGGACAGCATGACGCTCTTTCCGCCGGCCAAGAGCTCCTTGAGTTGGGCGCAAGAAACGCCTACGAAATATTTGGACTTGAACGCTCTTATCTTAGAGGAACCTGTCTTTTTCTTTTTGGGAGCGTCGATTCCATGATCCATTCCGAAGAAAGAGTCTTTGAGTCACTCAACAGCCTCCCTTTTTCTACCTATATCAACATTGGACTTGAGTCGAATGATCCAACGACCTTGAAGGCATTGAAGAAGCCTGTTTCTGTTGAAAAGGTTCAGGAGGCTTTTAATCGAAGTTTAGATATCAATAGAAGGTATGAAAAGATCGAAGTGACTTCGAACTTTGTTTTTGGAAAAGACCTTCCTCCAGGTCATTTGCCTTCTCTTTTAGAGTTGACCAGGAACAGATTAAATCTCTCTCGCCACAAAGGGGCTGTCTATCTGTCACCCCTCATGGATGAAGGAGTGAGAGATAAGGAAAGCAAAAGGGAGCTATTGAGGAGATTTCTTAAATTAAAAACCGAAAGCCGGCTTCCTGCCTTTATTTATCTCATCCAGAGATTGTAATCTGCCATGTTCTCTGTTGATGATCGATTATCCGTGATTCAGGCTGATGCCCATTTTTATCTTCTCGTTGGCAGGAGGCTATTTCACAAGACTTTCACGATACTGAACATAGTCCCATATTTCTTGTCGGTATCTTTTCTTCTCTTTCTGGAATCCATTTTCAAAGCTGGGCAATTCAATCATGAGATCGCCAGACTTTATCCATCTCTCATCCATTAGATTGAAAAAATCACCATCCATTTGTTTTACTTTCGGCTATGTTTCCCAATCATTTCATAGATATCTTCTACATAGTCCTTCCCAGGAAGTCCTTTTAGTCATCAAATATCTTTTTAATCATTATATTAAAAAGCTTAATATAAATCAAAAACTTTTTTGAGACATTTGTAAACACAATAGTTTTAATTGGGTGAATGGACATCAGGGTAAAGGGAGGAAGGCATTCCAGAGATTTTGAATCGTATTTCCAAAAGGTTTACTCCCTAACCCATCCATGGCGAGGGAGAGGAGAAAAACAATGGATAAGATACCCAGAAAAACAAAAAGAACCATGTCATGATTGTGATAGAATTTTCCAACCCATTGAGCAGTGTCATAGAAAGAATTTTTTACAGTGGGTGTTTGGGAAGACCCTTTTCTTCTTCTTGAATAATAGGGTGAGTCGATCCCGGAAAAGAGGAGAAGAAGCCTTGAGCTTAGGTAAAAAAGGTAGACAAAGATTGCAGCGAGGGTGACCAATTCAGAAGAAAGATTAAGAAACATGACGATCATATAGGTCAGAAAGGCATAGAAGATCCCTCCAATAACTGCCAAGGTGATCCGTATCAGAAGGGAATTAAAAAAATCCATTCTTCTTCCTCAAGGCTCTCCTACTCTCCCATCTTTTTAAACCGAAAAAGATTGACGAGTGTTTTGGCTGCCCTTTCCGGGGTGGGATAATTTGGGATACCTGATCCTTCAAGCTGTTTGATTTCATCATCCCAGATTCCTGCAGGGGAAGAAAAACAGCATAGGATCGGTTTATTGGTTTTTCTCTCCAGTAGTAGATCAGTTAAAATTCCGACAGCGGCTCGATTGGCCGATGCAAACATGATGCATAAGATGAGGGCATCAATATTTTTATCTCCCAGAACGGTCTGCACGATTCCTTTGATTGCCCCTGAGTCATACCAGGCGGGTCCCATATCCACAGGATTTGTCCTGATGGCAAGAGGAGGAAGCAATTCTTCCACCCTCTTTTGGGTTTTTGTTGAAAAAGGAGGGATCAGTAGCCCTTCCATCTCGCAGACATCACAGGCTGCCATTCCAGGTCCAGCCTGGCCTGAGAGCACAGCCACTTTGTTTCCTTCGGGGAGTGGACACATGGTCAAAGCCTTTGCCGCATCGAGAAGTTCTTCTGAACTTCCAACCGTTAAAATCCGGGCCTGTTTAAAAGCACCTTCGTAGATCTCATGTTTTCCTGCGAGGGAACCGGTATGAAACTGCGAGGCCTTATCACTGGTAGAGGAACGTCCGACCTTGTAAGCGAGAATAGGCTTTTCTCGATTTCCTCTTTTAGCCACCTCCATCAATCTCTTTGGATGATCAATTCCTTCCATATACATAGCAATCACTTTGGTTTGAGAATCTTGGATTAAGTATTCCACCATCTCCGCAAAATCGACATTACAGCGATTTCCTAACCCGATGATTTTGCTGAATCCAACTTTGTTTTGTAGAGATAGAAAAGCCATCAGGTGAGACATTCCCCCGCTCTGGCTGACGAAACTGATTCCCCCTTTTTCCATCAAGGAAAATTCCGGTGTAAAGGATGCATTAATAGGAAGATGGAGGTTTACAATCCCGAAGGTATTCGGGCCGATGACCCTGATGCCGAATTGGTCTGCCAGTTCGGTTATCTCTTTCTGTAAACGCTCTCCTCTTTTATCTTCAATTTCTTTGAATCCAGCGGTGATGAGAACGATTCCCTTAACACTCTTCTCTTCACATTCTTTTATTATTTTGGGCACCTGATCAGCTGGGAGGACGATGATGGATAAGTCAACGGTATCAGGGACCTGGGCAAGGGAGGGATAGGTTTTAATTCCCAGGATTTCATCTCTTCCTGGATTGACCGGATAAATTCTACCCGGATATCTTCCTTGAGTCAGACTTTTCATCACATGAAACCCTAATTTGCTTGGATTGTCTGAAGCCCCGATGATTGCAACAGACCTTGGATTGAAGATCGCCTCCATTGCCACCAAACCTCTTTCCATATCTTTTTCTCCTTTATCAATTTATGATTCTATTCCTCTATGACAACCTTCCAAGGTTTTAGACAGGAGAAATATTCTAATTTATGGCCCCACCCTGTTTTATTAATTTAAACCAATTAAAAGTAATGAGCAAATGATTTTAATGGTTTGATTCATTTTTCTAATGGGGGTGAAGAAGAATCGTTTATGGTTGTAATGGATCTTCTTTGAAGATATATTGGTTTTGATGAAAGCTTCAAGAAAGTTTGGTTTCATGGGGTGGTGGCTTTGTGTCTTTGTCCTCTTCATGGGATCTATGGGAGCTTCCAGTGCTCAATCCCCCTGCTGTTCTGAAGATCCCGAGCTTTCCTACCTCCTTTCTCCAAAGCCATCCCAAAAGTATCAATACCTGGTTCGATATGAGACCTTTTTTTCTACCATATTGAATAAGGAGAAAGGGTTCTTCCTCATCCTACCAGAAGATTTTTTCCAGAATCTAAGCGTTAAATATCCAGTTCTCTTTCTTCTCCATGGATATAACTTTCACCGAACAGGAGTTTGGTGGAAAGTCCACTCTCCTGAAAAAGCAAAGAGACTCCTTTGTGAAGTGAAGGAGGAAGAATATCATTGGCTCCTCCATGAAGATATTGCTGCCATCGCCTATGCGATGATGGATTCGAAGAATCGGACTTATCGAGAGTTTGAAAAATCGGTGGAGATGCGGTTTCAAGAGCTCTCACAATATGGAGGCATCGCCAAGGGAGATTATTCCCCGAAGGAGATTGCTCAAGAGATTGTTTCTCACAACCTTCGTCCCAAAGGGAACCTGAACGATCCATTTCATCCCATCCAGAAAATGGTCATCATCCTTCCAGATGGAGACAATGGATTTTATACCGATGAGAATGAGGGGAAGAGGCTTTTCCCTGAAACAAAGAATCGGAAGGCTTGTGATGATTTCCACCCAGGAGAGGCCTTGAACTATTCGCTCTTTCCTTTTCTCTATATGAAGCCGGGAGCCTTGGGAAAACATGAATCCTATTTTCTTGAACTTCTGCAGTACATCGAGTCTCAATCTCCATACAGGGAGAGGCTTCTTCGAAGAAGGGGCTTAGGTGGTATTTCAATGGGGGGATTCGGAGCGATAAAACTTGGGCTAAAATATCCCCATCTTTTCCAGTCTATTAGCAGCCAGAGCGGGCTTCTCGACATCGAACTCCTTCAAGATAAGTGGATGCTGAAGATGATTCTTCCGGAATTTTTAGAGGTGTTCGGCCGTCTTGAGCCTAATAAATTTCCTTCCAGTTCTTCTCTTGACCCGAAACATATCCAGGCCAACAATCCCTTGACCCTGATCAAAAAGAAGGGAATAAACCAGCTACCCTACTGGCTCTATTTTGATTATGGATCGAAGGAAGGGTTTGACGGGATTACAGAAGGGAATAAAAATTTTGAGAGGCTGTTGAAGGAACAAAGCCATCAGATTTCTGTACAACCTTTTAATGGAAAGTCTGGACATAACTACCAATTCTGGCGCAGCCGGTCAGGGAATATTCTTCAACATCATTCTGATGCCTTTCAAAAAGTCCTCTTGGAAAAATAAAATTCTTAAATTGGGAAAAAAGTAGGGGAGCCCCTCTGTGGGCTCCTATGGTGTCCAATTACAGCTCAGACCCTGAATTAGGCGGCCGCAGAGGGCCGCCCCTACAAGAATTTTCTTTAGGGTTCCCCTTCTTGGAAAAATAAAATCCATAAGTTTTGAATATTTCCACATCTTCTTCGTCTAAATAGACAAAAGACAAAAAAGAGATGATGTGATCCACATGAATAAAATGAAGGTTGCTATTTTAGGTTCTATCCTGATCTTTTTGCTATCTCTTCGCGTTATGGCATCCTTTTCTGCAGAGCCAGAGTTGGGGGGAGGCAGAATCAGTCTTGTTCAAGGTCAGGTGCTCATCCAGACAAAGGATGCAGAGGAATGGGCAGATGCTTCGGTCAATTTCCCCATCACTGATGGAGACCGAATTATGACCGAGCGGGATGGGAGGGTGGAACTTCAACTAAAAAATGGCACCTATGTGAGGGCAGGAGAAGAGTCACAGATAGATATTATTGCCTTAAGTTTCGATCAAGGAAAGTCATTCATTCATCTCAATCAGTTGGAAGGGAAAACTTATGTGAATCACCACCCAATCACTGGAGAGGCTCTCTCTTTGTATATTGATCTCCCTTACGGGGTTCTTTCAGCTTATGTTCCATCAAGATTTAGGGTGGATCTTACTTCCTCTGAAGCAAAAATTTCTGTTCTGGAAGGTAGTGTTGAATTTAATAGAGATGGAAGACCCATTCCATTAACCCAAGGGAAAACTCTTATTGCTAAAGAAGGGGGCTATGCAGAGGTGGCTCAACTTTATGGAAGGGATGCTTGGGATCAATGGAATGAAGCAAGAGATAATGAGCTTTTTCAAAGACGATATGTCCAAAAGTTTATCCCCCCTGATCTTGAACCCTATGGATATGAGATGGAAGGGAATGGCCGATGGGTTTATACCCCTGAATATCAATATGTGTGGGTTCCAACAGTAGTTGTTGGGTGGGCACCTTTCCGGTATGGTCACTGGGCATGGAGGAGGGGAGTTTATTGCTGGGTTCCTCAGGAACCATGGGGATGGGTTCCTTTCCATTATGGAAGATGGGTTTACATCCACAATCATGGGTGGGCTTGGGTGCCCCCGTTTCGTCATGCTACCATTTGGCATCCAGGTGCAGTGGCGTGGCATATCAGCTCAACTCATGTTTCATGGGTTCCGCTTGCTCCAGGTGAAATTTATTATGGACATCGTTACTATGGTCCTCATAGTGTAAATATCAACCAGGTGAATATCAACATTCAGAAAAATGTTTATGTCAATGCTCGAGTCAAGGATTCTGTGGTGACAGTACGTAGAGATTCTTTTTTTAGAAGAAATCCAGTGAGGATAACCCAAGCGGAGAATCCATTCCTGAATTCTGTCAAGGTATCAGGCCCCCCAGGAGAAAAGCCTGTTTTCTTAGATGGGAAGAAAACTCCATCACGCCCAATTAGAGAAGCTCTTGAAAGGGCCCAACCGACAAGAATCTCTTCATCCAAGGATTGGGGGAGAGATATCCCTCTTGTGGAGAGAAGTCCTAAAGTTATTGATCAGAGGCGATTCACTGAAGCTCCTGAGAAGAAAACGATCAGTGAACCCGTTCGAAATCGAGTTGAAGGGATTGAACGGTCTAATCGTCCAGCAGAGCCTCCTCAGGGAAATTTAGTGAAAAGAGGTTCACCTCCGGTTCCCACAAGAGAAAGAGGAAGAGGAGAGAACCAGGCTCTTAACCAAGAAAGCAGTAAAAATAAAAATATGCCGATTGTTCCTCCTGTCATGACAAAAAAACCGAATGATAAAGAGCCAAAAAAATTCCAGGGGAGAATGGAGGGAAATGTTTCGCCTGAAATTAATCGAGATCGATTTGAAAGAGCTGGGCAGCCCAACTCTGTTAAGGAAAATGTTGAGCGAAGGAATCCAATTCCCCTTCCACCGAGTGAAAGAACAAGGGTTGAAAGTCCAAATCCAGTTCAACAAAGTCAACAGAGGAATGCCTCGGCCGATGTGAATCAAAATCGTTTTGGAAGAGCAGGGCAATCCAATTCTCTCCCATCCCTCCTTCAGCGTCAGGAGGGAAAAGCCTTTGCTGGAAGGCCATCCTTGCCAGAGAGGAGATTGTCTCCCGTTCCGGAATCAAGAGGACAGGCCATTCAACCTAACCGTGGATCAGTGGGAGGATTCTTTGGGTCATCCCTAATGAGGTCTTTTCGCTAAAAAATTACTGATCCATTAAAAGTCGGCTCAATTTTTCTTTATCGATCCCGAGACGTTCCCAGTTTTCAATATAAACGGGTTTCCCCTTCTCATCGTGAGGATCTATAAGGACTTTTCTTAAGAAGAAGGAAGATTTTTTAGAGTGGCATTCCTTGCAACCCCGGGCGCCGATGACATCCGGACCCGATATCACATTATGGCTGAGAGAGAAGTCAAGGACTTCGGCCTGCTCGTGTTTGAACTTTTCCACCTCCCCTTTTTTATCTAACTGATAAAGAAACCCGCCTTTCATCAAAACAGGATGAAAGGCCACAGGATTTCCAAATTTATCCCTTTCCTTCAATGCCTTTAAGAAGACTTTGATTTCATCAAGAGAATTCACTTCAGGAATCCCATCTCCATTGTCATCTTTGAGAGGAGGCTTTTTCAATTCCTGTACCTTCCAAAGGGAGATCGGTTTTACCACATTGGTCTTTGGATCCAGATCTCCCCAATAGATGACCGCTAATGATTTGACAGGAACGATTTTACCCTTCCATTTCGTCATAGCAGGATACCAGATATTCGGGTCCACTCCAGGGATTGATTTTTTGGGATCCAGGGGATCATTGGAGAGAAATTTTGAGGTATCATAAATGAAGGTCCATCCCGTTGAGGCGCAGTCATAAACGAGGTCTGCTGAAGTGGTCTGAAAGGGGATATGGCAGGTTTGACAGGCGATCAGTTTCAAATGACGTGGGGAGAAGGGATGCTTATATCTTGGCGCTTTCTTATCCTTGCCTCTATAATGGCAGTCTTCGCAGGAAGACATGGTGTTGTTCAAATCGTTTCTTACTGTCTCCTGGATGGTATTCCCTTTTGCAAAATTATGCTCCTTGTCACCCGGATGACAGGAGAGGCAGTGGAGACCTTTAGCCTTATGGATATCTGTCTCTGGACTCCATTGACGGCCTCTTCTTTTCCCATCGGCCATGGCATGACAGAACCAACAATTTTCGTCAGGAGGTCTTCTCACAATCTGGAGGTGAAGGTTTTCGAAATCGGCCACGTCTTTTTTAGTATAATCCACTGTCACCTCATCCACTTTTGAATTTCCAGATTCATCCTGAGAGAGTTTAATATTCGCCCATCCAGTTCCTACCGTAGGCCCATATTTAAAGAACTTTCCTCTCAGAGTCAGGCCCCGTTCTTTCCATTGATACTCCTTTAAATGGCAGATGAGACAGTCGGCCTCGCTTACACCACTTTGGTCCCAAGGAGCTCCATAATTGGCAATCCCATTACTAATCGGGGTATAGTCGCCATCCGACAAGGGACTTTCACCTGAATCTTCATAACCCAATTTCTTACTCTCTTCGTTATAGTAGGGGTGACCTTTTCGATCATATTCACCCCACCCCCCTCCTGGGTGACAGGCTCCGCAATACTGAACGAAAAAGAAAGAGGATTTGTCAATTTCAGACGGATTTTGATTAATCTTTTTAGCCAATTGGCTTGAGTCCATAGAGGCTACCGTATACTTTCCATACATTCCTGAGGACAAACTCCAAGGATATTGGGGATCAAATGTATCACTGATCACGATTTTACCAGTTCCATCGGTCCGGCCTTGCTGGAAATGGTAACCATTGGTAATTTGATCATAATTGTGGCAACCCCCACAGGTTTTTTTAGGACTGTAAGGCATTTTACTCTCAAGGGTGAGCGGGATATCATCGAATCCCTTAAGGATAATCTTTTTATGGAAAGAATCCTGAGAGGAAATTGAAGTTGGATAAACAAGAGAGAAAGACAGAGCGATTGAAATGGTTGAAAGGAATATTCCAAATTTTTTCAGGGTGGACATCCACATGGTAGATTTGAATTCTGAGAGAAACTGAAATATAGTATATTAATAAGATGAGTTAGAATCAAGAAATTATTTCCTTTTTTGAAAAAAAGTTCTTGACAAAAATAAATTATTTTGTTATTTATAATAGGTTAAATTCTTTATGATCCTTATTCCACTAATGTAACTCATTGATTTTCCAGTCTTTTTCTGTACCAGGAGGAAATGTTCAATCAAAAAAACGAGGATTTAGAGTCGGAGAGGTTCCCGAGCGGCCAAAGGGGACAGACTGTAAATCTGTTGGCGATGCCTTCGGAGGTTCGAATCCTCCCCTCTCCACCAGGCTTGCCAGCGGGCGATTGTATGAACCATTAAACCTTTTATTAAATTCACATTGAATAATACAAACACCGTAAGCGTGGTTCATTGTCTACCTCTGTAAGACATGACAGGTAGAAAGTTTGATCTTCCCAGGAAGAGTTTTGACTTAAATATAGGGTAAAAGAAAATTCAGTGTTTGGATATCATTTATTGGTGGTAAAGATTGTTTCTTATTCAAAGGCGGGAGTAGCTCAGTTGGCAGAGCATCAGCCTTCCAAGCTGAGGGTCGCGGGTTCGATCCCCGTTTCCCGCTCCATTGTGATAAAATTATATTGTTGATTTATCTTCTAATAATTCGGCCAGCCTGTCTTTCTATAATTGACAGGTTTTTCTTTATTTTTGGCCCACGTAGCTCAGTCGGTGGAGCACTTCCTTGGTAAGGAAGAGGTCATCGGTTCAAGTCCGATCGTGGGCTCCAAAGGAAAAGGTGGATTGAGCGGTCTTTTCGAAAGATAAGGAGGGTTTGAGCCATGTCGAAGCCGAAGTTTGAGAGGACGAAGCCGCATGTGAACGTGGGGACGATTGGTCATGTGGATCATGGGAAGACGACGTTGACCTCAGCGATAACGAGGGTTTTGGCGACGAAGAATTTAGCTTCTTATATGGCGTTTGATCAGATAGACAAGGCGCCGGAGGAGAAGGAGCGTGGGTTGACGATAGCGATTGCGCATGTGGAGTATGAGACGGCGAAGCGTCATTATGCGCACATTGATTGTCCGGGTCATGCGGATTATATCAAGAATATGATCACGGGTGCGGCGCAGATGGATGGGACGATTTTGGTGGTATCGGCGGCGGATGGGCCGATGCCCCAGACGCGGGAGCATGTGTTGTTGGCGAAGCAGGTGCGGGTGCCTTATATCGTGGTGTTTCTGAACAAGGTGGATATGGTGGAGGATCCGGAGTTGTTGGATTTGGTGGAGTTGGAGGTACGGGAGTTGCTTTCGGGGTATGATTTTCCTGGGGAGAACACGCCGGTGATTCGGGGCAGTGCGCTCAAGGCATTGGAGTGTGGGTGTGGGAAGGCGGAGTGTCAGTGGTGTAAGGGGATTTGGCAGTTGTTGGATGCGGTGGACACGTTTATCCCGGAGCCTGTGAGGGAGATAGACAAGCCGTTTTTGCTGCCGGTGGAGGATGTCTTTACGATATCGGGGCGGGGGACGGTGGTGACGGGGCGAGCGGAGCGTGGGGTGATCAAGGTGGGCGATGAGGTGGAGGTGGTAGGGATCAGGCCTACGCTCAAGACGGTGTGTACCGGGGTGGAGATGTTTCGTAAGACGTTGGATCAGGGTCAGGCGGGGGACAACATTGGGGTGTTACTTCGAGGGGTGAAGCGTGAGGAGGTGGAGCGGGGTCAGGTGGTGGCCAAGCCTGGGTCGATTACGCCTCATCGGAACTTTAAGGCGGAGGCCTATATCTTGACGAAGGAGGAGGGGGGTCGGCATACGCCGTTTTTTAATGGGTATCGGCCTCAGTTTTATTTTCGGACGACGGATGTGACGGGGGTGGCGGTATTGCCTGAGGGGGTGGAGATGGTGATGCCTGGGGACAATGTGGCGTTGACGGTGGAGTTGATTACGCCGATTGCGATGGAGAAGGAGTTGCGGTTTGCGATTCGGGAGGGGGGTCGTACCGTGGGTGCAGGCGTCATCAGTGATGTCCTCGAATGAACAATGTGGAGACGGCACGCTTCCTGTTTAGGAGTATTCGATGAGGAATATTTTAACTTTATCCTGTACAGAGTGTAAACGGAGAAACTATTCTACGACTAAAAATAAACGAACCACTCCGGATAAGCTGGAGTTCAAAAAGTATTGCCGGTTCTGTCGTAAACATACCGTTCATAAAGAAACAAAGTGATCGTTGATCGTGAGGAGGTCCGGAAAAGTCAAACCACGGGCTATAAGCCTATATGCTATAAGTCAGAGGATACAGGCCAGTAGCTCTAACGGATAGAGCACCGGACTCCAAATCCGGGTGATGGGGGTTCAAATCCCTCCTGGCCTGCCATTTTTAATCTTTGCCTGCGGTAGGGAGGCTTTCCTAACGGTAGGTATTGGAATTCGTTGTGATGGAATTTTCAATTAAAGAGAAATTTGAAGCAGCAAAACAATTTTTGAGGGAAGTTAAAACCGAATTAAAAAAGGTAACCTGGCCTTCCAGGAAGGATGCCCTTTCGGGTACCCTTGTCGTTTTGGTGGCCGTTTTCATCATTGCCATCTTTTTAGGGATTGTTGATTCTGGGCTGTCAAATCTCATCAAGGAATTATTGAAGAGGGCAACGAGTTAAAAGGGGCGGAATGGGCTTCCTCCCCCATTCAAATGGTAAACATTATGGCACAACGGTGGTATGTGGTCCACACCTATTCGGGTTTTGAGAACAGGGCCAAACAGAATTTAGAAGAGCGAATTAAAAATCTCGGAAAGGGAGAATTTTTTTCGGACATTTTAGTCCCCACGGAGACCGTGGTGGAATTGGTGAAGGGAAAGAGAAAGACCTCCCAGAGAAAGATCTTCCCTGGATATATATTGGTGAAAATGGAATTGAACGAGGAGACATGGCATATCGTCAAGGATACCCCCAAGATTACAGGCTTTGCCGGCGATGGGACAAAACCGATCCCCATCTCCGAGGGAGAGGTTGAAGAGATTCTGTCCCAAATGAAAGAAGGTGTTTCAAAGGCAAAACCAAAAGTTTCTTTCGGTGTCGGGGATAGCGTTCGAGTGATCGACGGCCCTTTTGTCAACTTTATCGGGACCATTGAAGAGGTCAAACCTGAAAAAAGGAAATTGAAGGTTTTAGTCTCTATCTTTGGAAGAGCGACTCCAGTAGAACTGGATTTTATCCAAGTAGAAAAGAATTGATGGTCCTCATTTGAGGAGTGAACAATGGCAAAAAAAGTTGCGGCAATGGTAAAGCTTCAAATTCAGGCAGGGCAAGCCAACCCTTCCCCTCCGGTCGGGCCGGCTCTGGGACAACATGGGGTCAACATCATGGAGTTTTGTAAAGTCTTTAACGCTCGAACCCAGGGGCAGGAAGGAATGGTCATCCCGGCAGTGATCACCATCTATTCAGATCGATCCTTCAGCTTTGTGACCAAGACTCCGCCGGCTTCAATCCTTTTAAAGAAGGCGGCAAAGATTGTGAAAGGTTCCGGAGAACCCAATCGCAACAAAGTGGGCAAGGTGACCAGAGACCAAATTCGAGAAATCGCACAGATCAAGTTCAAAGATCTCAACGCTGTGGACATGGAGGGTGCGATTCGTACAATTGAGGGGACAGCTCGAAGCATGGGTCTGGAGATTGTATAAAGATTGTATAAGAGAGGATTATGGCAACGAGAGGAAAGAAATATTTAGAGGCAAAAGGCAGGGGTGATCGAAGCAAACGGTACGAACTGGAGGAGGGGGTTAAACTCCTTTTGGAGACGGCTTACGCTAAATTTGATGAGGGAGTGGACCTCGCTATCCGCCTTGGGGTGGATCCTAAGAAGGCAGACCAAATGGTACGGGGAACCGTTGTCCTTCCACATGGAACTGGCAAGAAAGTCCGGGTATTGGTCTTTGCAAAAGGTCAGAAAGAGAAAGAAGCATTAGATGCGGGTGCCGATTTCGTGGGAGGAGAAGACCTCATTGAGAAAATTTCAAAAGGGTGGCTGGAGTTTGACAAAGCCATTGCCACACCGGACATGATGGGTTTGGTCAGTAAATTGGGGAAGATTTTAGGGCCTCGTGGATTGATGCCTAACCCCAAAGTGGGAACCGTTACCTTCGATTTGGAGAGGGCTACCAAAGAGATCAAAGCAGGCAAGGTGGAGTTTAAAGTGGAGAAGGCCGGGGTCGTCCACGTCCCTGTAGGAAAGGTCTCTTTTGGGTTTGGTCGATTATTAGAAAATATCAAGACGCTCCTGGAAGTCATCCTACGGGCAAAGCCACCGACCAGCAAAGGGATTTATTTGCGGAGCATTGCCTTATCCACCACCATGGGGCCTGGAATTAAAATCGATCCACTCGATGTCAGAAGTGTTTTGAAGTCCTAAGAAAAGCGATGGACTTCATTGGAGGAGGTAAAGATCATTGAATCGGAAAGAGAAAGCACAGGTCGTATCAGATCTTGGGGGAAAGGTGAAGGGGTTTCAGGCTGTTGTCCTGACCAATTACCGAGGTCTCAATGTGGAGCAGATGAATCATCTTAGACAACGATTGAGAGAGGAGAAGATCTCCTATCACGTGGTCAAAAATACTTTGATGAAGTTGGCTTCCAAAGGGACGGATTTGGAGAAATTGGATAACTATTTTGAAGGACCCACGGCCATGGCTATTTCTTACGGAGATCCGGTCCTTCTGGCTAAGATATTATCGGAATTCACCAAAACACAGCCCTCCCTCGAGATCAAAGTTGGTTTAATTCAGGGAAGGGTGGCGTCTCCTGAAGAGGTCAAATCCCTGGCGACGATGCCTTCACGTGAGGTGCTTTTGGGTCAGATACTGGGAGGAATCCAGGGGACAGCCAGTCAACTCGGAGGGGTCATCTACAATGCGATCCAACAGGTGCTCGGAATCATTCAGGCCCGTGTGGATCAACTGGGTAAGCAAACAGATTCTGAAACATGATCTTGGAGTGTCGACAGTGGAAGGTAGAGGGTAGTTTTTTTAACCACTCTCCACAATCTACTTTCCACTTTCTAATTTCTAATGGAGATAGGAGGATTTTTCAAATGGGAGATATCCAAAAAATTGCCGAAGAGATCAGTGGTTTAACTTTGTTGGAAGCGCGTGATTTGGTGAAGGCCCTGGAGGAAAAATTGGGAATCAAGGCCACTGCACCGATGGCGGTGGCGGCGATGCCAGTGGGTGGGGCTGGAGGGGGAGCGGAAGCCGCCCCCGTTGAAGAAAAGACAGAATTTGATGTCATCCTGACGGGTTTTGGTGATAAGAAAATCCAAGTGATTAAAGTGGTCAGGGAACTGACCGGATTGGGTTTGAAGGAAGCCAAGGACCTTGTCGAAGGTTTCCCCAAGCCAGTTAAAGAAGGGGTTTCAAAAGAAGAAGCCGCCACGATGAAGAAGAAGCTTGAAGAGGCTGGGGGAACGGTCGAAGTCAAGTAGGGGAACATTCAGAAGTGTCGAGGGACATTGTTGTCTCTTCCCAGAAGGACAAGGGAATCTTGAGCGGAAGTCCGAAAGGGAGGAGACTTTCTATTTAAGGGAGAGGAGCGATTATGGCCAGCGTTGTCCCTGTCTATCGAAGGTATCGTAAGAACTTTTCAAAAATTAAAGAAGTATTAGAGATCTCCAATCTGATCGAGGTTCAAAAGAGATCCTACGAACAGTTTCTCCAAGCCAATGTGGATCCCGACAAACGGGGACCCGTTGGACTTCAAGCGGTCTTTAAAACGGTCTTTCCGATCAAAGATTTTTATGAAACTGCTTCTCTCGAATTCGTCAATTACCGCCTCACCGAGCCGAAGTATGATGTAGAGGAATGTCTGTTGAGAGGGATGACCTATGCGGCACCCATCAAGGTGACCGTTCGCTTAGTCGTCTGGGATGTGAACGAGGAGACCAAAGCCAAGAGCATCAAGGCTGTCAAAGAGCAAGAAGTCTATTTTGGTGAAATTCCTCTCATGACCGAAAATGGAACGTTTATTGTGAACGGGACAGAGAGGGTGATCGTCAGTCAACTCCATCGCTCCCCAGGAGTCTTTTTTGATCAGGATCAAATCAAACCCCACAGCGGTGGAAAGGTCTTCTATTATGCCCGTATCATTCCCTACCGTGGATCTTGGATTGACTTCGAATTTGATCAGAAAGATCTCCTTCATGTTCGGATCGACCGACGTCGAAAGATTCCTGTCACCGTCCTCCTTCGGGCTCTCAAGTACACTGGAGAAGAACTTTTGGACTATTTCTATCATAAGGAAAAGATTCTCATCCGGAGAGGAAAATTTCAAAAAGAGATTTCAAGAGATGTGTTGGTGGGGCAGAAGGCGACCTCCGATATCCTAGATCCGGAAAGCCATAAGATTATCCTCAAAAAACATCGTCGCATTACAGAAGACTCTTTTAAAAAATTGGAGTTGGCCAAGATCAATACCATTTCGGTGGAGGTCCAGGATCTGATCGGACGATATCTGGCGAGGGATGTGGTGGATCCTGAGACAGGAGAAGTGATCGCCGAATGTAATGATGAGGTCACAGAAAAGCTTCTGGACGAGATGAAAGAGAGAAAGATCGAGGTCTTCGAAATCCTGTTCATCGACAACATCAATGTCAGCTCTTCATTGCGGGATACATTGGTGGTGGATAAGATCGGGTTGACCCAAGAGGAAAGGGAGAAATTACCCGTTCTTGGACCCGGCAAATCCCTTCGTGAGAAGGAATCCGAAAGAGCCCTGATCGACATTTATAAAAGACTTCGCCCTGGAGATCCTCCTACCATTGAGACGGCCATCGGACTCTTCTACAATCTTTTCTTCAATTCTGAACGCTACGACCTCTCCAAAGTAGGAAGGATGAAGTTGAACCATAAAATCGGTCTAAAGGGAAATTCTCCCAAAGTGTTGGTCTTCACCGAGAAATGGAAGAAAGAGGCGCTAGCAGTTGGAGCGGCCTTTGCAGGGGGGAGGGAACTGGTCGACCGAATCTTGGAAGGATGGCTTGATTTTGATGAAGCGATTGCTACTCCGGAAATGGCCGAAGAGATTCAACGGGTCGCCAAGATTCTTCATCCTATTGGACTCATGCCTTCCTTGAAGGATGGGACCGTCACGGATGATGTTCAAGGAGAGGTTCGGAAGATTCTGGAAGATGAGAAGACCACTCTGAGGAGGAAGGATATCCTCGAGGTCGTCAAGTACTTAATCAAACTGAAGGATGGTCAGGGTGCCGTTGACGATATTGACCACTTGGGAAACCGCCGGGTGAGGACCGTTGGAGAGCTCTTAGAAAATCAATATCACATTGGGCTGGTGAGGCTTGAAAGGGCGATCAAGGAGCGAATGAGCCTTCAAGATGTAGAGACCTTGATGCCCCATGATCTCATCAACTCAAAACCCCTCTCGGCCGTGATCAAAGAGTTTTTTGGCTCTAGCCAGCTTTCCCAATTTATGGATCAGACGAACCCTCTTGCAGAGATTACCCACAAGCGTCGGCTCTCTGCCTTGGGCCCTGGAGGGCTCACCCGGGAGAGGGCAGGATTTGAGGTGAGGGACGTCCACCCCACCCACTATGGCCGAATCTGTCCCATCGAGACTCCGGAGGGCCCGAACATTGGCTTGATCACCTCTCTCAGCACCTATGCCCGTGTCAATGACTATGGATTTATTGAGACCCCTTATCGGGAAGTGATCAATGGAAAAGTGACGAACAATATCCGGTACCTTTTTGCTCTGGATGAAGAGGAAGAGATCGACGGACAGAAACCTGCCATCGCTCAAGCCAATGCTCCCCTGGATCGAGAAGGGAGATTTACCGCCCCGCTCATCTCTGCCCGAAGAGGGGGCGAATTTATGATGCTGAAACCCGAGGAAATTCGGTACATGGATGTTTCTCCAAAACAGTTGGTAAGCGTCGCCACCTCCCTCATTCCCTTTTTGGAGAACGACGATGCCAACCGAGCCCTCATGGGATCGAATATGCAGCGCCAAGCTGTTCCCCTTCTCAGAACGGATGCCCCGCTGATCGGGACGGGAATGGAAGCCATTGTGGCGAGAGATTCTGGAGTGACGGTGGTTGCCAAAAGGGATGGCGCCGTGGAAGATGTGGATGCTTCACGAATCGTCATCCGTGCCGATGAGGATGGTCAGAAAGAGGACGATCCAGGAGTCGACATTTATACGTTGATCAAATACAAACGATCCAATCAGAATACCTGCATTAATCAAAGACCTATCGTCCATATTGGGGAGCGAGTCAAAAAGGGCGAGGTGATTGCAGATGGGCCGGCGACCAATATGGGAGAGTTGGCATTAGGAAGGAATGTCCTGGTTGGCTTCATGCCATGGGGAGGATATAACTTTGAGGATTCCATTCTCATCAGCGAAAAGTTGTTGAAAGAAGACACCTACACCTCTATCCATATTGAAGAATTGGAGTGTGTGGCTCGGGACACCAAATTGGGAAAAGAGGAGATTACCTGTGATATCCCCAATGCAGGGGAGGAGGCATTGAAGGATCTGGATGAGAGCGGAATCATCCGGATCGGAGCCGAAGTGAACCCCGCTGACATTCTCGTCGGAAAAGTGACTCCCAAGGGAGAGACCCAACTCTCTCCAGAGGAGAAACTCCTTCGAGCCATCTTTGGTGAAAAAGCGGGAGATGTTCGGGATACCTCATTGAGAGTCCCCCACGGGATTGAAGGAATCGTCATCGATGCAAAAGTCTTCTCCCGGAAAGGGCAGGAGAGAGATGAGAGGATGAAGGCGATCGAGGATCAAGAGAAGGCGAGGTTGTTAAAGAACCAAGCAGATGAGATCCGAATCATCCAGAACAGTACGCGAAGGAAGATCGGAAAATATCTGATCGGTAAACGAGCCGCCCATAAAATTGCGGATGAGAAGAAAAACCGCCTCTATTTGGAAGCCAAAGAGCGGATTAAGGAAGAGCATCTCTTTGCCATCCCCTTCGATCGACTCAAGGAGATTGATGTCATGGAGGGGAAGAGGGTTCTTCCTGACGTTCACCGTTTTCTCGATCATGCGGAACTCCAGATCAATGTCGTGAAGGGAGTCTTCGGAGATAAATTGGCGAAACTGAAGAGGGGAGACGAACTGGCTCCGGGCGTCATCAAGACCGTCAAGGTCTACATCGCCATGAAACGGAAACTTTCTGTCGGGGATAAAATGTCAGGACGTCATGGAAACAAAGGGATCATCTCCCGGATCCTCCCTGAAGAGGACATGCCGTACTTAGAAGATGGGACGCCGGTCGAAATCATCCTCAATCCATTAGGAGTCCCGTCACGAATGAATGTGGGTCAAATCCTTGAGACCCACCTGGGATGGGCTGCCAAGGGACTCGGGTGGAAGATCGGGGAGTATTTACAAAAACATTTCAACTCCAAATTGCTTCGAAGAAGAATCAAAGAGATCTATTCCTCAAAAGAGGTGAATGAATATCTGGAGCAGGCGACCGATGAAGAGGTGATCGAGTTGGCTCGCAAGCTGGGACAAGGAATTTTCGTCTCGGTCCCTGTGTTCGATGGGGCCTCAGAAGAAGAGATTAAGGACCTCTTGAAGAAAGCCGGGCTTCCGACCACTGGACAGACTATCCTCTATGACGGAAGGACGGGAGAACCCTTCCACCAAAAGGTGACTGTGGGCTATATGTACCTCCTCAAATTGCACCATTTGGTAGATGACAAGATACATGCCCGGTCCATCGGCCCTTATTCTTTAGTGACCCAACAGCCGTTGGGCGGAAAAGCACAGTTCGGAGGACAACGGTTAGGGGAGATGGAGGTTTGGGCTTTGGAGGCCTATGGGGCAGCTCACTCCTTGCAGGAATTCCTAACCGTGAAATCGGACGATGTGGCAGGAAGAACCCGAGTCTATGAGGCAATCGTCAAAGGGGAGCATACCTTGGAGCCCGGACTGCCGGAGTCCTTTAACGTTTTGGTCAAAGAGTTGCAGAGCCTTTGTTTAGATACCGAATTGATCGAAGAAAAGAGGGAAGAAATCTAATTCTAAAAGTTCAAATGTCAAATTTCAAATTTTAAGTTTTAGATTTTGACATTTAGGCTTGATTTGATATTTGGATTTTGAAATTTAACATTCCCTGCCTGTGCAGGCGGGGCGAAGGAGGAAGACATTGGAAGATTATCTATCATTCTTTGAGAAGGGGAAAAGTCCGATTAGTTATAATGCCATCCGGATCTCGATCGCCTCTCCAGAAAAGATCGAGTCGTGGTCCCATGGAGAGGTGAAGAAGCCTGAGACCATTAACTACCGGACTTTCAAACCGGAGAAGGATGGGCTCTTCTGTGCCAAGATCTTTGGCCCCACCAAAGATTATGAATGCAATTGCGGCAAATACAAACGGATGAAGCATCGAGGAATTGTCTGCGAGAAGTGCGGGGTGGAAGTCATCCAATCCAAAGTGCGCAGGGAGAGGATGGGACATATCCGCCTGGCCACGCCTGTAGCTCATATCTGGTTTCTCAAAAGCATCCCCAGTAAGATCGGAATCCTTTCAGATATGACGCTGAGAGAATTAGAGCGGATTTTCTACTTCGAGGCCTACCTCGTCCTCGACGGGAAGAAAACGCCTCTGAAGAAGGGCGAAATTCTTTCTGAAGATCGATACCGGGAGGCCAAGGAGAAATACGCGGATGAATTCGTGGCGGCTCAAGGAGCAGATGCGATTCGAGAGCTGTTGAGAAACACCAACGTGAAAGAACTTTCCAAAAAGCTTCGGACAGAAATGAAGGAAACGACCTCGGAGGCCAAGAAAAAAAGGTTAGCCAAGCGATTAAAAACTATTGAGTCCTTTTTGGAATCAGGAAACAAACCGGAGTGGATGATTTTAGAAGTGATCCCCGTCATCCCCCCTGATCTTCGCCCTCTTGTCCCCTTGGATGGAGGTCGGTTTGCCACCTCCGATTTGAACGACCTTTACCGAAGAGTGATCAATCGAAACAACCGCCTCAAACGGCTTCTCGAATTGAATGCCCCAGAGATCATCATCCGTAACGAGAAGCGGATGCTTCAGGAAGCCGTGGATGCCCTGTTCGATAACGGGAAGAGAGGGAGGACGATCTTAGGAGCAAATAAGAAGCCTCTCAAATCGTTGAGCGATATGCTTAAAGGGAAGCAGGGTCGTTTCCGGCAGAACCTTTTGGGGAAGCGAGTGGACTATTCTGGTCGTTCGGTGATTGTCGTCGGTCCTGAGCTGAAGTTGCATCAGTGTGGACTTCCCAAGAAGATGGCCCTCGAGCTGTTCAAACCTTTCATCTACCACCGTTTGGAAGAGAAAGGTTTGGTCACAACGATCAAAAGTGCCAAGAAGATGTTGGAGAAGGAGAGACCTGAGGTCTGGGATGTTTTGGATGAAGTGATCCGGGAACATCCTGTGCTCCTCAATCGTGCTCCCACCCTTCACCGTTTGGGTATTCAGGCCTTTGAACCCGTTTTGATTGAGGGCAAGGCCATCCAGCTTCACCCCTTGGTCTGTGCCGCCTTCAACGCAGATTTTGATGGGGACCAGATGGCTGTCCATGTTCCTCTCTCTGTGGAGGCCCAAGCGGAGGCGAGGATTCTGATGATGTCCACGAATAACATCCTCTCCCCTGCGAATGGGAAACCCATCATCATCCCTACCCAAGACATTGTCCTTGGAATTTATTACATGACCAGGGAACGTCCCTTTGTCAAAGGGGAAGGAAAGGTACTTTCAAATCCGGAAGAGGTCCGAATTGCTTACGATGCGAATGAAGTCGACCTCCATGCCCGGATCAAAGTCCGGTTGGATGGGGAGCTCGTCGAAACAACCGTAGGTCGAGTCCTTCTCAAAGAGATTCTCCCTGAGGAGATCCCATTTCGATTGATCAACAAGGTGATGAAGAAGAGCGAGCTTGCCAACCTCATCGACTATTGCTACCGGTATGGAGGGGAAAAGAAGACGGTCCTTCTCTCCGATCGGTTGAAGGGTTTGGGTTATCATTATGCGACGTTGGCCGGGATTTCCATCTCCCTTGATGACATGCTGATTCCCTCCAATAAGGGGAAACTCCTCCAAGAAGCCCAGCAGGAGATCGAAAAGGTTCAAGAACAATATACAGAAGGATTGATTACAGATGGAGAGCGATACAATAAGGTCATCGACATCTGGGCTCAGGTCACTGAAAATATTGCTGAGGTGATGTTGAAAGAACTGGGGAGTGAGGAGGTGGTAGGTTCTTCCGGAGAGAAACAGATTACGGAGAGTTTAAACCCCATTTACATCATGGCCGACTCTGGAGCTCGAGGCAGTGCCCAACAAGTCCGACAATTAGCCGGGATGCGGGGTTTGATGGCCAAACCTTCTGGAGAGATCATTGAAACTCCCATCACCGCGAACTTTCGTGAAGGGCTGACGGTTCTGCAATACTTCATTTCTACCCATGGGGCTCGAAAGGGGCTCGCCGATACCGCATTGAAAACAGCCAATGCGGGATATCTCACCCGACGATTGGTGGATGCCGCTCAGGATGTAGTGATCAGGGAGAATGACTGCGGTACGCTGGACGGGATCGAAGTCGAATCGCTCGTCGAGGGAGGGGAGATCATCGAATCGATGAGAGAGCGAATTCTGGGCCGTGTGGCCTTGGAAGAAATCCGAGATCCTTTTTCCGCTGAGGTGATCGTCAAAGGGAATGAAGAGATTGATGAGACCTTGGCCGATCGCATTGAGGATACTGGAATTGATAAGGTAAAGATTCGATCGGTGCTCACCTGTAAATCAAAACAGGGTGTCTGCGCCCTCTGTTACGGAAGGGATTTGGCACGAGGGAGGCTGGTCAATATGGGGGAGGCGATCGGCATCATCGCTGCCCAATCCATCGGTGAGCCAGGAACCCAGTTGACGATGAGGACATTCCACATCGGTGGAACAGCCAGCCGACGAGCAGAACAGACCACGTTGGAATGTCGGATTGATGGGAGGGTAAAATTCATCAATCTCAAGAGCGTTAAGAACCGCGAAGGAAATCTGATCGTCATGAACCGAAATGGGGAGATCGCCATCTTAGATGAAAGCGGAAGAGAGCGGAGGCGGTATTCTGTGATCTATGGAGCCAAACTGAAGGTTAAGGATGGACAAAAGGTAAAGGAGGGAGAGATCCTGGCAGAGTGGGATCCTTACTCCATCCCTGTTTTGACGGAGGTCTCAGGCCGGGTGAAGTTTGGAGATATCATCGAAGGGGCGACGATGCAGGAACAGGTGGATGAGTTTACCGGCCTTTCCAGAAAAATGATCACCGAGTCAAAAGACCCAGAGCTTCGGCCAAGGATCTCCATCAAGGATGAAAAAGGCAGGACCATGAATCTTCCTGGTTCCACCTCTCAAGGTCGGTATCTCCTCCCGGTTGGGGCGAACATTTTCATCTCCGAAGGAGATATGGTGGAAGCCGGGGATGTCATCGTGAAGATCCCGCGAGAGACAACGAAGACGAAGGACATCACAGGAGGCCTTCCTCGAGTGGCAGAGCTTTTTGAGGCCAGAAAGCCAAAAGAGTATGCCTTGATCAGCGACATTGATGGAATGGTTGAATTTGGGAAGGATCTCAAAGGGAAGAGGAAAGTGGTCATTCGACCCGATGTGGGGGAACCGAAAGAATATATGGTTCCAAAGGGGAAACATGTCAGCGTCCATGAAGGCGACTTCGTGAAAGCAGGGGAAGCCCTGATGGACGGCCCTTCCAATCCCCATGATATTTTGAGAGTTTTAGGGGATAAGGCGCTGGCCCGATATTTAGTAGATGAAATCCAGGAGGTTTATAAACTCCAGGGGGTAAAGATCAACGATAAGCATATCGAGGTGATCGTTCGCCAAATGCTCAAGAGGGTGAAGATTAAAGAGGTAGGAGATACCCACTTTTTGGTGGACGACCAAGTGGAAAAATTTGTCTTTGAAGAAGAGAATGCCCGGGTCATGAAGGAAGGGGGGAAGCCCGCTGTTGGAGAACCTCTTTTCCTGGGAATCACGAAGGCTTCTCTCATTACAGATAGTTTTATCTCCGCCGCCTCCTTCCAGGAGACCACCAAAGTACTCACTCAGGCAGCCGTGGCAGGAAAGGTGGACTATTTGAAAGGGTTGAAGGAGAATGTCATCATGGGACGCCTGATTCCTGCGGGAACCGGGCTTCCTAAGTACAGACAATTGGAGCTCTGGGTGGAGGGGTATACCGGAGAGGAGACAGGGGTGGAAGGTGGAGGAGCGATGTCCGCCGAAAGCGCTGCTTAATCTTTGCCCCAAAAAATAAATATGATAGAAAAGAGGCCCATTCTTGCATTTCGCAGAATGGGCCTCTTCTTTTGTGTACCTGGTACGTTTGAGTGTAATTTGACGTAGAGTTGGAAAATAGGTAGGATGGAAACATATGCCGAAGCAACCGAGGCTGGGCACCCCGGGAGCTTGAGGTCAGGAAGTCCGGGTATATGGGAGCAACGTTGCACGATCTTTGGGGATAACAACTTCCTTGGTCAATCGGTACTTCTCTCCCAATATGTTACATTTGACCCAATCTCCCCTATTTTATTAGCCTATTACCCCTGATTGACAAACGAATAAGGATTCCTTACAATAATGTAAGGAATTTAATTCTTACAAGGAGTTCTTATGGTAATTGCAAAAGTCACTTCCAAGGGACAGATCACAATTCCTAAAGAGATCAGGGAGAAGCTCGGGATATCCCCAGGCGAAGAGATAGGATTCGTTGAGAGGCGTGGAGTGTTCTTTATCAAAAAGCCGATGAAGAAGTCTCCCTTCGAGAAATGGATGGGGAGGCTGAAGGATCTCAAGGGGTCGGAGTCGGATAAGATTATCGATGATTTAAGAGGAAAATGATCACCGCAATCGACACGAATATATTACTGGATATACTGATTCCAGACGAGGCGCATTCCTTGAGTTCAAAACGATTGCTCGACCGATGTTTGGAAAAAGGACAGCTGGTGATATGCGAAGTTGTTTATGCTGAACTTTCCTCGCAATTTCCTTTGGAAAGAGATTTGAGAAATTTTCTTTCAGATACGGGGATCAGGCTTATTCCCTCCAGTCGAGAAGTTCTATATTTAGCCGGAGAGCGATGGAGAATGTATGCAAGAAAGAGAGAACGAACCATACAATGTCCTCACTGCGGTGGGAAAATATCCGTAACTTGTCCTAAATGCGATCAGGCAGTTGCATTGAGAGATCGAATACTCGGCGATTTTATTATTGGGGCTCATGCCCTCCTGCACGCCGAGTTGCTTCTCACAAGAGATCGAGGGTTTTATCACACCTATTTTAAAGAATTAAGAATAGAGACTTAAGCTCCGTGCTATTAGACAATTAGGGAATGTGAGAATACAACTTAACATGGATTGAGAAAAGAGGTTGTAAGAGTGACAAAGCTTTTTTACATCAGCGCTTTTCCTGATCTCCGGGAATTCAAAAGGCATATGGACAACATTGCTTGGGAAACGGAAGTCTGGATAGAAGTGACCCCCGCCCATATGATTCACTTCAACGGCCCAAAGTTTTTCACAGTATACGAATAAAAGGAGAGAGGATAGATAATAAGACTATGTAACCAAAATAGTCTGTTTCGACTTTTATGGCTGGAGAGGGGCATGAAGAGATTGCGTCCAATAGTTCGGTGGCTTCACGGACGTTTTGCTCAGAGTACTTTTTGAGGTAACTAATTACATCCGAAAGCTCAAAATGAAAAATGGCGTTACGATTTTCATACATAACGATGCTCATAGGACCTCCTTTTATATTTTTAGTAGTAAAGTGCCTGGCCTTTGTCATTAATATATATAGACAGAGAGATTGATCACTGATTGTGGATCTGAAGGCTAAACTGGAGTGAATGAAAGGGAATCAAGGAAAGGAAACCTCTTTCAAGTTTGATTGGCTCTTCACGTTTTCTCAATAATTTTCAGTTAACGGGGTTCAAGGCGGGATGGGAGGGGAAGTCAGATAAATTGAAAAGCTCTCGCTTCCTCGTTCAAGACGGTAATTAGATCAAGTAAGGTGGTTCTAATTTTTATAGTTCTTTGAGAGTCAGACTTGGGGAGGAAATGGGGAGTTTTAATTTCTTCACAAGTAACTCTCTCTTCGAGAATTGAACATTGCTTTATTCTTTAACTACGATCGCCTTCTCATCAAAATTCTACTTCATCCGGGCTAACCTTTTTGACCAAACTCTCTTTAGAATGGCTCAGCTCTCTATCTCTCCTTTTAGAAACCGATCCAATTCTGTTTTGAGGACCCTCCAGCCCTTTCCCGCCCTGGTTCCTTTGATTCTGCCCATGTGGAGATACTTCACGTAGGTGGGTCTTGAAATCCGAAGGTAATCACAGGTCTCTCGGGTAATTAGGACAGTATCTTCTCCCACATTGAGCATCGCTTGCCCTCCTTCATTCTCAGGTTTTACGGTAACTAGCAGCATTTTTCATACCAACCGTCTCAATATTGTTTAACTGATCAATTTTAAAAGAAATTATTTCTTAATCCCCAGTATATTAGAAACTGAGAATGACATTTATTGTCGGCCCAATGCAAACTTTCTTCATTCTGTCAAAAAGGGGAGGAGGGTATAGGGGATAAGAACATTTTTTTATTGTCAAATGTGGGGGAAAAAACCAGTTTATGGAAATATTCAGATTTCATTAAAATGAAAAAGGTCGAAGCTTGGCTTGCCAGATATTGTCAAGTTAACTCCTAATTGGCGACTTCACCTACAAGTCATCAGTAGTAGTATGGAGAAATCATTGATGATTACGAAGTGAAAGTTGGGTAGCCATAAGATTCGTGTCGCTTTGTAGACAGAAAACCTACAGGATGACGCAAATTGATTATCCACAAGTTAGGAAAATAAGGGACCAGGCAAGGAGAAAAAAAAGAAAAATGTCACCTTATTGGAAAGAAGGCGTCAGGAAATCGGCTCTGTACCTTTTGAAACTTGATCCAGAGACAAATAAATTGGTATTTGTTACCACCTTGAGTTTTGTTTCACTTTTCTACTTTCGGCTGGCATCAATGATATCTTTTGTTTGATTTTTAGCGATTCCCGTTTGCCTCGCTTTTAGCTTTCCATATCTATGCCATATTTTCATCCTAAACTGCGATCGGTTAACTCTTGATTTTTACGTCTCAGGAACATGCTTGCCTTTCTATTTTCAGTTGATTTTTAGTACTGGGTCGCTTCCGCTCTTTAAGGAATGTTTATCCCATTAATTACGGCAGACACAAGGTCCTGTGTCCAATTACACGTCGGGCAACAGATATCTTCGATTCCCAAAAAACAACCTGAATTTGGAGAGCTCCCTTTAAGACGTTGGGTTCGAACTGGCCCAACCCCCTTGGCGAGGTGCAGGACCTCCTGGTAATGGCCTCCGCTACCCATAGTTGCAATCTTTGTACATCACGCACAGGGGCAAACCATTTAAACGTTAGAGCAACATACCACGTTTGTTCATCTCAGCAGAGGTAAGCGTTTATGAAAAAGACGACTGCCTCTCATTACTTCCTGGAGACATAGTCAGCTACTTTATTAAATCTATCTTGTCAGTGGGGATTATCGTCTGACATCATCTTTTCATGTACAAATGTGATATGCCCGCGTAGAACATAGAATTGATCAGCGAATGACGTCGGCACTTTCATCCTGTTCACTGCTTCCTCGATGTTGTCGAGTTTTTCCAGAAGCTTTCTGCGCTTGTCAGGTTCCATTTGCGTTAAAAGATTCTGCTCTATAATCATTAGCTCACGATACCATCTAAAAAGGCGCGACTTGAACCGCCACCTGTATATGGCAGGTATGAGCCGCAGTGCGGGTAGAAGCAGCACGATCATGGGCACGATCAATACAACGATGCGACTCACAAGGCTGGCGAGCCCAAATGGCAGGTAGCGGTAGAGGAAGCTCTTGCCCGATTTATAGAAGCGGCTCGCGTCATTGCTTATGCGTATCTCCTGTTCGATTGGCGCAGGGAATTCACCCTTGCGTCTTAGAAGACCTGGGCCTGAGTGCACTTGTCGTGCAGCTTCAAGCAATAAATCAGAGAGGGCCGGATGCAGATCTTTTCGCGCAATCAGCTCAACCGTCGGTGCGAGCAAAAAGACATCGTGTGCAGGGGTGCCTTTTCCCAAATCTATTGCTCCCTTCGGGAGGGTGATCTTGTTGAGATATGCCATGCGGCGTGTATAAGCATCAGCCTGTGCAAAATCGAAGAGGTTGATGCCCGGCGTGTGTAAAAGCTGGCGTATGAGTTCTGTTGAGACAGAATCTCCCATCAGGAACACTACCTCAACCGTGCCACTTAGAATCGCTTTCGCAGCTTCATCGGAGTCCATCGCAAGCAGCTTTGTAGGACCTCCCGGTTCTATGCCATTGGCTGCCAGCAGAGCAAGTGAAAGAGTGTGCGTCCCGCTGCCTACCTCGCCAATAGCTATGCGCTGGTCGGTCAATTGAGAAAGACGTTCAATACCAGACCCGCTCCTATAAAAAACAAAAAGTGGTTCGTAGTAGATGCTCCCCAGCGAAACAAGGTTGTCGGTTTTTATACCTTTAGTCACTCCACCCTGTACAAATCCTACATCAAACTTTGACAAAGGATCGGCCAGCCTCTTGATGTTATCAACGGAGCCTTCAGAAGGAAGTATCTTGAGAGTTACACCGTTCTGCTGGAGTATCTTGGCATATTTCTCGGCACTTCTCTCGAACATGCTGCCCTTTGGACCACTCGTCACAATAATTGTATTAGGCGGTGCAAGATAGAAAAACAGAAATATGCCAACCACAACAACTACAAATATCAATATGACCGTGCTTAATGCAGCTGCACGTCCGAGACCGAAGGTCTCTGTGAAAATAGACTGGAGCCTGCTGAGACCTAATGTTTGATCTACTCTTATGGCTGATACCTCGCTTAAAATTATTTTTTTTACTGTACGCTCAACAGTGGATATAAATCATAGTCATTGTTTTATACCATAATTATAACAATAATGCCCTTCAATTATTTCTGTTTGAAACATTGCATATCAATCAAAATTGAAAAGTTGAGGATTTCAGGAAGTACTCCACGCTCTTGACCTCACCACTAAACTCTATCCTTAACCCTATCTTACCCCAGGCATCGAGTCGAGTCTCTCCGGTCCCTTTACTCCTTAACTTTCTATCTTTGTGGGAAACGGTCTGGTTTTTCATTAAAATCTGGAGTATAGTATTTACATTCATCGACTAAATTTCGCTTCAAAATACAGAATGATTTTAATAAGATTAGAAATCACAAAAATGGATGCTGGACTCCTCTGATTACGTATAATCTAGGGCGATCCGGATCTTTATGTTGTATGGAAAGGGGCAACTGGAATGGTTGTTTAGTAAGTTGAATTACACACTTCTAAAAATTCCAGAGAAGGTGTATATTACAACCTGATAAAGTAATAAGGAGGTCCTATGGATAATTTCAAACTTTTGTCGGATCAACCATTAAGGTCACAGGCAGATTTTGAGAATGCCAAATTCGGACATAACGAAATTGCAGAGACACTCACCTCATTAATTATCAATTGTCCGACACCATTTACGATCGGGCTTTTTGAAAGATGGGGTGTAGGAAAGAGCACAATTCCATATATGCTCAAAAAAGCGATGGCAGAAAACAAATTTGGTTTTGTGGTGTTTGATGTCTGGAAACATGAGTCTGATGCCCTGAGAAGGACGTTCCTAAAAGAATCAGTAAGGCAATTGAAAGACCAAGGTAATTTGAAAGATGATTTTACTCTTCAAGAAAGGTTAGATTTAAAAGTTACCCGTAAAATCGAGGGCCAGTTTCGATTAAAAGACTTTTTCAAAAAGTATCGAAATGCCAGCTTAAGCATTTTTATTGGTATTGTTCTCTTAGGAGTTCTCGTTTGTTGGTTTTTTGGTGTTGAGAGTTTAAAAACATTCGCTTCGATAATTTTATCTATTCTTGCTGGCGGTGGTATAGTCAGCGTAATCATATCAAAAGCAATGGGGTATTTTTTGACTTCCGAAACAATCACGCAAGAGATTGAAAGATTTAAGGACCCGCATGAATTCGAATTTGAGTTTGAAAGATTGGTGGAAAATTTGCGCTCAAGCAAGATGTTAGTCATTTTTGACAACTTGGATAGGATTGTACACGAAAAGGCAGTTGAAATATTGGCTACTATTAAGACTTTTTTGGAAACTGAAAATGTGAAAGGAAAAGGGGTTATTTTCCTCATTCCGTGCGACGATAGAGCTATTAAGGAACATCTTAGAAATGTTTACTACAAACTTTCCAATCTGGAAAAAGATGCTTTTAGTGAAGAAGAATTTCTCAGAAAATTTTTTAATGCAACTCTAAGGATTCCTGATTTTTATCCAACCGAATTAGAATCGTATGCCATGGAGCTTTTGAATCAGACCAGTATTCCAGAATTCAAAGAAAGCTCAGTTGCATGGCTTGTAACCAAGGCATATAGACAAAGCCCCCGGCAAATAAAGCAATTTATAAATCAGTTGATCGGTTTGTATATTCTCGCAAAAAAAAGAATTGAAAAGAATAGTCTGCCCCCCGATTTCTTAACCGGGAATATTTCTAAATTAGCAAAATTTCTTATTCTTTATAATAGATTTCCGGAGCAAATGGAAGAATTGAGGCGAAACAAAATCTGGGATCTCGAAAAAGTACCTCTTGAAAAGGAAATAGTTGGAGGTTCAAATTTTGTGGAGTTCAATAACTTTCTAAATGAGACAAATCATATACCAATTAACAATTTGAATATATTTTTCATGTTACGGCGATCAGAATTTGAACTTCAGCTTCCTGGTTATGATGATTTCGCCACTGCGTTACAGGATAATCGTACCGATGACGTTACCTCTTACTTGCAAGCCTTAACAGAATTCCCCACGAAAAGAGGAGTTCTAAGTCAAGCAATAAAGAAGCTTCTTGAAGAGACTACTTCTCCGGACACAAAAATAAGTATCATCAATTCCTGCCTAACCGGTTTGAACAAAATCAACGAGAGACTGGAAGACATGGTATATGTTGAAATGGTTTATAAACTTTATGATCTAAAACAATATTTTTATATTATTGAGCCTAAGGTAATTTTTGATCAAATATTAAAACATTATCCACAATATCGAGATGTCTTTGCAAGAACTTATGTGGAACTGCTTGCTCAAGAAAAGGATAAACCAAAACCTCCTTTAAAATTCGTTGAGGGATTATTCCTAGAAATTACAAGGAATATTGAATGGTTTAATGAGTATGCTGTTAAATTGAGCGACATAGTGGAAGAGAGATACTACGATCTGCCTCAAGTTATTCGAATATTAATGATTAATGATCAAATTCAGAAAACAATTAAAATTGAAAAAATACTCAGTAAAACAATATCAACTCTTTCTACCGCCGACTTAGAAACTGGGAAGTCTTTCGAAGATAAATTAGCTTTGCTGACAGCGGTTATTCCTGATGCATTCAACAAAGAACTGGTTGATATTACATTAACCCAGATCTCGAAGTTATTAACGGATGAAAATACAAAACCTTTGGACTCTTACAGAGCAGCAATAAAGACAAGACTATCAAATCTCATAACCTTGGTTCTAAAAAAGCATGAACCCTCTTTCCGTGAGAAGGGCGATCAAGCGAAGAAAGATCAATTGTGTCAGACAATCATTAATGGGATAAATCAGATAGGGGACTGGGGGCAAAGGGGTATTTATGTGGAACCATTGATTTACATTTCTAAAGCCAAGACAAACCTTGGAAACCAAGCAATTAGTATTGTCAGAGAATTTATCGCTAATGCACAATTTGAAAAATTGTTAGAAGGTTTCAAAGATAGAGGTGAAAAAGAATGGCCTACTTTAGTGTATGACGAAACTTACGCCGAAAATTTCAAACAAAGGTCATTAAAAGAACAAAAGATATTCGATTATTTTTACGAATTTTTAACTGAAACTCAGAAGAGAGATTGGTTATTAGCATTACTTGATGCAGACCCCATGAGAGGTACTCAGAAGATTGACTCGCTCGAATTTAACATACCTGATAAAGAAAATATTCTAAAAAAGTTGTTAGGAATCTCCAAAAAAGTTGAGATTACTAATCGATTTAAGGTTTATAAAATATGTGACAGACTTAAATTCGGAGGTGACGAAACTCTATTACAGCAGGCTTGCGCTGATGCAAAAAGTTATTTGATGCTAACGGATGAACCCAACCAAAAACTTGGATATGACCTTTCCATCGGTCTAGCATCGTTCAGCGATGTGCATAAGAGGGAAATAGCGAGAAGCACGGTTGATGGGCTTATTTCTCTTCCACCGGGACAAGTTTATCAACCATTTAGAATTCGGACAGTATTGGGGCTTTGGACTGTGCTAAGCGGGGAACCGTTGATTCAAAACAAGTTTATTGAATATATTTTTAGTCTTCTGTTGAGAGCCACAACTATTGATGCTATGAAGCTTGGGTTAGAAGTCTTGAACGTGGTCAAACCTGGTTTCACTGTTTATTCAAATTATTATGAAGACTTGAAACATAGAACAGAAACTGAACAAAATTCACAAATCAAAGAAACTCTTATTCATGGGTTTAAAGATCTAAGAATAGCCTTGGGCGGGGATTTGGAATGGTGGGATTGGATAGAACCAAAAGAAGAAAAACATAAGGAAGGCTAAATGGGTTTTCGATTTTTTAGTGAACTTCATCATTGACGCAAAGACTCCTCTCCATTACCCAAGATACGTAGCATTCACAAAAAGGGTGTTTAATGGTGTTAAGGCGTGTTTATCACCTCCCTAAACAGCTGTCTTAAATATAACTGGTTAATCCTATTCATTTAATGATAGATAATCTTTGAGGTGTTAAGGTGTTTAGGTTAAAAGCGGGGGGAGATGATATTTAAATGGAGTCCCATGGTAGAAGGTAAGTTGGGGTGTTTTCTGTCGTTTGCGTATCCATGTTGAAGTGTCCTGATCATTATTCAATATCACAGTGACGGGGAACTCTTGGCTAATGCTTTCACCTACTTATCTTTAATGTGGGTTATCTGCGGAAGGCAACGATTACGAAGTGAAAGCAGGATAATGATAAGATTGCTGTTGCTTTTTATACAAAAGGCAACAAGACGGTAAATAACTTGAAAGGCTGGAAAATTATCTAAAGAGAAAAATACATCGCCTCTCACATAGTTTGCGACAATACTTAATCAAAGCTCATTATAGACCTACACCTTAAAGACTGGGCTTGACACGGACAAGAGACATAGCCGTTATGCCTCTCTGTTATACTCCTTTTTATTCGATTTTTTCCAGAGTTGCTTTCGAGGTAGACCGTGGTTCCTCGAGAATTCCTTCAATCGTCTTTAAATCCCTCTGCATTTCAAAAGAATATCGAAACGTCGGCTGCTTAATTATACGGGTTTTAAGCCGAACAGTTCTATTAAATTGAATCTTGGGGCTATTTCCAGGAATAACTTTTGCTGTTAGGGGATCGCACGCTTCAGGTATATACTGACCCTCTGAATTAGCATATATAATTTCCGCTTTCTTTAAATCAATTTCTGTTACAGTCAAGGTGAAACTTACTCCTCCACCACTCCATGTTCCCTTCCATCTACCAGAAAAAGCTGCTATTTCCTTTGGAAGCTCAGGTGAAGGAGGTTTAATCACAATATCCTTTGGCAAAGGAACCCCCCCTTGAGCATAACCATTATTACAGATCAATAAGACCGCCACCATAGCTAACCCAATCAATATCATCTTTTTCATCTCATCTCCTCCTTTGGGTGAACATATCGCTCCCGTAATGTGGATAATATTTTATGATGCTTTGATAAGAAAAACTCGATCTTATTAATCCCAACGACCAATGCACTTGCTGTTCCGGTAATCTTTAACGTCACCTTACTCGGTGCATTTGTCTTGGTATTATTGAATTGGTGAGACAACAATATCAAAGATAGTCGTTTTGTCAATACTGAAAATGAGGTTGTGAAAATTATCTTTTTAAGGATTACCCTTTGAAAACTTGTATAGAAAGGTAATTTTAAGAAATCACGATAACAGGAAGGAGTCCTCATTTTTCCAAAATACTGCCGAACACAAGGCCAATTTAACGCTTTCACCTACTAATCTGCAAATACCCAAGGACTCCAAAGTTGATGATTACGGAAAGAAAGTGCGAGCATAAAGACCATGTCGCATAGTAACCAGTGGTTGCCGAAATACGCCCAAAGACCTTATCCTAAGGCCAGTGTAAAAGACGTTCCAAATGACAAACTTCTCCTCAAAGGTCTCCAGGCATTAGTGAGCCGGTTGACCTCGTCGTCGCTTAAGGGTTCGCGCTTGTATTGATAGGGCATAGATTAGAGTAAAATTAACTTACTATTTTTTGCAGTCCCCCCTTTTAGCTTTTGCTGCGCACTGAGAACAAAGCTTACCAGAGGTAGGTTTTCTTTTCACTTCTTTAATATCCGATGATGGCCACAGGGAACAATTCTGGCACCAATGCCATGTGTCCTTACCATTTTTCTTCCGGAAAATTGGCATAATTTAAACCTCCTTTGATGCGAATTTAAATAGGTATTTATCATCTATTATACCAAAAAGCGACAAGATAACGCAAGTAAATTATCCACAAGTGAGTAAAATAAAGGACTGGCTAAAGAGGAGAGAATAAAAATGTCTCCTTTTTACACAGAAGGCGACAGCAAATTGGTCGGAGAATCCGTTAATAAGTCGATGGCAAAAAAAATCTTGCAACCTTTGAGTCTTTCACCATAAATCAGGCTATGCACTTTTCAACTTTAAATTTATTAAAACCTATGCACTTTTCAATTTTAAATGACATTTTTACACAGAGAACTTGACAAAGCTCCTGGGAAATGTTAATTCTTTCGTATGCTACTAAAGGATTATAATAAGTTACGTGGGGGTTGTTCTTTATTGACCAACAAAAAAGGAGGTATCTAAATATGGCAGTAAAAATTGGTGAAGTTACATCTGAAATGACCGCTGATGTCAAGAAGACAGAGGACATGAAGGCTTTACTAAGAGTCGGTTTTTCAGACAAGAGTAAGGAAATCACATTCAAGCCTTCCGAAGACCTGAAAAAGGGCGATAAGGTAAAAATCACTGTTGAGAAGATATAATTTCAGGGGAGGATCTTTCCTAAATCCTTTGGGTCGCTCCACAACTTCTCAAGCATAACTTACAATCTTGACTGCCCCCCACCATTAAAAATTTGGGCTGGTTCTTCTATCTCCTGATGAGAAAGCCAGCCCTTTTTCTTTATTCGGTTTTCTTAATAAAAAAACCGTCCGTTACGTAAAAATCATTTGTGCACATAAGGAGGGTATGGGGGGTTGGAAAAGCATGGAGGTATGAGCCATCTTAGATTTCGAAGGAGGGAGATTTAAGGTGGCAGAGAGGAGAAAACAAAAATGTCGCCTTTAAATACAGAAAGCGACACAATGATTTCAATCCGCAACCCGGTCTCCGCTTTCCACAGCCTCCTCACAGAAGGTTTAGCTTTATCGGGATTCAATTCGTTATAGGTAATAAATTTAGCCAAGTAACTGAACAGACGCTGTATTACCCTGGAAATAATCTTTTTCTTCTTTCTTAATTAGGCCAAACCCTCCACAAATCTCGCAAACATTCGCTTCCTTGCAATCATTAAAAGACTTACCAGAACCATTACAACCAGGGCAAAAAACCATACCATACTTTTCCGGATCAAACATTTTACTTTTGATTGTCTTTTTCATTGCCCCCCCTCTTTCTCCCTTGAAGACAGGTATCCTTGGATAACATCATAGCGAACGTATAACTTCTTCAATCTTTAATTTGTCTGGATTTTCTTTCTTTGGAGGCCTTTAAAGTAAAAATTTAGGTCAAAGAGAGATTTAAAATTAGGGTTGAAGCTAACTATCTGGTTGAGGATTTCAAATTGTGAGAAATAATTTTTATCTAAAGGTCTTTTGTCGAGTAGATATCTTTTATAACCTCCTTTCGGTTACTTAATGCCCCTCACAGAACCGAACGTCCAGATTTCCCGGATTCGGCTCTTCGGTAATACTTCCTCAGCACGAGGACAGAGTATAGCTCAGGTGATATATCTTCGGTTCAGGCAAAGGATTGTATTTCTTAAACTTACAATATTGGCCATGGGTGAAACTCTTCTTCTGACTCCGCCGATTTATCCATTTGTATGCAAGTTTGGAAGTCTCACGAGCGAACTCCTTTAATGCCTGCATGTTTCCGCTTATCCCGTAATAACGGTAGTGGCCGACCAGTTTTAACCTGAACACCTTCCACCACTCCGCTAACGTCACTTGGTTTCGTACTCTCTTTAGCCACTGATTCACAGCTTTCATCTTTTGCCTGAGTTTCTTCCTGCTTGTCTTTCGCCCTAATTTGAACTTGCCTCTGCCAATTCTTGTAAACCCAACTCAAGCTCTTGGAAAGGTATTGGGCGACCTCCTCAGGGGTCATTATATCAAACTTCTTTTGTGAGTCAATCTCATTCATACTCATTCATGCTTTGGTCAAAAACTCTTTCAAGAAAGCCTCCAGGATACCCTACAAAAGGACTTCTCACCCTGGTCAAGGGTCATGCCTTCACCAGGGATCAGGCACCTAACCTCACTCCTCAAAAAAGAAGTCACTCAAAATTTGATCCACTATTTTTCTAACCTCTTCATCCGTTTCAGCCCCTCCTATTCCTTCCCTCAACTCTCCCTCAAGATATCGCCTGGCCTTCTCCCTCGCCTCATATTTCAGAGGTTCAAGTTCCTTGCGATGGATCGTGAGATACCAATCGAACCTATTCATGCCAATTTCCATCAATTCCTGTATGTTATTTTGGATATTCTTTTCTTTTACCTTCTCCCAGAAAGCCTTCTCCCCCCCCTCAACCCTCTCTCTTTCCTTTTTTATTTTCTCTTCCCGTGCTTCTCTCGCTTTCTCTTTGATAGATTTTAAAGAAGTATCAAGGAGGTCGAAAATCTCATTGGGCCAGATAACTGCTTCATTGCCAGTCAGAACCTTTATAAAATGATTCTTGACATCTTCCCTAATTTTCCCTCTGCTTTCTTCGCTCAGATACCCTCCAAGGCCCTGAGCCCCGATATAAGCTTCAATTTGAGGAAAGGCCCAGGTTTCAATGAGTCGACTCTTTTTTTCTGCTTTCACCTTGTCTAAAAAAGGTTGCAATATACTCTGGATGGTGATCTTGACGAGTTCTTCAATATCCGATCGATTTTCCTGTTCTGAACGATCCATTAGGGCCTTAGCAACCGCATCCTTAATCCTGAATTTGATATCCGCAGGGATGGATATCCGAGAAACCCCCTGGGTTAATGCCCATTCTTGCCATTCCTCAACCCACTTTTGATGTGCCTCCGCTCTATTTTGCTGTTCCTCAATGCGTCTCCTCTCCAATTCCTTTTCAAGCCTGACTTGCTCCTCGACTTGAGCCCTTTTCAATTCTTCTCCTCTTAACGCTTGTAACTTTTTCCGTGCCTCGTATTCCCTTATGTCAAGCTCGGCTTCCTCAACTTTGGCCTTTTTCTCAATTACCAGAGGATGTTCTTGTGGCCCACGAACCTTTTCTAATTCTTTCGTGGCCCTCTCTTTTCGAAGTTCCAACTCGGTAATCTCGACATCTTGAAAGCAAGTGACAAACATTTCTGCTGGATGGCCGTAAACATACCCAGGACTGCACCCTTTTGTGAGACCGGCTGCACGAAAAACACCCTCAAGGCCTCCCAAGCACAACGACTCAGTTCCGAAAGGAGTGAACGATCGTAGAGGAAATAACGTCGAAGGATTACCAGAGTTTTAACCACTACGGTCCGGATCTAATGTTGATAGTAGGACTCCTGTGAGTCCTATATATCGATTATCTACTTCTTCCTATAAACATTCAACCCGATCTTCGTCCCTTCATGCCCATCAATGGCGACATTCCCTTCTGTCGAGGCAATGATGATGGTCTTTCCCGATGATGACGGCCCAAATTCTTTAGATAGATCAACCTTTATGGTCAGGATGTTGCCATCTACATTCATCTCCACATTTTTCATATATCATCTCCTTTTGGTCATGGCGCTAATTCAAATTCATAATGCATTATGAAATCTCAATGATAAGAACTTGCTTTAGGATGAGTCGAAGATATAATAAAGGGAGTAGTAAATCAAGAAAAAAATCCCCAAGATATGGGGTATTTTCTCAAGCCCTCCGGGGAGAACCTGACAGGAAGCTTTTGTAGTGGGATAAGGGGAACCCAAGACAGGAGTTCCAGCCTCATTAGCCGGTAAATTTGGAGTTTTAGCCCTTCCAATAGGCAAACCAACCCTGTCCCCTATCCGCCCGAATAAGATCAATAGCCCCATCAGCTTAGATAGGAATCGATCGGGTAATCAGGGTCGGGTATACTCCTGAACCATTTGTTCGAGTCGCTGATTACCAATCGAAATCAAGCACGCTTTGCCAAAATGGCCGGTTGTGGACAAGGAAGGAAGAGTGGAGAAAGGGAGTGCGAATAACACCTACAAAGAGTGAGAATCGGCCCGCATTAAGGGTTATTGATTTCCAAATGAAAGAGAGATTAATTTGCCTCCCATAGTGTTGACTCTGTGAGGCGTGTCGTCTGCAAAGAGTTTTTAATTTTCTATCTTATCGTCATGCCAATTCCCGTTTTGTCATTTGCCCAATAAATATATAGAGCTTTGCCTTTGATTTTATCCAAACCTACAAAGCCCCAGTAGCGGCTATCTTGGCTATTATCCCGGTTGTCTCCTAAGACAAAGAACGAATCTTTGGGAACGACCACCGAACCAAAGTTACCCGAAGGTGATGGAATTGTCATTCCTCCTAATTGTATTTCGTCCTTGTAATGTCCCCATGGGTCAACAATGAGTTGATCATTTATATGGATTTTGTTTTTAACGATCTCCACCTTTTCACCCCCCAAGCCAATCACCCGCTTCACGAAATCCTTCGAGGGATCCCTCGGAAACTTAAATATTATTATATCTCCTCTTTTGGGCTTTTCCTTTTTATAAATTTCCATATTTGCAATAAAATAATCACCAACTAATAAAGCAGGTTCCATTCCACTTGAAGGGATTTTGTAGGCCCTAGCAATGTTGTTTCTAATTGCGGAACTTACCAAAGGCTGTATGACAAAAGCGCTTATTAGAAATACTATCAAATAGAGATACCATTTGTTATATGGTTTGAGTGTAATTTCTTTTGATTTAACAGCACCAATAAAACCATCCACCCAAACAAATAACAAAAAAACTAACAGAATTGCTAAGCACAAAACCATTCCGTGGAATTTGAAAAATAAACCTGTAAATAATAAGATTGTGGCTAATAAGAGACCCCCTAAATACAGAATGATACCTCTCTTCAACTGGCCGTTGTACATCTGTCCAAGACCAGGTGTGGCAAATGATAACAATAAAGCGACAACCGGTTTTCTTCTTTTTGGACTTTCCATTTGTCACCCTTATAGCCAGGAATTACGGCTAACTCGCGTGTATCAGAACTGGTTCAAACATACCCCCTAAGACAGATTGAAAAAGCGATGTACTTCGGATATACGACCCGAGGATTACTGACTAGAATATAAATCTTCTTACTAAATTTGTAAACGATCTATTACAGGAAGAAGTCCTCATTGCTTCCAAACTCAGCCGACCACAAGACCATTTTAACGCTTCCACCTACTTATCTGCAATATCGGTTAACATTGGATATTGAAGATTATCGTTTGAAATGTGGAACAAAAAAGGCAGAATCATTTCCGACACTGCCTTCTATCTTTGACAATTAAATATTGATCGGATAGCTTCACAATTATACTTACAGAGCAGATGTTGAATTATGCAACACCACTTTCTTAAAATGGAATTTCCACCTTGAAATTTATCAAATAATATGAATAAATTGAGTGATTATCATGATTAATTATTTTTAGCACTACCTTTGCCTATTAATTCTTTGATTCTAAATAAAGTTAATGGAAAGGAGGTGAATTTCAATGAAGAAGATGCTTCTTTTGGTTACCCTGCTTGCTTTGGTCTCCACTGTTTCAGTAGCCATAGCAATCCAAAAGCCGGCACCAGATCCTGCTTCAGCAGCCCCTGTATCTACTGAACCAGTAAAACCAATGACGGAAAAAAAGATGGAAAAGATGGAGAAGTTTTCTGGTTTGATCGAAAAAGTCGATGAAATGGGGAAAGCCATTGTTGTCAGGGGCAAGATGATGAAGGAGGAGAAGACTCTGACCTTTGCCATTAATGACAAAACAAAAATCACTAAAGGTAAAACGACTATGACCCTTGGGGATTTGAAAAAAGATATGCAGGTCTCTATCGAGTACAAAAAAGAAATGAATAAGATGATCGCTGTAACGATCGAAGTCTCTGTCCCGAAAGCAACACCGTAGAATGTGTATCCTTTTTTATCTATATAGCGTATCCTACCACTGGTGGGCAGGTGGATAGTCATCTAAAGATAACCAGATAGTTGTACCATTTGCGTTTTTAATTTCATTGACTACTAACACAATCCACTGCGTATTACTCCAGCTGAATGCCTGTGTTAAAGTTGCTTTTGGCCTGTAGACAACAACTGGCCAGTTACCATTTGAAGAATTTCCTGACTGATATGCCCATTGCCCGGATTGGCAATTGGATAAATCTACATCACCAAAAGCGCCGACATAGTTTGGCGGTTTAACGCTCAGGTCATCGAACGGATTATGGGCAGTTATTGGCTGCATGCTTACTATCTGTTTTGCTGAATAGAGACTAAGAGCTGATCTAAGGGAGCCAATGACCGATTCGACATTCCCCCGTTCTGCAGCCTCGGTCAAAGAAATGTATTTAGGAATTGCTATAGCCCCTAATAAACCCACAATTATAATAATTACGATGACCTCAATGAGAGTGAACCCCTTTTGATAACTTCTTATCATAACTCTATCCTGTCGGTTTCCCAGTGTTAACAGCTTCGGTTTACAACATACTGTCATGTTTCAGACATGTCAAGATGTACTGCCATAAAATCCGTGTTGTCTCGAATGATAAGAACCCACCTTTTATGGGTTTTATATGCGAAAAACGGAGTTGAATGTCAAGGGTAAAAGTGACCACAATATGTGAAGGAAGATTTTAGGCCAGTATTCCAGATGGCGATTAACAAATGAAATCTTGCACTATGGTCGAAATTGATCAACCAACGATTACAGGAAGTTATCCGCAGCATTACTTTCCAATGACCGACCTCACCAATAAACTCTATCCTTTACCCCCTCCTACCCCAGGCATCGAGTCGAGTCTCTCCAGTCCCTTTACTCCTTAACTTTCTATCTGTGTGGGAAACGGTCTGGGTTTCAGTAAATCCAGAACACAGTATTTATCGAGAAACTGACAATGCGGAATCAATCTTGCTGCGAGAATGGAGACGAATGGGAGACGGTAGGGTCTAAAACAACTTAACAGTTGAGGCAAAATAGTAGGGCATCAGGAATAGGTTATCAGAAGATGATCGGATAATTTCGTCTTAGCGAGAGGGAAAAGACGCTTCTCGTAAATGGAGAAGGCCTAGAATAAATGGCAAATGGTGATAAGGTCCATCCCTTAAAAAGGGGATGGACCTTTTTTATTTTATGGTTTCTAACTTCTTCTTGGCCATTTCAGCCTGGTCGGAATGGGGATATTTTTCGATCACCCGCTTGAGTAAATTTCTGGCATTCGTCTTATCCCCGAGTTCGAAGAAGGCGAGGGCTTGCTTGAATAAAGCCGCGGGTATTTTGTCCCCTTCTGGATATTTCACAATCGCCTTCTCATATTCTAATATCGCCTTCTCAAAATCCTTTTTCAGATAATAAGTCTCCCCGATCCAAAACTGGGCATTGTCAGAAAGTTCTGTGTTGGGATATTGTTTGAGAAAGGCTTCGAATTTTCTTCGGGCTCCTTCTAAATCTCCCTTATGGAAGGTTTCATAAGCATCTTTATAGAGGTCGCCCATCCCTGTGGAGACCCCTTTTAACTCGGCCAGGACCTCTTTGGAAATTGGTTTTTCCGACTCCGTCTGTTTCGTTGCAGGTCCAGAAGTCTTCACTTCCAGCCCCTTGAGGCGATCCTCTAACTCTTTAATTTTTCCCTCCTGGGCTTTGTTCTTCTCCTCAAGGTTTTTCTCCCGCTCTTCTAAAATTCTTAGTCGACCTTCCATGTCGCCTTTCACCCGGTCCAATTCCTTTGAAGGCCTTTTCGAAAATTCCTTATATTCCTCGATACCGGTGGATAGAGTACGGATTTCAGATTGAAGGTTTTCGATTCGGAGAAGGAGGTCGGCCTTCAGTTTTTGATTTTCCGAAGAGAGGTCACTTCTCAAGGCAGACATTTCATTCTTAATGGACTCATTTTCTTTCTTGAGGGTATTGACTTGGGAGTGGAACCTATCGATCTCCCTATCAAGAATTTGCACATCCCTGGTGGTGGCACATCCCAATAACAACAACCCTATTAAAAAGACCATCCATCCTTTCATCCCATCACCCTTTTCTACAAGTTTTTTTCCATGGAGAAGTTATCCTCAGGGAGCATTAAAGCTTCCCTGAGGAGTGCTCCACCTTGATTATTTAGCCGTGATAATAGTATGGGCCCTTCGGTTTTTTGTCCAGGCTTCTTCATTATGCCCAGGATCTGACGGTTTTTCCTTTCCATAACTAATCGTAGAAATACGTTCTGGAGAAATGCCAATGGAAACGAGGTAATTTTTCGTACTGTTGGCCCGTCTTTCTCCGAGAGCAAGGTTATACTCCACGGTCCCTCTCTCATCACAATGGCCTTCGATTTGAATCTTGACACTGTGGTATTTCATTAAAAGGGCTGCATTTTCCTTCAGAAGTGCCGCATCTCTAGGACGGATGTCATATTTATCAAAATCAAAGCGTATGTCCTTAAGCAGAGAACTTTCAAAAACGACCCCTTCGATACCAGGTTCTTTTTTGGCTACAAGACTCTTTTCGAGCTCTTTCTTAGCTGCTTCCGCTTCTCTTTCCTTTGCTCCCCGTTCTGCTTCCATTTTAGCGGGTTCTTCTTTCTTGACAGATGGTTCTTCTTTCATAACCGTTTTTTTTGGGCAACCCGTCATCATAAGTCCGATACAAAGGATAAGAATCGTGAAGAGGATAAAACTTTTTTTAGTCATGGTAACCTCCCTTGATGAATGATTTGGATACTGATGCTTACTCAAATCGCCTTGACCAGGCCGGGCCCGATTCACCTCCTTTCGATGGAGTTAATATTCTCTGATTGAATCCATTGGCATTCATAATGAAAATCTTTGATGCCCCTGTCCGGGTTGAGCTAAAAGCGATGTAACGGCCATCCGGAGACCAGGAAGGGTTTTCATTATTACCCGAATTGGGGGTCAGTCTTCGGAGTCCTGATCCATCACTTCCGATGGTAAAGATATGAAAACGACCTTCTACCCTTCCGCAAAAAGCGATCCGGTCACCTTTGGGGGACCAGGAGGGGTTGGTATTATAACTCCCCTCATAAGTCAGACGGCGAACATTGGACCCATCCCGTGCCATCATATAGATCTGTGGAGAACCGGATCGGTCTGAGACGAAAGCAATCCACTCACCGTCCGGAGACCATGTGGGCGAAGCCTCGTTGCCGTGTCCCTTCGTCAGTCTCTTTGGATTACCCCCCTTCGTATCAATAAGGAAGATGTCCGACTTTCCTTCCATTCCCATCATGAGCACGATCTTTTTTCCATCCGGTGACCAGGAGGGGGAAACGTTCAACCCTGGGTAGGAGGAGAATCGTTGGAGATTTTTTCCATCCACATCGATCAGGTAGAGGTCCGGATTTCGTTTGAGATAAGAGGTGAAAGCAATTTTTTTACCATCTGGAGACCATGCCGGCGAAAGGTTGATGGATTGGTTTTGAGTGATCTGTTTGACATTGGCGCCGTCAAAATCAGCGATGAAGATCTCCTTGCCCGTTCCCTGGAGAACCGTATAGGCAATCTTTGTATTGTGAACCCCTTTCTCTCCTGTAATCTGAAGGACAACCTCATCGGCCATACGATGGACTGCAGATCGAAGCATTTGGAGAAGGCCTTCATACTGTTTCCCAACGAGGTGTTTCTGTTCCACTAAATCGAAAAGATGAAATTTTAACTTGAAATTGAGACCATCTGATTCTAAAAAAGTTTCTCCTGCCAAAAGGATTTCTCCCCCAGCAGAGATCCATTCGGGTAGGGAGGACGTGTTCGGAATTCCTTCTCTTTCCTGGAGGGAAGGGGGGAGATGATGGAGATCAATCACCCTAAAAAAACCAGAGAGGGTGAGATCGTTAGCCAGAATTTCATATACCTTTTCTGAAAGGGAAGGAGGAGTCCTGTCCACAGATTTCCATTTAGTGAGGACGATGGGGATCTGGACAAAGGTAGGAGCGTTGATGTCGAGATAGACCCTTGCCTCCAATGGGGAAACGATGATGAGAAGAGAGAATAGGATGAAAAAATATTTCAACATCTTTCAATCCGGTAAAAAACGGATTCCAATTTCAAGAATGTCTTCACTCAATTCTTTGGGAATAGGAGGTAGGGGTTCTGCCTTTTTAATGGCCCGCATGGCACTCTGATCATAGAGTGCATTGCCAGACTTTTTTTCAAACCACCATTTTTGGGTTTTCCCGTTCCGCTCTATTATTACGACAATAATGGTCTCTAAGTCAACCGTTTCTTTGAGAAGATTTTCAGGAATGGTCCATGCCCCCTTAATTTTTGCCCAAACGAGACTATAATATTCATTCACTTTGGATTCCATTTCAGGTGATGTTTTAACGGAGGGGATGACTGTTGATCGCTCCTCCTCCCGCTCTTTGCGAGCCACTCTCTTTCGAATCTCATCAAGGGCAGCTTTTTTACGAATTTCTTCAAGGGCTTCTTGAAGGGGCTTGAGGGACACCTTTTCCTTTTGTGGTTTCTTTACCTTCTCCACAATGTCATCTTTTTTGGGCTTTTCGATAGGTGCCCTTTTTTCTGTTGGTTTAAGAATTTCTTCCTTAGGGAGTGGAACACTTGTTTTTGGAATTTCAGGTTCTCGAAGCGAGAGAGGCATGAGGGTCACCGTGTAAGCCGTCGGTCGAACTTTGATGATGGTGGGCCATGGGTTGAAGTTGAGAAAGGCCGCTAAAGCAATATGGATGACCACGGAGGCTCCCACCCATTTTAGAAAACGATCGATACCAGGTTGTTTCGGAAGGGCCATCTCAATTCTCCACCTTTTTCCTTTTGAGGAATCGAAGGAATTCCATTCCGATCGGGGAGAACGTTCTCCCACGATGAGAAACAATATAAATTTGTCGAGAGATGGGTTCGATCCCCTCCAAACCAATTCGGGAGAGGAAGCCATATCTTACTTCTTCTTCCGTGGCTCTTTTGGAGAGGAAAGCGAGGCCCAATTTCGCCTTCACCCCCTCCTTCACCGAAGAACTACTTCCCATCTTCATGACCACATTAAACTGTTTTAGGCTCCTCCCTTTCTTCCTTAACGTTTTTTCCACTGCCATCTGAGTTCCAGAACCTTCCTCCCGAATGATCCAGGGTTCTTTCAATAGCTCTTCCACCTTCACTCTTTTCTTTCTGGTCAGAGGGTGATCGGGTGGGGCTACAACAATAATCTCATCCTCTTCATATCTTTCATAATGGAGGGAAGGATGATTCAATTTGGCGCCAATAATACCGAACTCGACACTGTCTTGAAGGACATATTGGACGATTTCCTTCGTATCAGCGACTTTAAGAGAAATGATAAAACGAGGATATTCTTTTTTAAAATCACCCATGAGTTTGGGGAGGAGATATTCTCCGGGAATGGTGCTTGCACCCAAGGAAAGTTCTCCTCTGATCCCTTGGGAGAATTCACTCAAGGCATTTAACAAATCCTTACGGGAAGACAAAATTTTTGAGGCATATTCCAGAAAGACCTCCCCGGCTTTGGTGAGGCGAACCTCCCTGCTTGTCCGATCGAAAAGGCGCAGGGATAGGGATTTTTCTATAGAGAGGATATGGCCGCTGACAGTGGGTTGGGTGAGAAATAGGTCGTCAGCCGCCTTAGAGAAACTTTTTAAATCGGCCACACGACAAAAAGTTTCCAGATGTCGAAAATCAATTTGCAATGGCTTTTTTTCCACTACGGACAGAATATTAAACCCCTTTCTTTTTAAATGCAAGTAAAAATTTAATTTTTAAAATAGAATTCAATAGTTACAGCCATCTTACCCTAAAATATGGAATCATTTTGTTCTTTTTATTCTATTTAAAGACAAAGAATTTTCAAAAAAGTTACAGGGGTTTGAGGAGAAAGTTTTAAGAAATGTTATTTTTGAGGGGAGAACCTTCTGAAAAGATTGAAATAAAAAGGGCTTGGGGAAAAAATTCCAATCTCCCAAGCCCTTTCTCAAATTTAATATAGATCGAATCTTAGTACATATCACCCATTCCACCCATCCCACCACCTGGAGGCATTTGGGGATAAGGGGCTTTCTTTTCTGGTTTCTCAACCACGATCGCTTCTGTGGTGATCATCAACGATGCTACTGACGCAGCATTCTGAAGGGCAAGCCTGACCACTTTTGTGGGATCAATGATGCCGGCCTTAATCATATCCGAATACTCATCCTTAGCGGCATCGAATCCAAAAGCTCCCTTCTCGTTCTTTACTTTCTCTGTCACCACAGACCCTTCCTGACCAGCATTATTGGCGATCTGGCGGATAGGTTCCTCTAAGGCTCTCTTCACAAGATCGACCCCGATTTTCTTATCTCCCTCTACTTTCATTTTATCCAGTGCGGAAAGGCAACGGAGGTAGGCCACCCCACCACCCGGAACAATTCCTTCCTCTACAGCCGCTCGAGTTGCGTTCAGGGCATCTTCCACACGGGCCTTCTTCTCCTTCATCTCGGTCTCAGTGGCTGCACCCACATTGATCACGGCCACTCCACCGATGATTTTTGCCAGCCGTTCCTGAAGTTTCTCCCGATCATAATCGGATGTAGTCTCTTCGGTCTGGACACGGATCTGTTTTACCCTTGCCTCGATATCATCTTTGTCTCCTGCTCCATCGACAATGGTCGTATTGTCTTTATCCACAGTGACACGTTTTGCCCTGCCTAAGTCGTTCAGTTTGATATTTTCCAATTTAATGCCCAAGTCCTCTGAAATGACTTTTCCTCCGGTGAGGATAGCGATATCCTCCAACATCGACTTCCTGCGATCTCCAAAGCCAGGAGCCTTCACTGCACAGCATTTGAGGGTTCCACGAAGTTTATTGACTACCAAAGTAGCCAGGGCTTCTCCTTCCACATCCTCGGAAAGGACTAAAAGGGGTTTCCCCATTTTGGCAATCTGTTCCAGGATGGGGAGCATATCTTTCATATTGGAGATCTTTTTCTCGTTGAGAAGGATGTAGACATCCTCGAGCACCGCTTCCATCTTCTCAGGATCTGTGACAAAATAAGGGGAGAGATATCCCCGGTCGAATTGCATCCCCTCTACCACATCGAGCGTCGTCTCCATTCCCTTCGCTTCTTCCACCGTGATCACGCCCTCTTTGCCAACTTTATTCATCGCCTCGGCGATGATGTTCCCAATGGTCTCATCGTCGTTGGCAGAAATGGTTCCGACTTGAGAAATCTCCTTCTGATCTTTTGTGGGTTTGCTCAACTTCTTTAACTCTTTCGACACTTCCTCGACGGCCATGTCAATCCCACGCTTTACATCCATTGGGTTGGCACCGGCTGCGACCACCTTCGATCCTTCACGATAAATGGCCTGAGCCAACACCGTGGCGGTTGTCGTCCCATCTCCTGCTGTGTCAGAAGTTTTGCTGGCGACCTCCTTTACCATTTGGGCGCCCACGTTCTCAAACTTATCTTCCAATTCGATTTCTTTCGCCACGGTCACGCCATCTTTGGTGACAATGGGAGATCCAAAGGATTTTTCCAAAATCACGTTCCTTCCCTTGGGGCCCAACGTGACTTTGACCGCATCCGCTAAGATATTGACTCCCCGTAAAATTGCATTACGGGCCTCTTGATCAAACTTCAGTTCCTTTGACATTTTGACTTACCTCCATTTCTTTGAAATTTGTTATTTCCCTTCAATGATCCCTAAAATATCCTCTTCTCTCATGATGAGATGTTCTTCACCCTCAACCTTGATCTCTGTGCCGGAATACTTTCCAAAAAGAATCTTGTCCCCTACTTTCACATCAAGAGGGATCACTTTACCGTCTTCTGTAATCTTTCCCTTCCCAACCGCTATGACTTTTCCTTCCTGGGGCTTCTCTTTGGCGGTATCAGGAATAATAATCCCCCCTTTTGTCTTATCTTCTTCCGCGAGTCGTTTGACAATTACTCTGTCCTGCAATGGCCTGATCTTCATCTTTTATTTCTCCTTTCTTACTCAGTGGTTTTCAAATTGATAAAATAGGGACTGAAATATATTGAAATAGTACTAGAATTTAATACCTCACATCACCTCCTCACAAAAAAATAGAAACCTTTTAAAATCAAATAGTTATTAAATTTTTGTGTAATGGGTCGGTGAACAGATATAGAAGAAGTACTTACCCAAAAACAATAATCACTCAAAAAGTGATTGTCAAGGAAAGGAGTGAATTTTTTTTACGAAAATGCCGCAGAATACCCCTCCCTGTAGGCGGGGAGTTTCACTCTCAAACATTTTTTTAGCAGTGAAATACGAGCATCTATTGAAAAACTTCATTTGATTCGACATAATTAGTAAACTTTCAGGGGAGAAGAAATGAAACAGTTCCTTCAATCCTTGACGAAGCTATCCTTCTCAATTATTTTTATTCTTTCCTTTTCTTACTCTGCTGAAGGCGGTCCATTAAAGAGGCCTCTATCCTTTCAACATATCACCCCCCAAGACGGTCTTTCGAGCGAAATGGTTTATGCCATCGCTGTTCAAGGTGAGGAAATCTGGTTTGGAACGTATGGCGGAGGAGCCACCCTTTATGATAAGTCGAAGAAGGTTTACAAAGCCTATACCACCAAGGGCGAACCTATGGATAAAACCGACGATGGGAAAAGCATCAATTGGAAAAACTTCCTTCCCTATAACCATGTATCTGTCATTGTCCCGGATAGAGATCGCATCTGGTTTGGTACCTATTTTTATGGATTTGGGGGGGGTGGAATATCCTATTATGAACCCCAGAGAAACCCGCAATGGAAACGTTTCAATACGAACGATGGCCGTGCCAAGAAGGTCGTATCCATGGCTGTGGATGGAGAGTGGGTTTGGGTTGGATCTGAAAAGGGCCTTTCCCTACTCGATAAAAAGGCAGAGGGATGGAAGGTATTTTACTCCACTCAAGATGGTCTCTCAGGGAATTTTGTCAATTCGATTTTGGTTCAATCCGATTCCCTATGGATAGGAACCAATGCAGGAATTAGCCATTTCCACAGGGCCAAAAAGACCTGGAAGAACTATTCTCAGAAAGAAGGGCTAACCGAAACAGAGATCAAATCCTTAGTGAGTATAGGACGGAAAATATGGGCAGGGGGGATTGGAGGGACCCTTTTTGAATACGATCCTGCATCAGACCGTTGGAAGAGAATTGAGCCTACGGATCCATTGAAGAACGGAGGAATCAATTCCATCACTGTGACAAAAGAAAAGGTTTTTATCTGCCGGGACAATGGGATAAGTATTTATGATCTTCCGACAAGGCAGTGGGAGTCATTGACGGTTGCTGATGGATTGCTAAGTAATACCGTTTTTTGTGCTGCCGAGGATAAAAATAGTGCCTGGTTCGGGACAGATAAAGGAGCCTCACGACTGATGTTGACACCTTAATGAAATTGTGGATTGCAGATTGCGGATTGCGGAATTGGAATAAGAAAATAAGGGATCGAAAAGGAGGAAATGATTCATGGATCATTCCCCGAATAAGAAAATGACCCGGAGACAATTTATTAAGGGTGCGGCTGCTGTGGCAACACTCCCTCTATTTTCGAATACGCTTCCATTTTACGGATCTCTTGCGCACGCCGCTGAAGAGTCTGATCTGGTCATCGCCAGAAATGGAGCCCCTTCACAACTTCTCCAAGCCGCCATGGCTCCTATAGGAGGGATGGGCCGATTTGTGAAGAAGGGGCAAAGAGTCGTGATCAAAGCGAACGTCGCCTGGGCAAGGACACCTGAACAGGCCTGCACCAATAACCCAGATCTTCTTTCGGCATTGATCAAGATGTGCTATGACGCGGGCGCGAAGCGAGTCGCCGTCTGGGATCATACCTGTGATAATTACCAGTTTTGTTTTTCCAGGTCAGGGTTAAAAGAGACCGCTCAGAAGGCAGGGGCTGACATTTTCTCCGGCCATGGCCGGAACTCCTATAAACAGGTCGAGGTTCAGAAAGGCAAGAAGCTTAAGACAGTTGAAATCCTCAGAGATGTGCTTGAATCAGATGTCTTTATCAATTTTCCCATTCCCAAACAGCACTTTGCTACGGAACTGACCCTTGGAATGAAAAACTTAATTGGGATCACATGGGATATGGAGCAATTGCATAAGATCGGACTCCATCAATGTATCGCTGATGTCAATACGGTTCGAAAACCGGATCTGGTTGTGATGGATGCCATCCGGATTCTCACAACCAATGGTCCAAAGGGGCCTGGAAAAACAGAGGACATCGGCGAGGTCATCGCTTCGACAGATATCGTAGCAGCGGATGCTTATGCCGCTGCGTTCTTCAAGCATCCCCAGACCGGAAAACCTTTTAAGCCGGAGGAGATCCAGTTCGTTAAGAATGCTTATGATTTAGGCCTTGGCCAGATCGACCTCTCAAAAGTGCGGGTGAAGAAGGTTAGCACTACATGATGAGAGTACCCCCCCTTTGAAAACAAATGCCCGGTTGACGGGGAAACAGCCATCATTGTTTATGCCTCCGGTGTCCAGAGGAAGCTGAAACCTGAGTCTTCGAACAACAACCAGGGTTGAGGTAACTGCTTGGATAGGAATAAAGAACCGATTTTGTCATGCTGAATTTATTTCAGCATCTCCTTTTTTAGACCTCCGAACTCCAAACTCCGAACTCAAAACAACGCCCCCTTGACATATTTCACCGTTATGATATTTTGTACTTAAAAATAAACGATTGTCTCTTCGTAAAGGGGACTGTCCCCGATGGCGCTAAGGAGGCATGAGGAGATTGCCCAGAGTCGGTATATACGAAATACTTCGGCAATATACCACCCATTTTAGGTGTATATCCGAAACTCTATTTCGGGCGTGAACGAGTTAAATCCAATCGGTTTCAGGCCACTAATACTTATGAGGAATCCAATGTAACAAGCAAATATCCAAAATATTTAAATACATATCCAATATTACTCGCAGGAGGTGTTAAAATGAAATATCCGCCGTACGTAGATTCTTATGGACAGTTAAAAGAATTATTTGCTAAAATTAAAGAGGCTAGTGTCCCACCTAAATTCACTCAGGAGTTTTTATCCACCGTACTGAGTTTAAAATCTAGCAGTTATCGTCCAATGATACCGTTCCTAAAAAGAATGGGATTTATTGATCAAGCTAACGTTCCAACCAAAGCGTACTCAGAATACAGAGATGAATCCAAATCCAAAGCGATAATGGCGCAGCAAATTAGGAGTGCATATAGCAAATTATATACTGCACACACCTATGCTCACAAACTTAAGAAAGATGAGATAATGTCTAACCCCAATTGAGCGAAAAATTAGGCTGCTTCCTTAAGAGTTTGGTTGTTTAAAGCGTTACCAATTCGATCATAAAGTTGTTTCGTTGCTTTGTTGAAAGTTAAATAGAGGACTTTGGTCCCCTGTTCCCAGCCAATCCTACCGGCCCGGTTGAGGATGAGAAAACGAAAGGTTTTCCACTTCCAACCTTGATAGAAGCGAGTCCTCTTGGGATTGGTTGAATGTTTCTTCACTAATCCCATCTCGTGCTGGAGGGAAAGGGACAGATTGTAAGCCATTTGGCTGATCTGAAAGTAAGCCGAGTTAGCCTGGTAGGTGTTGGTTGGAACGTAGCCAAAAGCGAAATCGTCCTTCAGTTCACTGAGGGAGTTCTCCTGGCCGCTACGACCCGAAACAAAAAGGAGTAATTCCTTGGCCTCCCATTGTTTGGTGTCCGTCACGACCGCAGAGTATTCGTAAAAACCATCATTGGGTGAGAAGAGGTCTAATTGAAAGTTTTTCCCAGGTTCCTTAACCTTTTTCCTAAAAATGAACACATAATGTTCCTTTTCTAAAGAATCGATGGGGCTTTTGAGCCAGAAATAGCTCCACGTTTCGTTGACGGAATACCAAATTTTTCGCTTTTGGGCGGCCGTCTTCAAGGCCAACAGTTTCCAGAAAGGGGCCTTAATCGCAAAAGAGATTTGTCGGTAGAGCAAGTAATTGATGACTTTGGGGACACAAAACGCGCTGTCCGCCCGGAAGCGGATCGAAAACATGGGCAATCGTTTTTGAATTCTCTTGATCAGCTCCAGAGCCCGATGCGAATCATGGACATTACCCGGTCTGTTCCAGATGGTTAAAAAATGTCCCGTTTCGGCCACGTGAGCGGTCAGAGGAAAATAGGAGGGGGCTCCTCGTTTGATCGGATTGTACCCCTTGATAGCCCAGGTGGGATGGCCCTTGGTGCTGACCACGGTTCCATCCAAATCGATGGTAATTTCCAATAGACCCAGGGACTGAAGTTTCTCGATGACCAGTTCGCCATTGAGCGCAATGAGTGCTTTTAACGAATCGGAGGCAAATTGTTTCAAAGCCGTCGAGATTTTGGTCCGATGAGGAATCCGGGTTAATCGCACCACCCGACAGAAAAGAGGATCGCTCCGAAGGTAATCAATATGTTGGAGCCGTTCCGCTCCTAAGAGAAACATGACAACGAGCACGAATAAAATATCTCCGATATGGTAATCTCCGAAAAAATGGTAATGTTTAAACGTCTCCTTGAGCCGAGCCTGGAGGCGATACAACTGAAGCACATGATCCACTAATGCAAGTCCGGAATAGGTGGTCATGTCTTGCCGGACAAATTTTATGGGAAGTATTTTAGTTCTTCTTGCAATTAATTGTGTTTTGTTATATCTCATCTATAGAGCCTTTCTGGATACGGGTATTTGTTTTGTGTCCACACTACTTTTACCCAAATCTGAAAGGCTTTTCCAGTCTTTTAGGCTAAATTCTTTTCATTTTTTTTAACTCAATTGGGGTCTAAACTTACTTCTGTACTTGGAACTTCAAAAGAAGATAAAACAATTCCCAAGGTTGCAGCGACTTTTTTGGAACTATGTAAACTAGCAGACTTTGAAGCGGAATTTCAAACAACACCTGCTGCGGAACAAAAAGAGAGTATTTCAATAGGAGAAACAACGCCATCAACAGTTTCTACAAAGTTAGGTATATCCTATACAATTAACCTCAATTTACCAGCTACAACTGATATCGAAGTATTTAATTCAATATTTAAGGCATTAAAAGAAAATCTTCTAAAATAAGGCGGTTAAATTATGGAAGATAAGCTAATGTTGTTTGGTATGAAGAACCTCCTTCTTGAAAAAGGTTTGGAGAAATTAGAAAGAGAAGGAATTGATATAGGTCATACTGCAACCCTAAAAAAGGATGAGTTAGTAGACACAGAACTTTTTGAGCATGATATCTTAAAAAGAGCCAGAAAAATGGCTGATTTTTACATTTTGTATTTTAGTTTAGAAAATAGCGTAAGACAACTTATAAGGGAGGTCCTCACTGAAAAATACGGGGAAAATTGGTGGGATTCTAAAGTTCCTGATGGAGTAAAAACTAGTGTAAAAGACATTCAGAAAAAAGAGAAAGATAGCGCTATGTCTATTAGATCTGAAGACCCCTTAGACTATACTAATTTTGGCGAATTGATAGACATATTCTCTGCAAATTGGAAAGATTTTTCTGACATTCTAAGAAGTCAAAAATCTGTGCAAGAGGTGTTGTCTCCACTGAATAAAATAAGAAATATTATTGCTCATAGTTGTGAGCTTAGTGATGATGAAATCTTAAGATTCAAGCTACTTATTAAAGACTGGCTTAGAATCCAAAATGAATAATTTGTGTCCCCGAAACCGACTTCTCCGAACTTTCACTATGTTACGGTTCTCGACTTTTTCTTTCAGAAAAACTGATTTAACAACGACTATACGGTTTAGCCTTCGCTATGCCGCTCAGCCTCACCCAAGTTTGCCTAACGGAAAACTTCGTATGGTCGCAAACGTTAGGCGACATTTTGCTTGGCGATTTTAAAAATGGAGTAAAACAGTGAATGGTCTTCAAATACCTGATTGTGATGAATTCATCAGAGGCGTGGATGCATATGAAAGAAATGAGCAAAGAGGATATGTTTATTTTCGAGCTTTAAATCATATCCAACAGAATTGGGGCAATCCAGAAGATATGGCACAAGGCATTGGATTATTGCTTCAAAGTTGGCATCAAGGTTTTTATAGATTTGGGAATTTTGACCGCAACCTCTTGGTAGAATGCATAGAAAGAAATCTGGAACTGATTAATAAATTCAGGTTCATCCGGGTATTCTGTGGGTAACCGGATAAAGTTTTAGCCCTCCACAATGGAAGTAGATGGCTGTTTTAAAGTGTTCACGGTTCCTAAAACCATAAGCCATCTTCTTGATGGTCTGGATTTTTGAGTTCAGGCCTTCCGCCACGGCATTCGTGATGGAATGGCTAAAGTAGGTCAGCACATTGTGAAGATATTTGTGGAACATCCGAGCAGTTTCAATCACCGGCTCCATACGCGAGTGAGTCGCCCAAAAGTACCACTTTTTAAAGTGATGATGAGCCCATCCCCTCCGGGTGTAACTCCAGAGTTCTCGAAGACTCTCCTTGATCGCCCAGGCCCGGGCCGTCTTGAGTTTCATCTCCTTGAGAACCGAAAACCGTTCTTGATGCCTCGTGGGAAGGTTCTCCTCCGCGTACAACCAAAGATACTTGGATCCGGTCAATGTCTCATTGCCCATCTGCTTGAAGGCCCGATGTTCCTTCTTGCGAACCTCATCCACGGCCTTGCCCATGTGGGTCATCAGATGGTAGCGATCAAACACGATCTTATCCTCCGCTTGGGCAAGATGGGTCCTCACAGACGCAATATACGGATCCCAGATATCCATCGCCACCGCCTCAATCCCTTCCTTCTGCTCCTGGGAAAGACCCTGAAAGTAACCATCCAGACTCGTCTGCCTCCGATCCTCCGCAATATACTCCACCGTGGAAGCCTCCAAATCACAAACCAACGTCATATAGCTATGTCCTTTGCCGACCGACTTTTCATCCACGCCAATATGAGCACAACTCCGTTTCTCTTTCACCATCAATCCCCGCTCGACCGCCCGCTCCAGAATATGCCAGGCCTCGTCCCAACTGATCCGCAAAATCCGAGTCGCCCCAAGGACGTCACTCTCTCGGAGTACATCGATGGCCAGCCGTTCAAACAGCAAGGTGAAACGGGCCTTCGCATCCGCCCACGGCAACCGAACCTGTCGAACCCCGTGTTCCGTACAATTCACCCTCGGAGGTCGGGCATGAAGGAAGGTCATGAATTGGCAACTGTCCAGATGACGCCAGGCTCGCTCGGGAGCATGATCGTGCAAAGATGCCAGGGCTCCACACTCCGGACAGGGCCAGCGCAAGTCTTCTTCATGTTTCGCCCACACATCAACCCGTTGATTCACCAAATCCAACTTAACCCTTTCCACCATCCATGGTGCTTCTATACCCAGAAGGTAACGGTAAAGCTCCGTATCCTGCATGGCTCCAGTCCTCCTCGGAGCCATTGTATACTAACGGATTACCCACTGAAAAGTCGGATGAACCTAAATTCAGAAATAGGGATATTAGTAGTCTATCAAATAGCGATGAAACTGAAATAAAAGAACTTTTTAATCAATTTCTTGATACACTACGTGGTGGCAATCGCAGGAGTCCTGTTGCAGTGGCAAAATCCTTAAATCTTCTGGCGCCTAAATTCCTACCACTTTGGGATAGTGATATAGCGCTTGCATATGGTTATGTTTGGGGTGGTATTCTGACTGAATTTACAGACACCGATTATATTTCCTTCTGTTGGAAAATGAAAGAGATGTCGGAAAGGATACAAGGCTGCCTACCCAATCCAGATGATAGGTCGCTTCTTAAAAGAATTGATGAATACAATTATTCAAAATACACTAAAGGCTGGATATAAAATATGCGCCAAGCAAAACAATCGCCTAACACGTTGCAAAAGACTGACGCTCAAACCTTCCAGGCTTCTTTTGCAACGGAAACGTTATCTGACATCGCCGTAATTAATGGAAAATACTAATGTATGAGGTTTCGAATGAAAAAGCCAGATAAAATTAAAGATAGAGTTTTATATGGTGTAGACGCGATAATTTTCAAAGTTTTCGATGATGGTTACGAAGTCTTAATGCTCAAAAGAGAGGCAAAGGGAGAGAGATTTAAGACTGGTTGGGAATTCATAAAAGGTGCTCTAAAAGTTGATGAAAATTACCTTGAGGCAGCTCTTCGAGAGATTAAGGAGGAAACGAATGTCAAGGTTAAATTCATTGGCGAGATTGAGGGTATCATGGAAGTAGATGCAAAATACAGACAAAAACCACATTATGATTATGTTCGTAAGAAAGCTCTGGTATTTTTGTATGTTGACGGCGATGTAAAAATCGATAAATCCGAACATAAAGATTACAAATGGATGAAATTTGAAGAAGCTATCGATAACGTCTGGGTTGAGTTCGGGAAAGAAATACTTATTAAATCAAGAGAGATTATAGGGAAATGGAGAACGTCAAATCACTCGTTTGGTGAGAGATTATGAATGTACAAGTATATAAGGGAATATCTGGTTGCCGAAATGCAAAAGGGATTGCGGTTGTAATTGATGTTTTTCGGGCAACATCAACAATCTGTTGCTTATTGAAGTCCAATCCCCCAAAGATTCTACTTGCAAGAAGCCCTGAAGAGATGGAACTTTCTATTAAAAAGAGTGATGTAGAATGTTTCTCAGAAATAACTAAATCAGGGGCTAAACATGATAATTCCCCAATCGAGGCTCTTACCGTTCCACTTCAAAATAAAATAGCAGTTATACTTACCAGAAACGGTACTGTTGCATTTGATTCGGTCAGACATTGTAGCCGTGTATTTGCAGCCGCATTTGTCAATATAGATGCTATTGTAGAATATTTACTAAGGATGCAACCTGTGACAGTATCGCTCATTGCAATTGGTCATATCAATCGTAATGAGGAAATAATAGAAGATAACCTTTGTGCAGAAATGCTCCGTTCACGTCTCATGGATGAATCAGTTGATGAATTAGCTATTCGTAAGAAATTAGTCGAACGTATTAAACAGAGACGCTTAGATTCTGAAAGCCCGCAAGGATTTTCTGTTGAATTGGATATTGCATTGTGTTGTGCAATAGGAATATTAGATGTAGTGCCCGAAATTATATATGATAATCACGAAATAACAGTGATAAATGCCAGGAACTGAATAGGAGGAAATAAGATGATTGCTGAAGACCTGCTAATGGATTTAAAAAAGAATGTGGGGGAAATTTCTAATATTAAAGAACTTTGTACATACAATTCTTTTAAAATATATATCTCTTCAGGAAATCAAAATTACCTATTAAAGATATATTCGCTTTTTCAAAATGTATCACCAACTCTAAACCGACGGATAGACATTGTGCTTGAAAAAGATACTATAAATTTGCTACATAATCTTCTCCCTATGCTCTTCCCTAAATGTATTCATTGGTCTGAAGATAAATATTACATAGTTTTGTCCAATAGTTTAAATGTGAAGGAGACTGTATGGAGCAGGTTCTACAATTACAAAGCCACAGACAAAGTGTGTGAAAAGATTGGTGAGACGTTAGGCAAAGTTCATTCTACGTTGAGGTCCTCTAGCATAGTTATATCTGACAGTGATGTTATTCAACAAAATGTATTGCAATCCTTGTATAACCCTACTATACCAATATTTAGTGAATTTATCACTCGAATGCAGAATCATTCCTCAGATTTAATACTAGGAACCCCTTCTCCAAAGAATATTGGTATAACTGAGGGTGAATCTCTAATCTTTTTAGATGCGGGTTGTGTACACAAAGGAAACGCACTTATTGATATTGGATATATTTGTGGGTATTTGATGCTACTTTCAAACTTGAGCATTCAGAAGGCTAAGGCTTTTTTATCGCATTTTTTTAGTGGATACAACAAATATTCTAGTTTTGACCTTGAAAACAAAGACTTCAATATTGCAGTTCTTGGAGCAATGTTGCATGAATTGGAATTAGATAAACCAGAGCAAGAAGGTAATTTGCCAATAGTAGTTAAGAATAATAAGGATAAAGTTATTGAGAATATTCTATCAATTTTGAAGAAACCACCAAACAATCTTCAATCATTTATAAACTCTGTCTTGGGAACCGGTGGAATTAACTATGGAAAGTTAGATGGGAAAATTATTTCATCTAAACAGATAATATACCACAAACGAGAAGGACATGAATTTTCAATCAATTTGACGAATAAATGTCCATGTTCGTGTATATTTTGCATTCGAGATTTTTCTCCTGGATGGTATCGCGAAAATCCAAGCGGTGAGATGGTGAATCTGTATCTAAGTAGTGAGCCTACCTTAGAAGAGATTATCAATGCAGTTAGACAAGAACTTTCAGATCGTAAAGAAGACCATTTACTGGTTAAATTGTGCGGATATGGTGAGCCTGTCTTACGGATGGACATAATACCTGAAGTTACTAAAATAATCAAAGAAATTAGACCTGATTCAGTAGTTCAGATAAATACTAGTGGGTGGCCGCTCTTGAAGTATTTTGGAGAAGAGTCTCTAAGAACTCTTAAAGCTGCAGGGGTAGATGCTCTATCCGTGAGCCTCAATGCTCCTTCAAAAGAATTGTATAATCAGATATGTCGTCCCGGCGCCTATAAGTACGAAGAGGCCGCTTTTGAAAAAACATTAGAATGTATTGAACTTGCTGTGAAATACGGATTCAAGGTGAAAGTCACAATTGTGGATATCCCAAAGATTCATTCTCTCATTGATGAGTGCCGAAGATTGGCCGAAGAGCGAGGCGCTGATTTTATTGTTAGAGACTTTATTGGCAGATTAGCTGAATTTGACAAAGACGGAAAAACGCCGGTTGAGATAGAGACGAAAGTTCTTGAAATCGATAGAGAAGAAATTATAAAAAGACTGAAAAATCTCGGAGCAGATCATATTTTGTCCGGCGTTACCTGTATCTGGCATTACGATATACCTGATGATAAGAGAGAAAGAGAAAAAATATTGGAACTGATTCAGAAAAATTTGCCGGAATTTAGACGTTATTTTTCTATATTGCAGATTATTGCGGAATGTATAAGAAACAATACAAATCTATATCAACACCGTGGATTTCTCCGTATGCGGAGTGAACCCGCGAAGGTAGCATTGATCTATAAAGAGCCAGAACAAATCACCAAAAGAATTAAAAAAGAAAAAGAATACTATTATGATATTGAGAGTGAACAATTCGGAATTTCGCTTATGGAAGAATGGCATTTGGTGCTAACACGATATACAGAGAAAAATCGTGAGTCATATTTATTAGATGGGGTTATATACGATATCGATACATGGCCCAAGTTAGATACATATGTTGAAGTGGAAAGTCCTGACGAGGTCTTGATATTCCAAGGATTATCGAAAATTGGTATCTCTCCAGATGATGCCGTTGGAATTCATGCAGAAGACCTCTTTATTAAAGAAGGACTTGGGTCGCCAGAAGATTTAACTTTCACAGAAGACGAACGAAAAAAATTAGGTATAACAGAAGAGAGGCGCCTTAAATATTAGCGTTGGAGTTGTGAGATAATGTCTAATCTAAAAAATATGATGATTGAGATAACAAACAAGTGCAATCAATTATGTCCGATTTGTGAAGCGAGCGTGGCCAAGCGAAAAATAATTAGCATGGATATTGAGTTCGGAATAAAAATAATCGATTCTCTTATTAATGATGGAGTTGAAACCTTATCTTTTACGGGGGGGGAACCTACTCTGTGCTGGGAAACGCTAGTTTTTATGTTGAAATATTGTAAAACCAGAAATGTTCCTACGCGTTTATATACCAATGGGACTACACTTAACCGTGAAAAGGTTGCAGTGTTGGAAAGATATCTTGATGACATTATTGTTTCCCTAGATTCAATGGTTCCAGAAACTATCAAGCTACTGAGAGGTGCACGGCACAATCTTCCAAAATGTGTAGAAAATTTGAAAATACTTACACAATCAGCAATAAGAGTAATAGTTATCTCAGTATGTTCGTTAGTAAATTATCACGATCTAATTGAACTCGCATCCGAATTGGAAAAGTATAATATTGCTAGTTGGTGGATCCAGCAATTTATTCCGAAAGGAGTAGGAAAGGAGAATGTAAAGAGGTTTAAAATCTCAGATGTTTTATTCAACGCCACTATTGAAGAATTAAGAAGCCGTTCTTCTAAAAAGATTCGTTCGTTTCCTGTTGAAGGTATCGAAACGAAACGTGTCTTTGTTAATTGCGAAGGCAATTTTGTTGACTACAGAACGGGACGGATTATTGGCTCCGTTCTTGATGAGCAAATAAGAAATAAGGTGTTGAACTCGAAAGTTTATATGAATATAAAAAGAGAACTGTAATTAATAGACGAAGGGATTGCAGATGAAAATCGTTATTATTGGAGCACCTGGATGTGGGAAGGGTACACAGTCAAAACTTCTCGCTAATAGATTTAATCTTACACACATTTCTACTGGGGATTTACTCCGTAAACAAATTGAAGAAGGGACCGAATTAGGGAAGTCTCTCAAGGACCTTATGGATAATGGTTATCTTGTCTCAGATAATATAGTACTATCAATATTGGGAAGTCATCTAGTAGAATTGCCGCCCAGCAAAGGATTTATATTAGATGGTTTTCCTAGAACTATAATGCAACTAAAATATATTGATGACTATATGAAATAAAAAAAGATAAGATTGAATATTGTTATATATTCACATTTAGATGTTGAAACTATTTACAAAAGAAATCTGGGTAGAAGATTTTGTGTTAAATGTGAAAAAGACTATAATATGTTCTTCGATGCACCGAAATACGGGGAATCATGTGATATCTGTGGGGATAAACTTACTAAACGGAATGACTCTTTAGAAGAAAAAGCAATATCTATACGAATATCTGAGTATGAAACCAAGACTATCCCAGTAATTAAGCACTATGAGAGAGAATGCCTGTTGCTTAAAGTTGATGGAAACAAAACTAAAAAAGAAATTCATGAAATAATAGTAGATAATCTTCAGAAATTATGAATAGCACAACTTAGCGGTATGTGTATGGATAATAAAGACGAAAAGGGTGCGAATTTATAAAAACTATAAAGACTTAGGCGACGTCAGATAACACAGCATATACGCTATGGGCTAATGCCCTTGCCCTTCGGGACATTGCTCCCTTCTGTCGCAACGTCATATATGCTGGAATCGTTAGTTGATCATTGCGGGCATTGATAAAGGTAGGAAAGGAGAACATATGTCGAGAAGAAAGAAAGGGGCAGTCAGAAAAGGCCAAGGAGTGATGTGCAACATATGCGGAGTAAACTGCGGCAAAGGTGGTGCCTTGAAAAAACACGTGGAAGGGGCACACGGTATTGATTATGATAAATACAAGAAATGCTTCTACGATGAGCCACAGACTATTATCGCGGATGCGTGGGACGACTCTGTCTCAACCAAGAGTGGGAAAACTGTCATCACTCATGTATTAGTTCGTCGTTTTGTCGGCGAGCCAGGCCCAAGAGGGGCTACAAGGGCGGCAAGAGTGAATAAATAACACATGAGGATACGCTATGAATGCAAAATCGGCAAAAGAAATGATTGAGGAAGGAGATTGGGCGGATTGCTGGATTTGCTTCGAAGTATTCCGCCGCCGTCGGCAAACTATGCGTTACTGCCAAAAATGCGAGCGAGGATTCTGCGAAGGCGAACATGGCAATTTTTCCCGCGGTGTCGGGACTTGTATAATCTGCGGTGTTCGCAAGGCGGACAAACGATGATTTCCTTATTATGCCCGCAATACCAACTAACAACGGCACAAACGTAAAACTCACAAGGCTAAAGGCTTCGCCTGTGCCACACAGGTTAGGTAGAAAGATATGTTAATAAAAACTTTGAAAACGTGGTCCTTCGGAATAGCGGGAATATTTCTTTTACTTATTGTATCACCAGCATTGGCGGACAAGTGGAGCCAACGTTATATCGACAGTCTTCCAGATTCTGCCTTTGCTGCCATTGAGATTACGAAAGATGGGAAGAAGATTCGACATCTTCCCCATCATAATCATGTAGGAGAAATTGATATTTATCATTTGAAGAGCGCTCTAGGCAGAATTCATCAGGTAAAATGGATTGATCCTGCAAACTTTGCCAGAGCCAAAGATCATTTGGATCAACACTATCTGGTTTATAAGCAGGAACGGGCCGAGGCTCGCGGGCTGAAAAATCCCATTAACATCAATAAGGCATCGATCAATGAATTAATGCAACTGCCTCACATTGGGGAAAAACGTGCTATAGGCATAATCGAATATCGAAAAACCCATGGAGGTTTTAAAACCACATCAGAGCTAATGCATGTTCCTGGCATTGGGCAAAAAATGCTTAGGGACATCGAAGATCTCATTACAGTAGAATAGATCTACTCCTCGTTGGAAAATGAAATTGAAGGTTTCTTTAAAATAAAGCCTGTGAAATCGGGGGCAGCCCTTGACATGGAACAAATCGAACAAGTGATTGAAAAGAATATTTTGCTCAAACCAGCGGATAACAACGGCGGAAACGCAGTCCCCTAAAACCCTTTGGGTTTCGTCTGTGCCGCACACGTTTTCTGAAATCTGCTTCTATAAGGATAAAGGTTATGGTATGATTATTATTAGGGAACCATTTCTAAGCGGAGGCTTATATGAGAAAATACAAAATTATTTTAGAGAAACACCCTGATGGTTATGTAGCATACCCATTAGGAATAAAGGGGGTTGTTGTTGGAGAGGGTGACACATACGAGGAAGCTCTCTCTGATGTGAAATCAGCCATCCGTTTTCATATCGATACCTTTGGACCAGATGTCCTCGAAGTTGAACCACCCATCCTTGAAGCATTCATTGCAGAGGCCGGGGTATAAACCCGATGCCAAAATTTCCGGTCGATGCACCAAAACAGAAGGTTGTAAAGACACTTGAGATATTGGGGTTCCGAATGATTCGGGAGAAAGAACATATCTCAATGGAGCGGACAAATCCAGACGGAACGAAAACTCCTCTCACCATGCCTAATCACTTAAAAATTAAAGCTTCCACTCTTCGTACAATTTGCACACAAGCCGGAATTTCGCGAGATGATTTTCTTAATGCTTATGAAAAAACTTGATAGGGCCTTCAGATAATACCGGCCAAAAGATTCATAAGAGAATTGACCCGCAATACGCCCCCCTTTTCCCTCTGACCTTTTTTATTGTAGAATGATAAGATGAACCCATTTAAACTCGTCTCCGAATTCCAGCCCAAAGGCGATCAGCCTCAAGCCATTGAATCATTGAGCGAGGGTATTCTGGAAGGTGCTCAGAACCAGGTCCTCTTGGGGGTGACCGGCTCTGGAAAAACCTTCACCATGGCCAATGTGATCGAGAAGGTCCAGAGGCCCGCGCTGGTCATCTCCCACAACAAGACCCTGGCTGCCCAACTGTACGGCGAGTTTAAAGAACTCTTTCCGGAGAATGCTGTCGAATTTTTTGTCAGTTATTACGACTATTATCAACCCGAAGCTTATATTCCCTCCACGGACACCTATATCGAGAAGGACACTCAAATCAATGAAGTCATCGATAAGATGCGACACTCGGCTACCCGATCCCTTCTCGAAAGAAATGATGTCATCATCGTCGCCAGCATCTCCTGCATCTATGGTTTAGGATCTCCGGAGGCGTATCATGGAATGCTCCTCTATCTGGAGAAGGGGATGGATATTTCCAGGGAAGAGATCCTTTCGAAACTGGTAGAAATTCAATATGAGCGAAATGATATCGATTTCCATCGGGGGACCTTTCGGGTTCGAGGGGATGTGATTGAAGTCTTCCCAGCCCATGAGGAAAGCCGGGCCATCCGGATCGAACTCTTTGGAGATGAGGTCGAAGACATTTCTGAAATCGATCCTTTAAAAGGAAGGGTCATCGAGCCTTTGGATAAAGTTCCCATCTATCCAGGGAGCCACTATGTCACCCCTCCAGAGAGGCTGCAGAAGGCTATTCAAAGCATCCGAGAGGAATCGAAGGAAAGGGTAGGGTGGTTCAAAACCCAGAATCGCCACCTGGAGGCCCAGAGGCTGGAACAGAGGACAAACTTCGATTTAGAGATGCTTCAAGAGCTCGGTTACTGTCAGGGGATTGAAAATTATTCTCGCCATCTCACCGGAAGAAAGCCCGGAGAACCTCCTCCCACTCTTCTGGATTACTATCCAAAGGATTATCTCTTATTCATCGACGAAAGTCATGTGACCATTCCCCAGTTGATTGGAATGTACCGGGGAGACCGGTCGAGGAAAGAAACACTGGTCGAATATGGATTCCGTCTACCCTCTGCGCTGGACAACCGGCCTCTCATGTTCGAAGAGTTTGAGAAACGCGTCCAACAGGCCATCTATGTCTCAGCCACACCGAGTGAATACGAAATGAAAAAGAGCCTCGGAAAGATTGTGGAGCAGATCATCCGTCCCACTGGGTTGAGCGATCCTCTCCTTGAAATCAAACCAGCGAAAAACCAGGTTGACGATCTCCTGGAGGAAATACAAAAGCGGGTGAAGAAAAAGGAGAGGGTTCTCGTCACCACGCTCACCAAGCGGATGGCAGAGGACCTGACCGAATACTATGCGGATCTCGGAATTCGGGTGAAATACCTACATTCGGATATTAACACCCTTGATCGGGTAGAGATCATCAGGGATCTTAGACTGGGGAAATTTGATGTCCTCATCGGTATTAATCTTCTGAGGGAGGGACTCGATATTCCGGAAGTTTCGTTGGTGGCCATTCTGGATGCTGATAAGGAAGGATTTCTTCGATCTGAAAAATCACTAATCCAGACTTTTGGACGTGCTGCACGAAATGTAAACGGTCAGGTCATCCTCTATGCGGATAAAATGACAGGTGCCATGGATCAGGCAATTTTAGAGACAAACCGGAGAAGGAAGATCCAGGAGGAGTATAACAGAGTTCACCGGATTACCCCGCAGACCGTGAAGAAATCGGTTCGAAATATTTTGGCCTCAATCTATGGAACAGACTATTTCACCATTCCCGCTGTGTCCGATGTCGAAGAGGGGTATGTTTCTATCAAAGAGATTCCCACCATGATTCAGAAGCTGAAGAAGGAAATGAAGGAAACAGCAAGTCGTTTAGAATTTGAGCGAGCCGCAGAGATCCGGGATAGGATCCATCGCCTCGAAGAGTTGGAATTGAAGATGAGATAGCCAAAATTCAAAATTCAAAATTAGAAATTAAGAAGAGATGAATTCTCTGACACAAAAGATTGAGAACTTACCCACCCATCCTGGGGTCTATCTGTTTAAAGACAAGAAAGGGACCATCCTCTACGTGGGGAAAGCGGGGAATATCAAACATCGGGTGAGTTCTTATTTCCAGAAGCGAGAGGGGATGGATGTAAAGACCCTCACGATGCTGGAAAAGGTGGCGGACATTGACACCATTGTCACCGCCACAGAAAAAGAAGCTCTCATCCTTGAGAACAACCTCATTAAAGCACACCGCCCCCGTTATAATGTGAAGCTGAGAGATGATAAGAATTATCCGTGTCTCAAGCTTTCCATGAAAGAGGATTTTCCCACGCTCACTATTGTGAGACGGATCAAGAAAGATGATTCTATTTACTTCGGTCCTTATCCATCTGCCACTTCCCTTAAAGAAACCCTTAGGCTGATCCGACGGCTTTTTCCAATTCGTACCTGTCTCGACACAAAATTTTCGGGGCGCCTAAGGCCCTGTATCAATTATGAAATGGACCGTTGTGCTGGCCCATGCTGCGGTAAGATCGACCGGGACCAGTATCAGGAAATTGTCCATCAGGTGAGAATGTTCCTTGAAGGGAAGAATAGAAACCTGGTTGAAAGTCTGAGGAAGAGGATGGAAGAGGAATCCGAACAGCTCCACTTTGAAAAGGCCGCCAGGATTCGAGACCAGATTGAATATATTGAGCATGTGATCGAGAAACAGAAGATTGTTTCAAGTGATTTTCTTGACCAAGATGTGATCGGTTTCCATCGCCAAGACCATACGTTTGTTGTTCATCCTCTCTTCATCAGAGGGGGAAAACTTCTGGGAGGCAAGGGTTTTACTTTCCCCTCTACAGGGCTTCCCGAGGAGGAGGTCCTGTCCGCCTTCCTTCATCAATATTATCGTGAAGGGAAATTTATCCCAGAACAGATCTTGATCCCGAAGGCGATTCCCGAACAAGATCTGGTCGAACAATGGTTAACCGAACTGAAGGGGAAAAGGGTTCGGATCTTTGTCCCTGTGAAAGGAGATAAAAAACATCTCCTTAAAATGGCCTGTGAGAATGCTGAACAGTTTCTTTTCGCAAAGGATGAACTGGATAAGGATAAGGAAAAACTTTTAGAAGTCCTGAAGGAGAAACTTCATCTGAAAAAAGTCCCTCGTAGGATTGAGGCTTTCGATATCTCGAACCTCCAAGGTGGAAACGCTGTGGGATCCATGGTCTCTTTTGAAGATGGGAAACCTAATAAGGAACAATACCGCCATTTCAAGATCAAAACGATAGAAGGAGCGGACGATTATGGCATGATGTATGAGGTTCTCCTCCGTCGTTATCAAAGGGTCCTTGAAGAAAATGATCTCCCAGATCTGGTTTTATTGGATGGAGGAAAAGGTCAATTAAACGTGGCCCAGGAGGTATTCAAAGAGCTGAAAGTGAAGAACATTGACCTCATCAGCCTTGCCAAAGAAAGGCCCCTTGAAGAACATCATCTCTCCCGATTCAGGAAGACCGAGGAAAAGGTCTTCCATCCTCAATATAAGGAACCCTTCATTTTGGGAAGACATTCGCCAATCCTCCATCTTCTTGACAGAATCCGTGATGAAGCCCATCGTTTTGCCATTACCTATCATAAGAAGGTCAGGAGCAGGGAGACGATCAAATCCATACTGGGAGAGATCCCTGGCATCGGGAAGGTGAGGCAGAAGGAGCTCTTGAAATTCTTTGGGGGCATTGAAAAGATAAGGGAAGCGACCTTGGAAGAATTGGCGGGAACTCCCAAGATGAATCGAAGGGCTGCTCAACTTGTCTACGATTTCTTTAAAAAGAATTCTCCCAGACCAAATTAGATTTAGGAGAACCCGCATCTCTGATAAGCTGCCGAAAACCCTTTTTTTGTCACCCTGAACTTGGTTCAGGGTCTCGCAAATAGGTGATTTTGAAAGATGCTGAAACAAGTTCATTATGACATTCTGGGGTATTCGACGACTTTTACAGCAACCTCTAAATCCTCTTCACTGAAGGACCATCTGATTAACTCCCTCAGGCAGTTGCGCTTCCTTCTTCACAGCGAAACCAAGAAGAGAAGGTCACATTAAAGCCAGCCTTCTTGAAGTCTCGTACGATAGGATCAAGGTCACTTGTCTTTAATCGAAGCACGATCATCCAATCCTTCTTTTCGGGTCTGGGCAAGGAAATCATACTTAAAACAACCGTATGATTTTGATTCACAATCGAAATAATCCTCTCGAGATCGTTTAACTTCCCACCTAATCCTTCGATTGTGATTCTTGACCCTTCCTCCCTTACCCCTAAGGCACGGGTCAGGAACCTGACGATGTCCGATTCCGTAGCAATGCCAACCAATTTCCCATTCTCCACCACCGGAAACGAACCGATCTTCTTCTCCTGTCCGATCTTTAGAGCCTCCTCGAAGGGGGTGTCTGGAGTGAGGGTCACAGGATTCTTCTTCATAATTTCCTTCACCTTCATTTTTGAAAGAAGATAATTCAATTCGTGGACGCTCAGCGATGTTGCCGGTGAAGGAGAGGCTTCGAGCAGATCGTGTTTCGTGACCATGCCCAATAATTTACCTTTGTCAACAACAGGAAGCCTTCGGATATTGTTTTCTTTCATTATCTTTTGGGCATCCACAACCAATGTTTCACTGTCCACAGTAATCGGATTCTTTGTCATCATATCCCTAATTCTCATTTTTCATCCCTCCCCTAATTTTTTTCTCTCATAATAATATAATCATCAGTATCCCCATTCCGCCACAATAATAAGAAATATTGAATATTTTCCCCATCTTAATAATTTTTATCAAGAGAGTCAAGGCCAAAATCCCCACTCCAAAAGCAACGGCAGTGCCGATCAGTACGGTCCCTAATCCTGAGTCCATATCAATTTTTCTAAATTCCAATAGTGTGGCACCGAGAATGGCTGGGATGGAGAGGAGAAAGGAGAACTTTCCGGAGAGTTCCCGATCCAGACCACAAAAAAGTCCCGTGGAAATGGTGGCACCTGACCGAGAAATTCCAGGGAGGATGGCAGCCCCCTGGGCTATCCCGATGAGGATGGCGTCAAACCATCCCATCTGTTCTAATGGTTTCCCTTCCTTTTTTGCGAAACGAGTGATCCAGAGGACCAATCCTGTAATCAGGAGCATTCCTCCCACTAGTTTAGGTTTGGAAAAAAAGGATTCAAACCAATCTTTGAAGAGAATACCCATTAGGCCGGTGGGGATGCTTGCCAGGATAATCCAGAGGAAGAATTTTGCTCCCTCTCGGTTTTCCTCTTTTCCTTTTAATATTGCCCATACGCCTCGAGCAATCTTCCAGATATCGCTCCAAAAATAGACCACCACTGCCAGGAGGGTTCCCAGGTGGAGCATGACATCGAAAAAGATCGGAGGCTCCTTCAACCCCAATAGGGATTGAAAAAAAACGAGGTGTCCAGAACTGCTAACAGGTAAGAATTCCGTCAGCCCCTGAACAATCCCGAGAAAAATGGCATGGAAGATATTGATTTCGATGCTTCCCTCGGTGCTGATTTTAGATTTGAGATTTTAGATTTTAGGTTTTTCAATCTGCAATTGGCGATCTGCAATCAAAAAGGTCATTGTTTTTGAAGAGTGGAGACAGCCATTTGAACTTTCTCCTCCACCAGTTTTTTGATCTCCTGAAGCCTTTTTTCAGTCAGGGCCTCAAACCGGAGGACGAGTGCTGGCTGAGTGTTTGAAGCCCTCACCAATCCCCATCCATCCTCAAATTTTACCCTGACCCCATCTACATCGATGATCGGATAGTCCTTTCTCAAGGCTTCCTTTACCGTTTCAACGACTTTAAATTTAATCTCATCCGGACAATCGACTCGAATTTCAGGGGTGATAAATGTCTTGGGTACATCGCTGAGGAGATGGGATAATTTTTGGTCGGTCTTGGAAAGGAGTTCAATGAGGCGGCACGACGCATAGATGGCATCATCGTAACCAAAATAACGGTCTGCAAAAAAGATGTGGCCGCTCATCTCTCCGCCGAGGACAGCCTTTTCTTCCTTCATCTTCTCCTTGATGAGGGAGTGGCCTGTTCTCCACATAATTGCTTTTCCACCGTGTTGTTCTATATCATTGAATAGATTCTGAGAGCATTTTACCTCTGCAACGAAAGTGGCTCCTTTTTTATACTTTAAGATCTCCCTCGAAAATAGGATCATTAATTGATCGCCCCAGATGATGTTCCCCTGATCATCCACCACCCCGATACGATCCGCATCTCCGTCATAACCAATTCCAACATCTGCCTGAATCTTCTTCACCCGATTGATCAGGTCTTTTAGATTGGCTGGAATGGTTGGGTCTGGGAAATGATTCGGAAATCGGCCATCCACTTCACAGTAAAGTTCTTCGACCTCACAGCCCAAATCCCTGAGAAGCGGTCCAGCCACAACCCCTGCCGTCCCATTCCCGGCATCGATCACCACCCTCATCCTTTTTTCGATGTGAATATTCTTTTTGATATAGCCCTGGTAAGGTCGAATGATTTCTTCTTTAGAAAGATTTCCCTTCCCCTTCACAAATTCTTTCTTCTCAATCAATCGTCTCAGTTTCTGAATCTCTTCCCCAAAAATAGTACTCTTTCCAACAGAAACCTTGAATCCATTGAACTCCGGTGGATTATGACTCCCAGTGACCATCATTCCACCGTCTTTATCCAGATGGAAAATGGAGAAATAATAGACAGGGGTTGAACAGAGACCAATATCGATAACATTACATCCTGTCGAGATCAGACCCTCGATCAAAGCCTCCTCAAAGGCCATTGAACTGAGCCTTCCATCCCTCCCGACCACCAGTTCTTTACGGCCCAACCGGGCCATATGGGTTCCGAATCCCTGTCCTAATGTTCTGGCAATATCAGGAGTCAAATCCTGATCGACCACTCCTCGAATATCATACTCCCTGAAGATCTGCGGGTTGATCTGCATGGGTTCTCCTTTGTTATTTAAAAAATAAAGTCTTAGGTCTTATGGTAAGGGTGAAGAAGCCAGTTTCGTCAAAAGGTTACGTCAGTAGTATTTAAATCATTACCCTAACCCTTTGACATTAAACCATACAGGCTTCCTAACCTTAACCTGAAGACAATTTAACATTATGGGCAATTAGATATTAAATCCAGGTTATCTTAAATCTCCTCGATAATCAACCATTTGTATTTTGACTTTTTGGGGTGGATAAGATAAATTATTTAAAAACGTAGCGTCGGCATTTACTGCTGACGGATTTTTCGTCCTCTGCCTACTGCAGGCAGGCAATGAATGAGGACGCTACGATTTGGAAGAAGATCGAAAAGGATAATTTAGTGGAGATCAAAGCAATTCGTGGTTTTAATGACATCCTTCCCAGTGAGATTGGAAAGTGGCAGTTTGTAGAAGGGATCGCCCGGGAAGTTTTCGAGGGGTTTGGTTTCTCGGAGATTCGAATTCCCATCCTTGAACGGACAGAACTTTTCTCTCGAGGCATCGGAGAAGCCACTGACATTGTCGAAAAAGAGATGTATACCTTCACGGATCGGAGTGGCAACTCCCTGACCCTTCGTCCTGAAGCCACAGCCTCCATGGCACGCGCCTATTTAGAGCATCAGCTCTACACCTTTGATCCCATAGCAAAACTTTATTGCATCGGACCGATGTTCCGATATGAAAGGCCTCAGAAAGGCCGCTACCGGCAGTTCTACCAGATCGATGCAGAGGTCTTCGGTGTTGAGAACCCCATGGTGGATGCTGAGGTCATCATCATGCTCATCCATTTTCTAAAAAGAGTAGGGCTTGAGAAACTTGAGCTTCAGATCAATTCCTTGGGCTGTCGTGCCTGTCGGCCCCGGTATCGGGAAGAGCTAAAAAAGTTTTTAACGAAAAAAGCGTTTCAACTCTGTGAAGATTGTCAGAGAAGGCTCCAGACCAATCCTCTGCGCATCTTTGACTGCAAGGTCGAGACCTGTCAGGAAGCGATTGCCGATGCACCCAAAGTGACAGACTTCATCTGTCCAGAATGTCAGAAACATTTTGACAAGGTAAAGGAATATCTTGAGATGGCGGACCTCACCTACATTTTAAATCCCAGAATGGTGAGGGGGTTGGATTATTATACCCGTACTGCCTTTGAGGTGGTTTCTTACCAGTTGGGCTCTCAGAATGCCGTGACAGGTGGAGGGCGGTATGACAATCTCTTCCAGGAGATTGGCGGCCTTAACATTCCAGGAATCGGTTTTGCTATTGGAATGGAAAGACTTGTCTCTTTGTTGCCAAAGGATAGAGAATTTGTCCAAACTCCGCACCTCTTCATTGCTGCTCTGGGAGAAGAGACCATTAAAGAGGCTTATCGAATCGTCAATCAACTCCACCTCGAGGGGATTCGAGCGGAGTTAGACTATGAGGGAAAGAGCCTGAAAAGTCAGATGCGAAGGGCTGATAAACTCAAGGCTCGATATGTCCTCATCCTGGGAGAAGAAGAATTGAAGAAGGGTAGGGGGGTCCTAAGGAATATGGAGGATAAATCCCAGGAAGAAATCCCAATTAACAACCTTTTAGAAACCATTAAATCAAAGATTGTTCGAGATTGATCAATTTTTAATGTTTTAAAGTAAAGTTTTTGTGTTAATATATATTTCGATTCACCGACACGAGTCACGGAAACGATCACGGTTTTTAAAAGATTGGGGGATCGTTCAATGGTAGGACAACGGACTCTGACTCCGTGAATCGAGGTTCAACTCCTCGTCCCCCAGCCATAGAATAAAAATGGGTCTGACTTAATTAGATCCAGACCCATTTTTATTACCAAGAAGAAAACGTTTACATCAATTCCTAACACCCCATTCTTTCTCGAATCTATTTCTTTTCTTTTTCCGCAACCTTGGCCCAGGAATCGCGAAGGGATGCGATCCGATTGAACACAAGCTTCCCCGGGGAAGAATCTTTGGGATCGAGCGAGAAGTAGCCGAGTCTTTCAAACTGGTATTTGTTCCCCGGTACTGCACCTACCAAGCTGGATTCCACAAGGCATGAGGTAAGTTTTTCCAACGATTTCGGATTCAGGTATTTTGTAAAGTCATCATCTTCGGCGGCTGGATCGGCGACCTGGAAGAGCCGATCGTATAATCTGACCTCAGCAGGAACCGAATGATTCGCCGATACCCAGTGGATGACTCCCTCTACCTTGTGTCCATCCCGGGGTGGTCCATTTCGTGTCTCTGGATCATAGGTGCAGTGCACCTCAACCACTTCACCGTTTCGCTCGTCCTTAACCATGCTTACATATTTTATGATGTAAGAATATCGCAGGCGCACCTCACGTCCCGGACCAAGACGATAATATTTTTTGGATGGATTTTCCTGAAAGTCATCCTGTTCGATGTACAGGACTCTGGTGAAAGGGACTCTCCGTGATCCCATGTCGGGATTCTGTGGATGATTAGGACATTCGAACTCTTCCATTCGGTCTTCGGGATAGTTATCGATGACCACGCGTAGGGGCCGCAATACCCCCATGATGCGTGGCGCTCGTTCATTCAAATCTTCACGGACGCAATGCTCAAGAAGGGAAATATCGACGAGATTTTCATTCTTGGCCACCCCGATCTTCGCACAAAAGTTTCGGATCGCCTCCGGTGTGTAACCCCGCCTTCTCATTCCCGCTATGGTGGGCATTCGTGGATCGTCCCAGCCCGTGACGTATTCTTTTCCTACCAGTTCGATCAATCTCCGCTTGCTGAGGATCGTATAGCTGAGATTGAGGCGAGCAAATTCGATTTGCTGAGGGTGGCAATCCACCTCCAACTGATCCAGAATCCAATCATACAAGGGACGGTTATTTTCAAACTCCAGCGTACAGATCGAATGAGTGATTTTTTCGATGGAATCTGAAAGGCAGTGGGCAAAGTCGTACATTGGGTAGATGCACCATTGCGTACCTGTTCGATAGTGGTGCGCTCGCTTGATGCGGTAGAAGACTGGATCTCGCATGGTGATGTTGGGAGAGGCCATATCGATTTTGGCACGAAGGACATGGGCTCCATCTTCGAATTCACCCGCCCGCATCCGGGCAAACAGGTCCAAGTTCTCGGCAATGGAGCGGTTCCGATAGGGACTCTCTTTGCCTGGTTCAGTCAAGGTGCCCCGTTGCTCCCTTATTTCATCCGCATTCAAATTGCAGACATAGGCTTTGCCAGCTTTAATCAGCTGGACCGCAAATTGGTAGAGTCGCTCAAAATAGTCAGAAGCATAGAACAAGCGATCCTCCCAATCGAACCCCAGCCAGCGGACGTCGTTAATAATCGATTCGACATATTCAAGGGATTCACCACTTGGATCCGTATCATCCATCCGTAAATTGCAGGTACCACCGTACTGCGATGCAATACCGAAATTGAGGCAGACGGACTTGGCATGTCCAATGTGGAGGTATCCATTCGGTTCGGGCGGAAAGCGTGTAGCGACACGCCCCTGGAACCTGTTGGTTTTTAGGTGTTCCTCAATAATTTCCCTTATAAAATCAGATGGAAGTGATGAATTAGTTTGGGTCATAGAGTCGGTTCCTTTCTACTGCTCTACTTCGCCTCTTAATATATCATATCCCACCTGTCTGGCAAGACCCAATGGGCTAAGAAGTCTCAGGAGCTTTCTGAGAAATATGGAGGTAAAAACTCAAAAGAGGTCCTGATGAGCAATCTTTTAAATCATCTTAGGATTAGATTTCATCGATATTGATCAATTTACTTTTTTAATTGTATAATCACCTTAAATTAAAACGCTGGGCCCTTTGCCCTCTGCCTGCCTACCGTAGGCAGGCGCTTTGCGGTTTTAAGGATTGGGGGATCGTCTAGCGGTAGGACTATGGACTCTGGCTCCATCAACCGAGGTTCGAATCCTTGCCCCCCAGCCAATGATTTCAATAACTTACATGCAAAAAAACGTTGTCCAAAAGGTGTCCAGAACTTACTCCCCACTCCTCCCAAACCTCCCACCCCAACCTCACTCCCATAACGCCTCCTAAACAAAGCCGGTGGCAGTGCCGAGCCTTGCATCAATAAACCTATTTGTCAGGGTGGTCCTCATTTGAGGAAAGTGGGGATGACTTCTGGGGCGGAATGCTTTCTCCTTAAAATCAAATCTAAATTAAAGCTGTCCTTTATTGACCTTTAACGTAGATAAAACACAAGTCTAAACGACAGAAGATATTCATGGGTAAGTTGGAAGTTACTAATAAAAAGTCCTTCGTTCTTGCATAAATTTCTGTTTTTGGTATAGTTAAGCCAACTCCAATGTTGTGAAAACTGCAAAGCTTTTGTTAAGGGAAGTTCAGCAATTATGCCGACACTAGATTGGATTGGGAAAAAGGCTGTTATTAATCATCATAATGAAGTGCCGTTTCATCTCCTAAAGGAGGTTCCAGCGTTGTCAGTTGGAGAGACGGGAAACGGTAATCTCCTCGTCGAGGGGGACAACCTACTGGCACTGAAAGCCCTGCTTCCTTACTATGCGGGGCAGGTGAAATGTATTTATATTGATCCACCGTATTATGCCGAAAGGAAAAGATTGGGAAGCCATTAAAGGAATCATGAAATGAGGCATTCCTACCATCCATTGCTTTTGGAGTTGAAACTCAAATTATATGGAATTCGTCGCATATTCAGATGAAAGCTATTCCACAGCAGAAAGATATAGAAGCGTCGCTGCCTTTTCATTCCGAGGGGATTCTCAGAAAGAGGTAAGGAAAGAGCTTAATAGGATTCTGAAGGGTTCTAACGTCTCTGAATTCAAATGGCATGACCTAAAAGATGCTAAATACCGGTTTTGTGGCCTCAAGTTCGTTGAAGCATTAATAGGGTTTATCGGTAAATATGATGCTCGAATTGACGTCTTAATCTGGGACACATATGATTCTCGCCATCAAATTCAATGGCGGGATGATACAGCCAATTTTGAACGTATGTTCTTCCACTTACTCAGTCAGGTCTTAAAACGGCGCCCCGAAACGCAAAATGGAAAATCTATCCTGACAAACGCCTTGATATTGATTGGGATACTGTTGCACAGTGCCTCGAGGCTGTTGGCAAACAGATAGAGGTTATTGACCTACCGCTTTTAAATAATTTTTTTGTGAACCCATACTACGAGATCCAGGAATTTGCTGAGGTGGAATCCCACGAACATCCTTGCTGTCAAGTCGCTGACCTATTTGCAGGGCTTGCCGTTTTCTCAAAAACACACTATGCACTGTTTAAAGAATGGAGTAGAAAGAAACACTTAAACTTAAGTCTATTCAAGAATGATGATGTCGTGATCTCCAATCGGGAGAAGAATAGGTTTGAGGTACTCAATCATTTGAATGAAAATTGTAAAAAAAACAGGCTTGGTGTAAGTTTAGAGAGCTCTCGGTGCCTGTGTACCTTTAACCCTGCCCATCCAATGAATTTTTGGCACTACGTACCCCAGCACAAACAAGATAAAGCGCCCGTTAAGGAGAAAGAAATCTAGTTACTATTAGGGACAGACGCTGAACACGCCATAGCCCACAGCAAGGTGATGATTATTGATGGGGAGACAGTCGTAACCGGGTCTTTCAATTTCACGAAGGCTGCCGAGGAGAATAACGCTGAGAATCTGCTTATGATTAGGGATAAGAAATTGGCTTCAGCTTATACGAAGAATTGTTTGGAGCATGAGGGGCACACCGGTTATCGTGCTTATGGAAGAAAGGTATTGGAACACATCCCCTATCATAAGAATTCAGATGGTTTTGTTTTTGACGCTCAATTTCTCATTCAGGCCGCTTATTTTGGGTTTAGAATGGGGGACTTGCCCGTGCCCTGCCGTTATATGAGAGAGGCCTCATCGATCAATCTCAGTCGAAGTATCGTTTATGGAATTGAGACTGTGAAAACTTTATTTCAATTTATTTTGCAGAGGCTCCATTTAGTGAACCTTGGTCTCTTTAGATCTTGAAATAAGAGAAAGATTCAAATGTCGAAACCTAAAGTTCAACGCAAAGCTACCATTCAGAAGCAGAAAGGCAAGGGCAATCTGCCAGAGGCAAAAACTGCTTCATTGGATCGTCATTTTATAACCCTCTGTATCAGTCTATTTCTCATAGTGGTAATTCTTGGTGTCTTTTGGCAAGTACGAAATCATGAATTCATCAAGTTTGATGATGATGAGTATGTAACCGATAACCCTCACGTAAAATCTGGTCTTACTTTATCAGGAGCGATCTGGGCTTGCGTGGCCATGCACTCCAACAATTGGCATCCGTTGACGTGGCTTTCACACATGCTGGACTGTGAACTCTACGGGTTGAATCCGGGCGGACATCATTTGACCAATTTGCTGATTCACATAGTCAACACCTTGTTGTTGTTTCTGGTTCTTAAGCGGATGACAGGGACACGCTGGAGGAGTAGCTTTGTTGCAGCCCTGTTTGCCCTGCATCCTCTCCATGTAGAGTCGGTTGCCTGGGTTGCAGAGCGAAAAGATGTACTGAGCACTTTCTTCTGGATGCTGACGATGGAGACATACCTCCGATACGTCAATTCGCCTCGGTTTCATCGATATCTTTTGGTCCTGTTATGCTTTGCCATGGGTCTCTTGTCAAAACCAATGCTCGTGACACTCCCCTTCGTGCTGTTACTGCTGGACTATTGGCCCCTGGGCCGTTTTCGACTTGGAGAGTTAGGGAGTAACTGTAATGTATCGACCCAGAAACCATTGAATCTCAGTGATCAGAGGCTATCTGTCCTTCAATTAGTCTTGGAGAAAACCCCTTTTTTTGTTCTTTCAGCAGTTGCAAGTATCTTAACGTTTTTAGCCCAACAGAGCGGAGGAACTGTAAAATCTCTGAAATTTTTCCCATTGGAAGCTCGGATTGCTAACGCTCTGGTATCCTATGTCAGCTATATTTGGAAGATGATCTGGCCTAGCCGTCTAGGATTCTTCTATCCCTATCCTGACAGGGTGCCCATCTGGCAAATCACCGGGGCTGTTTTATTGTTGGGATCTATATCTTTTTTGGTGATTCGTGCTTCCTATAAACGCGGCTATCTTGGGATGGGATGGTTGTGGTATCTCGGTACGCTTGTGCCCGTGATTGGCCTGGTCCAGGTGGGACTACAGGCCATGGCTGACAGGTACACCTACGTGCCATTGATCGGTCTGTTTATCATGATTGTCTGGGGGATACACGATATTTTGAAGGGATGGCGGCATCAAAAGACCGTATTCGCCGTATCCGCAGGCTTATTGATTTCCATCTTAGCGATCGTTACATGGGCACAGGTACAGCATTGGCAAAATAGCATTACGCTCTTTAAACATACGGTGGATGTGACGTCCGAAAACTCTCTCATGCATTACGACCTTGGGGTGATTATGCTCCGCCAGGGCAGATACCCGGAGGCGATTGCGCATCTGAGTGAGTCTCTGCGCATCGAACCAGACGATGCGGATGCGCATAACAACCTTGGCATTGCACTGGGGCGTCAGGGGAAGATCCCGGAAGCGATGATTCATTATGCAGAAGCCTTGAGAATCAAACCAGACTTTGCGGGTGCACATAACAACCTGGGGGTTGCACTGGCGCGTCAGGGGAAGATCCCGGAAGCGATGGTTCATTATGCAGAAGCGGTGAGAATCAAGCCAGACTTCGCAGAGGCCTATGGCAACCTTGGAAATTCTCTTGCGCAACAGGGAAGGATCGAAGAAGCCATTGCCCACTATAAGGAGGCCCTGCGGATCAAACCCAATTTTGCGGATGCACATTATTCCTTGGCCCTGGCGTATTTAATGATTGGGAATCGTGGCATGGCGATGGAGGAATATGAAGTCCTCAAAAAGATTCATCCAGATTTGGCAAATGCCCTCTCCCAAAAAATGATAAAGTAAAGAAATCCAATCACCGGGCAAGGAAGCCTCTCTATATGGGGTCAGGTGCTGTTTGGCTTGTGGCGCCAGTGATTGCCAAGAAAGAGATCGAGAGGATATTGAAGGTACCGATGGGCTTGTCTCTTTTAAAAGAGGTCCCGCCACAGGAAGAGCAGGAGACGGGTAGCCCCAAATCGAGGTTGCATGGCTTAAATTCATTGCCGCATTCACATCGGTACACGTGGTTATGCTCGTTGGCATAAGGGACCAGAGTCCCATCAAGATCTACCAAGATCATGGACATTCTCCTACCGTTACTCCTTTAGAAACATTGTAACTGATGCCTGTGACAGAATAGGTCACAAATGGTATCAGGTTGGAGATGATTTGTGGGGCTGTCAGTATCAAAGTAGTCGTCCATTGCTTCCTTCCTGAAATCGAGGTCCACCCTGTTTCCTTTTAAATACAAGATTTCACATCGAAATCAATAAAAACGAGTGGGAAAAGTTTTTCACTTTTGAGGGAAGTAATTTGGGACTTTTAGGAAAAATGCTTCCACTTTTAGCTTTCATTAACAGTAAATGGTTAATTAGGAATTTGAGAAAAATTTTATTTGAATTGACATGAATTATCACCTGTTTTTAACAATTGAAACGAATGGAGGAATTGACACTATTAGGTACGAGTTTTGCTTTTTAAACAATAAAAGGAGGCTTATTCCTTCTCACAGAATAGAACACTGAAACAGTAAATAAATGTTTAATACTCACGGAGAGATGAATGAGGAGTTTTCTGGTTAACAAAAACCTATGCCTTTATTACTGGCTCAAAAAGAGAATCGGGAAGAATATTGCTTTTGAGGTGGCAAATAAATCCGAAAAGGTTATCCTCATTTTTGGGAGGGAACGGATACCGCATAGAAGATTTAGGATTCACAAAGAAGTAAAGCAATTGGAGTTAATATCACTCTTGTCCAAATCAAGTTTTGAAAAAGAAGAGGCCCTCGAATAATAAGGAAAGGGTATTTGATACTTATGGAAAAAAGAATAAAAAGTCCGCAATTAATGTTTCCAATGGAAAATGACGAGGTTTTAACCACCTATGAAGCAAGCAAATATTTAAATATTTCAAAACCTACTTACTTTAAGTTAATACGCCTTGGGAAAATTGAGGCTGTAAAAGTTGGCAATAGTTGGAGAGTCCTCCGGTCGGGATTATACAGGTTTTTGACGGGGGCTAAAAAAAGGTGAAAACTTGATACCCCACAGCCTGCTTCTTTTTAAGCTTTCTTTCCATAACGGAGATCTACCGTTGGCAACTTTGCACTTCACGTGTTTGATGGAGGGGGCAGGATCAATCGATCTTACAGGCGCTCTGTATAATGGAGCAGCGTTTTCCCATCCTCTATTGGGATACCGTGATTGGTCATATACGCATGCCACAATATACCAGCAGACCAGTCCCGTCCCCGAACCCGCCACCATGCTTCTTTTCGGTTCTGGTCTCCTGGGGCTTGCATGGTTGAGGAAGAAGTTTAAGAAGTGATTGGAGTGTTGGGTATGGTAGCTTATGAATTCTACTGGCTTGACCCAACAGGGGGATACAAGATAATTGGGGTTTTGCCCGAAAGGAGAAAGAACTCTGCAAGAATAACCCAAGAATCTATTATGCGCTGGGGGAGAAATATTTTTTGTAAAGAATTAGATACCGAAGATATTTTTTTCATTCAGGTAACAATAGATGAAAATACGGTTAGAATTTTTCGGCCTATTCCGTTCTCTATAACTCAGAAGTAACTCCGTATTTCGTTTATAAAAATACCTTTGGGGTCTCAGGAGGAAGTTTAAAACTAAATCTATATTAAACACGAGCAGGGAAAAGGCAGGGTCAGAAATGGCTCTGCCTTTTTTGTTTGTTTTCCATCCAAGATTTCTAACGGCAATCCTCAGTCTTTAGATGCTGTCCTCATTGAGCATTTGTAGGGTATGCCGTGTAAAACGTATGACTTGTCGGTTAAAGTCCGACCGTGGGAGTTCGGCAGTTCGCCCACGTAGCTTGAGGGAGGTGTAAAGGGTAACCTGAAGCACTAAGTTTCCTGACGAAGGCTCCGTAAGGGAGCTGAGCAAACCTGCGGGTCGCAGCGTGAGCGAACCTGGATGTAGCCTCGAAATTCACAATGGAGTTGTCGACCCTCTCCTACATAGGGGAAGACCGGAGCATCTATCCTAACGAAAACTACCGCAACCGATAGATGGACTCCCGGGGTAACAGGGGTGA
>CAWGAV010000008.1:0-32215 GCA_963820625.1 uncultured delta proteobacterium
GCTGGAGAGGGAACGGAAAGGGCAATTCTCCATTTCTGTGAACGACCAATGGAGGATTTGTTTTCGGTTTGTCGATGGCGACGCATATGATGTTGAGTTAACGGATTATCATTGAGGAGAGGTGTCTTATGAGCATTGCCAACACAAGGGATAGGAAAGTTCGCCCTACGCATCCTGGGGAGATGCTACGCGAGGACTTCATGCCGGATTATGGGCTGTCTGTATCGAGTCTTGCGAAGGCCCTCGGGGTGTCGCGTCAGACGGTGAACGAGTTATTGAGGGAACGACGCGCGGTCAGCCCTGAAATGGCGTTACGACTTTCGCGGTTGTTTGGAAACACCGCGGAGTTTTGGTTGAACGCTCAGCGTGCTGTTGATTTATGGGAGGCAGCAAGGACAATAAGGAGAAAGATTGTGAGAATTTCTCCTTTACATGCTGCATAACTACAGCCTTTAGCGGGTCGTGCTTCTCAAAAATCGTGCCACACTTATTCCCGTAGCACCTGTGTCGCCCGGCCCCGGTTGCCTGGGCATATGGTCCCGTCCTATTTATTTTCTGACTCTCGGCCAAGTTACCTCACTCCAGTGGAATATTGATACCGGGAACGAAACGGAGGCTCAGCGGGAATCTTTTTGATCGGATGATCCACGTTGGCCGATGCATGCTCCAACAATTTGAATACAATCTCCGCCTCTTCCGGCGCACCGATGGCCGAGGCAATCTCCTCTGATGTAAAAGACTTTCCTTTTTCTTTCTTAAGAAAGGCAAGGGCATTGGCCTGGAGCTGAATCACCAATCCTGCTGCTTTTTTGCCCGCCTCCACACCGGGTTGGTGATAGGCATTGACGTTGATCAGCGATGCATAGAAGCCTACGGCTCGCTCGTAAAGGGCAATTAAGGTGCCAATGGAACGAGGATCTATCTTTTCAATCGTAAGGGTGATGGATTCCCGGTCTTTTTCGCTGAGCGCTCTTCGGGTCCCCTGGAGAAAAGCATTCAGATAATCACCGCTGGTGGCCTTTCCATTCATCATTAAAGAACGACCTTCACGATCCTTGAGCACTTCAATAAAGGTGACGAAAAAGTTGTTCACCCCTTCGCGAAGTTGCTGGACATAAGCGTGTTGGTCAGTAGAGCCTTTATTGCCGTAAACTGAAATCCCCTGATTGACGATCTGACCATTGAGATCTTTTTCTTTGCCAAGAGATTCCATGATGAGCTGCTGGAGATATTTCGGGAAGAGCTGGAGTTTATCCTTGTAGGGGAGGATGACCATGTCCTTTTTCCCAAAGCCTCCTGTGGCGTGATACCACATGAGGGCCAAAAGAGCAGCAGGATTGGTTCGGGAATCTTTTTTCCGTGTCACCTCATCGCAGAGGCGTGCACCTTCTAAGAGCGCGTCAATATCAATACCCTGGAGGGCAGCCGGAAGAAGCCCAACGGCTGAAGTCTCAGAAGTCCTACCACCTACCCAGTCCCACATCGGAAACCTTGCGATCCATCCTTCCTTTTTTGCCAGCCGGTCCACATCGCTATCTGCCTCGGTAATGGCCACAGCATGTTTTTCGAAACGAAGTCCTTTTGACTGATAAGCGGCCTTTGCCTCAAGCATTCCATTTCGAGTTTCTATTGTGCCACCACTTTTCGAAATGACAACGGTCAGGGTCTCTGAAAGGGCACCTTTTATTTCTTTTAAAACCCGGTCGAATCCATCAGGATCGGTATTATCAAAAAAATAGGGTCTGATCGGGTCTCTGGAGGTTTTGAGTGCATCGGAGACAAACTGAGGGCCCAGGGCTGATCCACCAATGCCAATGATCAGAATGCGAGAGAAGGGTTTCCCTTTTTGGGATTTTATCTTTCCAGCATGGACCTTTTTGGAAAAATCTTTGATGGCCTGGAGGTTCTTATGAATGTCACGGGTGATCTCTCGCTTCGGAGCCAATTCCGGGGCACGGAGCCAGTAATGTCCCACCATCCGTTTTTCATCAGGGTTCGCCATAACACCGGATTCAATGGCCTCCATGTTCTGGTAGGCCTTTTGCATTTGAGATTCCATCCGATCGAAATAGTCATTTGGAAACATCATGCGGCTGATATCCACCATCAGCCCGATCTCAGGATTAAAATTAAGATACTTTTTATATCGGTCCCACTCTTCAATATTTTTCATCAGTCACTCCCATATAACCTGATTTTGAGATGTGCTATTAGGCGCTTAGCGGATCAACATCGGTATAAAATTGTCGTTATTGTTTAGGTTGTTCTTAACAACATTGTAGCGCCCCCATTTATTGGGGGCGAATTCAGAATTTTCGTCGGCAATAAATGCCGACGCTACATCTTATCTCCCATATCCCCTGATTTTAGAGAGGTACTCCTAGGCCTTTAAGAGACTTACGGCGCGAGAGGCCGCACCCAGGAGAGCCGTTCTTTCATTCATGATGACCTTCACAGGGATATGAGTCACAATATGGGACAGCCTTCCTTTGTCTTTGAAGGCCTTTATGAAAGTTCCATCTTTCAGTTTCCAAATGATCTTGGGAGCGATTCCACCTCCGATATAGACTCCCTCCACCGCCATGACCTGGAGGGCGAGATTTCCAGCGGCCGCACCGTAGATGGAGGTGAAGAGATCCAGGGCCTTCATACACAGCTTATTTTTCTTGAGACGAGCCGTCTCAGAAATCACTTCAGCCGGGTCTTCTTGTTTCATCTTTTCGGAGAGCCACGATGGCTCACTCCCAAACCTCTTTGAATCCTTCAGGAATTGGTAAAGTTGGAAGAGGCCTTCCCCTGAAAGGACTCGTTCATAACTGACATGGTCAAAGCGGTCGGAAAGGTAATGAAACAGCTCCAACTCCAAATGATTTCTGGGTCCGAATTCAGCATGCCCTCCTTCAGAAGGAGAAGGCACATGACGCTTGCCGTCCCAGAAAAGAATCGCCTCTCCAAGGCCTGTTCCGGCGGAGATCAGGGCTTGGTTCCCCTTTTTTATCTTGCCCACATTTAAAATTTGAAAATCCCTTTTCTTCAAAACAGAAATCCCATAAGCATTGGCGACGAGGTCATTAATCACCTCCACCTTTTTGAGGGACAGGTTTTTTTGAAGGGATTGAATGTCAACCCACCATGGGAGATTCGTGGCGATGACCACTTCCTGGGTGACAGGGCCGGCCACGCCGAAACAGGCTGCCGTGGTCCCCCTTTGCCCTTCCAGGAAATCTACGAGGATATTCTCCAGCCCCTTGTAATTTTTGCTTAAAAAGGTTTTCTCAAATAGAAAGCGAAGGCGGCCCCTGGCCACTTCAAAAAGGCCAAGACGAGTGTTTGTGCCACCAACATCCCCTGCCAGGACGATTTCAGATTTTGATGCTTTTTTCTTTTTCATGGTGATACATCTGTCCTTTGTAAGGGTGAGATGATTATAGCTTATACATACACCCCCGGGGAATTCAAGATGAAAATGGTCTATAGTTCGTAATGGTAAGTTAAAAAGCTTTATAATTTCCATGTCATGAACTCTAAAAGTGTCATTCTGAACTTGGTTCAGAATCTCGTATAACCAAGGATTTTTTCCGAGACCCTGAGGGAGATCGTAGACCCTGATCCTGAAATAAATTCAGGATGACATAACTTGATTCAAGGCTTGGTTTATGGTGACAATTATGGGTTTTGGACAGTCCGGTTAAGGAAAATTTATTGAAAATACCCCGAACAGGATATAGAGTTAAAAAATAGATACAAATTTGTAAAAGGAGGTGTGGAAATGGAGATTAAGATAATTGGAGTGGTTGGTGCAGGGCAGATGGGCAGCGGGATTGCTGAGGTCGCCCTCACTTCTGGATTCGATGTCCTGATGAGGGATGTGACCATGGAGGCAGTCCAGAAGGGAAGATTGAGAATTGTCACAGATTTTGATAGGCGTATCCAAAAAGGGAAAATGACGGCCCCTGAAAAGGAGGAGATACTTCAGAGGCTCTCGACAACGATTAAGCTGGAAGATTTGGGGAAGTGTGATTTCATCATTGAAGCAGCCGTGGAAAATATCCCTTTGAAATGGGATATTTTCAGGAAGCTTGACGAAGTGACACGGAAAGAAACAATTCTTGCAAGCAATACCTCTTCAATCTCCATCACACGGATTGCTTCCGTCACCCAGAGGGCAGATCGCGTGATCGGAATGCATTTTTTCAATCCAGCGCCTGTCATGAAATTGATTGAAATCGTCCGGGGACTGGTCACTTCGGATGAAACATTCCGTATCACCCGAGACCTCAGCCTGAAAATGGGGAAAACACCTCTGGAGGCGAATGATTTTCCCGGTTTTATATCGAGTCGGCTGATCTTTAGTTATATGAATGAAGCTATCTACACCTTTTATGAAGGCTTGGGAAAGGCAGAAGATATTGATGCCATCATGAAGATGGGGGCCAATCATCCGATGGGCCCTTTAGAGCTTGCTGATTTAGTGGGGCTGGATACTGTTCTGTCCGTCATGAGTGTTCTTCAAGAGGCATTTGGAGATAAATATCGGCCCTGCCCTCTCCTTATGAAGTATGTTGATGCCGGGTATTTGGGAGTGAAGACGGGTAGGGGATTCTATTCCTATGGAGAAAAGAAATGATTGCATTTGAATTAACGCCGGAACAGAGGGCCCTACAAGAAAGGGCAAGACGATTTTCTAAAGAGGTGATCCTGCCCGTGGCAGCTCAACACGATCGGGATGGGACCTTCCCTCTCGATGTCATGGAGAAGGCTCATCAGGAGGGTTTCTTCACCCCCATGGTTCCCAAAAAATATGGTGGGCAGGAATTAGGAGTATTGGATAACTGCATCCTCTCAGAGGAATTGGCAGCAGGCTGCATGGGGATCTATGTCTCCATCTTTGTGAGCACGTTAGCGCTCCATCCCATCGTCAAATTCGGGACAGAGGAACAAAAGGAACGTTTTTTGAAACCCTTTTGTTCAAAGTTTAGCATCGCCTCTTACTGTTTGAGTGAAGTGACAGTGGGATCGGATCCTGCCTCTATGAAAACTACCGCTATCCTCGATGGGGATCACTATCTCCTCAATGGAACCAAGATGTGGATCACCAATGGGGGATATGCCGATTTTTATCTTGTTTTTGCTACGACCGACCCTCAAAAAAAACATAAGGGGATTATCAGCCTCATCGTTCCTTCTCATTTAGAAGGGGTCAGTCATGGGGAGCCGATTGATAAGATGGGCCAGAGGGCCTCTAATACAACGGCTGTAACATTTAAAAACGTAAAGGTCCCAAAGGAAAACCTGCTGGGGGAAGAAGGGGAGGGCTTTAAAAAGGCAATGGCTGCCCTTGATATCACCCGGCCGATGATTGCTGTAGGATCTGTGGGGATTGCACGAACGGCCCTGGAATTGGCCGTCCAATATGCCAAAAAAAGAATCCAATTTGGGGTTCCCATTGCTCAGCATCAGGCTGTGCAATTTATGTTGGCGGATATGGCAAAGGACATTGAGGCAGCAAGGCTTCTGGTCTGGAAAGCTGCCTGGCTGGCAGATCAGGGGATTCGGAATTCGAAAGAGGCAGCCATGGCCAAGGCCTTTGCCGCGGATATGGCCATGCAGGTGACCACTAATGCGGTTCAAATCTATGGCGGGATGGGGTACACGAAATGGCATCCAGTAGAGAAGTTGATGAGAGATGCAAAAGTCATTCAGATTTATGAGGGGACAGCCCAGATCATGAGACTCGTCATTGCCCGGCAGTTGCTTCAGGAGACGGAGAGGACTCTTTATTAGGAAAAGAAGAAACAGGGATTCTCTTCAAGCCTTATCTTCTATTTGAGAAGGATTCTGTCTTTATAGACGTCATGGTATAGGTCAATATAAACCACTCCATTTGAAGAGGACCTTTAGGGTTAGGTTTTGTTGACCCTATTTAGGACAATAAAAAATTGTAACAAAACAAACAGGTCTATTATTCGATGATAATCGCTTCCACAGGGCAGGATGTTGCTGCCTCTTTTACTTTTTCTTCAAGATCTTTAGGAACATTCTCCATCTTGGCTACCGCCACATCCCCCTGCATTTCAAAAACTTCAGGGCACTCGTCCACGCATGTTTCGTCCCCTACACACGTTTCCTTGTCAACTCGGACTTTCATGTTTTTTCCCCTTTCTATTTATTTCACTCTCCCATCTCTATGAACCGGAGTGTGGATTATAGATAATAAAGTTTTTTGCATTTAGGGCATTCAAGATAATCAAAATATTTGTTGTAATTTGGCTGATTTTCGATGGCTCCTCTCCCGACCTCATAGACTTTCTCTCCGCAATCGCAAACCAAGCCATCGCTTTCGATCTTCTTCTTGATATCCTCTCGATGTTCCTTTTGCATACCCAACACCTTTCTGAAAAACGGTCAAAAGTCAATCTCTCATTTAAGATTGCACTGTAGGATTCAAGATGTCAATAAAATTTTTCATAAAAGGATCGATACACTCGAAACGTTGGTCAGCCTCCTTGTGCCTTATGATCTGGAAATTAAGAATATGGGAATCTTTAAAGGAGAAATAAGAGGTAAGGAGGTCTCAGATATATCTTGTATAGTGTTCCATGATCAGGGCTTCGTTGATCTCCAACGGAACCTGAGCCCTTTCAGGGATGGAAGTCAGTGTGCCTTTCAGATTCTCTCCGTCCACTTCGAGATACGGAAGCACAGGTCGGGCAGGACTCCTTGCCAATCCTTCCTCCACAATGAGCATCTTCTTGCTCTTCTCCCTGAGTGAAACCACCTCTCCCGGTCTCAGGGCGTTAGAGGGACGATCGACCTTTCGACCATTCACCAGGACATGTCCATGGACAACCAACTGTCTCGCAGCCAGAAGAGTCGGAGCAAACCCGAGGCGATAAACAACATTATCCAATCTACGTTCAAGAAGACTCACCAGTGTTTCACCCGGGATCCCCGGTTTCTTAAAAGCCTCTTTCACATAATTTCTGAACTGCTTTTCGGAAACCCAATAGGAGAATCTCAGTTTCTGCTTCTCCAACAGGCGCTTCTTGTAATCGCTCATTTTCCTCCGAAGATCAGGGTGCATTCCCGGAGGAGTTTCCCTCCTTAAAAGGGCACAGCGATCAGACCCGCACACGGAAAAGTTTAATTTCCGGCATATTTTACATGTTGAACCAAGGTAACGAGCCATTATTTTCTCCTAATAATATTATAAATTTAAACCTGTACTATTTCAAATGAGACCTTTTGGAAATGACATCTGTTGAGAGGTTTAGAGAACAAAGAATATGAGAGGGGATGGTTCAGAGTTTTCGCCCGCTGACCGTCTCGCTATGCGGCTGGACAATGAGGAATGGCAACGACGAAGGTCCAACCATTACCATCGATCGCATTTGAAGTTATAGATGACCCACTATCACTATTATTTCAGCCCTTCAAGAAACTCTTTCCAGGGCGTGCACAACAGTGTCTCTGTCGTCGAATGTCCAAGGGCACGAATAATCATGGCCACTTTTTCGATCTGTTTCGGGTCTGATGCTTCGACAATGTCAACGACATCAAAACGACCCAGGGTTGCATAACTTCCCTTCCATTCAACACCCGGACATTCACTCTTAATCTTCTTGGAAACCTGTTCGGCTAACTGGACGAAATGTTTTGAGTCATCAAAAGCCTCCGGTGAAAAACGACTGAGGATAATGTAAGTATTCATCTTGCACCTCCTTGGATAAAACCTTTAGGTGAACTATTTCAATCTTCTTATTAAACGTTAAGAAGTTAAAAAGCCAAAGGGTTGCTATTCAGCTACCCAGCATTGTGGATCATCGGCAAAAAGGTCAGGTTCCCTTTGGGTGAGAGAATAGGCATAAGCCACAGCACGACAGCCCCGACACGATGGCCAAAGAGAACAACGGCCGCACTTTCCTGTGTAGCTCTCCTTTCTCCTCAATTGCCAGAGGAGTCTCGAAGAAGCCCAAATGGCCCGAAGAGATTTCTTCTTCAGATTTCCTGCCACCAGGCCGATTCTCCTGCATGGCATCACAGAGCCATCGCTGATGATGGTCACCCCTGAAAATCCTGCACTGCAACCCGAAAGAGTCAAGTTACATCCTAAAAGAGGTTTCGTGCCGGAAAGCGTTCCCGCCAAAGGGTCTCCGGAAACCACTTCAAAAGAGGGAGTATTTAAGGAGACGATCTTTTGATAGGCCGACTCAAGTTCTTGAGGGGTCAAAAAATGATCGAGCAATGCTTTCCCCCTTCCACAAGGGACCATCCGCGAAAAACCAATACTATTAAAACCCATTGCTCTTGCGACCTCTACCGTTTCTTCAATTTTACCGACATTGAGGCGTGAAAGGGTCACATTGGCGCTCACCCTGTTGCCCTCTGCAACTAAATGTCCAACACCTTTGACTGCAGCATTGAAGCTTCCTCTTCCCCGAATCGAAGCATGAAGCTCCGGTGGTCCTTCCAAACTGACCTGAATGTCAGATATTCCAAGAAGGGAAGCCTTTTTCGCGCGATCTTTTGTGATCAGGCAACCATTCGTCATCATGGCCACTCCGTACCCCTTTGCCTTGGAATAAGCGATGACATCCCAGAGTCCCTTATAGAGAAAAGGTTCTCCGCCTGTAAAGTGAATCGACGGGGAAACCCTAATGCCGTGCTCTTCCTCCCAGGCCTGAAACATCTGGGTTGCCCCGTCGATCTCACGCTTGATTTCATTCGCTGTCATCTCCTGAACTTTTCCCCTTCCTTGATAGCAATGACGACAGCGGAGGTTACATCGTTCTGTGAGATGCCATTGAATGAAAAATTGAAAGTCTTTTATTGCCGGACCGGCAATCACATGCTTTTTCAACTCTTTCACTTGAGACACCGCTTGCCAGGTTCAGCAGCCCGCATCATTGCCCAGAACTTCGCTTCTTGCCGTCTGGCAAGCCCAGTAAAGTTAACCTTCTTCTTGGTTTTCAATCCTTTCACCTCCTTTCTTCCTAATTTGGCCTGGGTGAAAATGGGCTGCGGCATATAACCTCTACAAATACTAAAATGGAGCAGAAAGTAAATAAGGTAAGTCCTGTATTTTATGGGAAAATAGGCAGTATTTTGTAATTTCCTTTAAAGCCCCACTCCATCGATAGAACTATTACAATCAGGGCATCGACCTTCTTTGACCTGATAGGCTTCGATTGAAAAACCGAATCGCTCGATCAATAATCGATGACATTGATAACAGTAAGTATTATTCCCTTTGCCCATATTACCGAGATAAACATAACATAACCCCGCATTCTTACCGATTTCGTAAGCTTGGTTTAATATCTCCAGGAGCGTGCTTTCTAAATCTTCTATTTTTTATAAAGCATCGCTTCTTTGAGCACAGGATATCTCCATTTTAGTTATTAAATTGTATCACATCCATTTCTTCAACCCTTTGGAGCCATGCCGCAAAATACAGTATTTTTTATAATAAAATACAAGACTTACCCTATATATTTTATAATGGGTTTCTTTATGATGAAATAATATGGAAAAGAAGACCTCTGAAGCCTTACAGGCGGCCATCAAGTTTGAAGAGGATGGGAGGGCATTTTTCTTAGCCGCTAACGAAAAGACCAAGGAGAACTTTGGAAAATCCATCTTTCTCTCTCTGGCCGATGCGGAACTGGATCATATTCAAAGGATAAAAACGATTTACGATTCTCTAAGTAAAATGGGGGAGTGGCCGGATATCCCCTCTCTCTTTACTCCCAAACGACCATTAAAAAACATCTTTGAAGAAGCCATGGAGCAGATCGATCAGAATATCAAGCCTACAACCGGGGAGATGGAAGCGGTAAAGTTGGGCATTCAGTATGAAGAGAAGGGATTGAAGCTATATTCTGATCTCAGTCATGCTTCTTCTCATTGGCTGGAGAAAAAGTTCTATACACAGCTTGGAAACGAGGAGCGAGGCCATATGCTCATCTTAAAGGACATTGAGGCCTATTATGATGATCCGGTTCACTGGTTCTCTGCTAAGGAGAGGTCTCACTGGGACGGGGCATAAAAAAGCCCTTCCTTGAAAAGGGAAGGGCTTAAAGATTAAAAAGTGAACACTTATTATTGGATCGTAACGTTTACTCTGCGTTCCCAGTCCCTGATTGGCGCGAAGATTCTGAGAAGGCCGCTTTCATATTTGGCCTCAGCCTTTTCAGGCATTACCTCATGGGCCAACATAAAGCAGCCCGAATATTCTGTATCTTCGCCCCTGGGGGCTGAGACGCAAAAACTATCTTTTCTCATCTCGAGCGAAATATCTTTCTTATCGACACCCGGGAGTTCCATATCAATTCTGAGGCGTCCTTCTTTATCGTCATGAGAAAAGCAGGCGCATGGCGTTACTTTTATTTTGTTGTTCATAACAACACCTCCTCTCTCTATAAAAAATATAATAACGAGACTTCGAAAATTCAAGATGAACGGGAAGGGAATTTGTGATATAGAAATAGTTACTTACCCTTTTAAGAGGGAGATTCTGGTTCAGAGGTTGTGAGGAATCCATATGGGGATGACATTGGCTGAAAAAATATTGAGTGAGCATGCGGGTAAGGAGGTCTGCCCTGGGGAGATCGTTGTAGTTAAAGTGGACCTCACTTACACCCAGGATGGAACAGGCCCTTTAGCCTTGAGAAAGATCCAGGAGATGGAATTAAAAGAGGTTTATAACCCCAAGAAAACCATTTTCTTTTTCGACCATGCCTCTCCCAGCCCAAGGTTTGAATTGAGTAACGACCACACTTTTATGAGGGATTTTGCCAAGAGGACCGGAAGTCAGGTTTCAGATGTGGGTTACGGTATCTCTCATCAGGTCGTGGCGGAAAGGGAAGTGAGGCCAGGAGATGTGGTGATCGGGGCTGATTCCCATACCTGCACAGGAGGCGCTTTAGGAGCCTTTGCCACGGGTGTAGGTTCAACGGATGCTGCAGTGGCCATGGCACTCGGTAAAATTTGGTTAAAGGTGCCGGAGACGATACGGGTCGTCGTGGAAGGGGAACTTCCCATTGGTGTGTATGGGAAGGATATCATCCTCCATCTGATTGGAAAAATTAGTGCAGCCGGGGGCACGTATAAAGCCTTGGAGTTTACAGGAGACACCATTGAAAGTCTGGAGATGGCAGGGAGGATGACCATTGCCAACATGGCGGTGGAGGCTGGAGCCAAGGTAGGGCTCTTCCGCTCTGATGAAATCACTCAGGCATGGCTGAATCGGATGGGAAGGCCTGAGGATTTTAGAAAACTGGCTCCTGATCCTGATGCGGTTTATGAAAAGACGGTGATGATCAATGCCAAAGAACTCAAACCCACTATCGCCTGCCCCCATCAGGTAGACAATATCAAGACCATTGACGAAATCGGTGATGTCAAAGTGCATCAGGTTTATCTCGGAACCTCCTGTAATGGGAGGCTGGAAGACTTTCAAATTGCAGCCAAGATATTAAAAGGGAAAAAGATTCATCCTAAAACTCGGATGATTGTCACACCTGGTTCTCGATTGGTTTATTTAGAGGCCTTGAAGGATGGAGCCCTGGAGATTTTAATAGAGTCAGGTGCGTTAGCTATGCCTCCTGGATGCGGGGCCTGCGTAGGACTCCATGAAGGCGTTTTGGGAGATGGGGAAGTCTGTCTGGCCACCCAGCCCAGAAATTTTAAAGGGAGGATGGGGAGCCCGAAATCGTTCATCTATCTTGGGTCACCGGCTGTTGCCGCTGCCACGGCCATCGAAGGAAAGATTGCCGATCCAAGAAAGTATCTATAAGGAGGGGAGAGTGAAAGGGAGGGTGTGGAAGTTTGGCGATGCCATCAGTACAGACCATATCATCCCAGGACGCTATTTCTATCTGCGATCCAATTTACCTGAATTGTCAAAACATCTACTGGAGTATGAGAGACCTGGGTTTTCTGAAATGGTCTCCCCAGGTGACTTTATCGTAGCCGGTCAAAATTTTGGCCTGGGTTCCAGCCGGGAGCATGCCGCCATCGTGATCAAGATGAACGGTATTCAGGCGGTTCTCGCAAAAGGCTTTGCTCGGATTTTTTATCGAAACTGTTTTAACAATGGCCTACCCGCTATTATTTGTGATACGGATAAGTTCAGTGAAGGAGATGAAATAGAACTCTTCGTTGAGGAAGGGAAGATTATCAATTACACACGAAATGAAACCATCATCTTTGCTGCCCTTCCACCTGTGATGAAAAGGATTCTCAATGATGGTGGCCTGGTCGAGCATGTGAAGAAATATAGGGATTTGAAATTGGTGTAATATGAAAGGGGTTCAAGTGGTCCGGGGTTCTAGGGTTTTTTCCAAAAATATCTTTGCGTCGTAGCGTCTAGAACTGTCATAGAGTCTTAGTGTCTTAAATTAAAAAATAAAAGACGCTATGACCCAATGACTTGAGACCTTAAATATCGCACTTGAACCCTTGAATCCTAGAACCCTTTTCTTTAAGAAAGGAGACCCGGCTATGGAATGGTTAAAGGCCTTTAGTATTTTGATCGGAAGAATTCTTTTGGTCTTAATTTTCCTCCAGTCAGGGATAGGAAAGATTGAGAATTTCCAAGGGACGGCACAGTACATGGCCAGTCATGGCATGCCTTATACCAATTTCTTTCTTGTCGGCGCCATCTTCTTTGAACTGGTTGGCAGCATTACTGTGATATTGGGATATTTTGCTCGGTTCGGGGCAGTCCTGCTCCTCATTTTTCTAATTCCTACCACTCTTATTTTCCATAACATATTTGTTGATCCGAAAATGATGATTCACTTTATAAAGAATGTGAGCATGTTTGGGGGATGTCTTATCCTCCTCTCTGCAGGAGCGGGGCGGTTTAGTTTGGATTATCTTTTAAGGGGAAAAAAGAAATAGAATGAATGTGAGGCGTTTGGAAGTCTGGTGGAAGGCCTTCCGGTTCCATTATACCTCAGCCAGTTTCATGCCAGGAATACTGGGTGGGATGATTGCCTGGACCACCGATGGGAAATTTTTCCCGGGGTATTTCCTTCTGGTGATCCTGGGACTTCTCCTTAATCATATGGCTCTGAATATGACGGATGACTATTATGACTTTCGCCATCTGGTTGATGTCTTCGCCACCGATGGGAAAAATCCTTATACCGGTGGAAGCGGGCTCCTCTCTTCAGGTCTGATTCAACCCCAGAGGATGCGAGACGTTTTTATTACATTCTACATCATCGCAATCGGCATCGGTGTCTTTCTGGGGGTCATGAGAGGGGCCTTTATTCTCGTCCTTTTAGCCATTGGTTTTTTCTGTGCCTATTTTTATACTGCTCCGCCCATCCGATTTGGCTATCGAGGTCTGGGAGAGATGGCACAGCTTCTCTGTTTCGGACCAGCCATTGGTGTTGGAGCCTATTATGTCCAGGTCCAAAGAGTTTCCTGGGAAGCCTTCTGGGGAACTCTTCCCTTCGGGATCATGCTCTTTTCAATGATTACCATTAATGAGATCCCTGATTATTTCGAAGACCGAAAAGGAGGGAAACTGAACTTAGTGGCTCGTTTTGGAAAGGAGACAGGAGTCTGGTTATTTATCCTGAGCCTCTTTTCGGCATATGGAGCGATTGTGACAGGAGTGATTTTGGGAAGAATTCCTATTCTGGGATTGATCTCTTTGTTGACCCTTCCCATTGCCTACAAGACCATTTCCATTTTAAGAACTTATTATCAAGAGCCGGTCAAGATGGCTCCTGCTAATCTGGGAATGATCTGTACGCATAATTTTACTGCCATCTTGCTCATTCTCGCTTACTTTATCGAAGGGTTTAAATCGGATGCCTTGATCGCATCCTTCCTTCCCATCCTCGTTTTAATCGTTCTATACATTCCTATCGCAAGACTGATTGGAAAGACATTGTTTTTACGAAAGCCGGAGGAAATCGAAGGAGCGACCATTCAAACGTGAAAGGAGGAAATGGAATGGAAAAAGAATTTTATCTGCTTGAATTCACTGGATCGGAATGACCTCATTGCCATAAGATGGATCCTCTCGTGGAGAGGCTCGAAGACGAAGAAGGGGTCAAGGTTGCACGCCTTGAGGTGTGGCATAACGAAGCGAATGCCAAGCTGATGAGGGAATATGACAAGGGTTATTGCGGTGGAGTCCCGTTTTTTTTCAATAAGAATACGGGAAAGTGGATCTGCGGCTCGGCAGACTATGAACGGTTGAAGAAGTGGGCCATGGAATAGAGTCGCACCATTGGAACAATGGAGTAATGGAAGAACGGAATGATGGGTTTAGATGAAGTTGAGATTTTATTTATATTTACTATTTAACCCATCATTCTAACATTCTATCATTCCAAAAGCACAGCATAAGTAATTATAGAAAAGCATGTAGAAATTCTGAAATGTTAAAGTGATAAGGGAGAATTTTATGGGTTTGATGGAAGATTATCATCCACTCAAGGGAAAGATGTTTCAGATTCTAAAACCCGATGGGACGCTTCCGCCTGGTGAAAAGCCACCCATCAGTGATCAGGAGACACTATCCCTCTATCAGAAAATGCTCTTTACTCGATTGGCTGATCAGAGGGGGCTCTTGCTTCAACGACAAGGGCGGTTTGGAACGTATGCACCCATCTGGGGACAGGAAGCCTGCCAAATTGGAAGTGCCTATGCCCTTCAAAAGGGAGATTGGGTCTTCCCAGCCTTTAGGGAAATAGGGGCCACCTTGATGATGGGGATTGCCCTTAAGAATTTCATGCTCTACTGGATGGGAAACGAGATGGGAAGCCATGCACCTGAGGGAATCAATGTGATGCCTGTTTCCATTCCTGTCGGAACCCATATCCCTCAAGCCGTGGGAACAGCCTGGGCAGGCAAACTTAGGGGTGATAAGCTCGTTACGGTGGCATACTTCGGGGATGGAGCAACGTCCAAAGGTGATTTCCATGAAGCGATGAATTTTGCAGGAGTCTTTAAGACCCCGACCATCTTCTTCTGCCAGAATAACCAATTTGCCATATCCGTTCCGAGGTCAAAACAGACCGCTTCAGCAACAATTGCTCAGAAGGCCATTGCCTACGGATTTGACGGGATTCAGGTGGATGGAAATGATCTCTTCGCTGTCATCATGGCAACCAAGGAAGCCGTGAACAAAGCACGTTCTGGAGGAGGGCCGACATTGATTGAAGGAGTGACCTTCAGGTTCGGACCTCATACCACAGCAGATGATCCAACGAAATACCGGACAGAAAAAGAGATTGAGCCTTGGAAGCCACTCGACCCAATGGTCCGGTTGAGGCTCTATCTCAAAGATAAAGAACTCTGGAGCGAGGAGGTTGAACAGCGAATGGCCGAAGAGGCTCAGAAAGAGATCGACCAGGCGGTAAAGGATGCGGAAGCTGTTCCACCACCAGCGCCAGAAGAAATCTTTACGTCCGTTTTTGCAGAGATGACGCCGCAATTGAAGGAACAACTGGAGTATTTGAAATCGACTTTAGCGTAAGAGGAAGCAAAGAGCAGAGGGCATAGCGTAAAAACCTAAATTTGAATTTAACAGGCTGCTGGAAAAGTACTTACTTGTCACCCTGAACCCTGCCCTGAATCAAGTTCAGGGTCTCCGATTTCAGGGTCTCATAAGCCGTTGATTTGATGGGATGCTAAAACGATACTGAATCAAGTTCAGCACAAGGTTCATGACACATTGACCCTTTTTTGAGTTTTTCAGCAACCAGTTAAAATTTGAAATTCGAAATTTTAGAACAAGAGGGATCTGCGATGGCTAAACTCAATATGGTTGAAGCAATCAATCTTGCACTTCGAGAGGAGATGGAAAGAGACGACCGAATTGTTATCCTGGGTGAGGATGTGGGACGAGAAGGGGGTGTCTTTCGTGTCACAGACGGCCTCCAGGAAAAATTCGGAGCGGACCGGGTGGTGGATACACCGCTGGCGGAGTTAGGGATCGTCGCGGCGGCGTTCGGCATGGCGGTTTATGGAATTCGTCCGATTGCAGAGATTCAATTTGAAGGTTTCCTCTATCCCTGTCTTGATCAAATCAACAATCACATCGGTCGAATTCGAAACCGGTCGAGAGGGAGATTTACGTGCCCCCTGGTCATAAGAGTTCCTTATGGGGGTGGCATCCATGCCCCGGAACATCATTCCGATAGTCCAGAAGCCATCTTGGCCCATACTCCCGGGATAAAAGTCGTCATCCCCTCAACCCCTCATGAAGCAAAGGGGCTCTTGCTCTCCTCGATTCGAGATTCAGATCCTGTGATCTTCTTGGAACCTAAACGTATCTATCGGGCCATCCGGGAAGAAGTTCCGGAAGGGGATTATGCCATTCCTCTCGGAAAAGCCAGGTTGGTTCAGGAGGGTAAAGATGTTACAGTAGTGGCTTGGGGGGCAATGGTTCGTGAGGCATTGAATGCGGCAGAACAATTGAAGGGAGATAAGATTGAAGTGGAAATCATCGATCTCAGAACCATCTCACCCATGGATGTGGAAATGATCATTGCCTCGATCAAAAAGACGGGGAGGGGAGTCATCGTCCACGAAGCACCAAAGACCTGTGGCCTGGGTGCGGAGATCATCGCTCTCATTAATGAGAAAGCTCTTCTTTCTCTTCAAGCACCCATTGAGAGGGTAACAGGATTTGATATTCCTGTTCCATTGATGAAGACCGAACACTATTATCTCCCCAATCCCAAAAGAATTGTGATGGCAGTGAAAAGAGTGATGAGTTTTTAATTAAATCAGGTTAAGGTTAAGAAAGAAAAAAATATCCTCAACCTCATCCTCAACCTTAACCTTAGGGGGTATGATATGGCATTCGAATTCAAGTTTCCTGATATCGGAGAAGGTTTAACGGAGGGCGAGATTGTTCGTTGGTTGGTTAAAGAAGGAGATGAGATTAAGGAGGGGCAACCCCTCGTTGAAGTAGAGACCGACAAAGCCCTTGCAGAAATTCCTTCTCCCAAGACGGGTGTCATTCTGAAGATAATGGCCAAGGAGAAAGAGATTGTAAAGGTCGGTCAGGTGATTGTTGTGATCGGAGAGAAGGGAGAAGCATTGGCTGCTCCACCTCCAAGACCTAAATCAGTTGGAGTGGTGGGTGAACTGGAAGAGGCTCCTGAAGAGGTTCCTGCAGTAGCAGCGAAGGCCGAACCGGCTAAGCCAGCCTTTGTCAGCGAACATGTACAGGCAACACCGGCTGTTCGGGCTCTGGCAAGAGAGTCGGGCGTTGACATCAATAAAGTCCAAGGGACAGGACCTGGAGGCAGAGTTTTAGAAAAGGATGTGAGACAGTTTGCAGAAGCTAAAGAGAAACCTGTCGAGCCGGAAAAGAAGATAGCTAAGGTGAAAAAGTACGACCTCTATGGATATGTCGATCGTATTCCTCTGCGAGGTGTCCGGCGATCCATTGCCAAAGCCATGGTTAAATCGAAGTATACTGCGCCACACGTCTCGGCGATGGATGAAGCCGACGTAACGGAATTGTGGAAGATCAGGGAGAAGGAGAAAAAGGCCGCCGAGAAGAAAGGGATCAAATTGACCATCCTGCCTTTTATCATCAAGGCTGTGCTCGCCGGTCTCAGTGAGCATCCCTATCTCAACGCCTCGTTGGATGATGAGAATGAAGAGGTCGTCCTGAAAAAATATTTAAATATTGGACTTGCCACGGATACCCCTGAAGGTTTGATGGTCCCGGTGGTCAAAAATGCTAAAGAAAAGTCTATCTTCGATCTGGCACAGGAGTTGACTCAACTGGCTGAAAAGGCAAGGAACCGGACCATCGATCTGGCTGATCTGAAAGGCGGGACCTTTACCATCACCAACTACGGGGCGGTACGTGGAATATATGGGACTCCGATCATCAACTATCCCGAAGTGGCCATCCTGGGCATCGGGAAGATTCAAGAGATGCCCGTGGTAAGAGATGGGAAAATTGTCGTTCGTAAAATCCTTCCCCTGTCTATTTCCTTCGATCACCGTGTAGTCGATGGTGCTGAAGCAGCGCGCTTTCTGAATACAGTCATTGCCCGCCTCGAAGACCCCGATCTTATTCTCTTAGAAACCTGAGATTTCATGGTCATGTATCCCCCCCTGCACCCCACGTGGTGCAGGGGGATAAAATTCTCCCAAAACCCTCCGCTGCAAAAATTTATAATGAAATACTTGACAAATGTTTTTTGTTGGTTTAATATCAGTTGCAACTGATAATTCTGAATATTTAATTTTATCAGAAATAACGGTAAATGGAGGCGATGAAATGGCTAAAAAAAATCAGAAGGTTTGCTGCTCCCCTGTGGAAATGGAAATGAATTATTGTAAAGTCGAATCGATCGTCAGCGTCGATGAGAGAGGGCAGATGGTGCTTCCCAAAGAATTGAGAGATAGGGCAAATATCCGTGCAGGCGATAAGCTGGCGATTATCAGCTGGGATAAAGGCGGGGAGGTTTGCTGCATCTATTTGATCAAGGCAGAACATCTAGCAGAGCGCGTAAAGGATTTTCTCGGACCGATGATGAAAGGTGTGGCCGCCACTTAATAGCAAACCCACATTTTAGAAATGACCATCGTGTCATTTCACAATATAGGAGAGTTCTCATGGGTGAGGCAAAAGAATACCTCTTAGAACAACTGGAAGATCTTTCTAAACCTAAAAGCTGTTGACCACAAAGTGGAGCGGCTCAGTTGAGCCTTCCCAGTTTGAAGCAACCCTTTGTCATTGGATCGATCCAGACCCCTATTGGCCCCGTGCCTCAGGTTTCGTCCTCTCTTGTTTGGGCAGACCGTTTAGGAACTTATAAAGCTCGCTGGGGGATAGACCGCATGCATTACACCATCGAACCCGGCCTTTATGCCTTGGGAAAACCCGATGAACAGTCCCCGGTCTTGGTCACAGCCAATTACAAGATGAGCTTTGACAAGTTGCGCGAGGCATTGCCTGGCCGGGACATGTGGATACTGGTTCTGGATACTAAAGGGATCAATGTCTGGTGCGCTTCGGGCAAGGGGACCTTCGGGACGATGGAGCTTGTTGGCCGAATCGAATCAAGCGGTTTAAGCCAAATTGTCTTGCATCGGGAATTGATTTTACCCCAGTTGTCCGGTCCAGGAGTTGCGGCTCACCATGTCAAGAAATTATCCGGCTTTAAAATTATTTATGGCCCCATCCGGGCGATAGATCTATCGGGTTTCTTGGACAATGGGCTTAAAGCAACACCAGAGATGAGGCTCAAAACCTTTACAACATGGGAGCGTATGGTACTCATTCCGATGGAACTTGTGGGAGCTCTAAAAGGGGGTATGATTGTCATTCCTATCCTCTTTCTCTTGGCTTTACTTGGGAAGTCAGGGGAGGGTTGGACGAATGCTTTGAGCCATGGTCTATTCTCTATTTGGGCTATGCTGACGGCTATTCTGACCGGTGCGGTTTTAACACCTTTATTACTGCCATGGCTGCCAGGCCGGGCCTTTTCGGTCAAAGGCCTCAGTCTGGGGGTTCTTTTCGCTATCATCCTATTGGCTTTTCACTGGGGTGACTGGATCACGAGAACAGGCCGTTTCGAAATCATGGCCTGGCTCCTTCTCATACCTGCTATCTCGGCTTATCTCGCGATGAATTTCACAGGAGCCTCCACTTATACTTCTCTATCCGGGGTTAAGAAAGAGATGCGCTGGGCGTTGCCACTGGAGATGGGTGCTGGCATTGTAGGTCTCGGTCTCTGGCTCGGATCACACTTCATCGCATAAGGAGTTCAAATGATGAACCAGTTAATTTATCTTAGAGATGTCGTCACATTAAAGCTTGATCAGAAAAAATGTATGGGATGCGGAATGTGTCTCTTGGTCTGTCCCCATACCGTCTTGGGCCTGACCAACGGCAAAATTGAGATCGCCAATCGAGATGCTTGTATGGAATGCGGCGCCTGTGCCCGAAATTGTCCTGTCGAAGCTCTTAGCGTGCGTGCAGGAGTAGGCTGTGCGGTTGCAGTGGTCAATTCCATGTTGGGGCGAAAAAAATCTTCCTGCTGCTGTGTGGTAGATTCGGAAGAGAGATCAAGCGACCTTCCCGAATCCTCTCCTGGTGCTGACCGCACAGGCTGCTGTTAGCTATGGCAGGGCGCTAAAGAAGACAGGTCAGGGTCAACCCCTCATCATTATTTTGATGTCTTAATTGCGGGTACAGTGGCTATAGATTTTTTTAGATCAACTGGAATTCTTTACAAGGACCGGTCTCCGGTAGATTGAACAACCCTGAAGTCAAGGCTGGTGAGTACCTGATCTCCATCTCGTGCTTCAGCCTTCCAGTTTCCGGTGTGCTGGGGCCGGAAAGTGAAATAGCTGTAAACTGACCACCCTGGAGGCTTGACATCGATTTCCATTCGATAGTACTCCTTACCTTCCCATAACCAAATGTGGGCAATCTTCCCTTCTTTCGGGGTCTTGATTCTTGTGAAGAAGTAACCCCTTTGGTTATTAGATGTAAATTCTGAACATTTCCCTTTTAGAAACTGTTGAAGGCCGTTTCTTTCAATGCCTGTCCCGATGTCGGCCTCAAGAATTTTGAAAGCAGGAGTCTGTTTTGTTGCGACCTCCTTGACTTCCAACTTCTCTGGTTCTGAAAACTCCTTCTGTTGAGCCGGATAAATTGTTGGGGGCCTCACCTCTTGCTGGATTGCCGGAGAGGGTGAGATCGAGGGCAATGAGATTGCTTTAGGTTTCTTTTCTATAGGATGGCGTGCGGGATAGGAGATGAAAAGTACCATGAAGAGAATAACTGCGAAGATGAGAGAGAAAAGAAACCATGGTCTGACACTCTTTTTCTGGGGTAGAGCCTGCTGTTGCAACTCGATAGGCTCAGGAGGAATAAGGCTTTTCAGATAATTTTCATATTGGAGAACAATGTTTTTTGGATCGAGGGCGAGATATCTGGCGTAAATCTTCAAGAACCCTTTAACGTAAAGGGAAGGGGGTAGAAGCTCATATCTGTCTTCTTCGATGGCTTTGAGGTGGTGTTCCTTTATTTTGGTGAAATTAGAGATTTCCTCCAGCGAGATGTTTCGTGTCTCCCTTTCTTTTCTTAAAAATTTCCCTGGAGACTCCACCATTGCTTATACCAAAAGAAGATCCAGCTTGTTATTTGATTCTTTATGTTATTAAATGCTGGTCTTCGAAGAATTAGCCTGAATAAATATAGGCAATTGTTGTACCAAAGTATAAAAATCGTAAGATATTGAAACTTAAGAATATTATTAATTGAAAGGATCAATGAAATACTATTTTGTGCCAAATTTTGGCTTGATTGTGACTATTTATCAAAAGAACAAGGGGAATATGCACCATAAATTAAAAAGGGCAGACCAAATAGCCCGCCCTTTTGGTGAACACGCTGTTTCTGTCATCGCTACTTTTCTTTGAGTATGTTATTTTTGTGGGCATTTTTTTGTTAATGCACACCCGGTGAAGGGATACCTTCCTTCCCCTTTTTCATCAGCAGGACTAAGGGAATAATAAGCATCATCATCATTGAGAGAAGGTAAAAGGCATCATTGAATGACAACATGGATGCCTGCCTTATCACCTCACCATAGATCACACCTAAGCTTCCTTGGTCAGAAAGGGAAGGGTTATACCATCTGCCCTGCAATATCTGGGAGATTTGGGGGAGAGCAATCTGGAAGTTTCTATCGAAGGGAGTGAGATGTTCTACGAGGTGGACCTGATGAAACTGCGCCCTTCTGGCAAGCATGGTTGTAATAAAGGCAACGCCAAAGCTCCCGCCGAGATTTCTCAAAAGGTTGAATATGGCTGTGGCATTTCCCATCTCTTCCTTTCTGATGCTTGACATGGTCATTGTTGTAAGAGGGATGAAGAGAAAACCCATGCCGATTCCCAGCACGACTCTTGGCCAGAAGATGGCATTGAAATCAGCCTGAAGATTAAACTGAGCCATCATATGGACCGAATAGCCAGCCACAGCAATACCAAAGGCAAGGATAGCCTTTGGACTGATTTTTGTTACAAGTCTCCCGGCTATTGGCATGGCGATCATTGTGGCAATGCCTCCGGGGCCAAGTGCCAGCCCTGCCAGAAAGGACGTATATCCCATCAACGTCTGGAGGTAAATGGGCAGCAGCACAATGCTCCCAAAAAGGTTGAAGAAAGCGAAAAACATGATGATATTTCCTGTACTGAATGTAAGGTTTCTGAAAGTCTTTAAATTAACGATAGGGTTCTCTGCAAAGAACTCTACCAGGATAAACATGATCAGAGAGGAGATGGAGATATAACTCATCCAGGTGATGAAACCGGATGAAAACCAGTCCTCCCTTCCCCCTTTATCCAGGACGATCTGAAGACATCCTAGGCCGATGGCTAAAAATAAAAGCCCCCAGTAGTCGATCTTCATCTTTATCCGCCGCATGTAGGGCGGGTCAATAATAAAAAGGAGAGTCATTAGAATTGAAATGAGTCCTATCGGGACATTAATGTAAAATATCCAATTCCAGGACCAGTTGTCTGTGATCCACCCTCCCAGCAGAGGGCCGATAATGGGTCCAAACATGATGCCAACGCCGAAGATCGCCATGGCCATCCCGTGCTGATGGGGTGGAAATGTTTCAAGAAGAATGGCCTGGGAAATGGGCTGAAGGGCACCGCCCCCTAGGCCTTGGAGGACTCTGAAAAATACAAGGCTCTGGAGATTCCATGCGGAACCGCACATGAAAGAACTGAAAGTGAAGAGGGAGATTGAAAAGATGAGATAATGTTTTCTTCCAAAAAGCCTGCTCAACCATCCTGAAATAGGGATGATGATGGCATTGGATACAAGATAGGAGGTAATTGTCCAGGTGGATTCATCGATCCCAGCGGAGAGACTTCCACGGATATGATCGAGAGAGACGTTGACGACCGATGTATCCACGATCTCGATGAGTGTAGGAAGCATGACTGTGATGGCAACAATCCACCTGTTCATAGCCACTTACGTCTCATTTGGAATTAACTAAAATTGTGGGCACGACAGACATCCCGATTCTTAAGTTATGGGAAGGATCTGTGCCTTGATCAAGAATAATTTTGATGGGTATTCGCTGGACTATCTTGACATAGTTTCCTGTTGCATTCTCAGGTGGTAAGAGGGAGAAAACTGCCCCTGTGCCTGACATGATGCTCTCCACTCTTCCGTAGAATTTTTTTCCCGGAAAGGTGTCCACCTTTATTTCTACCTTCTGCCCAGGTTTTACCCTCTCCAGTTGAGTCTCTTTATAGTTAGCAGTGATCCAGATATCTTCTTGGGAAAGAGGAACAACGGCCATGAGGGGCTGGCCGGCTTGAATCTGATTCCCCATCTCCACTGTTCGCTTTGTGATGTAACCATCCTTCGGTGTATAAATCTTTGTATAACTCAGATTCAGTTCTGCCCCTTTTAAGACAGCCTCTCTCTGCCGAACCTGAGCCTCCTGCGTAGGTAGACCTGATTCTGTCTGTTTGATTAGCGACTTCTGTGTTTCAAGAGATGCCTCAACTTGTTTGACCTGATCCTGTGTGGCCTTCACCTGAGCAACAGCCACCTCATACCTGGTTTTTGCGTTGTCATATTGTTGCTTTGGAATCACCTCTTTTTTAAAAAGGGATTCAGCCCTTTGATAGTCTACTTTTGCCAACTCGAGATTGGCCTTCTGAAGTTCGAGATTAGCCCGGGCCACTTCTAGTGAGGCCATGATCTCGGTCAGTTGGTTTTTAACGGTTACCACTCTGTTCCGGATTTCAGATAGTCTTTCCTTTTCAGTCTCAAGGCCAGCCCGGGCATCCTTCACTCTGACATCATAATCCGCCGGATCGATCTCGAGGATAGGGTCGTTCGTCTTTACAAATTGGTTGTCGTTGATATAAAGAACTTTAACAGTTCCCGGGATCTTTGAAGCAATGACGTGGATTCTGCCATCGACAAAGGCATCGTCGGTTGAGATATGGGTCGCTTTATATTCTCTATAGAAAAAGAGAACCACCGCTCCGATGATAATCAGGATGGGAAATATTATAAAAGCAGCAATCTTTTTTCTCCGGTTGTTTGGTTTGCCTTTGCCTTTGTTCTCTTCCATTGGTTCCTATCCCTCCAATCCAGCAAAACTAATTATCAAGTATGTTAGTGCTTCGTTAATTAATTGTAAAGCCTTTGATGATACTTTTTAGGTCTTTTCCCCGGCACATAGATAACCATTGCTTTTTAGGCCGATTTTTATTAATTAGATTTTAAGGAGGTGCTTCATGGATCGGAGAAGAGAGGGAATTGGCGACCTGTATCATCAGGAGACAAAATATCGAAGAGAGGCCATGCCGCGAGGGGGGCTTGATTGGGCACATCAGCCTTCTCCCTATAAAGAATTTCCTTATGCATTAAAACATTTTCCCATTCGTCCTCTCGATCAAAAGGGTGGAAAATCCCTATGGGAGGCGATCGCTCAGAGGCGGTCCATGAGGGAGTTTTCCAATCAACCCATCACCTTCTCTGAACTTTCTCAATTGATCTGGGCTACCCAAGGAATCACCTTGAGGGCTTGGGGATTTGAATTCAGGGCTTCACCTTCTGCCGGTGCCCTTTACCCCATTGAGACATATCTCGTAGTGAACGGAGTCGAAGAAATTCCACCAGGACTCTATCATTACAATGTGAAGAAGGCCCAATTAATTCTTTTGAAGGAGGGTAATTTCGGTCCTGATCTTTGTCAAGCTGGACTGGGTCAGGAGATGCTTGAAGAGGCTGCCTGCGTCTTCGTCTGGACAGCCATTGTCGAACGTTCGAAGTGGAAATATCGTGAGAGAGCATATCGTTACCTCTACATGGATGTGGGCCATATCGGTCAGACCCTCTATTTAGCTTCTACAGCATTAAATCTTGGTTGCTGCACAGTGGGTGCCTTCTTTGATGAAGAGGTAGACCGTGTCATCGGTGTGGACGGGAAGAACGAAATTTCTGTCTATCTTGGGGTTGTGGGCCGTGCTCGATGAGGCAGTTTGGAGTTTTAAGTTCGGAGTTTAGAGTAAAACCGAAAGAAATCTCAATCATGAAGTAAAAGTCTGGATTTAATACAATAGGGTCATAAAAAGGACAGCTTATAACTTGTTGATATAAAAAGAATATGATTCCAGAGGATTCAAGGATATTTATTTTAGAGTCAATTATTAGACATTAAATTTTAATAAAAGACATCTTCGTGTGATGATTTGGTTTTTGTTCGTCTATTGGGAGTAAAATATTATAAATAAATCAAAGAGTTAAAAAAAATTTTTAGCAAAGCGACAGGATGGTATAGAAATTGCTGACTTAAACTCGCAAAGGTGAGCTATGCATTATAGGAAGAGTTTTCTTGTAATAGTTATACTTTTCATTTTTTTGTTTGGGTGCGCTACAACAACTCCTGTTCGAGAGGCACTCAAAGAAGATCTCAAAGCTCCAGCTGGTAAGATTGAAGGAAATCAATTTTTTGGGATTAGGTATCCATTTAATGTTACGGTTCCTCCCAATTGGAAAATGACAATGGAATTCCCTGATTTCCTGGAAGAGCTGGGTTATGACAAACCTTCTCCGATGGATAAAGAGCAGACAGAATTATATGTTTATAATCCAGAAACGAAATCGAATATTCAATTCGATTTCACACCGGCTGGCCGATATTCTACATTTAGCCAAGAGTCGATTGAGAGATTAACTACCATGGCAACCGGAAGCCTCAAGGATGAAATAGAAAAGGATTACGGTAAGGGGATAGTGGTGGAAATTGGTCCCACAGAGCCAGTATCCTTAAAAGGTGTCCAATTTGCAGGAAAGAAATATGCGACCTATACGATTAAGGGGGTGAAACGAGAGCAAGGATGGATTTACGGGTTTACAGAACCTTATCAGATTTTCATTCTCTATACGATATTGGAAAAGAAAGATGCCAGTGACCGTCAGGATATGAAGAAGATCCTCGATTCTTTTGAGTTCATGCAGAAGAAGTAGAAACCAAAATAGAAAGGAGAAAAGAGAATGGCAACAAAATCAACGACAAAAGTTTATAAATGTGAAACTTGCGGGTTGGTGACCACTGAAAAAGGTCATCTCTGTAGCCCTAAGGAGGTCAAGAAAGCCTACACCTGTGAGTATTGCGGCATCACGGTTAGTAATCCAAGGCATGTCTGCAAGCCGAAAGTCGCAAAATTAAACTATGTCTGCGATGCCTGCGGCCGGGTGGCAGTGGGGAAAGAGGAATTGTGCAATCCCAAAAAGATAAAAAGTTAAGGTGAACGGGTTTTATCCTCTTTGAAATCAATGAAAGGTCACTTCTTAAAGGCCCTTCAAAGTGTACTAGTCTGAAGGGCCTTCATTTTTGGGTTCGACATAGAGTTTCCGTTTTTAGGTTGGATCCGGCGGATCTTCATTGATTTTTATCCGAAAATTCTATATTTTAAAAATATAAGTGTTTTAAGACGATGGAGGTGAAAATGGAGAAGGTGGAACTGAAAAAAGGGGTTTATTGGGTTGGTGCGGTTGATTGGAACATAAGAGACTTTCACGGCTACTCCACTCCTTATGGGACAACTTACAATGCCTATCTGATATTGGATGAGAAGAATGTTCTTGTGGATACGGTGAAGGCCCCTTTCTATCTTGAGATGCTGGGGCGCATTTCAGAGATCATCGATCCCTCAAGAATTGATGTGGTTGTTTCGAACCATGTGGAGATGGACCACTCCGGTTCGCTCACACAGATTGTCGAAAGGATTGGAAACCCGACCGTGATTACCTCTGAGAGGGGTCAGAAGGGTCTGACAAAGCATTATAAGAAATCGCTTAGATTCAAGACCGTGAAGAGTGGAGAGACATTTTCCATCGGTCATCGGACCCTCACCTTTGTGGAAGCTCCAATGCTTCACTGGCCGGATAGCATGTTCACCTATATCAAGGAAGATCAGCTTCTTTTGCCGAACGATGCTTTCGGTCAGCATTTTGCTTCTTGCCAGAGGTTTGAGGATGAGGTGGGGGATGGGGTGATGAAACATGCAGCAAAATATTATGCCAATATCCTCTGGCCTTTGGCGCCGCTCATTTTGAAAAAAGTGGACGAGGTGGTTAAGATGGGAATCCCCATCAATATGATTGCTCCCAGCCATGGTCTCATCTGGAGAAAGGACCCTAGCCGAATCATTCAGGCCTATGTGGATTGGAGTCAGGGGAAGGTCAGAAATAAAATTCTCGTCATCTACGATACGATGTGGGGAAGTACGGAGGGTATTGCCAAGGCTATCCTCAAAGGTTTGATCGAGGAGGGAGCTGAGGCGAGGCTTCTCCATCTTCGATCCAATCATCGGAGCGACATTATCGAAGAGATGCTGGAAGCAAAGGGCATCCTTTTAGGCTCTCCCACTTTGAATAACGGGATGTTTCCCACGATGGGAGATTTTCTGACTTATATGAATGGGTTGAGACCGAAAGGGAAGGTTTTCGGCCTTTTTGGATCGCATGGATGGGGAGGTGGAGCGATCAAAGAAATGAGAAAGGCTCTCGAACAGGATAAATTCGAGATCTGGGAGAAGGAACTCCCCATTCAATTTGTTCCGGATCCAGAAGAATTGAACAGTGCGATTCAATTCGGAAAAGAATTTGCCCGTAAAGTCTTAGGCACATAAAGAGCGCAGAGCGCAGAGCGCAGAGCGCAGAGCGTTTAACCCCTATTAGAAGAAATGGTGGAACTTAGCCCCCAGTATTTAAAGATTTTGCAATTGCCGGTATTTAAAGCTTCTATGAAATAGAATACGCTATGCTCTATGCCCTATGCGCTTTGCGAATTAGGCTAAGGACTGAGAATGGCAGAAGAGACGGGTTCCTATAATCAGATTGTGATGGAGCATTTCAACCATCCAAGAAATATGGGCGAGATGGAGAACCCCGATGGAGTCGGAGAAGCTCAGAATCCTGTCTGCGGTGATACCATGCGGCTCTTTATCAAAGTAGAGACGAACCGGATCATCGATGCGAAGTTTCTTACATTTGGGTGTGGAGCTGCGATCGCTTCCTCAAGTATTACCACAGAGATGATCAAAGGGAAAACGATTGAAGAGGTTCTTATGGTATCAGATCAGGTGATCGCCGAGGCCCTCGGTGGACTTCCACCCACTAAGGTCCATTGCTCCATCCTGGCAGAGAAAGCCATCCATGCGGCGGTATTAGATTATCAAAAGAGGAGAAAACATTAGGTAAATTTTAAACAGATAGGTATGCCTCAAAAGCTTTACAAAGCGGTCATTAAATTATTTTATAGGTATCGAATGTCTTCACAAAAACGAATTTTGGTAAAGGGATTGAAATCCAATATTTAATAGATATAAAGGTGCCGCTGTAAAGCTTTTTCAGCATCCCTTTCTGTTATTAGTGGAACTTATTATCTTGAACTGAAGTTAAGAAAGGGGAATTGATGAGATGATCGAAAAGGAGTCTTCCCTCCGTTTATTAAAAAACGTGGTCCAAGAATCCCCTGCTGATCAGACAGAGGCAATCCTCTTAACAGAAGATTCCTCACTCACCCGCTTTGCCGGCTCTGCCATTCACCAACATGTGGCCGAGAAAAATCAGACACTCATCCTGCGAGTGGTTTTGGAAAAAAAGATTGCGGTGGTCACAACCAATATTTTTCTGCCATCATCAGTTAAAAAATCTCTTCAGAAGGCAATTTCCCTTGCCAAGGTTCAACAACCAAATGATGAATTCATTTCTTTGCCAGGACCGAAACCCCTTCCTGAGATCGAAACCTTTTCTAAAAATATTAGCCGCCTTACACCGAATCAGAAGGCAAAGATGATCAAGGACATCTTAACCTCGGTGAAGAGAAGAGGACTCAAGGCCTCTGGTGCCTTTTCGAATGGAGAGGTTGAACTGGCAGTCGTTAATTCCCTCGGGGTGGAGGCCTATCAGAAATTTTCTGACCTGTTCCTCCATCTGATTGTGGAGAATGAGAAAAGTTCTGGTTATGCAAGTTTCGTGGCAAGGGACCCTGATCAGTTAGACATTGAATCTTTAACCCAAGAGGCAATCAGCAAGACATCGAGGGAAGAACCGATTCAGCTTGAACCAGGAGAGTATGAGGTTATTTTAGAACCTTATGCGGTGAGTGAACTCTTATCCTTTCTGGGCTATTTGGGTTTTCATGCCCTCTCTGTACAAGAAGGCCGAAGTTTTTTCTCTAATCGGTTCGGGGAAAAAATGGTGGATGAAAAGGTGACGATTTACGATGACGGACTTGACCCGGAAGGATTGCAAGTTCCTTTCGACTTCGAAGGCATTCCGAAGAAAAGGGTCACCTTTTTTGACAGAGGGGTGGCAACCGAGGTGACTTATGACTCCTTCACAGCCGGGCGAGAAGGGAAGGATTCCACGGGGCATGGTTTGATCGCCCCCAATACGGCAGGCCCCATTCCCATCAACCTTTTTATGAGGGGAGGAGAATCCTCCCTCGAGGAGATGATCCAGTCTGTTCGAAGAGGAATTTATGTGACCCGGTTCCATTATACTAATGTAGTGGAACCCATGAAAGCGGTCATCACTGGGATGACCCGGGATGGGACTTTTTTGATTGAAGAAGGGGAGATTAAAAGACCGATCAAGAATCTCAGGTTTACAGAATCTATCATGAGGGCTCTTTCTCAAGTGACCGCCATCTCAAAGGACCGAAGGATTTGCTCTGAAGGGACGGTCTACTCAAGGCGTTTTGTCACCGGCACGGTTGTTCCTGCTATCAAAATAGATGGGTTCAATTTTTCAGGGGTATCGTCCCTATAATTAAGGCATAAGGCGTAAGGTGTAAAGTGTGGAGCGTAAAGCGTAAAGCGTAGTGGGAAGGTTCTTCACTCCTTACACTTAACGCCGTGCGATTTGCGTTAAGAAAAGGAAGTTGTGATGAAAAATCTCATCCAGAATATTCTTGACTTGGCAAAACTAAAAGGTGTGGAGTATGCCGATATTCGAATCGTTCGTCGCCAGAATGAAGAGATCGAGGTGAAGAATGGGAAAGTAGAGGCTTTGATCCATGAAGAGGATTTCGGCTTCGGAATCAGAGTTCTTTTCCGGGGTGCCTGGGGATTTGCCTGCAGTTCAAAAGTGACCAAGAAGGAGGTGGAGGGAGTTTTTGGCAAGGCGCTAAGGATTGCCAAAGCCAGTTCAAAGGTCAAGGGGAAAGAGATCATTTTTCCATCCACTTCTCCTGTCGTGGATAAATATAAAACCCCAATTTCTATTGATCCATTTGATGTCGCTCCTGAAACAAAACTTAATCTTCTCCTCAAGGCAGATGAGATCATACGTAGAAATAAGAAGGTGAAGATCTCAGAGGCCTTTATAGGATCGTATAAAACGGAAAAGACATTTGCTTCCACAGAGGGTTCGTATATCGAGCAGGAGATTGTGGAATGCGGGGCAGGGATTTCAGCCACAGCCATTGAAGGCAGTGAGGTCCAGGTCCGATCCTATCCTAACTCTTTTCGGGGGAATTTTGCCACTCAGGGTTATGAGTGGATTGAGAAATTAGCCCTTTCAGATCAGGCAGAGAGGGTGGGTGAGGAGGCTTCTCAACTCCTCACAGCAAAACCCTGTCCTTCGAAAACCACGACACTGATATTGGATAGTTCCCAGCTGGCCCTTCAGATTCATGAATCCATTGGCCATCCGATTGAACTGGATCGAATTCTCGGGGCCGAGGCCAGTTATGCCGGCACCAGTTTTCTGAAACCTGAGATAGTAGGTCATTTTAAATATGGTTCAGAATTAGTGAATATCTTTGCCGATGCTACCTGTCCTGGCGGGTTGGGAACCTTCGGTTATGATGATGAGGGGATAAGCGCTCAAAGAGTTCCCATTATCTCTCAAGGAGTCTTAGTCAACCTTTTAACATCAAGGGAGACCGCTCACCATCTGGGGAGAGAAAGCAATGGGACGATGAGAGCAGATGGCTGGAATCGAATTCCCCTGATCCGGATGACAAACATCAATCTGGAGCCAGGAGAGTGGACATTAGAACAGATGATCGGTGATACAGAGGAAGGACTTTTCTTAACAACCAATCGAAGCTGGTCGATTGATGACAAGAGGATCAATTTCCAATTCGGAACTGAGGTTGGGTGGGAGATCAAAGGAGGTAAACTTGGCGAGATGGTCAAGAACCCCACCTATACAGGGATTACTCCAAAGTTTTGGAATTCTTGTGACGCCATTGGAAATCCAGATCACTGGCAGATGTGGGGAACGCCAAATTGTGGAAAGGGAGAACCTGGGCAGGTGGCTCATGTGGGGCATGGCACCGCGCCAGCCAGGTTCAGGAATGTTCAAGTAGGTGTGATGAAAGAATAAAAGAACAAGGTTAAGGCTAAGGTTGATAAAAAAATCTTAACCTAAACCTCAACATAGGCCTGTGAGCGAAGCGAACCCATAATTATTTTTCTTTTTTGGTGACGTCTTTAGCATATCCTTCTCGAAAGCCTTCAACAACCTTCTCAGAAACCTTTTTAGTGGCCTGGAAAATTTTTTTTAAGCCTTCCTTAAATAACTCTTTTGCCTCTTTAAATTCGTCTTCTTTTTCGTCTTTCATGGGGGAATTTACTTGGATGGTGCAGGCATCGATTTCATCTTCTCGATCTGGGCTCTTATTCGCTGGGCTCTTTCACTATTAGGATCCACTTTTAGGTATTCTTCCCATGCCTTGATAGCCCCCTTAATATCCTGTTTGTCATGAAGAAGGACAAGGCCAATATTATATCGACTGTTCACATGCTTTGGATCGGTTTGAGCGGCCTTTCTGAACTCTTCGAGAGCTCTATCAAATTGCCCTAATTTTCTATACATGATTCCCATATCTGTCCTGACATCCGGGTTATCAGGTTTGACGGCGAGATATTGACCGTAAGCTTCAATAGCTTCTTTGGGTTGGTTTGTATCGAAATAAAGGTTTCCCAATTCCACCCAGGCTGGGAGGTTTTTGGGGTCTTTCTTGACGATCTCCTTCAAGGTTTGGATCTGCGAAGCCACTTCAATCGAATCACGGGCAGGAGGAGCCGGCGCCGGAGTACTTGGTGGAGCCATTTGGGGTCTCTGAACTATGGCCGCCTTTTCGACTCCCTTAGCCCCTCTGTTAATCATATAAAGGATTCCCACGGTAGCACCGATAGCAAA
>CAWGAV010000009.1:0-41165 GCA_963820625.1 uncultured delta proteobacterium
AATCTCCCAACCCAATTCTTCTCTCCCCCAATAGAGTGCACTTCCACCCGTCAATCTCCTGTTTATTTCGATCCCTTGAGTCCGACAGTAGTCTAGCCTGACTTCCTCTTCTACAGATTGGTGATGCCCGACCAGAACGGCTGGGTTTGAGAACTGGAGGAATCGTAGGGTGTGAGGAATTCTTTCCTCCGCCTTTAGTTCGAGGAGCGTCTCGTCGAGAGCCATGTTCTCAGCCGCTGAACGAGCGCCGGTATCTAAGAGCCTCCAGGTTTCCATTAGATTCATTCTATAACTAATTTTTCTTCGACCTTCAATTTAAAAATAATAAATTTTGAGATAGCGCCCGTTGATCTAAAAAAGAATGGGGGGATGGAAGGATGAGGTAAGAGTGGAAAATAGGCGAATGACCACAGAGGAGGGGAAAGAAGTGTGAACTTTCTAGCTCTTCTTCAATACAGAAATCCGGGTGACGGCATTCCTCCTAATGGAATCCTTTATATATTCAATCTTCACTTTGTCTCCAAAAAATGGAAATCTTGAATCCAAACGGGTCTTATAACCGCACCAGAATAAGGAAATTCTACCATCATCTCCCCTGACCTGGAGCACAGAGAACTCTATTCCCACCACCTGACCATAACAGACCCATGGCCCTGCTCCAATGGAGTTGACAAAAAGAAAGACGCCGATCAAGTTTATAAATAATCCGATGAGTAGGATTCTTTTTCCATTTCCCATTGTGAGCCAATCCTTCTCTTTAGCCACCAAAGACACAAAATGGCGGTATAAAAATCAATGACCAATTTGAGCTTGGTTATAAAGTACATATTCCACCTCTACTTGTTAAGTATTGCCAGTTGAAGGGGTGCTCCGATTGGCAATGGTGAATCCATAACGAAGGTTGACCTCGATGGGAGGGTAAATATGAAGTTGGAGCCATTTTCTTTTGCCTCATACCTGATCTCCCCACCCAATTTCTCGATGACCTTCTTGATGAGATAGAGGCCCAGACCCGTACCACCCGCTATCTCCTTTCCATTTCCACCATTCCCATTCCCCATAAATTTTGTAAAAAGCTTTTCCCGATATTCTTCAGGGATGGGCTTTCCGCTATTATAAACATTCAATCGGTAGGAAGAACCTTGATCTTCAAAACCGAGGGCAATCATCCCCTCCTTGTCGCCGTACTTGACGGCATTCTTAAGCAGATTCCTGAAGACCATCTTCAGCCAGATTCTGTTTGTCCTGATGGGAATAAGTTTGTTTGACATCGCATGAAGACGATGATCAATCAGGAGGTGATGCCCCTTTAACTCTGAAGAAAGTTCCTTCAAGACCGGAATCAGGATATCTTTCATCAAATCCAAAGACTCGACTTCTGTGTCTAAATCATCGTTGACTGAAAAGCTCCTACTCAGATACTCTTCAGTGATCCCGATTAACCCAGAGGTTTTTGAAAACAATTCTTTTATTCTATTTACGACAGCCTCATCCATTTTCCCGTAATAACCACGGCTCAACAGTTTCAGGGTGGCGGATATGGTGAGGAGAGATCCTCGGACATCGTGAGACATGGCTTTCACCATGTTAAGCATCTTCTCATTGAGGCTGAGATCACATGTTTGGGGTTGAGGGTCCCTTTGATGAGCTTCGAGTTTTTCAATGCAATGGGAAACCCGCATTTCCAATTCCGCCAATCCAAAGGGTTTAAACAGGTAATCATCGGAAGAGGATCGAATAGCATGGACCGTGGGGATCGATCTGCTGCTGGTGGCCAAAACGAGGATGGCCATTATTTCTGGATTTAATTCTTTGGCTTTCTTGAGGACAGCTAAGAGGTCGGTGATCACCACATCGAAGTCATTGACAGGTATTCTCTCCATGGTGAACCCACTCCTTGCTTCTGTCGTGACTTGATAACCCTTTTTCTCAAGAGCTGAATAGATGGCCATGATACTATGGAGATCTTCTTCTGCCAGTGCCAGTAAGATCTTATACTTTTCCATGGTCTTGCCTCCTTTCACTGCTCTATTTCGCTCTATTGGATGTTATCAAGTTTTTCGCCGGCCATACCTTGATAGCTATTTTTTATAAAATGGCTATCCAACCTGCAGTCTCACATATCGGATTCTTCGATCTCAGCAGAGAGAACTCTTTACCTCCTGGATGAAGGCCACTATGGGAGATCCCTCGCACGGGAGTGAAAAAATCACCATGAAAAGCGCGGATTCCATGGGTCCACAGGGGAGAAGAAGTTTCCTTTTCTACTTCGTTATTATTTTGGGGGATCGCATGATTCGTTAAATCCGTGTTCGTGGCCCCCTCCATTTTAACTTCGTTAAGTTTTTCCCTTTTTACTTCAGTTCCGGCACTATCTCTGTAAATGAGTTCGTCGGTCTCCAGGTCGTATTCGGGGATATCAGGGTTATTCCACCTTCCCAGGAAATATTGGTAAAAGGGGAAGTAAAGACTGCCGATATTGGGGTCGTGTTTAAACACATATTTTGGCATCATTTGAACATCCAAACCGGGTTGGTAGTGCTGCAGCCAGATATAGTCGCCAAGGATCGTCATCTTCAAGAAAGGAGGGTCAGAGTAAAGCTTAAGTTTTACACTTTTCTGGGCTTCCTTAAGGGTTTTGAGGAAATCGATGCTCTTTCTTATCTGTTCTGTGAAACTTTCCGGGGTGACATCAGGATCAGGAATACCTTTCGCTCGGACAATCGCTCCATCACTGTTTGGGTTGAGGAGCATAATTTTTGCTTCCCTGCAATTCTGGATGACTTGATGCAGTTCTCCCTTTGGGTCGACCAAGGTACGGAAGCCTGTTGAGCTGATGACCATGACATCCCTTGCAAGGCCTTGCCTTTCCTTCAATTTCCTGATCCTCCTTTGGGCAAAGAATCCCTTGGCAGGGGTTACAAATACCATACCAGCGGTCCTTGCCATATTGGAAAGTTTCCGATCTTTCCAGCTCTTGTGGATATAGGCGGAGAGAGAGATGAAAAATATCGTTAACGTCATTTCTACAGAAATCAAGAATATCTTGTCGTTTCCTATCAGAGACCAGTAGACCAGAAATTTTTTCGCAATAAACCTGACCGCCATGGGCAGAGACAGCGCAAGGGCAGCACTTAACCCCACCATGATAATGTGGTAGAACATACGTGTTGGACCCTTCATGAAATCTTCAAAAAGTCTTTTCTTAACCAAGATGACCTCTTTTCTCAAACCGTTCATGGTCCTCTATTTTTGGCAACGTATCTTGAGAACGTCAAAGTAGGGTGATCAAAACCGTCATCAATAGAAAGGAAATGCTTGCCCCCATCGTGTTTCCCTCCTTGGCCACTCGGTCAGAGAGGGAGGCAATCAACCGGGTTTGCCCATCATTTAAAGTAAATAGTTTTTCCTTTGTCTTTTCTAATAATTGTTGATCTTCTATTTTATTTTCTAATACAGCAAGAATCCTGAGCACATTGGCCCTATGGTTAGATGCGTATTGGTCATCGGAATTGGGGTTGGTAGCCCCGCTTGTGGCAGTCGTAGTACCCAAAAGGAAGATTGCGATTTGAAAGATGACAAGCCAAATCGCTATCGGTCGAATGAACCTTTTCAATTCTATTTTCACCTCCGTCCTCTCTCCATTAATTTGAGAATTGAAAAAGCAACCTCATCAATTCACTCTTGGAGAAAGGTTTTTGCAGGCAACTTACCGGATATCTTGTCTTCTCCTTTTCAAGGAGTGGCCAAAACTGGCTGAGGTCAGCACTGATATAGATTACCCTCGCCTCTGGATTGTGTTTCCGGATTACCTCCATTAACTCCAAACCATTTTTTTCTGGCATCTGGATGTCTGTAATGATCAGATCGGGTTTGAATAAGAGATAGGACAAGTAGCCATCTCTGCCATCCCGAGCTAACCTTACCTTGTGTCTTTCCTCCTCTAACATGATTTTCAGGATATGAGCCAAACCCAGGTTATCGTCTACAATTAATATCTTCATCTATTCTTCACTCTCCCTGTAAAAGAAGTCGGTTTAATTTATTAAAAGCAAAGGATGTGCCAAATATAGGGGATGGAATTATTGAGTTGATATTAAACGGTTTTTTGGGTGTGGAGATATTTATGGGAAACCCTTTTTGTAGGAATTTTCCTCCAGAAGAAGGGTAAGCAGGAAGGTTAATCCCTACACATTACCGGGATTTCTTAAAATCTTCGCTTTTCAGGTTATGTTTTTTGAGGAGATCATAGAAATCGGCCCGATACTTTCCAGCAAGCTTGGCTGCCTTGCTGACATTGCCTTCGCAGATTTCGAGAAGGTGGATAAGATAGGCCTTCTCGAAGGCATCTCTGGCCTCTTTCAGGGGTTTTAATGGTTCTTTGGATATCCCTCCCTTGGTCTGAAGTAAAAAATCTTCGGTGATCGTATCTTGCTGGGTCATGACGACAGCATATTCTACAGTATTTTCTAATTCCCGGACATTTCCCGGCCATTCATGGAGCATCAGTTTTTGAATCGCCTGAGGCGTGACACCTTTTACCTCTTTTTTCATCTGTTGACTGAATTTCTCCAGGAAATGTTCTATCAATGGGGGAATGTCTTCTCTCCTTTCTCTCAAAGGGGGCAGGTGTGTTGGAATCACATGAATCCTATAAAAAAGGTCTTCGCGGAATAGGCCTTGCTTGACATGACCTTCCAGGTCCTTTTGGGTGGCTACGATCACCCTCACATCGACCTCCACAGGTTTTTCACTGCCGATCGGATAGAACTGTCGCTCCTGGAGGGCCCGTAAAAGCTTGGCCTGAATGGAAAGGGGCATATCTCCAATTTCATCTAAGAAGAGGGTTCCTTCGTGGGCCTGGGTGAATAAACCTTTTGTGCTTCGAACCGCCCCGGTAAAAGCTCCTTTTTCATGCCCGAAAAGTTCGCTTTCCATTAAAGTTTCGGGAAGGGCAGCACAGTTAATGGCTATGAAGGGTTTGTTCTTCCTCTCACTGGTAAGATGAATGGCTTTAGCAATGAGTTCTTTCCCTGTTCCACTTTCTCCGTGGATGTAAACCGTAGATTCCGTTTTAGCAATCTGGGATACCATCTCCAGAACCCTCTTCATCTTTTCACTTCTGGCCACAATGTTTGCAAAATTGTATCTCTCCTCCAGAAGCCCTTTAAGCCTTTTGATCTCAACATTGAGCCTTCGATTCTCCAGGGCCCTTTCGATTTGGAGAAGGAGATCCTGGGGATCAAAAGGTTTGGTCAGATAGCTATAAGCTCCTCTTTTCATCGCCTCCACAGCACTCTCAATACTTCCATAAGCAGTCAGGATAATAACCGGCATCTCAGGGAGGATGAGATGAACCTCCTCCATCAAGGATATCCCATCCTGGCGGAGAAGCTGCAGGTCAACAATGGACAGGTCAAAGACCTGGTTCTTCACTGCCCCGATGGCCTCTTCTTCCTTCACGGCAGTGGTGACCTCATAATTGGCAGATTCAAGCCTCATTCTCAAGAGATCTAAAAGGTTCCTGTCATCATCCACCACCAAAATCTTTCCTGATGTCGTGGCGCTTTTCATTTCGCTCGCTCTCTCTTCCTTTCTTCGATCTCGATATCCACCAGTTTTGATTTTTCAATGACTTGGTTTAGTTCCTCAATCGAACGGCTTAATTTCTCGTTTTCTTGAAGCATCCCTACCCAGATTTTTGTCTGTTCGATCCAAGGGCTTTGGGGGTAATCCTTGATGAGTTTCTTGAAAAACCTGAGAGACTTCCCGTAATCTTTTTTAGGATTTTCAGAGTGAGCATAGATCAGTCCCATGTTGAAAAGGGCCTCATCTTCTGGAGGGGTGTGATGGGCAAGGGATAAAATCTTCAGGTTTTCATTGACGGCACCCTCATAATCTCCTTGAACAAGAAGTCTTTTGCCTTGATCCAGATGCTGGTAGGCCTTTTCCTGTCCCCTTATTTTTACTTTTATTTTTTCTAAAGCGGCGCAGCCAAAGAGGGCGAAAAATATCAGACTGGCAATACAAAGGTGAATGAACTCCCTTGTCCTGTTTCGCTTTCTGCCCATACCCTACCTCCATGAGCTGTGATGATATGTTTGACAATGGCCAAACCCAATCCTGTGCCCTTGATCTGATTCGAATTTTTAAGGTGGGCCTGATGAAACTTCTCAAAGATGGCGCTAAGATTCTCTTTGGGTATGCCAGGACCTGTATCGGATACCACGACCTTCACCTCGCGATTCAAACGCTGAGCGGAGACCCTCACCTGTCCCCCTTCAGGAGTGAACTTCAATGCATTACTGATCAGATTTCGTAGCACTTGGAGAAGTCTCTCACTGTCTATTATTATGATCGGCAGTTTCTCATCAATTTTTGTCTTAAGAGTAATTTTTTTAGCTTCGGCAAGAGGAATGATCTCCGTCGTTGCCCTTTCAATCAGTGAAGATAGGCTTGTTTGCTCAAAGGTATAGGTCATCATTCCCGCTTCCATTTTAGACAGATCTAACAAGGAATTGACCAGGTTGATCAAACGCTTGCTTTCCTCGGATAGAATGGCTAAAAGCCTCTTTTGCTTATCGGAGAGGGTTCCTCCCACGCCCTCCTGCAAGAGGCTTATCCCCTCTTTAATCGAAGTCAGTGGCGTGCGTAACTCGTGGGACATGGAAGAGAAAAAATCGGACTTCATCTTATCCATCATCTTCAACTTAGTACACATCGAATTGAAAGCCCCTGTTAACTCCAATATCTCAGGGGGAGAGGTGATGTTAAAGTCCACCTCGAAAACACCTTTGGAAATTTCTTTGGTCTTGTCCATCAAAATAGAGAGGGGTTTAGTAATACTTCTGGTGATAAAAAAAGAGGTGGTAATGACCAGGATAATTGCGATGCCAGACATGACGATAGCAAATTTCCGAGCAGAGACCGCAGATTCTCCCAACATTCTCATTCTTTGCTGGATGTCATGCCGGGAATAAACCTCCAGCTTTTTCAGTTCTTCCAAAATTCCATCTACAGCCTTTTCCATTTCTTGCTCATGCCATCTTTTAGGGTAGCTTTGATTCGCCCGAACATATTCTATCTCTTTGTCACTCAATGACTGGAAACGTTCATAGTATGATTTTACTTTGTTCAATAAAACTCTTTTTTCGGCGGTATCCGCAATGGAGAGGACTTTAGAGAGCAGTTTATTGAAGTCCTCCTTCGCTGAGAGAAACTGATCGTAAAGGAGATTATCCTTTGTAATGATATATTTCTTCTCAAATCGCAACTGTGACAGCATAGAATCTGTAAGTTTTTCCCCGTAATCTAAAATAGGGGTGTCGATCCTTAAAATTTGTCGAGTCCCCTTATTCAATTGGTGTAACTTTAAAATTGCAGAGACACTCACCACCGTCACTAAAATAAATATGGTGAGGTAGCCAATCATCAGACGGGAAAATATCGTTAACCTCATCATTGACCGGACCATATCCTTTGGCCTCCGCATTCCAGAGAGTAAGGGGCATTAAAGAGCCTAATCTGTTCTAAACAGGTTGATAGGTAATGATATCATATTTCCGAAAAGCCCTACCCCACACTGAACGGGATGACCGTGAAGTTTCACAAATTCACCTATTAAAAAGGGTGAAGAGGAATCATTAAAACTAAGGAAAATTCCCCCCACCCAGGGGAATAGCATACTTTAAAATAAAATTTAACATATCTTCCATAGTCAATCAATTTCGTTACCTTTTTATTTCCCCCATTAACCTCTCAATCTTTGTGGGGTATACAGGGTTCAGGTTCTCTTTTTGGTCACTTCCAATTGGAGAGGTTTGATATTTTATTTCTGAAATGCTAAATTTGAAATCACCTTATCAAATGAAGCGAAAAGAACACGGTGGTGAGATAGGAAAAGATAATAAATGAACATGAGGGTGAAAGGGAGGATACCGATGGGAAAGAAAGATGATTCGAAATTGGTCTCTGAAAAAGCCAAAGGTTATTTTAAGCAGGGGTTTAACTGAGCCGAAGCAATCTCCTTGAGTTTCAAGGAGTATCTTGGAATTCAGGATTCCCTTATACCAAAATTGGCAACAGGATTTGGTGGGGGGGTTGGGCGAAAAGGATCGCTCTGCGGAGCCTTTGTCGGATCGATAATGGCTATCGGGATGAAGATGGGGAGAACTGACCCAAAAGACAAGGAAGCACTCTTAAAGATCTACGGAAAATGCCAGGAGTTTTGGAACCAATTTGAAAAGGAGTTTGGAAGCAATATCTGTTACAACATCATAGGGTATCATTTAGATAACGAGGAGGAACGACAGAAATGGCTGGCTTCAGGGGGTATGGAGAAATGCACAGCCATTGTTGAAAAGACAGCCCACATGCTCTGTGATTTTCTCAATGAAAATAAATGAAGATATTGATTTTTTATAGAAATTAAGGTAAGTTATTCCATCATTATTTAGGTATGAAGGGAAAGAAATTGGCCTGGATATGGTGTAAGAGTATAAGAAGTGGATCTTGGCCCAGACCTCTATACATATGATTTAACAAAGTAAAATCGGCGAGAGGCCATGGGCAATATCAACCCATGGCCTTTTTGTTGGAGGCTTAAGGTTATAGGCTTGAGGCAACTGCCAACCTGAAGTTACGAAAGATTTAGCCTCCAGCCTCTAACCTCAATCCTCAAGCGAGCATTTCTTAAATGGAGGAAGTAAGTCATGGATCGTATTTTCAGCGGGATTCAGCCCTCAGGTGAAATTCATATCGGTAATTATGTGGGCGCCATCCGTAACTGGACTCAATTAGTCAATCGCTATGACTGTGTCTATTGTGTGGTGGACTATCATGCCATTACGATCGAATACGAGGTGGCCTCGCTGCAGCAGAGGATTTTGGAAACAGCGACCGTCCTCGTTGCTTGCGGGTTAACCCCTGACCGATGCAAACTTTTTGTCCAATCCCATGTACCTGAGCATACGGAACTGACATGGATCTTCAACTGTGTCACACCAGTGGGTGAATTGGAGAGGATGACTCAGTTTAAAGAGAAGGGGAGACAACACCGGCACAATGTCAATGTGGGGCTCTTGGACTATCCTGTGCTTCAGGCCGCAGATATTCTTATTTATAAGGCTGGCTATGTTCCGGTCGGAGAGGATCAGATCCAGCATGTAGAATTCTCACGGGAGATTGCCAGAAAATTCAATGCCCGTTTCGGAAATACCTTCCCTGAACCTCAAGTGCTTCTCTCCGATGCCCCACGAATCCTGGGGACGGATGGAAGCTTGAAAATGTCCAAATCGCTGAATAACTCCATCGGGCTTCTTGACCCTCCAGAAAGCATCCGGGAGAAGTTGAGAACGGCGGTGACGGATGTGAATCGTGTACGACGGAGTGACCCTGGCAATCCTGACCGGTGTAATATTTTTACGATGCATCAAGCTTTTTCGAAACCAGATCAAATTGCCTTCATCGACCATAATTGTCGGACGGCAGGGATCGGATGTATTGAGTGCAAAGAGATCCTATTTAAGAATATGATGGAAGAGATCGGCCCGATCCAGAACCGCGTCAAAGAAATCAATCAAAACCCCCAATACATGGTTGATGTATTAAAGTCCGGTGCGGCTCGATGTAAAGCCATTGCCAAAGAGGTGATGGATGAAGTGAGAGAAAAAATTGGGGTCAAATCAGGGTGGATGAGTCAAGGATGAAAATTAATCTTTAAAAGGAGGAAGCGTCACAGTTATTTCTTTCCTTACGCCTTCCCGTAATATCGTAAAAGTGATGTCATTCCCCCAACCTTTTTGAGCGAGGGCATCATGAATGTTTTTCACCTTCGTAATCTCTTTCCCTTCGACGGCAATAAACTGATCTCCTGAAAGAAGGCCAGCCTTTTCCGCGGGGCTTCCTGGAAGCACCCGTTCGATCCATAATCCTTTCTGATCCTCTTTTTGTTGCAGGACCACTCCGATCCTGGGTTGCTTTTTTTCAGGGGGGTTGGGCCGGGTGATCCAGAGGAAATTGGCCAGGGGAGAAGAGGTTTTAGTAAAAGTGAAATCCTCATCTATTTTTTCTTTCCATGTCTTTAAGACGATGGTTTGATAAGGAATGGAGGTTCTTCGATAAAAACGTTTCGGGATTCCAAAGCCAAAAATGACATGGCCACTACCAGCAAATACCAATACTGCCTTTCCTTCCCCATCGGAGGATTTGAGAAAATCAGAAAGAGTCTCTGCCATGCCTTCGTCCCAGAGAGATTGAGCCTGATAAAAATTTTTAAAACCTCCTGATGATCCACCTTGATGACCTTTGTAGATGAACTTAATATAGGCGCGATGCTGTTGATCCGTTAGAGCCATCTCTGGAAGTTTCTTTTTATCCTCAGGGGAAAGTCCCTTGATTCCATTTTGAGCCACCTTCCTTACCAAATCCCTTTGAACATTGAGACCGAGAACTCTGAGATGGTGCTTCTTTACCTCATCGAGGATGCCACTATAAAGCTCATAGTCCATGCCCCAAGTGGATTCCCATTCGACTTCTTTGAGAAATTCTTCTTCGGTCAGGAGTCCTTGACTCCAACGATCCAATATGGGTTGTTGAGACCTCTCAAACATCTCCATGCCTATCACGACATCCTTCCCTTTAGCCACAAGCTCTTGGATCATTCTCACTTGAATCTGATGATGTTCAATTTGATCATGGGATTCCCCTACAAAGATAACCTTTGTCCTATTGAGATCATTTAAAAGCTGTACCAAGGTGATTGGGTCTCCTTCAGGGAGCTTGAGAATCTCCTCTGGTCCGACAGGGGCTTTTATCATGGATATTTTTGAAACCCAAGGAAGGAGGGGTGCTTTCCCTACACAACCCGAAAAGAGAACGCCACAAACTAAGATGACGAACATCCATAGAAAGTGTTTTTTCATCATATAAAGTATAACATTGCCTCTCCAAGAATTGAAGGGAAAGAGAGTGCTTGCATCTCAATGGGAAATTATGATAATGAAAATGAAAAGTTACAACTATTTTTCATCAAGGGAGAAAAGCAAAAGTGGTTAAAACCATCATTTTAATTTTACTGGTCGTTTCTTTTCTAATGAGTTGTGCCACAGGTCAATCCGTGAACAAGAAACCCGAGAAGGTGATAGTTCAGAGTGACTCCTCTGAGAAATATGATGCCTTGTTCGAGAAATTGAAAGAATTGGAACAGTCCATCTCGGTTCTACGCTCAGAGGTGAAAAATTTAGGATACCGCTTGAACAATATTCAAATCCGTCCTTCTCTCACCACCTATAAACTTCCCCCAAAGGTATTTCTCTGCGAAGAGCGCTTTCCATTAGAAGATAGGAATGTTTGGGAAAATTTAGATCGGGAATTCCTCCTGGCATTGTCCAACGAAGCCCAGGTCCTTTTATGGATGAAACGAGCACGGCGATATTTTCCTTTTATTGAGAAGAGGCTGAAGGAGATGGGACTTCCCGATGATTTAAAGTATGTGACCATCACAGAAAGCAGCCTTCGACCTGAAGCCGTTTCTACATCCGGAGCAGGCGGGATCTGGCAGTTTATTCCTTCCACCGGCGAGAAATATGGGATGAGGAAAAACCGAAGTATTGATGAGCGGTTCGATTTTTTCAAGGCCACTGAAGGCGCTCTCTCTTATCTGAGAAGCCTCTATGAAGAATTCAGAAGTTGGACCCTTTCGATGGCCGCCTATAACGCAGGGGAGAATAGAGTTCGAAAGGAGATCGATCTTCAAAAGACAAGGAATTATTTTTATCTCGATCTTCCAATGGAGACAGAACGGTATGTCTATAAGATCGCCGTGGCCAAAATCATCCTTTCCGATCCAGGGAGATATGGGTACACTTTAGAGGAAAAAGAGTTTTATAACCCCCTCCAAGTGGAGAGAATTCAAATTGAGCTGACTCAACCTCTTCCCATTATGGAGGTGGCAAGGGCCATTGGATTTTTTTACAAAGAGATCAAAGAGATGAACCCGCACCTCTTTGAGGAAACCATTCCCCCTGGAATTCATTTTCTCAATCTCCCTACAGGGACTTCTGAGAAATTCTGGGCCTTCTTCTCGGCTTGGAAAAAGGGGATGGAAGGCAAATAATTCACAAGCAGGCGAGAGTCCCACAATTTTGTTGAAATTGTTAGGGAAAAAGAATATCCTTTTCTAAATCCTCCCTTGCCCCCCTTTACTACATGCCTGCGGTAGGCAGGTAGGGGGGTATGGGGATTAAATCTGGTCAAAAAGGGATTACTATAGTGGAAAAGGAAAGAATTTTAGTGGTGGATGATGAGGCGAACGTTCGTGAAATGGTCTCTAAAATTATCAACGTTATCGGCCATGAAGTGGTCACCACCGGAAGTGGTAAAGAGGCTTTGGAGATTTTAAAGAATGACCCTTTCAGCATCATGATCACGGATGTCAAGATGCCGGAGATGGATGGATTTGAATTAATGAAGGCGGTCCGGGATCAATTTCCAGATATTCACATTATCTGTATGACCGCCCATGGAGGCTCCTATGCTTATACCGATGTGGTCGCTGTGGGAGCCAAGGACTATATCACCAAACCCTTCACCATCGACGAGATGAGGGCAAAATTGAATCGGGTGATCCGTGAGAAGGATCTCATCGCGGATCTCACTCAGAAATCGATGGAATTGGAGAAGGCGAATGAAGAACTGAAACGGCTCGACCAATTGAAGTCCACCTTTATCTCCAGTGTCTCCCATGAACTTCGAACCCCTCTAACTGTCATCAAGGAATTTATCTCCCTCATGCTCGAAGGACATGTGGGGGCCCTCACTGAGGATCAGAGAGAATATTTAGGCATTGCCAATAAAAATATTATACGGCTGACGAACCTGATCGAAACCCTCCTCGATTTCTCCAGGATCGAATCCGGAAAGGGGTTAAAACTGAGACTTGAACCAACTCGTCTGATGGAGGTCGTCGAGGATGCGGTCATGACTTTTTCTCAGCAATTGGAGGAAAAGAGGATCACCCTTGAAAATCGGCTCGATCCGGATATCCCTCTCGTTTTAATCGATCGTAATCGATTGGTGGAAGTCTTCATCAACCTCATCGGTAATGGGATTAAGTTCACCTCTCCGGGAGGGAAGATCACCATTGATTCAAGGGGACTCACCGAGAAGCGTGATTATTTGAAGATCGTGGTGACAGATACAGGAGTGGGCATTTCGCCAGAAGACTTGCCCAAAGTATTTGACCGTTTCTATCAAGGAGGAAGAACCCAGACAGGACTCATCACAGGGACAGGGTTGGGCCTTGCCATTACCAAAGAGATCATCGAGGGTCATCAGGGTTATATCCATGCGGAGAGCAAATTTGGAAGTGGCGCCTCCTTTGTCTTCACCCTCCCTGTATTCAGAATAGAGACCATCTACAACCTCCTCCTCAATCCAATGCTTGAAGAAGCGGATAGGGATAAGGCCCCGTTTTCGATGATTCGGGTGGACTTTTGGGACCAACGGACCAAACGGGAATCTGTGCTCAACCATGAGTCTTGGGAAGGGGTGATGTATGCCCTTCAAAAGATGGTCCGTGCTGTGGACACGGTCGTTCCTTTCCAAAACAGCGTGGTTTATATTTTTTCTTTCAACGATAAGAAGTTGGCTAAGGAAATTGGCGAAAGGGTTCAAGTGAAATTGACACAGGGGAACTATATTCCAAAAGGGATAGACGTTCAGTCCAGAACTTATTCTTACCCAAAAGATGCCCGTAACAAAGAGGATTTTCTGAAAGGGTGTCGGCTGTTCCTAAAAGAGGATTGACCCTTTCTGTAGCTTCAGGGACCAAGAGAGTATGAGAAAAATATTAATCCTCTCCATGGGACTCGTTTTTTTCCTATTCGCCTGCGAAAGGAAACCTCTCCCTCCCCAGGGAAAATCAGAGGGGTCATCGATCCAGAAGGTTGTTGTGGAAAAAGAGAAGGTTGAAAAGCAACAACCGCTTCCCCCGGAGGTGAAGATCAAACTAAAGAAAGATGGCAAGGATAGCTATTCCTGGGAACTGAACGGTTCAGATGTGGATCAAATTTTAAAGGTCAACGAAAAACTGAGGAAACAATTGGGAGGGGAAAAAGAACGGTAAGAAATTGCAGATGGTACCTACCTGCCCTGCCTACCGCAAGCGGGCGCAGGAAGGGATTGAAAATTAGAATTACATAGGAAATAAAATGGACAAAAATTTACCACCGTCTGTCATTCCTTCTGCGGAAGCAGGAATCTATTTGATTGATTCTATCCTGGATTCCCGCTTTCGCGGGAATGATATCTTCATTTCCATCGTTCGAGGGTGATAGACTCGTCATGTGAAATTTATTTGATTTGGAATTTGGATTTGAAAGTTAGGTATGCCAGATTCAAGATTTATAAAACCTTTTAGTTTTGGTGTGAGGAATGGTAAAAGGAGGTATGTATGGGAATGGAATGGTATATTGAACAAATCTTTAAAGAACTTCCTTTTGGGATCGCCATTGCCATGGTCGTCTTTTTGGGTATCCTCCTGATTATTTGGCTTCTTCTTCCCCTCTGGGTTTTGTTCATCCAGTGGAATACAGGCAAGATTAAGGATGAAATTCGAAACCTCGTCGATCAGCTTGAAAAAAGGGAATGGGATGGAAAAGGAAAGGAGATGGCTGGGCCAAAGGATTGAAGGAATCCTTTTCATCCTATTTCTACTCTGGATTCCCATTGCAAATTCCCAAAATGTCCTGAAAATTCCTCTTTACATCCATCACAAAGAAATCTGGGTAGAGGTTGCCAAGACTCCGGAAGAGAGAAACCATGGATTGATGGGCAGAAAACATTTGGGGAAAGACGAGGGGATGCTCTTTATCTTTGAAGCAGAGGACTATCACGGTTTTTGGATGAAAGATACCCTCATCCCCCTGAGCATTGCCTTCATCGGCAAGGATGGCCAGATCGTTTGGATTACAGATATGAAACCTCTGACATTAGATTCCCATGCCCCACCCAAACCCGTCCTCTATGCTTTAGAGATGAACAAAGGTTGGTTCTCTTCCCATGGCATCAGAGTAGGAGATCAAATCAGATTTTCCAAGTGAAAATGGAAAATCTGAAAATTTTAGATTTCAGATTGATGATTGCGGAATTGTTTTTGACAGGAGGAAAGACACAAACTCCGAAATCCGCATTCCGAATTCCGAAATTTAAATTATTTAATAGTCTCCGGTCCAGCAGTAGAGACAAAGTTTCTCTTTGGGGAGACCGATCGCTGATGACCCCAATGCCGAGATGGACTTTCACTTTTTTTGTTTATCGAATCTGATCCGCGTAATCCATTCATAATCCCTGCCTACCGGCAGGCAGGGATGTAACCAGAGATTTCCACACTTTTCCAGAAATCTCAAGATTCACGAATGACAAGAGTCCGTTGAATGATCAAGGCGTCTTCATTTCCGTAATAGTCCGGAACCACACCCGTGATTTGAAATCCCATCTTGGAATAAAACGCCTGAGCTCCGTGATTGCTTCTTCTCACCTCTGCCCATACCTTTTTAAGATGGGGGGTCTTCATCGCCCTCTGGAGGAGTTGGGTCCCAATGCCTTTTCTCCGATGATCGGGGTGGACAGCAACCGAGATGATATGTCCATCCCGAGAGAAGATGAGGTATCCTAAAATTTCTTCTTTTGGGTCTTGATTGGTATTGACACAAACCAAAAAGGTTTCAGGATAGAGGGTGTGAAGGTTAAGAAAGGTGGTCCAATCGTACGGTGATTTGGGAAATGACTGGCTTTCGATTTGGAGAATGGAATCTAAATCGGAGAAGGAGAAAGGCCGGATCATCAACACTTTTTTATTCCTGAAATAACGGAGGCAACCCCACCGGTCAATGGTTGGGAGCCCACGTTTTCCAATCCAACTTTCCTCATGATCTCCTCATAATTTTCAGCGGATGCAAAATGGAAAACCGATTCCGGGAGATAAGCGTATGCTCCTCGGTCGCCGGAGATGAATCCCCCCACCCAGGGGAGGACCCTTTGAAAATAAATCGGATACAGTCTTCTCATCAGCCCCTTTTGAGGAAAAGTGAATTCTAAAATGATTACCTTTCCACCCTTTTTGATCACTCGAACCATTTCAGAAAGGGCCTGTTCCTTCCTAACGATATTTCTCAGACCAAAGGCGATCATCGTGGCGCTAAAGGTATTGTCTCGGAAAGGGAGGGAGAGGGCGTCTCCAAGGCTAAAGGCAATGGTTTGCGACAGGCCTTTTTCCAAGACCTTTCGCTGTGCCCTCTTGATCATGGGTTCGGAGAAGTCCAATCCGAAAACTTTGCTATGATGACCATTCTGGTGATTAATCTCGATGGCCACATCCCCTGTTCCAGTGGCGATATCCAATATCCAGCCCTTGAGCCCTTTCAACTCCCGGACTGCCATTTTCCTCCAATAAAGATCCCTTCTCAAACTGAGAAGATGATTGAGAAAGTCATAGGTGGGAGCAATGTTGTCAAAGAGGTTTCGAATCGAATCAGGATGGAGAAAGTAAGTATTCATCAAAGGTTAAGGTTGAGGTTAAGGTTTAGAAGCCCGTTTCGTTTGGGTGAAAAGGGTTGCGAGCTCAAGAATAAGATTTTAGAGACTTGCCCTGTAACCCCTCGACTAAGTCGGCGTCGTTAGCCTGGCCCTTTCATCAAAGACATCTATTTTTTAAGCGATCCTTATGAATCTTGCTCCGGGAGTACCACAGATCGGGCATTTATCCGGCGCTGCCTTTTCAACTGTATTGCCGCAAACAGGGCAAACATAATAATCCGCTACTTCGTTTTTCCCCAAGGCCTCTAAGGCCTTTGTGTAAAGTGAAGCATGGATCTTTTCTACCTCGTTGGCGAAGTTGAATGTCCGGAAAGCTGCATCATCCTTCTCGGACTTTGCGGTTTCCATCATCCCAGGGTACATGGTCTTGAATTCGTGGGTCTCACCGTTGATTGCCTCTTGGATATTCTCCTTAGTTGATCTAATTCCTTTCAACACCCGGAGATGATTGTGAGCATGGACAGTTTCGGCTTCAGCAGCTGCTCTGAAAAGTTTAGCCACCTGTGAATATCCTTCTTCTTCTGCCTTCTTAGCAAAGGCGAGATATTTTCGATTGGCTTGAGATTCCCCTGCAAATGCCTCCTTCAAATTTCCTTCCGTTTTCGTTCCCATAAAGCCCTCCTTTCCATTTTTTAAATATGAAAAATTATAACAGAGCGGATTGGAAACAGCAATTGACCCATTCGGCGGCGCCAATCTCCGCCTTTGAAAGCAGGATAAGGAAGCGCCGCTTCCTTCGGCAGGCTCAGGATACTGAGTTTATCGAAGTGCAGGGTCAACCCTGAGCAAACCCCAGCATTTATGCTGGGAAGTCGGAGGGTTGACATCCTTAGGTAGAATGAGTAAAATGTGTACGTTTTCAGGAACAGGAAGTGAGAAAATGAGATTAATCATTCTTCTCATCATTATGTTGGCTGTGTTAGTGCCCTCCAGTTATGGAGAGATGTATAAATGGGTGGATGAGAAAGGGACGGTTCATTTTACTGATGATCCTTCGAGTATTCCAGAGAAATATCGTCAAGATGCGGAAACTCGAAAGCCTCCCAAAGAGACTTCAACTCCGCAACCCCTGGAAATGCCTAAATCCTCTATCCCTCCAAAGGTTTCCGAGCCCGAAGGGATTGTCGTTGACCTTGTGAGAAAGCACGAATTGTCGTTGACAGAGGTCGTCCTGAATGGGAGGGTAAAGCAGTATTTTATTGTGGACACAGGGGCAAGTTTCACCCTCATCAGTCGACAAACCGCAAAAGAACTGGATCTCGTCATTGATGAAAATACTCCTTTCATGCCGGTCTTCACTGCGAGTTCGCTCATCTTCACCCCTCTCATGACATTGAAGTCCGTGAAGGTTGGGGACGCAGAGGTAGAAAATGTGGATGTCCTCGTCTACACTATGCCTTCTGATTCGGCAGGTCTTTTGGGGAATTCCTTTCTGAATAAGTTTAAAGTGGTCATTGATTCCATGAATGGAAAGATGACGCTCTATTCGATGCAGGGGACACCGTCACCCGATCGCCCGGGTGGTTATGGAAGGGATTTTTGGGTGAGCCAGTTTCGTTTCTATAACCGAGTCCTGGAAGAGTTGAAAAAAATAAAAAAGAGGTATGAAGCAAGAGGGTCAAGTTCCGAGCTTAATCAAATCAATAATGCGATCCGGTATTTCGAAAATCAACTGAGTGAATTTGAAAGAAAAGCCTCCTTCGCCGGCGTCCCCCGGAACTGGAGACAGTAACTCTCGTAAGCACCAAATTCCAAGCACCAAATACCAAACAAATTCCAATGACCAAAATTCAAAATTCCGAACATTATTGTTTCGGTCATTCAAAATTGGTTCTTGAAATTTATTTGGGATTTGGAATTTGGTTTTTGGAATTTCCACGGCTCTGCCGTGGTTAGGGGGTATAGATCACGACGAGGAGTTTGGCCTCTTCGTCGCTGAGATTGCGAAGTTTGTGCGCGATGCCTGAATTGAAATGAAGGGTTTCCCCTTTTTTAAGAAGATTTTGACTCTCTCCTACCATCACCTCGATATGACCTTTTAAAACATAAATAAATTCCTCCCCCCCATGCTTGTATTCCACCATCTTATGGTCCTGCTTGGGATCGATGGTGACGAGGAAGGCCTTCATGTGTTTTGTCTCTGCATCCGGAGTGAGGGTTTTATAGGAATAGGCCTGAGTTCGTTTATAAAAGCTTTCCCTTCTTCTTCTTTCTGAAGCTTCCTGCTCTTCAGCGGAGAGGAAGGAGCCTGCGTCAATGGCAAGAGCCTTTGCGATCTGGATCACCGCTGAGACAGGAGGAATGGCAACCCCTTCTTCAATCTCTTTTAAATACCGCTGTGAAAATCCCGTTTTGTTGGCAAGTTGTTCAAAAGATATCTTTCTCAATTGGCGAAGTTGTTTCATCTTCGCTCCGAATGATTTTTCATCCATCTTCTTGGTTGGCATGCTTCCTCCTCACTCTTGAACTCCTAGGGTGCCACTTCATTATATTCCCAATTTTTTATTTTTCAACTTAATTTTTAGTTTCCCCCCAATTGACCGGCCCGCTTCTCCTCTGTTATTCGGAGCACCCTCATGACCCAAAATTTATTCTTTGGGTTATGCTTAATTCATTATATAATGAAAATAATGGAAGCAATGGACCCATGGGTGAAGGCAGGGACGGTTGAGAATCGATTTGAAGGGGATAGGATTTCTCAAGCCCTTCAAGAAGCTGGGATTCCATTTCTCATCAAATCCTTTCTCGATACGGCTTATGATGGGCTCTATATTCCCCAGAAAGGATGGGGAGTCGTGATGGTTTCTGAAAAGAATAAGGAAGAGGCGGAAAAGCTCATTTCCGAGATCAAAAAAACTTTTGTAAAGGAGGAAGAAGATGAAACTGGACAGCTTGGATGAGATTTTGAGATTTGCCATTCGGAAAGAGGCAGATGCGGCGGCTTTTTACAAAATGGCAGCGGATCGTTCCAACCCTGGTGCCAAGAAGACCTTTAAAAAATTGGCCAAAATGGAGGAAGGGCATAAGAAAAAACTCGAAAAATTTGATCTGAAAAAGATCGGTCAGATGAAATTGAAGGAGACCAAAGGGTTGGGAATGAGTGAAATGATGGAGGACGTGCCTTTTAGTTCAGATATGAGTTACGCCGACCTTCTTCGGATGGCGATCAAGAATGAGGAGAAATCCCAGCGCCTTTATCTTTCCACAGAAAAGATGGTGACAGAATCGAGTTTGAAAAAATTGCTTTTGATCCTCGCCCAGGAAGAATCGACCCATAAAGAAAAACTGGAGAAGATTTATGACGAAGAGGTTTTAACAGAATTTTAAGTAAGGATTTTAAATCCAAATTTCAAAATCCCTGCCTGCTGCAGGCATGAACTTTGGCATTTGACATTTGAGCTTTGGTTTTCGTGAGTTTGAGGGGAGGAGACATGGTACCTGGATTGACTGGAAAATCTGAGATGATCGTCAAAGCGGAAGATTTGGTCAGCCGGCTGGGGGACGTCCCTGTAGATGTCCTCTCCACGCCAAGGCTGATTCAACTTTTGGAGACAGCCGCCATTGAGGCGATTCATAATTTTATTTCCATGGATCAATTGAGTCTTGGGACAGAGGTGCGAATCAAACACCTATCCGCAACACCTCTTGGCATGAAAGTCACTGCCAGTGCCCTTCTTAAAGGAATAGAAAAGAACCGGCTTCTTTTCTTGGTGGACGCCTATGATGAGAAGGAAAAGGTGGCAGAAGGGGAGCATGAAAGGGTTCTTGTATCCAAAGAACGGTTTCTCCAGAAGGTGGAGAAGAAGAGGGCGGGATGATTCCTGTTTCATTATGCTGGGATACTCGAAAAAGATCGGTCTTGCTTAAATGGAAGGGGTTTATCTCCTCAGGATGGGAAAACGGGAAGATTTCGGCAAAAATTCTCGGAGTGCCCATTCCCCTCCCTTTGAAAAAGAAAAAGATCCAACTCCCCAGCCACCTTCCCATACGATGGATTTATTTGAAGGGATTTTTTTCCATTCTCACAAAATGGAAACTTAAAAAGGTGGAGGGAACTCTTTCTTTTCCAGACCCGATGGTCAATGGGATACTTTACGGGTGGATAAGTGCCATTCAGACGGGGAGAGCAGATCGGAAGATCCATGTGACGGTCAATTTCTTAGGGGAGAATTGGTGCCGAGGTGAAGTCACCCTTTCTCTCAAAATATTGTTCAATCATTTAAGAAGTTGGATCTTTCCTCTGGTCCGTGAGATGAGGGGAAGGAAGCCACGAAAAGGAGGTGAATCATGATGGAAGCCACTGATTTGATCAAAACACTTTTAGAAGGGTTTAAAGCCGTAGCAAAGACAGAAACCATCGTTGGAGAAGGCATTAAAGCAGGGGAATTCACTGTCCTGCCTGTCTCCAAAATCTCTTTGGGCATCGGGGCAGGCGCTGGGACAGAACAAATCAAGACCTCCGGCGGAAGCGGGGGTGCAGGAGGGGGAGGGATCTGTGTCGAGCCCATTGCCTTTCTGGTGATCAGGGATGGGGAAGTCTCTATTCTCAATCTCAGGAGAATGCCGGCAATGGTGGAGGCCTTCTTTGGAAAGATTCCTGAGATGGTAGAAAAGGCGGTCAATATCGTCAGAGGAAAGAAAAAGACTGAGTGACCCTAAACATTTTGTAAATCAATCAGACAAGCCTGCCCACCGCAGGCAGGTATATCTCAAAAACTTTACCAAGCGGGCCCCCACTCACTCCTCCCCCTCGACAGGGGAGGGTAAGGGTGGGGGTGGAAAAGAAATTGAAGTTGCAATGAAGCACTTTGAGATCTTGGACCATACAGCCGATATTGGCATCATCGTTCATGGTGAAAACCTCAAGGCTCTTTTTGAGAATGCCGGGGAAGCATTTTTCCATCTCATCACCGATTTGAGAAAGGTGAGACGGCGGACCGAGAGGCGAATCGATATTGGTGGGGAAAGTTTGGATCGCCTGATGGTAGATTGGTTGAGTGAACTTCTCTACCTTCATGATGTGGAGAATCTCCTCTTTAAAGGGTTTAAAGTCGAGTCTGTTGGAGAGGATGGTTTGAGGGCCGTCGTGAAAGGGGAACCATTTCAGGAGGGAGTCCATGTGATCAAGACCGGGGTGAAAGCCGTGACCTACCATCAGATAGAGGTTCGACAGGAAGACGGAAGCTGGAGGGCCCAAGTCATTTTCGATCTCTGATTTTTTAATCACCCTTTGCTACCCTTTTTAAAAATCCCCCCTCGCCCCCCTTTTCTAAAGGGGGATTAGGGGGGATTAGGGGATTAATGAATAAATAGGAGTAACAAATGCCTGATCAAGAAAAAATCAAGATTCAGAAGATAGATGATTATCGGTGGAGAATTCCTCGAGAAGGAAAGATGAGGACCGATGGAATCATCTATGCTGATGAGCGATTGTTCAACGATATTCGAAATGACCAGAGTCTGGTCCAAGTAGCCAATGTCGCATGGCTTCCAGGCATCGTAGGTCATTCCTTGGCAATGCCGGATATCCATTGGGGTTATGGTTTTCCCATCGGGGGAGTGGCAGGCTTCGATATGGATGAAGGTGTCGTCTCCCCTGGAGGAGTGGGTTACGATATCAACTGAGGTGTCCGATTGATGCGCTCAGGTCTGAGCCGCACGGATATCCAGGGAAGAATCAGGGAATTAGTGGAGGTCCTCTTCGTCAACATCCCCTCAGGTGTGGGGTCCCACCGGAAAGACCTCAAGCTGAGCCGAGAGGAGGAACGGCGGGTCTTAAAAAAGGGGGCCAAGTGGGCCATAGAAAAAGGTTTTGGTTCAGCGGAAGATCTTAACCACATTGAGGAACAGGGATGCATCGAGGGAGCCGATCCAGACCGCGTCTCTGAAAAGGCGATGGAAAGGGGTAGGGCCCAATTGGGAACATTGGGCTCCGGAAATCATTTTGTTGAGGTGGGGTATGTGGCTGAGGTCTTCGATGAGGTCATCGCTCAAGCATTGGGGCTGTGGAAGGATCAGGTCACGATTATCGTCCATACTGGTTCAAGAGGTTTGGGTCACCAGGTGTGTGATGATTACATCCGTGTCATGCTGGATGCCGCCAGGAAATATCAAATCGAACTTCCAGACCCCCAACTCTGTTGTGCCCCTGTTTCTTCACCAGAGGGGAAGCGATATCTCGAGGCGATGGCCTGTGCAGCCAATTTTGCTTTCACTAATCGGCAGATGATCACCCATTGGGTGAGGGAGACCTTTGAACAAGTTTTTCATAAAGGCCCGAGAGATTTAAAGTTGGATTTGATCTATGATGTCTGCCACAATATCGCAAAGATTGAAAGCCATACGGTGAATGGAAAGAAAAAAAAGCTCTGTATCCACAGGAAAGGGGCAACCAGGGCTTTCCCTCCAAACCATCCAGATATTCCATCTGAATACCAATCCATCGGCCAACCCGTCCTCATCCCGGGGGATATGGGCAGATGTTCCTATGTATTGGTGGGAACGGAAAGAGCGATGGAAGAAACTTTTGGAAGCACCTGCCATGGAGCAGGCCGGGTGATGAGCCGCCATCAAGCCATCAAAGCAGCAAAGGGAAGGGCGATTGTAAGGGAATTGGAAGATAAAGGCATCATCGTAAAAGGGGCAAGCCGAGGAACCATTGTAGAGGAAATCCCCGAGGCCTATAAAGATGTCAATGATGTCGTGAATGTGGTCCATCATGTCGGGATCAGCCGAAAAGTCGCGAAGCTTGTGCCCATGGGAGTGATTAAAGGATAGAAAGCAGAAAGCAGTGAAGAGTTAAGAGTTATGAGTTTAGAGTTACGGACACGGAGCACAGACACGAGACACGTTATTCTAAGATGAAAATTCTTGCCATAGACATAGGAGCGGGCACCCAGGATATTCTCCTTTTCGATTCACAAAAAAAGACCGAAAATTGTATTAGTCTCGTCCTCCCCACGCCATCCAAATATTTTGCAGAAAAACTGAAGGCCATTGAAAACCATGTGTATATCCATGGCGATACGATCGGAGGAGGCTCCCTTGGCAGGGCAATCCTTCAGCACATTCAAAAGGGATATCGTGTGATGATGGAGGAGTCTGCAGCCTATTCCATTCGAAATGATTTGGATGAGGTCAGATCAATGGGGATTGGGGTGGGGAGGAAGCCTGAAACTGACCATTTTAAGGAATTGGAGATCCGGGAAGTGAATCTACCCTTGCTCGAAAAATTCCTTTCAAACTTTGGAGAGGATCTCCAGGTTGATGTCATTGCTATTGCAGTCCAGGATCATGGCGTTTCTCCCAAAGAGGTTTCGGACCGAGCCTTCCGTTTTGAGAATATGGAGAGGATGCTCCGAAAAGATAACCGACCTGAGACATTTCATTTTTTAGAGGATACGATCCCAGACCATTACCTGCGGATGAGGTCAGCAGTTGCCGCAGTGAAAAGGACCTCCTCTGTTCCAGTGCTGGTGATGGATACCTGTTTCTCTGCCATTTTGGGTTGTCTTGATGAAGTCACTGGTCCCTCTCTGATCGTCAATGTGGGAAATGGACACACCATTGTTGCTTTATTATTGGAGAGAAAGATTGAAGCTCTCTATGAGCATCACACCCATGAATTGACTTCCAAAAAATTGGAAAATGATTTGAGGCTCCTCATACGGGGGGAGTTAAGCGGGAAAAAGGTTTTTGAGGAGAATGGGCATGGTGCCATCACTCTGAAGCCTTTCCATGGGGAAGTATCGGTGATCGTTACTGGCCCCAACCGAGACATTTTTAAGGGAACCTCATTTAAATTCATCTACGCCGCCCCTGGTGGAAATACCATGATGACAGGAGCGATGGGCTTAGTCAGAGCAGCCCAATACTGGTTTGGAATTAAATAGCATAGAGCAGAGTGCATAACGCATAGAGTTTAAAATAACTCCTCTCCCTCTTGATGGGGGAAAAATTTAAAACACTCCCTCCCCCTCCGGACGGGTGAGGGTGGGGGTGAGAAAGGGTCGGAGATGAAAATGGAAAAAATCTATTATTCTTATTTTCAATCACCTCTTTTAAAGAAGGTTTTTGTTGCCTCTACGGAAAGAGGAGCTTGCATGGTGGATTTCCTCAAATCAGAGAAGGTCTTTTTAAAAAGATTGAAGGAGCGTTTTCGTGGGAAAATTATTAAAGATGATCGAAAAAATAAAAAAGTTCTGTTACAAATAAAAAAGTATTTAAAAGGCGAGCTAAAACGTTTTGATTGTAGGTTAGTTTTCGAAGGAACCCCGTTCCAGAGAAAAGTTTGGTCGGCACTGGCAAAAATTCCATACGGCCAAACCCGATCCTACAAAGAAATCGCACGGGCAATTGGTCATCCCAAAGCCTTTCGTGCAGTGGGGAATGCCAATGGCCAGAATTCGATTCCATTGATCATCCCCTGTCATAGAGTGATTGAAAGCAATGGTGGCCTGGGCGGCTTTGGGCACGGGGTCAAGGTGAAAAAACAGTTATTAGAGTTCGAAAAGCACCATGGATTTTGAGCAGTTCATCAAAGAAGCTGCTTTGCTCCTTGATCTTCAATGGCGACGATTCAAAAGGGGAGGGATCAGGCGAAAAGTTGAACGTCGGATAACCGAACTTGGCCTCTCTCATTTTGAAGATTACCTGTCGAAAATTGAGAGGGATCCTGAAGAAAAAATTCACCTCTCTCAAATCCTTACTGTTACCATTACGAGATTCTTCAGAGATAAGAAAATTTTTGACATCCTTGAGAATTTCATCATCCCATTAATCATTGAACATAAAGGTGGGGGTGATTTCAAGATATGGTCAATTGGCTGCGCAAATGGTGAAGAACCTTATAGCCTCTCAATGTTGTGGAAGGAGAAATTTGAAACGATTTACCCCCATACCCATTTCTCCATCTTGGCTACGGATATTAATGAGAACCTTCTTAAAAGAGCAAAGGAGGGGAAATATAAGAAAAGTAGTTTAAAAGAGGTCCCAGAAGATATCCTCCAAAGATTTTTTAAGATGGAAAATGGACTTTATATTCTTGATCGATCCATCCGGCAGGGGGTGGCATTTAAGAAGCATGACATCATTCATGAAGAACTATTTTCTGGAATGGACATCATCTTCTGCCGGAATTTAGCCTTCACCTACTTTTCAAAAGAATGCCAGATAAATGTGTTAAAAAAGATAGTTCAAAGTTTAAAAGAAGAGGGATATCTTGTCATCGGAAAAGATGAATCCCTCCCAATTACTTATCCAACTCTCTTTGTGCCAGCCTTTCAAGATGAAAAAATCTATCAAAAGTTCAGTTTAAATTATCCAAGTTAATTGGGATAACCTGGCTTAACAAGTAGGAATTAGAGGGTCAAGTCTTGACGGGCTGTTGCCCAAATAATCCTTGCAAGGGTTTTAGATTTAAGATATAAGGATGGTAAAGACAACAATTAAGGAGTCTTGCCATGATGGGTTATCAAGGAGGGTTTCAGCCGAAGATATTTTATCATCAGATTAGCCTCGAGCAAAGAGTCCCCAAGGATCACCTTCTGAGAAAGATTCAAGGGAAGATTGACTTTGATTTCATCTATGCGGAGGTCAAAGGCACCTACGGAGGCAATGGCAACGTTTCCATTCCCCCTCCCGTGATCCTGAAGATGATGCTTCTTTTAATTCTCTATAATGTCCGTTCCGAGCGAGAGTTGATGGAGACGATTCCCTTGCGTTTGGATTGGTTATGGTTTTTAGGGTACGATCTGGACAGTGAGGTAGCGGATCATAGTGTATTGAGTAAAGCCCGGGCACGCTGGGGGGTGGAGGCGTTTAGGAATTTCTTTGAGCGCATCGTTTGGCAATGTGTGGAAGCGGGGTTGGTGGAGGGCAGTAAAATCTTTATGGATTCTAGTTTGGTGGATGCGGATGCGTCGAATAATTCAGTGATTGACACTCAGTCTCTCAAGATTCATTTACGGGAGAATTATAAGAAGTTGGAGGCTCGTTTAGAAGAGGTTCGGGAGAGTACAGACTCTTCCAGGAGGTATGTCAAGAAGAACAGCCGTTATATGTCCACTACCGATCCTGATGCGGCGATTGTGAACCGGCGTAAGCCAAAACTTTCTTATCAAGTTCATCGGGCTGTGGATGGGAGGAGTGAGGTCATTACGGCCACGGAGACCACCGCGGGAGATGTGAATGAGGCTCATGTGATGGTTCCCTTGTTGGAGAGTCATCATGCCAACACGGGCAGAGGGGCCGAGACCGTGGTGGCCGACAGTAAATACGGGACCATTGATAACTTCTTGGCCTGTCATGATTTGGGGGTAGAAGCGCATATCCCGGACTTAGGAGAATTCTCCGTAAAGCGGGCAGAAAAACGGAAGATCTTCACCGAAGATCGATTTGAATATGATCCCCCAAGCGACACCTATCGTTGTCCGGCGGGGCAGCTTTTGAAACCGAGATCCTTGCACACCAATCGGCAGAGTAGAGATTATGCTGCCTCCAGGAAGGTTTGTGCTACGTGTCATTTAAGAGAACAATGTACCAAGAACAAGTCTGGCCGAACGATCAAGCGTCATTTGAGGCAAGAACACCTGGATAAGATGCGTGAGGCGAGTCGTTTAGCCAAAGCGAAGCGAGACATCAAAACCAGGCAGCATCTCATGGAGCGATCCTTTGCGAGAGGCACGCGGTATGGTTATGACCAGGCACGATGGCGGGGACTTTGGCGAGTCCAGATACAGGGATACTTGATCGCTGCGATCCAGAATATTCAAGTCTTGATGAGGTATGGAGAGGCACCGAAGAAAAGTCTCTCGGTCCAGATCAATCAGGTAAAAGGAGCGATCAAAAGGGTAATACGACCTATTTCCGGCATGATTAAAGGCCTCATAAGCATGGAGACTAACAGGATTATGTTGCCAGATTTCGTTCTTGTTGGATTTATCAAAACTTAAATTTTGGAGCCAAGCCTCTCCAAAAGAGAGCTTTGAGCAACAGCCCGTCAAGACCTGACCCCTATTATGTGACCCCTATTATGCTTCAAAATGTAGATTATTGGTTGGTCTTTCAATAAGTTGCCTAAGAGTTCTTGTTCAATCTCTAAGCCTGTGCTATGTTTCTCATCATGTCTGATGAATGGGATGTGACTATCGCGGGTGCGGGAATAGGTGGGCTTACAGCCGCAGCCATGCTGGTAAAGACGGGACTGCGAGTTTTAGTCCTGGAGAGAAATCCGCATCCTGGCGGCACGGCTTATGTATATAAGCGGAAAGGATTTACCTTTCCCATGGGTCCTCTTGGTTTCAGCACTCCTTCACTGGTTAGAGAGACTCTAAATATATTGGATGGAGGTGACCTTAAGCTTTCACAAATCCAATATCAAATCAAAGCATTTGATCTGGAGATCCCAGTCTCGCTTTCATTCCCAAAGATGATCGAAGAACTGATAAGACTTTTTCCAAATGAGAATAAAGGTGTAAAGCAATTTTTCAAGGATGTGGAAGAGATTGCCTCTGTTATGCAGTTTCCGGATATTGACCCATTCGACAGCGTCCCAACCCCGCCCTTTAGGAAGGGGAAGAAGGTGCCGCTCAAGGTCAACCTTGAGCCCCTCGGCCTGAGACTTCGGCGAGCTCAGTCGAGCCGCTCGGGTCTAAGGCAAGCCCAAGCCTTCGGGCTGGGGAGTCGAAAGGTTGATCCCAATCGCTTCGTTCTGGAGAAAGCCGCAGAGAAACCAGCTCTGGAGCATCTCTACGGTTTGATTAATGATTGGAGATTGCGTCGAGTCCTTGGCAGTATAGGCACTCGGGAGCCATACAGCAGCCTTCCTCTGCTTGCCGCCATGTGGAGCCTTATGGGCAAAGAAGGAATATGGTATCCCATGGGAGGGATGCGATCCTTGTGCGAGAGGTTAGTCCATACAGTGATCGGATGCCAAGAGAATCATCGAGGCGTTGGAGAAATTAGATTGGGAACAGAGGTAAAAGAAATTCGAGTGGAGAAAGATAAGGTTCTGGGCGTAACCCTCAATGATGGCACAAGAATTGATTCAGCCGCTGTTATTTCCAATGCCGACTATAAAACCACCTTTATCAAACTGATAGATTCTAAAGCCGTTACTGATGAGTGGTATCGCACTGTGCTCAATGCTAGGCAAACCGGGTCTATTTTCCAGGTATGTTTGGGTGTGGATGCGAGCAGAGTCGATTTTTCTTCCTTCAAGGAAGCCGATAGATTGATCTACAAGCGAAGTCAGGGAGATTCCTCGGAGGGACTCGATTGGGGTGCAGATGAAATTAATCCTGAAGACCTTGCAGGCCAGGAGTTGGAGGTTAGTTTATTGAGTAGGAATGATAGGACACTTGGACCAGAAGGTGCAGAGGTGATTGTAATTCGGACCGAGGCCGATTATTACCATTTTACAAAATACCGAACTGGTTGGGGTAAAAGGCTTCCTGAGTATCAGGATTACAAAATCCGATTAGGCAAAGCCTTAATTCGTGAGGTAGAGAATTTAATTCCAGGATTGGACAAGGCATCCTTCATCACAGACATCGCCACTCCTCTCACTTTTGAGGAGCAGGGTGGCAGAAGTGGAGGAGCAGTGGCTGGCTGGTCATGGGATTATGAAGATTGTCAGGATTACCTTCCCCGGGAGTTGGTGAGGACGCCGATTAAGGGGCTTTATATGGCAGGCTATCAGGCCTTCTCGACGCTTTTCATGGGCGGAGTTCCCACGGCCATGGAAAGCGGAAAGCGGGCTGCTCAGGCCGTGTTACAGGGTGCCGGGCCTGTTGCAGAAATCATGATTCCGGTTAAGGAGTGAAGGGGGTTCCATTTCATAGAAGGTGGTGGGTTTGGGTGGTGGATATATTTAGATTTGAGATCTTCGGCACACCTTCATGATCGTTGTAAATATTTTTTTTAAATCCTCTTCTTTCAAGGGGCCTTTATTTTTTCGTTTTAACCTATCTAAAATTTCCTTTTCCCTTCTGGGATCATAAATCTTTTTTCCCATCTCTTTTTTAATTTTTCCTATCTCCAGGGCCATGCGGAGCCGTTGATTGAGAAGGGTTAATAGTCTTTGATCGAGGAGATTCAATTCCTTCCTCTTTTTTTTCAATTTTTGGAAAAGATCAGGTCGAGACATGATCACTTTTTTCTCCCGATCAGGATGAGAAATTCGAACTCATTTTAATCCAAAATTTAGGCGCTAAGCAATACATTTGAAATCTTTGGTTTTTTGGTCTCCGAAAAGATGGGAATGGTCTCCTCCCTCCCTCCATCCATTGTTGATGAAGAACGATAATCATGCTATAAATTAAAGTATGTTTCCCAGGTCTTGCAATGCCTACTATTACGGAGGGCTTCCGGTTAAAGGATCGAGACGGAAGGGTCGGTTGTGGGTTGAAGTAGACAATCTTTACTTTGAAGCTCCGGAAGGGAAGGGGGCTGAGAGAATCCATTTAGAAATCCCCTTCTCCAAAATGGAGAAAATCTTCCTCACCCGTGATAATTATTATGGGACAGATACCGTCCTCTTCAACCTCACCTTTCGAGATCAGGCCGAGCAATCCTTCACCTTGAGGTTTGCCCCTATCGTCCTCGCTCCCAGAAGGAGGATCGCGCTCCAGAAGGAATGGTTTGACTATTTAGCCAAAGCCGTCAATTCTTTGGGAAGCGCCTCTCCCCTCTCCACTAAATAATCTTTATACTCCTGGTAGTTCGGTTGCACCCAGATCGGTGTTCCAAAGACTTCATGCATCATGATGTTGAAAGCCACTTTGGTAATGTAAAACCGGTGGTGGTGCCTTAAAATGGGATTGGGTGAGAAGATCTTTAACATCTCTCTCGGTCGCCAATAATAACGCCTCATGATGTCTCGGTAGATGAGGTTTAACTGTTCCAGATCATCCACCTCTTTTGCCGACATGACCGCATGTAGATAGTCGTAATTTCGATAATCCCAATCTTTAATTCTTCCCAGTTCCTTCATCTGATAAAAGAGTGGAGTTCCCGGAAGGGGGGTGATCAGGTTCAGGCCGAAATGGTCCACATACTTCCCAAAAAAATTAAAAAACTCTTTACGGTCCTTTTCTGTTTCGTTCCAGTGTCCGATCAGAAGCGTTGCCATGACCATTAATTTATGTTTTTTCAGAAGTTCCATCGCCTTCCGGGCCTGGTCGATGGTTTGATGCTTTTTGATATCCTTGAGCACGGAATCAGAATGGTATTCGAGTCCCATCATGAACTGATAGACTCCGGCCTCCCGAAACCCATCGAGCAGATCTTCGTCCCGGATGACGAGGTCTGCCCTGGATTGTAACCAGAAATGCTGTTTTGTCTTTCGCTTGAGCATCTCCTCGATGAAACCAATCCCTTGTTCACGCTGGACATTGAAGGTATTGTCACCGACATAGAAGATATCCCGGTTATATTTCTCTTTGAGGAGCTGGAGTTCGTCGGCGATCAGTTTTGGACTCCGTCTCCTCCAGGTCTTTTTATAAAAGGCCGATTCTGAGCAGAAGGTGCAATTCCAGAGACATCCTCTTGAAAAATTGATCACGAGCCCTCTCTTGCCTTCGGAAGGAAGGGTGACATAAGGATGTTCCATCTTGGCAAGGTGGTAAGCAGGCATCGGGAGGGTATCGAGATCTTCGATGAAGGGACGATCGCCGGTATAGACGAAATCCCCTTTTTCATTGAGATAGGAGAGGCCCAAGACCTTTGAGAGATCTTCTTTCTTCTCCACGGCACGGAGAAATTCCGTCAGAGTAATTTCTCCTTCTCCCACACAGATGTAGTCAATGGCAGGACAATCCCTGAGGGTTTCTTCTGCCGTAAAGGAGGGGTGTTCTCCTCCTATGATAATGATCGATTGAGGGCTGACCGTTTTAATCAGGTGAGCGGCGTTCATCCCGTCATAGATGAAGGCCGTGCAGACGACGGAGATGCCCACGACATCGGGCTTCTCCCTTCGAATCTTCTCTTCGAGGTCCCCCCAGGGATTTTCGTTCAGGGTGCAATCCATATAGTCGATGTCGAATTGTTCCCTTTCTAAATAGGCTAATAACTGGAGGCATCCCGGGGAAGGGGTCCAGGCTCGAAGAATGGTCCAAATTTTATGGGGTGGATCAACCAGCAGAAATCGAATACGACGACCTCCTTAGGAAGCGATATTTTTCTCCCTTTTCAGACGCCATATGAGAAGCTTTTTTAACATGGATTTGAAAAAAGGCACACGAAAGATGAGATGGGAAAAAGGGATTTCAAAGATCTCTCCTGAAATAAGTTTTTCAGAAAAATTTCTAACTTTTTGAGCAGCTCGCTCCACTTCCTCTTTCTTCACCACCGCCACCCTCTCGAAGACGGTTTCACAATATCGGCAGCTTGAACAGGAGATCTGATTACAATCTTTTGTCTTAAAATGTTCGATGAAACCTTCCAGTTTCTTATTATCCAGTTGAATCAGTTCCCTCACCTCTAAGTCAAAGACCTTTTCCAATTCAGAGATCTTTATGATGTTCACATGCCGGGGCTGAATAAAATATTCCAGATGAATAGGGGTGAAGGCTCCCTTTCTGGGAAGGGTGAAGAGGTCTAAGAGGTTTCCATCATAATGGCGATTTTCATAGGCTTTCACATTTTCGAGAAGGAGGGGAGTGCGTTTAAAACGCTCTGTGATTTTGAAGTGATCGTAACCCAAGGCCTCATAGTGGGACATATCCTCTGGCCTGATCCAGGGGGATTTCAGGAGTTCCACCGGATCCATCAATTTTCTGTAAAGGCAGAGATAACCCGGATACTGAAGATAACAATACTGCTCCTCTTCTCCTTCCCTTGAGGCATGGCCATCATGATTGACATGTTCGAAATTATAGGGGCATTGCCAGAGGCAGATGTTGTTGACGATCAATTCTAAGTTGCATTTCACCGCTTTCCGGATTGCCTCTAAGGTTTTGAACTCACGGTTGATATGCTCGTCAATGATAATTTCCTCCACACCCATGTCTTCATATTGTAGGGCCTTTCTCACTGTGTTGACCCGAGTTGTGGTGGAGGCTTTCACTTTGAGGCGGGGAAAGCGTTTTCTCACCAGATCCACAAGGTAGGGAATGCCCACCGTGACAGAATCAGCGTCCGCATGGTCAATCCATTTCAGAAGTTCGATGAGCTGTCCGTAGCCTTTTTTTGAATACTGGAGGTTCCCAAGGCAGGGAGCATTGAGGAGATAGCTAAATTCCAATCCTCGATCGTGGCAAGCCTTGATGTAGTTCTCCACATCTCTTCGATTGATCTGGGGAAGAACAAAACCGGGTCTCGCCCCACCGACAATATCAAAAGGGAGTTTACCGAAAAGAGCATCCACAGATGTCCCTTTGACGGCGTCGAGAAAGGCAATATCCCAATTGGCACCCACCCGTAGTTTCATGATGGATTAAAAATAACATGCAGGGCTGCCTGTTTTCAAGAGAGGGTATAGCTTTATATCCTTTTTTGAAAAATCCCTTGAAACTGGGATTTTTTCTGTTATGATGAAATTATAATTTATTGAAAGGAGGCAAGATATGGCATACACAGCAAAAGATTATAACAATGTTATCGGGATGGAAGGTTTCAGCGAGACCTTATTGAAAAACCATTTCACTCTCTATCAGGGGTATGTGACCAATACAAACAAAGTTTTGGATACCCTTCCCGAAATGGCAAAAGGGGGAAAGATTGGGACCCCTGAATATGCTGAATTAAAGCGCCGGTTGGGCTGGGAGTTTAATGGCATGCGGCTCCATGAGCTCTACTTTGAGAATTTGGGTGGCAAGGCGGCATTAAATAAGTCTGGCAAGCTTGGGAAGAAGTTAGCTGAAGAATTTGGAAGCTACGAAAATTGGGAGGCCGATTTTAAGGGAGTCGGTACGATGCGGGGGATCGGATGGGCCATCCTCTACCAGGATCCTGTGAGTGGAAGATTGATCAACCAGTGGATTAATGAGCATGATGTCGGTCATCCAGCAGGTTGCAATCCCCTATTGATTCTGGATGTTTTCGAACACGCCTTCATGATTGACTATGGGTTGAAAAGAGCAGATTACATTGCCTCCTTCTTCAAGAATATCAAATGGGAGGCAGTGGAAGGACGAATGAAATAATATTCCTTTACGGAGTTATCCGAAGGTAAAGGGCGGTCCCAGTGACTGCCCTTTTTTATTTATGGGATTCTTATTCTCGCGATGGCATTTCTGATAGCCGGAAGTTACTTTTTCTCACTTCAGGCCGGCATTGCGAAGCGCTTCATTTTCGCGCTCCACTATTGCCAGGTCCTTATGAGTTCCTTGAGGAAGTTGTTCGATGCGGAATGTAGGTTTTATTCTGAGGACCTCTGCCGCGGCCGCACGGGCCTCTTCTTGGCGGCCGGCATAACTGTACACGCTGGTCAAGACGAGATGTGAAAAAATGTCATCTGGCTCTTGCTTGATCGCTTTCTTCAGTAGAGAAACCGCCTCATCATATTGACCTGTTTCCCGAAGCACTACCGCAAAATGACGGTTGTAGTTGTTAGGTGGTTTGGGATTGAGACGTAATGCTTCTCTGAACAATGGGATCGCTTCATGCCATCTTCCTGCGTAGGTCAAAATAATCGCATACATATTCACAATGTCAGCCGAATTGGGTGCAAGAGCAAGGGCCTTTTCTCCTTCAGCAATACCCTTGTCATGCTGCCGAATCATTGCTGCATAGATATAACCCAACCGGATGCGAGCATGGGCCAATGAGCTGTCCAGGGTGATCGCCTTTTGATATAGCTCAATGGCACGCATGACAGACTCTTTAGGAGACTTGCTCAACCCAAGCCACATATCCATTATGTGATAATGGCCTAGCATGCTGTATGCTAATGCATAATTCGAATCCAGAGAAATGGCTTCCTCCGCCAATTGCCGAGCTTTGATGACCTGTTCTTTGGTGCTCTGCTGAAGCAGCCAGTTAGCCTCCATAATCTTCAAATAAGCACCAAGATTGTCCGTGCCTTTTGCATAGACGCGTGCTTGCTCTCCCTCTGTCAACTTCACTTGTAAAGCCGTAATAATGTTCTTAGTGATCTCGTCTTGAATGGTAAACATGTCCTTCACTGTTCGATCATAACGTTCTGCCCACAAATGATGCCCACTCAAAGCATCCGTTAACTGTGAAGTTATCCTGATCTGATCTCCAGCCTTACGTAGACTTCCCTCCAATACATACTGCACACCTAAATCTTCCGCAACCTGCTGTACTTTCACCGCTTTCCCTTTGTAGGTAAATGTAGAGTTGCGGGCAATCACAAACAGCTTTGGGGTCTTGGAAAGGGCAGTGATGATTTCCTCACTCAGCCCATCACAAAAATAATCTTGTTTCGGGTCTCCGGTCATGTTGGAAAAAGGCAGGACGGCAATGGACGGTTTATCGGGCAAAGGGTACGCCATTTTCTTTACAGAAGCAACCTTATCTGAAGGAGAAGAAAAGTAAGCTTTCCAAACGGCTAAAGTTGTTGCTCCCATGATCAAGATAATCGCGACAGTAAGAGCCACCCATTGATAACGGCCTGGCCAGGCGATCTTCCACTTCCTCAGTCGGAACACCGGAGCCTCAGGCTCTTTAGAAAACGAGATCGGTAGGCTCCGGTTTTTCTTCCACCTTACTTTTGAGACTTAAAATAAACTTTTCCCAAGCCTCTTCATTTAAATATTCCTCATAGACGATGACAATATCGTCTAAATTTACTCCTAATTTATCTATTGAAAACCTCAGCCTGACATTCTCTTCACTCCCTTTGTACTCAAAAAGATTTGCCCAACTGTCTTTTTCCTCTTCAGTAAAATGATAAGTTTTTCCAATCCCCTCATCATATTCTTTTTTCCTTCCGAGGACCTTAAAAAGGGGTGCGTCCTCCAGGTCAGGAAGGGCATCTTTCCATTTCTTATAAATCCTTGGCAGCAAATTCTCCTTATCTGATGATCCGGCTGAGCCTCCAACTGTTTCGTTCAGTAAAGCAAGGAGGTCAAGGTGATGTTCCAGAGGGATAGATGTGATTTTTCCAAGTCTTTTCATCTCGTTAACAACAAGCGCTATGACAGAGAGATAAAACCTTCGCGATGGCGAGTTGAAATGAAGAGTCAATGCAGTTTTGTTTTTGAGACGAATATGGAGTTTGAATTCATTCAGGTCAATTCTTATGATCTTTTTTGTTTTCTCATCCATTTCTTTAGCTTATTCGATTATTATTAAAGATTAATGATATTAAACGGTTACTAATAATAGTAAAAAATCTCACGGTGTGAACCATGAAATATTATAGCAAATGGTAATTTTTTTAAAACATTTTTTACCCCGTTAGAAAACCCCAGCATTTATGCTGGGAATGGTGGAAATAGAAAGCATCAGCTCCTTATTGAGGGCGCGGTCAAAGCCATGCTCTTTCTAACGGGGCTTACTTCAACATCAAGGAGGTCATGGTTGAGGAAAAATTCTTTAAAGATGCCCTGATGAGGCCTCCAAGAGGGATTTTACTCTCCCTATTGGAGGCTCCTAAATTTCAATCTTTTTATCTAAGAGGAATCGTATCCCGTTTAACATTTTTCCCTGGTTTTCAGGACTCAACAAATGGAGGTGGATCATGAAGAAGATGAGATTATCTTTACTGTCAATTCTTATTGTATTAGTTTCTCTTGGTTTTGCTCAGGCACAAATACCAAAAGAAGGTAGCTCATCATACATCATAGGCTACAGCGGCACTTATAAGACTGTTGCAATGGGACAAGAACGAATTCAAGTAACTTACGAAGTCCTGGGCGTAATCGTTAGCGACGCCAGTGATTGCATATTACAAAATGCATCGTTACGCTGTATAGGTTCGTATCACGTCATAAAGGGCGCCTATGAAGATGATAGTGGCTTTTGTGTCTGCACCCGCCCGGATGGGGACCAACTCTTTACTTCATATAAAGCCAGTGGCACACGTGGAGCTGTTGGTAAAGGGACGATTACTTATGTAGGTGGCACAGGGAAATTTACTGGTATACAGGGTAGCGGTGAATTTTCAAGAATCAATGTGCGGCCCGCTGCTGAGGGGACCCTTCAGGGCTACAACAGGGTAAAGGATCATTACAAACTTCCATAATCCTCTCAATGGTATATTCAAGTTGGCAAAGGCAGGTCATGAGGGTGACAATGGAAGATATGAGGGCAGGGTCAGAAGATGGCTCTGCCATTTTATTGTTTATTTCAAGTATGGAAAGATAAATAGAATATTTAATCTTTGTTTCCATATCTTATCATTACTTTTCTTGTCTCCTTAAAATTCCTCAATTTCTCAGCAGCCTGTTCGAGGGTTTCCCTCTTTTTGGGAAAACAGAAACGAACCTTTGTCGCTCCCAAAGAAGAACGGCTGTAGAAGCTACTGCCCGGAACAGTCGCCACTCCAAATTTTTCTACTAAATAGAAAGCAAAGGTCACATCGTCCGAAAAACCAAAGTGTTTTACATCCGTCATAATATAATAAGCTCCATGAGGACGGTAAATACGAAAACCCGCTTCGTCTAACATCCGGGCAAGAAAATCCCTTCTTTCCTCATATTCCTTGGCCAGAGTTTGGTAGTAACTTCGATCTACGCGCAGAGCAGTCGCTGCAGCTTCTTGAAGAGGATGGGGTGCTCCGACGGTCAGGAAATCATGAACCTTGCGGATAGACGCGGTCAGCGGAGCTGGAGCAATGGCCCAGCCTACGCGCCATCCTGTGAGGCTATAAGTCTTGGAAATGGAGTTAATGGTGATGGTGTGATCTCGCATACCTGGGAGAGAGGCGATACTGATATGCTTAGCTCCATCGTAGAGAATATGCTCATAGATCTCGTCGGTCACCGCTATTACACCCCATTTCAGGCAAAGATCGGCGATGAATTGTAATTCCTCACGGGAAAAGACTTTACCCGTGGGGTTATTGGGTGTGTTAATAATAATGGCCTTGGTTTTGTTATTAAAAGATTGAGCCAATTCCTTCTCATCGAAATGCCAGTCCGGTTCGTGGAGGGTGATGAATCGCGGCTTCGCATCACAGAGGATGGTATCCGGACCATAGTTTTCGTAAAAGGGTTCGAAGACAATCACCTCTTCGCCAGAATTGACGATGGCCATCAGAGAAGAGATCATGGCCTCGGTCGATCCGCAACAGACAGTAATCTCTTTTTCAGGGTCAATGGCAACACCGTTATACCAAGCGAATTTTTCAGCAATGGCTTGACGAAGATTTGGCGTTCCCCAGGTGATCGCATACTGATTTATGTCCGAACGGATAGCCCTCACAGCTGCTTCCTTAATCTCCGCTGGTGCTGGGAAATCAGGAAATCCTTGAGCCAGGTTGACCCCCTGATGTTTAAGACAGACGCGGGTCATTTCCCGGATAACCGATTCCGTGAACTTGAGTGCACGATCAGAAGAAAAATGTTTCATGCGATCTCCTCTTCTTGATCCAGATTGAGGTACAGTCCGTGTTTTTGAAATGGGCATATGGCCAGAATGTCACGATCATGTCATATTATGAGATAGCAATACCTTCGTCAATATCCACTCCACTGTAATCCAACTCATTGAGTTTGGCAACAAGCTCGTTCTTCGCGTTGGCAAAGATTGAAAGGGCTTAAAAGGACAAAAAAAGCGGTCCCGAAGGACCGCCTTTTTTAATACAACTCGATTAGAAAGTGTATATGAGTCTTGTTCTGACCGCCCAAGGGTTCTTCGGTGAGTAATTGTTGTTGAGCGTTCCTCTCTTAATATCCAAGGCATCCCCGGCCCAGAGATACCCACCACCGAAAGTGAAGGCGAGGTTTTTATAGATTTTTATTTCGTTGATCAGATCTAATTCAAAGCCAATGTCATTGTCATCCCTAAGGGCTGTAGTTCCAGGCTTCACAGCATTGCCGAGGGTGTTTCCGTGTTTGGTGGTATCACCGATGTAAAGTCCCTGGAGGGTGATTTTATACCAGGATGTTGCCTTAATACTGGCGTAAAGCTTGGTAAACCAGGTTCCGCCGAATCCACCTCTGCAGACTTGATTAGGGTTGGTGTTTTTCGCGATGCCGATCCCTCCGGAGGCTCCTGCGTCTGTGCCATAGACAACGATCGACTCATTATTATTTGTATCCTGTTCTGAACCGGGAGGCACCACGTAGGAACTGACTCTGGTGGATAGGTTAGGGGCTGCTGCAGGATTGGCGACAGGTGTTCCAGCAAGCCCGCTGATTGAAGTCTTATTCGCATCAGCGCCACTGGCATACATTCCCACCACTCCGAAGTTGAACTTCTCCCACGGGAAGTCAAGTTTGAGGCGTCCTGCCCATCCTTTGTACTTTACATCTGGTGCATAAACAGCATTGGCTGTTCCATCAGAATTGATATGGTTTTTTTGCTTAACCTTTCCATTGTCATAAACAAAGTCAAAGTTGAGATCAATTGGACCTGCTTTCCCATCTACATAAGCTCCGAACCACCAAAAATTAGCCCTTTGTGTTCCTGCCTCATAAAGACCGACGGTCGCTGTTGTGGGTGTGGCCCAGCCAGGGAAATTCACTGCGGTAGTATACTGAACCGGATAAGTATTCATGTTGTAGTAGAGACCGTAACCGCCGATGGTGAAGGTACCCAGCTTGGCATTCACATGGAGACCATACAAATCCGCGTCATCTGCAGCCCAGTCGAGACCTTCAGCAATCTTTGCCCACATCGGGATGATCATTACAGGACCTGCCTGAATGCCACCCGTGATGCCAGCACCGTCATCATAGACCAATATGTGTGGCCGGACACCGAAGGGTTGAGCACCAATCCTTACTGTCATGGGCGCTGGTATTCCGAAGTAAGGAAGGCCGAAGTCGAAATAGACATTTTTCACTTCAACGCAGGCGCGGTCAGTCGTCCAGACACCATTGGTGTTCCTTTCGCTCCCCAAGGTCAGTGTCCCACCCATAGCACCTTGGCCAGTCTGACCCTTGCCGGTAGATAACCAGCCAGCAGAACCACCCCATCGATAAGCGTCAATCTCGAAGATGACCGTGCCGCTCAAACTCTTATCCATCACCGCATCGAATCTGAGGATGCCACGGGAATCCAAGTAACCAAGCGATCTATCCAATGACTTGTCTTTGTTATTTGCATTAAAAGCAAAGTCCTTATCGGTAACCTGAATAATGCCCGCGGTGAGATTTCTAGGCGGAACATTTCTATCCAAAAATGTTTGGAAATCGATATAACCTGAAGCCTTAAAATTTAATTTCTGCGCATAAACAGTTGTACCAAAAGCCATGATCAAAAATCCCAATAAAGTTAAAACAGTAAATTTTTTCATCTCTTTCCCCCCTCAAGTTTTTTCGTATTGGCAGGCTGTGTTTGCGGTACGACGCAACATCTTTCAAAGCTGGCCGCGCCTACAACTTACTGGTAGAAATACGAACTGACCTTCACTAGCGCTGAGCACTGAGAAACCCTTCACCCCCCTTCTTAAGGATTGCGACAGAACCCTCCCCTATTTAAGGAGGCTTCTATGCTATTCAGAAGAATCTCGATTGTCAAGAAAAAAATTACTTATTATTACTTTTTATTACTTGAAATCATAAATATTATATATTAAATCTATTCATAATTCTTAAAAATGGCTCATTTGAGATCCACGAGATGGGATCGTTTCATACATTTACAAACAGAGGTTCTACCTTCCCACCTAAGAGATCCTTTGATCTGTATTCTTTAGGATCGGTTGAGCTGATGGAGCTATTTCCATGAAACGACCTCATATGTACAGGGCATCAGGATAGAGGTGGTTGCAAGCGGGCGAAATAATCGGAGTCGGGAAGAACACCCGGCCACAACTATTGGCCTTGCCCTCCAGAAGCCCATTATCCGGATCGTCGATTCGCTGGACAAAGGACAACGAATTGAAGCCATCGCCCATGAACTTGCCCATTTGCTCTTGGTGTATCGGGACGGATTGGGGGTGGTGGGGCGGAGGATTCCTCGTCATGGAGACAGCGAGGACGTCTTCAGATTCTTTATGAGTATGAGAGGGGACTGGGTTTACCTTCTTGGACAGATTGCCAACACGCTCCATCACTTAATCTTAGTGGATTATCTTAAGAAAGAGTACGGAATCGAAAGCAGCCTTCATCTCCGTCTTCTTCATCATAATTTCGGCATCATTGCAAATGACAATATCAGAGATAAGGAATCACAGTATGCCAAAGGGCTTATTGCCTTTGAATATGAGAGACTGATTGGTAAAGTTGATAGGGTAATCAATATCTTCTGCCAGACAGAATCCTTCTGGCAGGCTTATCACTCAGCACAGAAACATTTTGGAAGATATGGTTTCCGATCCATACCAACTTCTTCTTCTTATGAGGAGAATATCCTTTCTTTCTTAGAAGCCCTTGGGTATCAAAGAGAGGATTTTATGTTCTTTCCAGAAAGGAAATAGGATTTTTGTCTAAATATATAAAGACCTTTGTTAGCGGAAGGATAAAATAGTATCAGGAGGTTGCAAGTTATGA